>CAYNQX010000003.1:124984-136802 GCA_964399495.1 uncultured bacterium
GCGCGGCGAGGATGCGACGGTGATCGTGAACGCGGGCCTGGCCGCCGGCGATACGATCGTCGTGGAGCCGCTCCAGGGCGTCACCGAGGGTATGCCCGCCGTACCGCGCGGCGCCCGGGTCGGAGGTGAGCACTGATGCGCCGCATCGTCGCTTATTTCGTCCGGACGCGGGTCTGGGTGACCGTGTTCATGGTGTCCGTGTTCGGCTTCGGGCTCATCGCCCTGAGCCAGATGCGCTACTCGTTCTTCCCGGAGATCGAGCCCAGCACGATCCTGGTGCGGGTGGTCTATCCGGGCGCCAGCCCGGCCGAGGTCGCCGAGAGCGTGGTGCTGAAAATCGAGGAGGAGCTCGACGGCGTGGAGGGCGTGGAACGCATCACCTCCACCTCCCGCGAGAGCGTGGGCACCGTGACCCTCGAGGCGATGCGCGGCACCGACATGGACCGCATGCTCGCGGACGTGAAAAGCGCGGTGGACCGCATCGGCTCCTTCCCGGGCGACGCGGAGAAACCGGTGATCTTCGAGCGCAAGTTCCGGGAACGCGCGCTGTCCGTGCTGCTGCACGGCGAGGCCGACCTCTACAACCTGAAGCGAATCGCCGACGACTTTCGCGACCGCCTGCTGGCCACCGAGGAGATCTCCCAGGTGGATATCACCGGTCTGCCCAGACTCGAGTTCTCCATCGAGGTTTCCGAGGCCGCTCTGCGCCGGTTCAGCCTGACCTTCGACGAGATCGCGGCGGCCGTGCGCGAGGCGAACGTGAACATCTCGGGCGGCAAGCTGGACACGGCGAGCGAGGAGATCCTGATCCGCGCCTGGGGCCGCGACTATCGCGCAGAGGGCCTGCTCGACATCCCCGTGCGTGCCAACCCCGACGGCACGGCCGTCTTCCTGCGCGACGTGGCCGAGGTGCGCGAGCAGTGGGAGGACGTGCCCGACCGCATCCGCTTCAACACGCGCAACGCCGTCACCCTGAACATCGACCAGGCCGATGGCGAGGACATCATCGCCATCGCCGAGCGCACCAAGATACTGGTGGCGGAGTTCAACGAGACCCACGGGATGCGACTCGAAGCTCTCGTCCAGGACGACCGCACCGTGCCCCTGCGCCAGCGTCTCGGTCTGCTGCTCAAGAACGGCTTCTTCGGTCTGCTGCTGGTCGTGGCGGCGCTCGGCTTCTTCCTGAAGTTGCGCGTCTCGTTCTGGGCGGCGCTGAGTATCCCCTTCTCCTTCGCCGGCATGTTCGTGGTGGCCTACTTCTGGGGCATCACCATCAACGTGATCTCGCTCTTCGGCATGATCGTCGTGGTGGGTATCCTGGTGGACGACGCCATCGTGGTGGGCGAGAACATCTACGCCCACACGGAGCGCGGCGTACCACCCATGAAGGCTGCGGTGGACGGCACCATGGAGGTGATCGCGCCGGTCACCACCTCCGTGCTCACCACCGTGATCGCCTTCATGCCCTTCTTCTTCCTCGACGGCATGATGGGCAAGTTCATCTGGCAGGTGGCGCTGGTGGTGGGCGCCTCGCTGCTGGTGAGCCTGGGCGAGGCGTTCTTCATCCTGCCCTCCCACCTGGCCCACTCGAAGGCCCTCGACCACTCGCGGCCCACGCCCGCCCTGCGCAAGAAGATCGAGGCCTTCATCGGCTGGCTCACCCACAGGTTCTACGCCGGCGTCCTGCGCATCGCCCTGCGCTACAAGTGGGCCACGCTCACGCTGCCGATCGGCGCGGTGTTGATTACCATCGGCCTGCTGAAGGGCGGGGTCATCGGTGCCACCTTCTTCCCCTTCATCGACGGCGACACGATTCCCGTAAACGTGAGCCTCACCGTGGGCCGGCAGGAGGCGGACACCGAGCGGGTGCTCGCGCGCATCGAGGACGTGTGCTGGCGGATCAACGACGAGATCCGCGAGAAGCGCGCCGACGGACGCGACGTGATCGAGGGCATCCGCCGCACCCTCGGCACCAACGCGATCGGTGACGCGGGCAGCCATGCCGGCATGCTCACCCTGATGCTGCTGGACGGCGAGCAGCGCGACATGGAGAGCTTCAAGATAGCGAACCGTATCCGCCAGGCCGTTGGGCCGGTGGCGGAGGCGCGGCGCATCAGCTACGGACGACAGGGGCACTTCGGCAAGCCGATCAGCGTGAGCCTGCTCGGTCGCGACGGCGACCAGCTCGCCCGCGCCCGCGACCTGCTGGTGGCCGAGCTGGAACAGTTCGACACGCTCAAGGACGTCACGGACACCGAGGCGGCCGGACGGCGCGAGCTGGATATCCGGCTCAAGCCCCTCGCGCACACGCTGGGTCTGAGCCTGCGTGACGTGGCCGGCCAGGTGCGCCAGGGTTTCTTCGGCCAGGAGATCCAGCGGATCCAGCGCGGCCGCGACGAGATCCGCGTGTGGCTGCGCTACCGTCCCGAGGATCGCAGCGCGCTGGGCTTCCTGGACGCCATGCGCATCCGTACGCGGGACGGAGGCGAGTACCCCTTCGGCGAACTGGCCGAGTACAGCATCTCCCGGGGCGTGGCGGCGATCCATCGCGTGGATCGCCTGCAGGAGATCCGCGTGGAGGCGGCGCAAACCGATGTCACCGACGACCTGCCGCCCATCATCGCCGCGATCGACACCGAGGTGATGCCCGCCATCCTCGCCCAGACCCAGGGCGTGAGCTACAACTTCGAGGGGCAGTCGCGCCATCGCGCGAAGGAAGCCGCCTCCATGAAGAAGGCCTTCCCGCTGGCGCTGCTGGGCATGTTCACCCTGGTGGTGCTCGTGTTCCGCAGCTACGCGCAGGCGGGGCTGATCTTCTCATTGATTCCCATCGGTATTCTGGGGGCGATCTGGGGGCACGGGATCCAGGGCATTCAGCTCAACATCCTGTCGCTCTACGGCGTGATCGCGCTCTCCGGCATCATCATCAACGACAGCATCGTCTTCGTGGACCAGATCAACCGCTTCCTGCGCGACGGAAAGAGCACCTACGACGCCGTGTTCTACGCGGGCCTCGGCAGGCTGCGGCCGATCCTGCTCACCACGCTCACCACCGCGCTGGGCCTGGCGCCCCTGATGATCGAAAAGAGCCGGCAGGCGCAGTTCCTGATTCCCATGGGGGTATCGGTGGCCTACGGCCTGCTCTTCGGCACCTTCATCCTGCTGATCATCCTGCCGGCGAGCTTCCTCGTGTTCAACCGGTTGCGGCTCTTCTGGGCGCGCAGCGTGCGCGGCGACCGGGAGGCCACGCCGGAATCGGTGGAGCCCGCCGTTCGCGAACTGAACATGCCGACCATCGACTGAGTGGAGAGTAGAATGACGACCCCATGGACCCTCCGGCTGCTGCCCGCGCTCCTGATCATCGGCATGATCGCCGGTCCCGCCGCCGCCGAGGTATTCGACTACGAGGCGGCCCTGGAGATCGCCATGGAACGCGATTTCGGCATGCGACGGGCGCGGGAGATCGCCGCAGAGGCGGAGATCCAGCGCGGCTACGCCAAGAGCGCCTTCCTGCCCCGCATCGACCTGGGCGGCTCGTGGCAGAACGTCGACGGCACCACGATCGAGGAGAGCGTGAGCAGCGACTACGAGACCCGCGCCCTCGGCGCGGACGTAGACCTGCGCTGGACCCTCTTCGACGGCATGTCGATGTTCGTGGAGCACTCGCGATACCACGAGCTGGCCGACCTCGGCCACCTTCGCTCCCGCGAGCTCATCGAGTCGCGCGTCACGGCCTTCCACCGCGCCTACTACGACCTGGTGCGCAACGAGCTGCTCATGGCGGTGATGCGAGAGAATCGCGACCTCTCCGCCGACCGGCTGGCAAGGGAGCAGATGCGACGCGATCTGGGCGCTCTCTCCAAGGCGCAGTTCCTCAGCGCGCAGACCGCCTACAACAGCGATCTCTCCTCCTACCTCGCCCAGGAGATCGCGCTGGGCGAAGCACGGCGCGACCTGCGCCTCATGCTCGGTCTCGCGCCGGGCGAGGCACTGGAGGTGCAGACGGAGATTCCCCTGCCGCCGATGAACGAGGATCCCGACACCCTTCTGGCCATCGCGCGCAGCACCAACGTGGGCCTGGCCACGGCGAACCTCGACACCCGCCTGGCCGAGCGCGACGTGCAGAGCGCCCGCTCGGACCTGTGGCCCAGCCTGAACGCGAACGCCGGCTGGCAGTGGCGCGACACGAGCATGGAACCCTCGGCCATGGAATCGGAGAGCCGCGACCTGAGCCTGGGCCTCTCGCTGAACTACGCCCTCTTCGACGGCGACCGACGGCGTCTCTCGCTCCAGAAGCGGCGGGCGGCCCTGCGTCAGGCGGAAATCTCGCTGTCGGAAACGGAGAACACGCTGGATTCGGAGCTGCAGGAGGCGCTTGCCGTCTGGGACCGTCGACAGGCTCTGGCGGAACTGGAGGCGCAGAACGTCGAGGCGGCCACGCTGAGGCTCGAACTCGAGGAAGAGCGCTACCTCGCCGGAGCCACGACGTCGCTCGACTACCGCGACGCCCAGCTCGCCCTCACCCAGGCGAAGGCCGCGGAGATCGGCGCGCGCTACCAGGCACGGTTGGCGCGCCACGAGATCCTGAGGCTTGCGGGTCGGCTCACGAGCCCCTAGCATGGGCGGCGGCTGAACGCAGGGAGGCGTCATGCGCGGCTTGGTTTCCATCGCGATCCTTACATCGTCAATCCTCACGGCTGGCCCGGCGTGGGCCGGACTGGAGCTGGACTGCCCCGAGCACGTCCCCGAGGGCACCGCCTTCATGCTGACGGTACATGCCGACACCGGCACCGACTCCGTGCGCGTGGGGTGGCTGGAGCGTGCGATCCGACCGAAACTTCACCCCACCGAGGACGGCCTGCGTGCGCAGTTGCTCCTTGGCGTGGGGATGCGCGAGCGTCTCGACGGCGAAGCCTGGACCCTGCGGGTCTCCGCCTGGAGCGGTGGCGTGGAGGAGATCGGCGTTCGGCGCGTTCGGCGCGGACCGCGAAACTATCCGGAGCAGCATCTGACGGTGGACCGCAAGTTCGACGAACTCGACGCCGAGGAACTCGCCCGCCACGAGCGGGAGCGCGCCGCGGTGCGGGCCGCGACCGCTGCCATGAGCCCCTCAGGCACCTGGCTCCTGCCCCTCGCGAGACCGGTCGGCGGGCGCGTCACCAGCGATTTCGGCCTGCGCCGCTTCTTCAACGGCACGCCCAAAAACCCTCACTCGGGCGTCGACCTGGCCGGCGAACGCGGCACGCCGGTGCTCGCCTGCGCCGGCGGCACCGTGCTGCTGGCCGACGATCACTTCTTCGCAGGGCGCTCCGTCTACGTGGACCACGGCGAGGGAATCGTGAGCATGTACTTCCATCTCACCGAGTTCCGGGTGACGCCGGGACAGCGGGTGGTGCGGGGGCAGATCGTCGGCACCGTTGGCGACAGCGGGCGGGTGACCGGGCCGCATCTGCACTGGGGGCTGAGCCTGCAGGGACAGCTGGTGGACCCGCTGCCGCTCGTTGAGGCGGGCCACTGAGCGAGCGTGCACTGACACGCGTCTATAGTGTACTATTTCCGCCGGAAAGCATGTACCGCCTCAAGTATCTACCTGGATCAGCCGATGCTGAGTGCAGTCGATTCCACCTCCCCAGAAGGAGGGGATCCGTGATCAAGAACGATCCCGTCGGGGGCAACTTGAGTGCCGACAACGCAATCGCAGACCCCCCGATGCTCATTCGAAGCGAGGCGTCGGGAGGATTCATCCGTGCCAACGCGTCGTTCCGGGCCAGGGTGGGCTTCAGCGAGGCGGAGCTGGCCGACGAATCGTTTCTCCACTGGATCGAACCGGTCGACATCGAAGTCGCGAAGGCGACCCTCGCTGGCGACCTTGCCAGTTGCCGGATCGGGCACCGGACCCGTGAGGGCGACCCCCTGACGCTGGTGGTCCGAGTGGTCGAGCGAGACGGTGACACCGTGCTCCTCGCCCGTTCGCTGGATGCCGAGGAAGCCGAGGAAACCAAAGTTCCCAAAGGCCTCGACGACATCGAGGACGAGGCCACGGTCAGCGGCACGCTTCACACGATCGCACGAATCGTGGAAGACCAGAATCCCGGTTTCAAGTGCTCGATACTGCTCGTCGCCGACGGCCGTTTCGTGCGCGGCGCGGGCCCGAGCCTACCCGAAAACTACAACGCCGCCATCGACGGCTTCGCCATCGGACCGACGGTCGGATCCTGCGGAACCGCCATCTACTGGAACGTCCCGGTGATCGTGGAAGATATCCAGGCGGATCCACTCTGGGCCCCATTCGCCGAACTGGCGAAAGAGGCGGGCGTGGCGGCCTGCTGGTCGCACCCGTTCGCCAGCCGGACGGGAGACGTGCTGGGAGCTCTGGCGCTGTATTCGCCGGTGCCCCGGGCCCCGGATGCGGAACTGCTCGGGCGCCTGAAGGCGGTGGCGCGTCTGACCGGCCTGGCGGTAGAACGCGGTCGGGCCGAGGAGGCCCTGCGCGCCAAGCGGCGTCGCGAACTGGAACTGGAGGAGCAGCTCAGACAGGCGGCCAAGATGGAAGCCCTGGGCGTGCTCGCCGGCGGCGTCGCCCACGATTTCAACAACATCCTGTCCACGGTTCTCGCCAACGCCGAACTCGGATGCACGCTCCTCCCGGAAAACTCCGAACTCCGGGAAGTGCTGGACAACATCATGGAGGCGAGCAAACGCGCCGGACGACTTTCCCAGCAGATGCTCGCCTACGCGGGCCGAGGATCGCTGAAGAACACGCGTTTCGAAATCGGAGGGCTGGTTCAAGAGCTGGGCAATCTCGTCCAGGCCGCGATATCAAAGAAGACCTCCATCGAGTACGCGCTCCTCGATCAGCCGATATTCGTGGAGGGCGACGAGAATCAGCTCCTCCAGGTAATCATGAACCTCGTCACCAACGCCGCCGAGGCGATCGGCGAGAACGAGGGTCGTATCGTGGTGAAGTCGGAGCTCACCCGTTACGACGACAGTGAGCTGAACTACCTCAACCCTCAGTCCGATCTCGCGCCCGGTGAATATGTCCGTCTGATCGTGAGCGATGACGGACCCGGCATGGACGCGCGCACGGTGGAGCGGATCTTCGATCCCTTCTTCACGACCAAGATCACGGGCCACGGCCTCGGGCTCTCGGCGGTGAAGGGCATCATCAACAAGCACGGCGGGGCGATCCAGATCGACAGCAAGGTCGGCAGGGGGACGATTTTCACCGTGGCGATACCGACGGTGCAACAGGCCCGCGTCGCCGAACAGGTGGCCGCACCCTCGATCCCCGCGGTCGGGCACAAGCGGATCCTCATCGCCGAAGATGAGGCTCCCCTTCGCGATGTCTTCTCGCGCAGGCTCAGGCATGCCGGCTTCGAGGTCCTCGAGGCGGCGGACGGGCAGGAGGCGGTGGATCTCTTCACCGAACACCGCGAAACCATCGACTGCGTGTTGCTGGACTTCAGCATGCCCAAGCTCACCGGCGAAGAGGTGCAGCAGACCATGCATGCACTGCGGGAGGATCTGCCGATCGTGATGATGAGCGGCTTCAGCGAACACGAGGTCGTCGAGCGATTCCGTGACGCCGGAATCACGGCCTGCCTGCAGAAGCCGATCTCCGCGGATGAGCTTCTCGAGGCCATCAGCAACGCCATCGTGGGATCATCGTAGGCGGCGTCTACACGTAGAAAGCCGACGGTCACCTGTAGGTCAGGTCCATGGTGATGATGAAGTGATTCGCCGCCGCTGCCTCGGCGGCCGCGGCCGTCAATCCCGCGCCAGCTCCAGAACCGCGACATACACGGCCTCGACCACCCGCGCCATGCGCTCGTAGTCGAGACGGTCGGCCGTGTCGTCCGCCGTATGGTAGTTGCGGTTCCTCAGGTGCGCCGTGTCCGTGAGCATGACTCCGGGATAGCCGTTGTCGCGGTAGTTCAGATGATCCGACCAGTCGACGCCCACGACCAGCTTCGGCGGCGCGTTGATGGAGTGCACCGGCAACCTGGCCGCGCTCCGCAGCGCCTTCTTCATGCGCCGAACGTCTCCGCCCGACCCCATGTCGCCGACGATGCCCAGCCAGTTCCCCTCGGTCGGGTAGATGAACTTCAGGATCGACAGGGGGAAGTGCTGGCTGCCCGGCTCGTCGCTGAAGTAGCCGATCATCTCCAGGGAGACCATCGCGCGAACCTCGACGCCCTGCTCGCGCAGACTCCGGGCGTGAACCGCGCTGCCCATGTTTTCGGTGCGGAAGAAGGGCGGCTCCTCGAGCGAGTAGGCCACGAGTTCGACGGGGATCGACAGCTCCGCGCCGTCGAGGAGCTGCGCGAGTTCGATGAGACCGGCCACGCCGCTGGCGTTGTCGTCCGCGCCGGGCAGTTCGTCGTAGGCGTCATAGTGGGCGCCGACGACGATGCGCTCGCCGCTTGTCGGGCCGAGGCGAAGGATGACGTTGCGGTACTCGACGCCTTCGACCGTATAGACCTGTTCCTCGATGCTGCCGTTCGCGCGCGCGAACTCCGAACGGATGTAGGCCGCGGCTCGGTCCAGGTTTTCCGGATGGGTGTGGTCCCTGGGCACGAGTTCCTCCGACAGCACGCGCACATGCCGCTCGAGCTTATCGGGAGATACGTCGACGAGGGTTTCCGAGCGCTTCCCGGGCAGCACGGGCTGCGTGACCAGGGCCCCCACCACCAGGACAACGAAAATGAGCAGGACTGCGATGATGGCCAGAACCCGTTTGAGCTTGCTCATCGCGACTCACCCCTCCTCGCCCGAATAGCGGTAATGCCCGGTGATCGTGAAGCGGAACAGCATGTCGTCCAGGGCCGGTCCGGCCCCGATGTTGTGCACGATCAGGGGACGATGACCGTCCCGGGAGAAGCGATCGGAGACGATGCCGATGTGCGGCCTGTTCCCGGGCAGCATCCAGGTGACCAGGTCACCGGGGCGATAGTCCGCCGCGCTCTCCGACGCGGGCAGCTCGGCGCCCTTCCTCGTCAGAAAGACCCGCAGGTTCGGCACGCGGCGATGGTCGATGTTGGCGTCGGGGCGGCGGTGGCCCCAGTTGGCGGGGTAGGCATCGAAGGCGACAAGCATGTCCTCGTGAACGCGCCGCTGCAGGTCGATGCCCACGCCGCGGTAGGCGCGCACCACCAGGTCGGTGCACACGCCGACGCCCGCGGGAACGTCGCCGCCGGGATAGTCGATACGGCGGTAGCTGCCGTCGTAGGTGACTTCGTGGGAAAGTCGCTCCATGGCCGCGGCCGTGAGCCGGGACGGGAAGTCGTCCGCCGGATCCGCCATTCCGACCCGAGCAATGAGGAGGAGGAGAAGAAGCATCGCAACGAAGTGAAGCCTGCGCATGACACCCGCCTTTCGCCCTTCGCCGGCACGGTCAGGGCAAGTCCACGACCCTCGGCAAACCTCGGCCGGCCTCCTAGAGAACCGTATTCACGATCATCATCAGCACGGCGATGAGCACGACGCCGAACACGACCCACTGGAGCCGCCTCGGGGCGAACTGCTTCGAGAGCACGCTGCCCTGATGAGTCCCGATCAAGGATCCGGCGGCCATGATCGCCGCGACCCTCAGGTTCACGTCGCCGGACTCGCCGCCGCCCAGGAACGCATAGATGATCGACATCACGAGCATCACGAGCACGCCGATCACGAGCGAGGTGCCGACGTACCTGGCCGTCTCCCGATAGAACAGGAGCAGGGAGGGGATGATCAGGATGCCCCCGATCGACGTCGCCCCCATGACGGCGCCCGCGATGACGACGCACACGACGCCCAGCGCCTTGCCCCGGCCGGTGGCGAGGAAGCCGCCGCCGAACCGGGTGACGTCGAGGAGCAGCACGACCAGGGAGAAGCCGATGACGATCAGGATGGTGACGCCGATCGCGTCCTGAAGCGCGGCCACTCCGGACGGCGACAGGTTGGCCTTGCCCAGCTTGACGAGAACCGCGCTGGCGACGACGCCGGGCAGCGCCGCGGCCAGGAAACGCAGGCCGACGCCCCAGTTGATCGTGTCCTGGCGGTAGTGGCGGTAGACGGCGTAGATCTTCGTCAGCACCGCGAACAGGCTGGCGGTGCCCACGGCCGTGATCGGCTCGAGGCCCACGACGAGAATGAGGACGGGCACGGCCAGGACGCCGCTGCCGATGCCGGTGAGGCCGATCAGGAAGCCGAGCGCGCCGCCGCAGAGCAGATACAGGATGATATCGATCATCGTCTCTACTTACCGCGCTTCGATGTTCGCCGCAACTCCCAATGTTCCCGATCCGGAATACGGAGTTCCCACTCCCGGTGGCCGGCCATCCGCATCCACATGCGGCGGGAGGCCTTGTTGCCGATCGGAATCGTCGCGGAGACGGTCTCTATGCCCTCCTCCGCTGCCCGATCGAGGATGGCAACGAAGGCCAGGGTGGCACATCCGTACCGGCGGTGACGCGATCCCACCCAGTAGCCGATCCGCGCCGATCGCGCCTCCGGGTCGTGATGGCTGAGCGAGATGGTGCCCACCGCCCGATCGTCCATGAGGATCGCGAAGGTCGTGGCCCGTCGCGGCGGACACCAGTCCGCCAGCTTGCGCAGGAACGCCTCCGCGTCGGGCCGGTCGTCCGCCGCCATGCCGAGCTCGCCGCGCAGGACGTCGTCCTCGCTCAGCATCGCCGCGAGCCGCACGGCGTCGTCGAGCTCGGGCTCCCGGATCGTGACCGCGCGCATCTACCCGTCCGCCTGAGCCTGCTCGGTCAGGCCGAACAGGTCGAAGGGCGGATCCACGAAGAAGTCGTGAAAGGTCAGGGCCAGGAACACGATGAAGGCGGCGAAGCCCAACACGATGATCCACTGGGCTGGCGAGGTCTTCTGGATATCCTGCCTTGCCTTCACGTCGCAGACTTCGCCCGGGCAGTACTGCGCCCTGTCCCGGTAGATCAGCGAGTACACCTTGCAGCCGATGCAGATGCCGAAGGAGGTCTCGAAGAACAGGAAGATGAGGCAGATCAGGCAGATGATGCCCGTGATGGGACTGAAGGAGTTCACGACCACCTGCAGGGCGAACATGGTCCCGGCCAGGACGATGCCTATGATCCACGCGAACTTCTTCTGCGCGGCGCCGACGTACTCCGGCGTTTGATTGCGGACGATCCACCGGCCCAGGATCAACGACGGCGCGAAGCGCGGATTGACGAGCACGCGGATCAGGATGTCGACGAGGAAGATCGTCGCCGCGTACTTGAGCAGCGTGAAGTTCTCCTTGAGAACCACGGTCAGAATCGCCACGAGCATGAGCACGAACAGGAGGCCAGCCCCCGCTCGAATCTCACGCTCGTTCAGGACGGGGATATCGAAGCCTTCGACGGTCTCGCCGAAGTTGATGATCTTGCCCATGTTCGTCTTTCCTTATCGCTACTGAGTCTGCGGTGGAGTTTCAACGAGATGATCTTGACCTAAGGCGAGTCCTCCGCCGGCAGCTCAATCGCCATTCTCATGAGCCGCCCGCTGGTAAGGTCCATGACGATGTGAACGAGGACGGCCGTGATCAACGAGCCGCTGAACACGGTGAGAAGCGCGAGAGCGAGGCCGACGGCCGTGGTCTTCAGGAATCCGAGTCGACCCTGATAAAGATGACCGAGCCCGAAGATGACGGACGAAAGGAGAACGGCCGGCCAGGTGCCGACGGCCGCGGCGAGGATGGCGAGCAGGAACCCCCGATACAGTACTTCTTCGCAGATACCCGCCGTGATCGAGAGCCGGTCGAAGGCGCGCTGCTCTCCCGGATCTCCGGGGACCATGGCCGCCAGATCATCGA
>CAYNQX010000003.1:136902-152621 GCA_964399495.1 uncultured bacterium
GTGATCCATGACGGCCAGCCACGGAAACAGCACCGTCATCACGAGGAGAATGGCCAGGGCCAAGGGATCGAGCAGCGTCGCCAGGTTCATGGTTTACGTCCGCCTTTTTCTGAGCACATCACTATCTCATTTTGATCAGATCGTGGTCAACGGCACTCAAGCCACCCCACATCGCACAATCACAACGAACTCCATACGGGCGTCAGTGCCGCATGTTGCTTCCCGAATGACCCGAATGGCCTCCATCCGGCCTCCGGCACTGGTCTTCATTCCCATTCCCCGCTACACTGCGGCCTCAATCGAAAGGAGACCCCATGCTCGCCAAGGGCGACAAGCTCCCCACCTTCAAGCTGACGGACCACAACGGCGAAGTCATCAAGCACACCACCCTGCGCGGTTCCAAGACCCTGCTCTTCGCTTTCCCCAAGGCGATGACCGGCGGCTGAACGGGCCAGGCCCGCGGTCTGCGGGACGAACTCGCCCCCTTCATGAAGCAAGGCCTGCGCATCATCGGCATCAGCCCCGACGCGCCGGAGAAGCTCGCGCGCTGGAAGGACAAGGAAAACCTGCCCTTCGACTTCATCTCCGATCCCGACCACACGCTGCTCGAGGCCCTCGGCGCCTGGGGCGAGAAGAAGCTCTACGGCAAGGTCTACATGGGCGTGATCCGGTCGCACTGGATCTTCGATGACAAGGGCAAGGTGCTCGATGCCCAGGTGAAGGTGAGCCCGAAACTGAGCGTGGAACGCGCCTGCGCGTTTCTGGCGGAGTAGCATGGGACGTCCCACCGAATTCGCCGATCGCCGCTTCAAGGACACGATCTTCAATCGCATCAGCGGCGCCATCGCGGGCGGGAATCTCGATCCCGCCCCCATCGCGCTGCACGTGGGCGACACCTGGTTCGACCTGCCCGAGGAGCTGACGACGCCCCTCGAGCACGAACCCTGGGCCGAGCGCATGAGCCGCTACGGCAACACGCAGGGCGAACCGGAACTACGCCGTCGCATAGTTGAGAAGCTCCGCGCCCGCAACGACATCCCGGTGGCGGGCCCCGAGGAGATCCAGATCACGAACGGATCCACCGGCGCGCTCTACCTGGCGATGAACCGGCTGATGGAACCCGGGGATGAGATCATCACCCTGTCGCCGCAATGGACCATCCTCAAGGTGGTGGCCGCCTCCGCGAAGACCCGGCTGGTGGAGGTCCCCTGCTTCGACCGCATCGCGCTCGAGCCCACCGCAGGAATCACCCCCTGGCTCGAGGAACACCTCGGGCCGCGCAGCCGGGCCGTCTACTTCAACAGTCCCAACAATCCCAGCGGCGTCATGCTGTCCGGCGAGCACCTGCGGGAGATCGCCGAGTTCGCGAAGAAGCACGACCTCTGGGTGCTCGCGGACGAGGCCTACGAGGACTTCGTCTGGGACGACACCGCGTATCAGAGTATAGGCGCGCTCCCGGGCATGCATGAGCGCACGCTGAGCGTGTTCAGCATCTCCAAGAGCTACGCCGCGGCGGGCCTGCGGCTGGGCTACGTGACCGCGGCGGCGGGCGTCATCGCCACCCTCAACCCCGGCATGGTGGGCGTGGGCTACGAGCCCAACCGGCCGGCCCAGGTGGCGGCGATCCGCGCGCTGGCGAGGCACGACGAGCTGGTCACCCGTCTTCGCGCGACCTACCGGGGCGGCCTCGAGGCGGCCCGCGCCGTGATCGAGACGCCCTACCTCCACCCCGCCGGCTCCTACTACCTGTTTCTCGATCTGCGCGATCGCTGGCTCGGCCTCGGCGAGGAGGAGAAACTCGAACGGATGCTGGCCGCGGGTGTCATCGTGAGCCCCGGCGAGCACTTCGGCGCGGCCTACGACGGCTGGGCCCGCTTCTGCTTCACCTCCGAGCGTCCCGACCTCGTGGCCGAGGCCGCGCGGCGCGTCGCGAAACTCTAGAGAGGAATCCCATGAACGTCGAAACGATGAAGATCCAGCTCGAGTTCAGCCAGTTCGTATTGCACAAGACCCTCGAAGGTCTGGAGCCCGCCGACACCTATCGTCGGGCCGGAGAGGAGGGCAGCACGATCCACTGGCTGCTCGGTCACATCCTCGACTCCCGCGACCACTTCCTCGGCCACCTCGGCATCGGCCCGGTGCTGGACGCCGCCGATCGCTACCGCATGGGCACTCCGACCATCACGGCCGAGGCCGACGGCCTGCCCCACGCCCGCCTCATGGAGGCCGTCGACGAGAGCTACGAGGCCATGATGGTCGGCCTCGACGCCCTCGACCCCATGCGCTTCGACGAGATGGTGCCCTGGCAGCCCGGCAGCGAGCGCAAGGACAAGCTGGGCCGACTGCTGCCCGGCCTGATCTCCCACGAGACCTACCACGTGGGCCAGATCGGCATCCTCCGCCGCCTCACCGGCTGCGGCTCCGCCTTCGGCTAGCCGGTCCGGGATGCGCAACGAAGCCCGATCGCCACTGCTGCTCGACCTGGCCTTCCTGGCCTCGGGCTTCGCCGCGCTCGGCTACGAGCTGCTCTGGACCCGCCTGCTCGGCCTCCAGCTCGGCAGCGAGATGCTCGCCGTCATGGCCGTGCTGGCCGCGTTCTTCGGCGGCATGGCCCTGGGATCGGCGCTGCTCCACGGCGTGGTTCGACGGAGCGCGCGGCCGGCGCTGCTCTTCGCCCTGTTCGAGTTCCTCGCGGCCCTCTTCGCCCTGGCCAGCCCCTGGCTGCTGCCGGCGGCGGCCCGGTGGCTGCCCATGAACACGGGCGTCGCCCTGATCCTGCCCGCCGCGACGCTCCTGCTCCTGCCCGCCACGCTGCCCATGGGCGCGACGTTGGCGGCCCTGGTGGAGGCCCGCCGCCGCGCGCGCAGCGAGGCGGCCGGACGCAACGTCGGCACCCTCTACGCCCTCAACACCGCGGGCGCGGCCCTCGGCGTGCTCACATGCGTGCATCTGCTGCAACCCCGGCTGGGCCTGGACGGCAGCGCCTTCCTGCTTGCCGCGATCGGCATCGCCGCCGGTCTCGCCGCCCTGATCTGGGAGCGCGGCCGCGTGATGCCGCCGGAAGCCGAGACCCCCGCCGCGAGTGGCGGGAGCTTGGAGCTCCTGCTGCTTTTCCTCGGCGGCGCGGCGGGCATCGGCCTCGAGCTGGTGGGCGTGCGCGTGCTCGGTCAGGTGATGAAGGGCACCGTCTACACCTTCGCGAGCGTGCTCGCGATCTACCTGCTCGGCACGGCCCTCGGCGCGGCGCTTTACGGCCGCTTCCTCGCCGCGCGGCTGGAGAAGGATCGCGGCGGCATCCTGCCCCTGGCGCTGGCCATGCTCGCCGCCGCCTGGCTCTCCGGTCTCGTCATGGCCGGCGGCGGCCGGATCCTCGATCGCCTGGTCGAGCCTTCGGCCCCCGCGACGCGCTGGGTGATGGCCGAGGGCCTGCTGGCCGCGGCGGCCTTCCTTCCCGCTACCCTCGTCATGGGCGCGCTGTTCGCTCGGCTCCTGAGCCGCTTCCGCGACGGCGGCGTCGGCCGTCCCTACGCCCTCAACACGCTGGGCGCGGTGATCGCGCCCTTCCTGCTGGGGCCCGGCGCGCTGGCGACCTGGGGCTATCGCGGCGCGCTGCGCGGCGTGCTCGTGGTCTACGGCGCGATCGCCCTGCTCGCGGCCTGGCATTCGCGGCGACGCCCGCTGGCGCTCGGCGCCGCGGTCCTCCTGCTGCTGGCGACCTACGTGCTCACGCCCTCGAATCTTGTGCTGGTGGATCCACCGTCAAACTGGCGCCTCGTCGAGATGCGCGAGAGCCTGCACGGCACGGTGCTGGTGTCGGAGTCGAAGCTGAAGACGCCGGGACTGCCGGCGACGCGGCGCCTCCAGGTGGGACGCCATTACGCCATGGGCGGCGGGCTGAGTTTCGGCGAGCGGCGCATGGGACACCTGCCGCTGCTGCTGGCCCCCGACGCGAAGCGCCTGCTCTTTCTCGGCGTCGGCACGGGCGCCACACTCGGCGCGGCGAAGGACCATCCCGCCGACCACGTGCTGGGCGTGGAGCTGGTGCCCGAGGTGCTCGACCTGCTGCCGCGCTTCCACGAGGTGAACGAACGGATCTGGCGCGACCCACGGGTCGAGCTGCGCGCCGGCGATGCCCGCCACCTGCTGAGCGCTTCGGCCCGCGGCGAGATGGAGGCCTTCGACCTGATCGTCGCCGACCTGTTCCACCCCGCCCGCGACGGCGCGGCCTTCCTGTACTCCCGCGAGCACTTCGCCGCGGGCGCGGAGGCCCTCGCCCCGGGCGGACGTTTCGCCCAGTGGCTGCCTCTCTACCAGCTCGACGTCGAGGGGCTGCGCCTGATCCTGCGCGGATTCCTGGACGTGTTTCCCGACACCCACGCCTGGCTGGGGCTCTACAACGCCGGCCAGCCCAACCTGCTCCTGGTGGGCCGCGTCCCCGGCGGCGCGCCGGCGGACGTCGAGACGATGATGCGGCGCCTCGCTCCCGACCGCCTCGCCGCGAGCTTCGTGGCCGGCGGCGCGGACCTGCTGGGCGGCCATCTCTGCGGGGCCGAAGCCCTCGCGGAATGGGCGGGCGACGGCCCCCGCAACCTCGACCTGAAACCACGGCTGCTCTTCCGCGCGCCCATCGCCAACTACGGCGCCGACCCGCGCCGCGGCGCGCGCCTGCTGGCGGAACTGCTCCCCCTGCGCGAGCCCGTTCCCGCGACGCTACTGGGCGGCGACGCCGTCGCGCGCGATTCCCTGCTGGCCGTCGCCGGATCCTACGGCGAGGCCATGGGGCGCTTCATGAGGGCGGATGTCGACCGCGTTCTGCACGAGGAGATGCGCCCGGACGACACCGTGGTGCGTGGGTACCTGGAGGCCTACGCGCTGGATCCGTCGTTCATCGCGGCCCGCGGCGCGCTGATGCACGTCGCCGCGGAGGATCCGTCGCGCGCGGTCGAGATCTACGAGGGGTTGATCGCAAACGGTCCCATGTATCCCTGGCTGATCCAGAGCTACAGGCGGGCGTTGACGGAGGAAGGCAGGCCGGAGCGCTACCGGGAGTTCCTGGCGGAGCTCTGGGATTCGACCGACTAGGGCTTCGTGGCTTCGAGGTAGACGACATTCATGGGAAAGTCCTCCACCGGCTCCACGGCGCAGCGCGTGATCTCGAAGCCGGCGTCCCGCGCCCAGGCCTTCAGCTCGTCGCCGCGATAGCGGAGGGCGAAGAGGTCCGAGGCGTCGCCGTAGTCGATGGGACCTTCGCCCTCCCACGTCGCCACGACCAGCTGACCCTCGGGCCGCAGCACGCGATGCCACTCGCGCAGGGCATCCACCACGCCCGCGGAATCCAGATGATGCAGCGCGAAGAAGTTCAGGACGGCTGCGGCGGAGCCGTCGGCGACCTCGCCCAGGCGGCACATGTCGGCGACGACCGTGCGGCCGTGGTCGCCTAGCCTCTTCCCGGTGATGGCAACCATTCGCGGAGCGAGATCCACGCCCAGCAGCGGACGTTTCCCGTCGTACCGATCGCGGTACATCGCGAGCATGTGTCCCGAGCCGCAGGCGGTGTCGATCAGGTCGCCCTCGATGCCCTCCAGGCGCCGGGACAGGCGCCCCAGGATGTCGGCGTACACGGGCAGATCGATCTCCGAGTCCATCATCTCCGCGTAGGAGTCGGCGGTCTCCTCGTACATCCTGCGGACATCATCCCTGGACGACGGCTTCATGATGATTGCCTCCTCAATGGAACGTGACGGGGAAACGAAACGGGGCGTCCACCCGGGTGGACGCCCCGCCAATTCGTTTCACGTGCGCTGCGCGGAGCACACCCCTCCGGGTGCGCGCTCCTCACCCGGTCCAAGTGCGCCCGCAAAGGAGAGCGCGCAGAGGAGGGGTGTGTGGAGCGTCACCCGTTCTTCTTGGCGAACTCCCCCATGAAGTCGGCGAGCGCCTGGGCGCCCTCGATCGGCATGGCGTTGTACAGGCTCGCGCGGCAGCCGCCGACGCTCCGGTGGCCCTTCAGGCCGATCAGGCCCGCGGCCGTGGCCTCGGCGATGAACTGCTTCTCCAGATCCTCGTCCGGCAGACGGAACACCACGTTCATCGGCGAGCGGTACTCGGCCGGAATCGGGCAGCGGTAGTAGCCGCCGCTCGCGTCCATGGCGCCGTACACGATGCCCGCGCGCTCGGCAGCCTTCGCCTGCGCGGCCGCCAGGCCGCCGTCGGCCTTCAGCTGCTTCAGCACGAGGCCCATCATGTAGATGGGGAACACGGGCGGCGTGTTGTACAGGCTGTCCTTGCTCGCGTGGATCCGGTAGTCGAGATAGGCCGGCACCTCGCGGCACACCTTCTCGAGCAGCTCCTCCTTGATGATCACCACGGTCGAGCCCGCCGGACCGGCGTTCTTCTGCGCGCCGGCATAGAGCATGTCGAACTTCTCCACCGGGATCGGCCGGCTCAGGAAGTCCGAGCTGGTGTCGCAGACCAGCGGCGTGGAATCCGTGTCCGGGAAATCCTTCCACTGGATGCCGCCGATGGTCTCGTTGGAGGTGATGTGCAGGTAGGCCGCGCCCGGGTCGGCGTTCAGCTTCGCCGGGTCGGGCAGTGTGGTGTAGTTATCGTCGGCGCCGTCCCAGATGGCGCGCGCGTCGCCGATCTTCTTGCCGTCGGCGAAGGCCTTCTTGCCCCAGGAACCGCTCACCACGTATTCGGCGAAGCCGCCGTCGGGCAGGAAGTTCATGGGCAGCATGCCGAACTGCATGGTGGCGCCGCCGCCGAGCAGCAGGACCTTGTAGTCGTCGGGCAGGCCGAGCAGCTCGCGCATGAGGTCCATGGTCTCCATGTGGACCTTGTCGTAGGTCTTGCTGCGGTGGCTCATCTCGATGAGAGACATGCCCTCGCCGCCGAAATCGACGAACTCGCCCGCGGCCTGCTCGAGCACGGACAGGGGCAGGGTGCAGGGACCCGCTCCGAAGTTGTGTGCGCGGCTCACGATTTCACCTCCGCCAGGAATGCGGTGATCAGGTTCATCACCTCGTCGCCGATGCGGCCGAGGTTCTCCTTGCTGCTGGCGCCCAGGTGGGGCGTCATCACGACGTTGGGAGCCTTGAGGATCGGGTAGTCGGGCGCCGGCGGGTCGCTGGGCCAGACATCCGTGGCGTAGGCGCCGAGCTTGCCGCTCTCGAGGGCGGCCACGACGGCGTCGGCGTCCGCGGTGAGGCCGCGGCCCGTGTTCACCATGGTCGCGCCGTCCTTCATCTTGGCGATGATGTCGGAGTTGATCATACCGCGCGTCTCGTCGGTGAGGGGCAGGTGCAGCGACACGTAGTCGGCGCCGTCCACCAGCTCCTCCAGGGAGCCCACCATCTCGGCGTGATCGCTCTGGTTCACGTACTTGTCGTAGGCCTTCACGGTCATGCCGAAGGCGGCGCCGCGCTTGGCGACCTCGGTGGCGATGTTGCCGATGCCCACCAGGCCCAGCGTCTTGCCGAAGAGCTCGGTGCGCTTGAGCTGCTTCTTGATCCACTCGCCTTCGGCCATGCTGTTGTGGCCGCGGACGATGTGGTTGGGCACGGCGATCATCAGCGCGAAGGCCAGCTCGGCCACCGCGATGGCCGAGGCCTTGGGCGTGTTGTGCACGCGGATACCCTTGGACTCGGCGTAGGGGCGGTCCACGTTGTCCAGGCCGACGCCGCCGCGGATGATCAGCTTCAGGTTCGGGGCCTGGTCGAGGAACTCGGGCGTGCACTTGGTCTTGCTCCGGATCAGGAGCACGTCGGCATTGGCCAGCTCGTCGAGACCTTCGCTCACGGTGCCGAACTGTTCGAGGCGGGCGGGCAGATCGGGCGCGAAGGCGTCCGCGATCACGATGTGCATGAGTTCCTCCTTCGGGATCTGTTGGGGTTCCATGGTTTCCGGATCCAGTAAGAAACAATGCGCTGGCAGCCTCCCGTCAAGGGGCCGGAAGACGAAATGCCGGGATTCCCAGCGGTCCGGATTCGTGCTAGGAATCCGGGAGGAGGATCCATGAACCCAGCCCGGCGCGCAACCCTTCTCGGCCTCGGGGCCGTGCTGCTCTGGTCCACGGTGGCGGCGGCCTTCAAGCTGAGCCTCGCGCACCAGACGCCGGCCCAGCTCCTGCTCTATTCGTCGGCCTCGGCCCTGCTGATCCTGGGCCTCATGACGGCAGCCAGGGGCGACCTGGCCGCGCTGAAGACGGCCCCGCGCGCGGAGATCCGCCGCGCCCTCGCGCTGGGGCTCATCAATCCCGCTCTCTACTACCTGGTGCTCTTCGAGGCCTACCGCCGCCTGCCCGCCCAGGTGGCCCAGCCGCTCAACTTCACCTGGGCCATAACCCTCGGCGTGCTGGCGATTCCGCTGCTGGGTCAGAAGTTCCGTCCCCGGCTGCTCCTGGCCGGCCTGGTGGCCTACAGCGGGGTGGTGGTGATCAGTCGTCAGGGAGCCGCGGGCGGCCCCGCCGACGCCGTGGGCGTGGCCCTGGCCCTGGGCTCCACCCTGCTCTGGGCCCTCTACTGGATCGGCAACACCAGAAGCAAGTTGCCGCCCCTGGCGGGGCTGTTCCTGAACTTCGCGGCCGGGTTTCCCGTGGTGCTGGTGGTGTGCCTGCTCGGCGACGGCCTCGTGCCCGCGAACTGGCGCGGGCTCTGGGGCGGCCTCTACGTGGGCGCCGTGGAGATGGCCTTCGCTTTCTCGCTCTGGCTGTCGGCGCTGAAGCTTGCCGAGAGCGCCGCGCGCATCGCCAACCTGATCTTCATCGCGCCCTTCCTGTCGCTGGTGTTCATCGCCCTGGTGGCGGGTGAGGCGATCCGGCCGGGCACCTATGTCGGGCTGGTGCTGATCGTGGGCGGGTTGATGATCCAGTCGCGGGGCGGCGACTAGCCCATCGTCACCAGCAGGATGCCCCCGATCGCCAGCGTCGCGGCCAGGGCCTTGCGGCGGGTGAAGGGCTCCTTGAGGAAGATCGTGGCGTTGATGAGCACGAAGATCGTGGCGGTTTGATTGAGAATCGCCGCCGCGCCCGCCTGGGTGTACTTCATTCCACCGATCCAGAGCAGCAGCGCGAGGCAGGAGCCGAGCAGCGTGCCCGGCAGGCTGAAGCGCCAGCTCGGCGCGGGCTTGAACACGCCCAGGATACGGCGACGCCCCGGGTGCAGCAGCGCCACCGGCACCATCACCGCGAAGGTGGCCACCTGTCGCACCGCGGTGGCCCAGAGCACGGGCGTGCGCTCGAGAACCGGCTTGGCCCAGACGATGCCGAGGCCCATGGTGGCCATGGCCGCCAGGCCGAAGGCGATGCCGGTGAGCAGATTGCGTCGCGTGAGCCCTTCCGGCGGCTTGTGCCCCGAGGCCAGCAGCACCGCCGCCACCACGAGCACCATGCCCAATAGCTGCCAGCCGCTGAGCCGCTCCCCCAGCATGACGAAGGCGAAGAACACGATGAAGGGCGAGTAGGTGCAATCCACGATGGCGTTGAGTCCCGCGCCCAGGCGGTTGAGGGCGGCGTGGAAGAAGGTGTCGGCCAGGGCGATGCCCAGGATGCCGCTGGCGGCGAGAACCGCGTAGTCCTGCCAGGGCAGGTCCAGCACGAGCTTCTGGCGGGTGATCAGGAGCAGCGGAACGAAGACCAGCAGCGAGATGCCCACGCGGAACACGTTCAGCGCGAAGGCGCCGATGCTCTCGCCGGAGCGCTTGAACAGGATGACGGCGAAGGCCCAGACCAGGGCCGCCGAGAGTGCGTAGAATTCGCCCATGGGTACCGCGATTCGGAAGAGGGTCCGGCGGAGGATGCTTCAACGATTCAATCGATGCAAGGGAGAAGCCCTGCCGACGCTTGAGGTTTCCGCCCATCTCTGGGGTGCCTGCCGCCGAGGTCGAGAGGGAGTCGCCATTGAAGAGAGGGCGGTGAGAGGAGTGCCCCCGATTCGCAATCGCATCCTCTAGCTGGAGGGAAAACTGACCCCCGAGAGCAGGTACAAAAGCGCAGCAGTGGAAAGGATCACGGCGGTCACGAATCCGACGCCGATGCCGAGTATGAACTGCGTGTTTTCGGATCGTTGCACATCCATCTCGACGATATCGGTCCAGAGAAAACGGTCGGACTCCATGGATCCATGGCGTCGACCCTCGTAGGGTTTCCGGAGCTCAATGTACTCGTTGCCCAGCGCGGTGACGACGCCATGGATCTGGCGCCCGTCGCGCAGTTCGAGATGGACGAGGCTGCCCAGGGTGAGAGAGCTGGTCATCAACTCGGGCTTGCCCCCGGGTTCATCGGGCGGTAGGAGCACGACGCCCTTCCTGCTCGAACACGCGGACAGGAGGAGAGCCGTCGCCATCAACAGGGCGCCCGCCCGCAGACCACGTCCCCGGATTCCCCTTCCGGTGGCGCCCATCATCGACCGACGATGAGGAGGGTGATGATGAGCGCGAAAATCGCCGCGCCACTGAGTGAGCCCATCGCGAACACGTCCTCCCGAATGGGTTGGTGCACCCAGATCGCCTGAACCTCGTCATGGGTGATCCGGCGGATGTTCTGGGGCCCATTGAGCCTGGGTACTCCCAGGTCGATAACCATCGCCTCCATGTCGATCGCGCGGAGCCGACCCTTGAGTTCCACACCGCTCTTCAATTCCACGACGATGCGTTCGCCAATCACGATCCTGGATTCGAAGGGATAAACGTGACGAGCGGAGGCCTCTCCGCGGTAGCTCGTCACCCGGTCATATCCGCCGCTGCAGGCCGTGAGCGTCGATGCGGCCAGAACGATCAAAACAGATAAGAACCGCATCCCACCCCCTTCGGAGCGATGATCAACTTATGATCAAGCCCTGTCAACCTCATTCCCGTCGGCCCTTCAGCACTTGGATCATGCCATCCGAGGAGGCCCCGGCCTTGTCTGGAAACTCATCGATACGGTAAAATGAGCGCCTTGCGCATCCGGGAGGTCATCATGCGCCACATCGTCCTGCTCACCATCGCCCTGCTCCTGCTCCCCACCCTGGCCGCGGCCACGGTGCCGGCGACGGACCCCGACATGGAGCAGTCCCCGCACTTCGACGGCGGCCCAGCGGGCACCCGCGACATGCCCCCCAGCCTCGCCCCCTTCAACTACCTGCGCGAGTTCGATCAGATCGTCGAGTTCCTCGCCATCTGGCAGCTCAACGACCCCGACTCCACCGACCACGGCGGCGAGATCGAGGCCGAGGCCGGCTACCTGGGCGACGTCATCCAGACCGACAACACGCTCGAGGCGATCTGGTGCTGGGCCCGCTACAAGCAGGTCACCGGCAGCAGCGACTACGACGACGAGATGGCCCGCGCGTGGATCTACTGCACGAACTTCCCCGCCTGGCAGGAGGAGGGCGGCTTCGGCGACGACTACTACCGCGTCCACAACTGCGCCTGGGGACTCACCGCCGTGCTCATGTACCGAGCCGCCACCGGTGATCACAGCTACGACGCCTACGCCGAAACCTGCGCCCAGTACATCGTCGACCATCCGCTGAACATCTGGGACGGCACCATGTGGAACCAGCGCCTCGACACCTTCTGCAAGGGCTGGGCGGCGGGCAACCTCTACATCTACGGCGAGGCCGTGGGCAACCCGGCCTATACGCTGGCGGCCACGAGCCAGGGCCTCGACGTGTTCAACTGGCTCGACGTGAACCCCGCCGTCAACCTGACCCTCGAGTACTGGGCCATGAGCAGCGGCACCGCCCTCTGGGGCGTGTGCAACTCCTACTTCGCGGCGAACCCGCTCGTCGCGGACACCTGGCTCGGCGCCAACGCCCAGCACCTCGACCTCTGGCAAGATTGGTACAGCGTGCCCGGCTACGACTGGGACTCCTCCTGGAACGTGGCCTACGGCAACGCGCACTTCGCGGTGTACGACATCCTCGGCGACCCGCAGTACGCGGGCAACGCCAAGGCGATCTTCGACGCGCTGCTCTCCTACGACACTGACGACGACGGCGGCATCCAGGCCGAAACCATGGACCCGGTGACCGAGGACATGACCTGGGTGACCAACTACCTCTGCAAGTTCGGCGTCGACCGCCTCATGGGCGATCCGGCGGGCGACGACGTCGGCGTGCTGCGCTTCGTTGGGCTGGACGACGGCGACGACATCCCCCACGGCACCCCGATCGACATCTCGATCCTCTCCACGAACTTCGGCCTGAATCCCCAGGTCGGCGTGCCCCTGACGCTCACGGGCGACTGGGGCGGCGCCGGCTGGGCCCGCGACCTCCCCTTCGTCGCCATGGACACGCTGTTCGTCGACACCTGGCTCCCGCCGGAGTCGGGCACCTACACCCTCACGGCCGCCACGAACCTGCCCGGTGACCAGGATCCCACGAACGACTCCGTCAGCGTGACCTTTGACTACGGCATGGACCTCGTGAACGCCCCGGGCGCACTCTTCGCCTCTCCGCCCAGGCCCCTGAACAACCCCTTCACGGATCAGGCGGAGCTGCGTCTCTCCCTCGCGAAGCCGGCCGACCTGCGCCTGGAGATCTTCGATGTCGCCGGCCGCCGCGTGGCCACGCCCCACGCCCGGACCGCCGGCATCGGCGAACAGATCCTGCGCTGGAACGGCGTCGACGCGGCCGGCCGGCCGCTGCCCGCGGGAATCTACCTCTACCGGGTCACCGACGGCACGGCGAGCCACCGTGGCAAACTATTGAAACTGAGGTAGTTGCACATATCGCCGCAACCCCGCTGGGGGCGCTTCGGCGCCCCCTTTTCATTGCGCTCAAGCCCCTCGTGCGGACGTCCGATAGCCAGAAGGACGACACCCCTCAAATCGCAACGAGAGGAGCGCGCCGTGCGCACGCAGCCCATGTTCCGCCTCATGCTGATTCCGGCGATCCTGATCGCCCTGAGCATCGGCGGATGCTCGGACACCCCCACCACGCCGCCCCAGCCCACGAACCCGGGCGAGACCGACGACGGTCCGCAGATCACCGTGCTACAGGAACTCCAGCTCAGCCGGCAGAGCCTGCTGGTGGACCAGGCGGCCAGCGTCGTGGCGCGGATCCGCCTCGATGCGCCCGAGCCCTACGCGATCGACAGCGTCACGCTGCACAGCGTCGACGCGGCCGGCGAGTCGGTGGCCCAGCTCGCCGAGCTGCTGGACGACGGCCAGACCGGCAGCCCGGACATGGTGGCGGGCGACAAGGTGTTCAGCGGCGTCACGCCCGAACTCCTCTACGCGGCGCCGGACACCGTCCTGCTGGCCGTCCGGGTCATCGCCACCGCTCCCGACGAGGAGAACCTGGACACCTGGATGGAGACCCGCGTCCTGCCGGTGTTCAGCACGCACCTGGTGTTCACGAGCGGTCCCACGGCCTTCCCCCAGGGCATCACCACCGCCTCCATCACCGACCTGCGCGTCGTCTCCGAGCTGGTCGTGGCCGACTCCCTCGAGCTGCGCAGCGTCGACCTGTACCGCGTCACCGCGGAGAACGACAGCGTGGTGCGGCTCGGTCCCCTGGCGGACAACGGCAACCTGGACAACGGCGACGAGATCATGGCCGACGGCAACTACACGGCCATCGTGCGGAGCCTGTTCATCGTGGCGCCCCAGACGGTCTACCTGCGAGCCCTGGCCACGGCGATCTCGGACGAGAGCGGCCTGACCCACCAGATCTGGTCGCCCACCCTCGAGGTGCCGGTGGAGTATCCGCCCTCGGAGGGGCTCGTGAATATCGTCCTGGCGAACCAGGACTCCCTGGAGGCGCGCTGGACCTCGCTCCTCGAGTTCGACACCGAGCCCGCCGCCGCCCGCGACTCCCTGCTGGCGTGGCTGGACGGGCGCGACCTCACCCTCGACAGCTACCTCTCGCCCGACGGCGGCACGATCTGGACCGTCTACTTCAACGGCCTCGAGGCGGGCGTGATGCTGCCCGTCGAGGGCGCCACGCCGGTCTACGGGGCCACGCTGCCGCCGCGGCCGGGCGCCGCGCCGGCCTCGCGCTTCATGGACGTGGGCGCGCCGGCCCATCGCGCCCAGCCGCGCGCTGCCGGCGACCGCAACCCCGAGTTCCCCGACGAGGTCGACTCGAACCTCGCGCTGGTCTACAGCCCCTTCCACACATGGACGGGCGCGCTGCCCGGCCAGGACGATCCCGCCGAGACCTTGGCCGAGCTGTTCGACGAGTCCCACTGCCCCAGCTTCGGCGTGGAAACCCACTACGACGACAACGCCGACCTCGCCGTGCTGCAGGAGCTCTACCGCTACGGGGCGATCGCCCTGTTCACCCACGGCGTGCAACTCGCCGGCGGACAGGTGGCGCTGCTCACGGGCGAGACCGTCACCTACCAGCGCTGCGTCGACAACGCCTGGGACCTGTTCACCTTCGATCCGGCGGTGTGCCTGGTGCGCCTGAACGGCGAGAGCTACTTCGCCGTGAAGCCGAGCTTCTTCCCCAAGTACACGCCCCACTTCCCCAACACGGTCGTGCAGGTGACGGCCTGCTACGGTTCGGCCACGAACAGCCTGCCGATGGCCTTCATGGAGAACGGCGCCGGCTACTTCGCGGGCTTCGACGGCAGCGTCGGCGTGGAGTTCGCCGCCCAGAGCAGCCTCTCCTTCTGGACGAACATCCTCGAGGGCGGCGACCGCACCGGCCCCGCCTACGAAGCCGTGACGCCCCAGGTCGAGCCCGGGCACGAGTACGCGAGCTTCACGGCCCAGGGCAACCCCGACCTGTACTTCGGCACCGACATGCAGAACGGCGGCTTCGAACTGGGCAGCCTGGCCGCGTGGTACAAGGACGGCGACGGCCGCGTCATCTCCCGCCTCGACGACCAGCTCCCGGTGGACGGCAACGCCATGGGCATCATCTCCACCGGCCTCGGCTACACCGAGAGCACGGGCGAGGTGTCCCAGGTGGTCTGCCTGCCGGCGGGCGCGACCTCGCTGACCTTCAGCTACAACTTCTTCTCGGAGGAATTTCTCGAGTACTGCGGCTCGGGCTACCAGGACTTCTTCCGCGTGAGCGTCATCGATTCCTGGGAGAACGAGACGGAGCTGTTCTACATCGAAATCGACGACATGTGCGACGACGTGGTGCCCACCGCGATCCGCTTCGACCGCGATCCGGTGGCCGGGGAGCCGGGCGTCTACCGCACCGGCTGGCGTCCGCTCGCGCTGAACATCGGCGCCTGGGCAGGCCAAACCGTCACCTTGCGTTTCGCCGCCGGGGATATCGGCGACAGCATCTACGACTCGGCCATCCTGATCGACGCCATCCGCATCGAGTAGGCAGTGGTGCGAAACGCTTCCGACGGCCGCGGGGACCCCACCCGCGGCCGTTCTTGTCGGGGGTCGTATCCCGCCCGCTCGTGGACGAGGCGGTGGCAACTCGAACAGAGGGCGATGAGGTTCGTTTCGTCGTTGGTGCCGCCGCGGCTGCGGGGGACGATGTGGTGGACTTCGAGGAAGTACTTCGAATTGCAGCCCTTCGTCGTGCAACGGTGGCCGTCGCGGGCAAGCACGGCTCTTCGCCGCGCAGGCGGAATCGAGGCCCTGTTGCGCTTGCCCGCTTCGAGCACGCGTGAATCGCAAGCTATCTGTTCGGCTTCGGTCTCGCTCAGTTCGACATCGCCAACTTCGGTCTTTCCGCACTCCTCGCAGCGATGCACGATCACCTGGTAAGGCGAGTCCCCCCGGGGGGACGAATCGCCTGAAAATGATTCGAGCGCCATCATGA
>CAYNQX010000004.1:0-32016 GCA_964399495.1 uncultured bacterium
CGGCTACATCACGCTCTCGACCCGCGTGACCTCGGCCACCTGCTCCTTGAGCGTGGCCTCGATGCCGGCCTTCAGGGTCATGGTGCTGGCCGGGCAGCCCGCGCAGGCGCCCACCAGGCGCACCAGGACGACGCCGTCGGGCGTCACGTCCACCAGGTCGACGTTGCCGCCGTCCATTACCAGGGCGGGGCGGATCATGTCCAGGGCCGCCTCGACGCGCTCGTTCAGGGTCTTCTCATCCGACATGGGCTCTCCTCACTGTTCTCCGGGGCTTGGGCCGGCTGACGGCATCAGTGTAGGTGCCGCCCCCTCGACCCGCAAGGGGGCTAGATCAGACGCGACAGGCCGAGCTCCAGATCGGCCACGATCTCCTCGGCGTTCTCGATACCCACCGACAGCCGCACGAGGCCGTCGCTGATGCCCGCCTGGGCGCGCAGCTCGGGGGCCATGCTCGCGTGGGTCATGCTGGCGGGGTGCTGGATCAGGGTTTCCACGCCGCCCAGGCTCACGGCCAGGGCCGCCAGGCGCACGCTCTCCATGAGGGTGCGGCCGGCCTCGAGCCCGCCCTTGAGCTCGAAGCCGATCACCCCGCCGGGCCCGCTGGCCTGGCGGCGGGAGATCTCGAAACCGGGGTCGCCCTTCAGGCCGGGGAAGCGCACCCACTCCACGGCGTCGTGTCCCTGCAGGTATTCGGCGACTCGCTGGCCGTTCTCGCAGTGGCGGGCCATGCGCAGGGCCAGGGTCTTGAGGCCGCGGTGCACCAGGAAGGCGTCGTTGGGCGCAATCGTGCCGCCGGCCAGGTTGAGCGTGGGGCGCAGCAGCTTCCAGTCGTCCTCCGTCTTCGGCACGATGACGCCCCCCACCACGTCGGCGTGGCCGTTGAGGAACTTGGTGAGGCTGTGCATCACGACGTCCGCCCCCAGCTCGAGCGGCCGCTGCAGCACCGGGCTGAGGAAGGTGTTGTCCACCGTGACCTTGGCGCCCACGGCCTTCGCCAGCTTCGCGACGGCGGCCAGGTCGGTGACGGCCAGGGTGGGATTGCCCGGCGTCTCCACGTGCACGACGGCCGTCTCGGACCGGATCGCGGCCTCCACGGCCGCCAGATCGGCGCTGTTCACGAAGGTGGTCTCCACGCCCATCTTGGCGAAGAGTCCGTTCAGCAGGCCCGTGACCGGCCCGTAGACGCTCTCGCTGCACACCACGTGGTCGCCTGTTTTCAGGAAGGCCGCGAACACGGTGTGAATGGCCGCCATGCCGCTCGCGCAGCCCAGGCCCATGAACCCGCCCTCGAGATCGGCGAGAGCCCGCTCCATGGCCTGCACCGTGGGGTTGCCCAGGCGCGTGTAGATATAGCCGTCGCCCTTGCCGGCGAACAGGTCCGCGCCGTGCTGCACGTCCCTGAACTTGAAGGTGGAGGTCTGGTAGATGGGCGGCACCACGGCGCCGTATTCGTTCTCACCGATGCCGGCGTGCACGCAGCGGGTGTCCATGGAGAGGTCCTTGGCGTCCATTCACTCACCTCTTCGGGTTGGGTGTGGAGGAGGGCTCGCGGAGATGGAACAAGGTAGGCAGGAAACGCGGCCGTGTCAGCCCAGAGAATTGCGAGTTATGGAAACTAACCGGCGGCCCGGGCGGCGGCCTCGTCGCCGTCGGCGTTCAGGAGTTCGCGGGCGCGATCCACGGCGAAGGCGTGCACGTGGAAGGTGGCGGCCACCGCATCCAGGGCGCCCTCGCGGAGAAACTCCCTGCCGAGGGGGTGTGCGTCGGCCCGGGCGATCAGATCGCGGGCGGCCTCGTCGCTGGTATGGGCATCGCGGGTCATCATCGGTATCTCCTGGCCACGGGTGCGGGGCGGCGCTCGGGCCGCCCGTCAGACCTAATGCTATAAGTCCCGATCGGACGTATGTCAAGGCGGCCAGAGGTCCCGGCAGGCGCGCCCCGGCCGCTCCCGGGCCGCGAAACCGCATCGGTAGGGACGCCCTTATCCTTGCTCGAAGCCTGGGGCTGAGGCTAGAATGTTCCACGAACCTTACAGGAGGACCCATGAGCCTGCCCGCCGGCGACGACGAACTGCTGATCCTGCACAACCCCCGCTGCTCCAAGAGCCGCCAAGCGCTGGCGCTCCTGGAGGCTTCGGGCCAGCCCTTCGATATCCGTCGCTACCTCGAGGATCCTCTGGACGCCGCGGAGCTGGCCGAGCTCGGCAAGCGCCTGGGCCGCCCGGCCATCGAGTGGATGCGTCCCAGGGAGGCGGCGTTCAAGGAGGCGGGCCTGAGCCGCGACTCCGCCGAGGCGGAGCTGCTCGCGGCCATGGCGGCCGAGCCCAAGCTGATGGAGAGGGCCATCGTGATTCGGGGGGCTCGAGCGGTGCTCGGCAGACCCCCCGAGTCCGTGAAGACGCTTCTGGATTTAGGCATCGTTCGGACGGCGAAAACGGATAGCAGCCATGCAGAACAAGACACTCGACCAGATCTTCACCACCGGCCCCGTGTCGCTCTTCGTCTGGAAGAACGCACCGGGCTGGCCGGTGACCTATGTCTCGCCCAGCGTCCGCGATCTGCTCGGCATCGACCCCGCGAAGCTCCTCTCCGGCGAGATCCCCTACGCCGAGCTGCTGCACCCCGACGAACTCGACCGCGTGGCGAACGAGGTGTCCGACGCCTCCGAGGGCGGCCTCGACCACTTCACCCACGAGGACTACCGCCTGCGGCGCGCCGACGGCAGCTGGGTCTGGGTGTCCGACTGGACGGTGATCGAGCGAAGCAAGGACTACGTGCCGACCTTCTACATGGGCTACCTGGTGGACGTGACGCGGCGCAAGGAGATCGAGATCTCCGAGGCCCGCGCCCGCGAGCGGGTCGCCCGCGTGCTCGAAAGCTCGCAACTCGGCCTCTGGGACTGGAATCCCAGGGACGACGTGGGCATCGCCGACCGGGAATGGGCCCGCATGCTGGGCTATGAGCCCGAAGACCTCGACCCCAGCCTCACGGGCTGGGAGGACATGATCCACCCCGAGGATCTCCAGGACGTGCAGAGAGCCCTGAAGGATCACCTCGAAGGAAACAGCGACTACTACCAGCAGATCTACCGCATGCGTCACAAGGAGGGCCGCTGGCTCTACATCCTCGACCGCGGCCGGGTAATGGAGCGGGACGACCGGGACCGCCCGATCCGCATGGCAGGCACCCACACGGACATCACCGAGCAGAAGACCGCCGAGATCCGCGCCCGGGAGGCCACCGAGGCGAAGAGCCGATTCCTCGCCACCATGTCCCATGAGATACGCACGCCGCTCAACGGCATCATCGGCCTGATCCAGCTCCTCGAGCGCACCGAGCTCGACGCCAAGCAGAGGGAGTTCGTGGAGACGCTGCACCGCAGCGGGACGAGCCTGCAGAAGGTCCTGAGCGATGTGCTCGACATCTCGCGCGTGGAGTCCGGGGGCCTGGCCATCGACCGCCACACCTTCGAGATGGAGGCAACGCTCCGGAGCGCCTGCGAGCTCTTCAACGAACGGGCCATCAGCAAGGGGCTGGGGCTGGTTCTCGAGATCCCCAACGACCTGCCCGCCCTGGTCGAGGGCGACTCCCACCGGATCCTGCAGGTGCTCAACAACCTGCTCTCCAACGCCATCAAGTTCACCGAAAAGGGCCAGGTGCGCGTGAAGGCCTCGTGCCTGATCGAGAACGATGTGGTCCTGCTGAAGGTGGCCGTGAGCGACAACGGACCCGGGGTCGCCAACGAGAGTCGCATCTGGGAGCCCTTCGCCCAGGAGGACGAGTCCACGTCCCGTCGTTTCGGCGGCACCGGCCTCGGCCTCAGCATCTCCCGCCAGCTGCTCGACCTGATGGGCGGCGAGATCAGCGTCGAGGCCAACGAGCCGCGGGGTTCGGTGTTCCGCTTCAGCGTGCCGCTGAGGCTCGTTCATGAAGCGGCCCTGGAGAAGCGGATCGAGACTCCGGTCGAGCCGGTGGAGATTCCCGGCGACTACCGCGTGCTGGTGGCCGAGGACAACCGCGTGAACCAGCTCGTGATACGCCATATCCTCGAACCGCTCGTGGGTGCGGTGATCATGGTGGACAACGGGCGCGCGGCGGTGGAGCACTGCCGGCACGAGGTCGTGGACCTGGTGCTCATGGACGTCCACATGCCCGAGATGGACGGCATCGAGGCCACCCGGCACATCCTCGCCGAGGGCAAGGAACGGGCGCCGGTGGTGATCGCCCTCTCGGCGGACGTCTTCGAGGAGAATCGGGAGCTGTGCATCGAGGCCGGCATGGCCGATTTCATCGAGAAGCCGGTTCGCGTGGAGGAGATCCAGCGGATGCTCGCCGACTGGAGCGGACGGCGGCGCCCCGTCCACTAGGCGCGGCGACTCCCGGTCCGACGCGAAAACGGGCGGCCCCCATCGAGCCGCCCGCGCAATCCGCTTTCCTGATACAGCATTAGTAGCCTAAGTGGCCGTATTCCCTACAAATGTTTTTCGATCCTGTCCCGGAGGCTCATCCTGGGAGGCACACCGGTGATCGTGTCCACGGGGCGCCCTTCCTGGAACACCAGCAGCGTCGGAACGCTCTGGATGTGATAGCGGGTGGCGATCTGCCTGGCCTCGTCGACGTTCACCTTGACGAAGCGGACCTTGCCGCCCATGAGGTCGCTCATCTCCTCGAGCATGGGCTCCATGGCCTTGCAGGGAGCGCACCAATCCGCCCAAAAGTCAACCAGGACAGGGACTTGCGAATCCTTGATCACCGTCTCGAAATGCTGGCTGCTGACGTCCTGGATGCCGGCCATTCACGATACCTCTCGGTTGTGGGGCGTTGTCGTGGATGCACAATACCCCCGGGTCCAGGGCTCATCACAAGGGGAAATTGGAGAAAATCTCGCTCAACAGGCAATCAGGAAACAGGACAGTCAAGTGGCCTTTTCGATGCCGCTTAGGTGGGTGTCATCATATATCGCAATTGTTACATGTTTCACGGGCCTATTCATAACTTATACATGGAATCGCACGCCCGGCATCTCACCCTCAATCCCTTGAAGGTGAAGGACTTGTCCGAGGGGACGTCGCGTGCTATATCTTCCGGAACTTCGGTGCACGGTGGGCGTAGGCAACGTCGCTTCACCCGTGAAGCCAATCCAAGACATCGCAATCCATTACGAACCGACAGTCCATACCAAGGATAGAGGTCCCATGGAGACCAACTACGACATCGACGTGCTGAACGAGCGCGTCGAGCGGGAGAGCCGCTTCGTGCGGGAGATCGGCGAGGAACTGGGCAAGGTGATCGTGGGCCAGCGCTATCTGGTGGACCGGCTCCTGATCGGCCTGCTCTGCGGCGGCCACGTGCTGCTGGAGGGCCTCCCCGGCCTGGCCAAGACCCTGGCCGTGAGCAGCCTGGCCGGCGCCATCAAGGCGGAATTCAAGCGAATCCAGTTCACGCCCGACCTGCTGCCCGCCGATCTGCTGGGCACCCAGATCTACGACCCCAAGAGCGGCGACTTCTCCACCCGCAAGGGGCCGGTGTTCGCCAACCTCATCCTGGCCGACGAGATAAACCGCGCCCCCGCCAAGGTGCAGAGCGCCCTGCTGGAGGCGATGCAGGAGCATCAGGTGACCCTGGGCAAGGAGAGCCACGCACTGCCCGAGCCCTTCCTCGTGCTGGCCACCCAGAACCCCATCGAGCAGGAGGGCACCTACCCCCTGCCCGAGGCGCAGGTCGACCGCTTCATGCTGAAGGTGAAGGTGGGCTACCCGAACCGCGCCGAGGAGAAGGAGATCCTGGCCCGCATGGGCGGCATCGAGACGCCGAGCGTCACGCCGGTGATCGAGCTCGACCGCATCTTCGAGGCCCGCAAGCTCGTGGCCGAGCTGTTCATGGACGAGAAGGTGAAGGACTACATCATCGATCTCGTGTTTGCCACGCGCGAGCCGGGCGCCGAGCTGGCCGACCTGATCGCCTACGGCGGCAGCCCGCGCGCCACGCTCTACCTGGCCCAGGCGGCCCGCGCCCACGCGTTCCTGCGGGGCCGCGGCTACGTGACGCCCGAGGACGTCAAGAAGGTGGGCCCCGACGTCCTGCGCCACCGCATCATCGTCAGCTACGAGGCCGAGGCCGAGGAGCTCGACAGCGACGCCGTGATCCAGCGAATCTTCGACACCGTCCCCGTGCCCTAGCCCTCATGGCCGAACGCGAACGCATTCCCGCCGAGATCCTGCGCAAGGTACGCAAGATCGAGCTCTCCACCCGCCACATGGTCGACGACCTGTTCGGCGGCGAATACCATTCCGTGTTCAAGGGAATGGGCATGGAGTTCGACGAGGTGCGCGAGTACGCCCCCGGCGACGAGGTGCGCAGCATCGACTGGAACGTCACCGCGCGCATGGGCCGCCCCTTCATCAAGCGCTACCGCGAGGAGCGCGAGCTCACCGTGCTGCTGGTCGTCGACGCCAGCGCCAGCGGGCTCTTCGGCAGCGCCGACCGCCTCAAGAGCGAGATCATCGCCGAGGTGGCCAGCGTGCTCGCCTTCAGCGCCATCCGCAATCAGGACAAGGTGGGCTGCCTCATCTTCACCGACCGGGTGGAGAAGTTCATCCCGCCCGAGAAGGGCCATCGCCACGTGCTGCGGATCATCCGCGAACTGCTCTACTTCAAGCCGGAGGGCAGCGGCACCGACCTCGGCGGCGCCCTCGAGACCGTGACCCACCTGCTCAAACGCAAGGCCGTGGTGTTCCTGGTGAGCGACTTCCTCACCGAGGGCTACGAGACGCCCCTGCGGCTCGCCGCCCGGCGCCACGACCTGATCGCCCTGAACATCCACGATCCCCTGGAAACCGAGCTGCCCGACGTGGGCCTGCTCCACCTGCGCGACGCCGAGACGGGCGAGCGCGTGTGGATCGACAGCGGCAACCGCTGGGTGCGCAAGCACTTCGCCGAGGAGGCCCGGCAGCGGCTCGCGAACTTCAGCCAGCTTTGCGGCCGCAACGGCGTGGACGAGATTCGCCTCGACGTCACCCAGGACTATGCGCGGCCCCTGGTGCAGTTCTTCCGCCGGCGCGCCAAGCGGCTCGCCAAGGGGATCGGCCGCGGCGCCAAGATGCTGCTGCTCGCCTGCGTCCTCGCGACCGCCGGCACGACGCAGGCCCAGCCGGTCCCGCCGCAGCAGCCCATGCCCGGACAGCCCGGCATGCCGATGCCCGGACAGCAACAGCCTCAGGGGCCGGCCCTGCCGGTGATCCCGCGGGCGGCGATCGAGGAACTCGAGCTGCCCGGTCTCGACGAGCTCACCGGAATCGCGCGCCCGCGCCTCACCGAGCACGAGGGCGAGGCCGGCTTCCGCGTGGAGAGCTGGCTCGAGCGCGACCTCCAGGCCGTCGGTCAGCCCAACTCGCTGCGCTGGCGGGTCGTGCTGCCCAGCGGCGCGGTGCTCGAGGGCCCGCGACCCGACCTGGGCGAACCCGGCCGGATCCAGCCCTGGCCCGACCTCGCCGCCGATCCGGCCCTGGCCGAAGACCTGGCCGCGCGCATGGAATCCGGCGATCCCGTGGGAATCCGCGACTTCGTCAGCGTGGACACTCTGCGGGGCGCCGAGGCCGACACCCTGGTGATCAGCCTGCCCTTCACGACCTTCCAGCCGGACACCTTCCAGGTGCCGGCGCAGTCCTTCACCTACACGCTGCCGGGCGAGGACGCGCCGCGCACGCTCCTCACCGACCCCCTGGAGCTGGCCTGCCTCTCCACCCTGCGGGCCGGTCCCGACAGCGCCGCGCTGCGCGACTGGAAGGCGCCGGGCGAACTCCGGGGCGACTGGCTGCCGGTGCTGCTGCGCTGGGGCCTGCCCGCGCTTCTGCTCCTGGCTGTGGCCGCGGGGCTCCTGATCTGGTGGCTCCGCCGCCGGGCCGCGCGCGTGGCGCCGCCCGAGCCCGCCGTGCCCGCCGACATCGAAGCGCTGGAGGCCCTCGAAGCCCTGGCCCTGGCCGACATGCCCTCGCGCGCCGAGTTCCACGACTACTACCTGGAGCTCTCGCGGATCGTGCGCCACTACCTGACCCGCCGCTACGCCCTGCCCTTCGAGGACTGGACGAGCGAGGAGATCCGCCAGGCCCTCACCGGCCCGCGGCCCCGGCAATACATCGGCGAGGGCCTGGTAAGCACGCTGCTCGACGACCTCGACCGCGGCGACCTCGTCAAGTTCGCCCGCCGCCAGCCCACCCGGGCCGAGTGCATCGACTCGATGCAGGCGGCGAGGCAGCTCGTAAAGGCCACCCGGCCCGAGCCCGAGCCCGAAACCGCGGCGCGACCCGCATCGGACCTGGGAGAAGCGGCCGTATGATCGAACGCTTCGCCCATCCCCTGGCCCTCATCGCGCTGCTGGTGCCGCTGCTGCTGCTCTACCTGCGCTGGCATCGCCGCCACCGCCACGAACTCATGCTCTCGATCTCGGACACGCGGCTCCACCGGCGCCAGGCCGGCTTCGGGCGCGTGAGGCTGCGTCTGCTGCCCTCGCTGCTGAGGCTGGTCGTCCTGGTGCTGCTCGCGCTCGCGATGGCCCGGCCCCAGTCGGGCACCCACAGCCGCGAAGTGGTGAGCGAGGGCGTGGACATCGTGATGGCGCTGGATATCTCCACATCGATGAAGGGCGAGGACTTCCGCCCGCGGAACCGCCTCGAGGAGGCCAAGGCCCAGGCGGCGGAGTTCATCCTGCGGCGCGAGAGCGACCGCATCGGCCTGGTGGCCTTCGCCGGGCAGGCCTTCACGCAGTGCCCGCTCACGCTCGACCACGACCTGCTCGCCGAATTCCTCTCCCAGGTGAAGATGGGCGTTGTGGAGGACGGCACCGCCATCGGCAGCGCCATCGCCACCGGCGCCAACCGCCTGCGCGAGAGCGAGGCCGAGAGCAAGGTGATGGTGCTGCTCACCGACGGCGACAACAACGCGGGCAACGTCGATCCCATCACCGCCGCCAAGGCCGCGGCGGCGATGGACATCAAGATCCACACCATCGGCGTGGGCAAGGAGGGCAAGGTGCCCTACCCCATCGACGACATGCTCTTCGGCAAGCGCTACCAGTACGTGCCCACCAACCTGGACGAGGAGACCCTGCGCGAGATCGCCCGGATCTCCGGCGGACGCTACTACCGGGCCCAGAACACCGAGGCCCTGGCGCGCATCTACGCCGAGATCGACAAGCTCGAGCGCACCGAGATCAGCAGCACCGAGCGCGTGGACTACCAGGAGGCCAGCACCCGCTTCCTGCTGCCGGTCGTGCTGCTGCTCTTCGCGGAGTTCCTGCTGAGCCGCTTCTTCCTGAGGAGTCTGCCCTGACATGAGCTTCGGCGAACCCGGACTGCTGCTGCTCCTCTGGCTCCTGCCGGCCGCCTGGCTGCTGGCCCTGGTCGCGCGCCGGTCGCGGGACCGCGCGCGGCGGCGGCTCGTGGGACACCGTCTCTTCGCGCGCCTCACGCCGGGCTTCGATCCCGCGCGCCTGCGCTGGAAGACGGCGCTCACCCTGGTCGGCCTGGCCGCGGCGCTCTTCGCGCTGGCGCGGCCCCAGATCGGCTCCGAGCTGCAGGAGGTGAAGCGGCGCGGCCTCGACGTGATCGTCGCCCTGGACACGAGCAACAGCATGCTGGCCGAGGACCTGAACCCCAACCGCCTCGACGCCGCCAAGCGCGAGGTGGAGGACCTGTTCCGCCTGCTCAAGGGCAACCGCCTCGGGCTGGTGACCTTCGCCGGCGAGAGCATCACCAACTGCCCGCTCACCCTCGACGCCGACGCCGCCGGCCTGTTCCTCGACGGCGTCGGGGTGAACTCGATCGCGATCCCCGGCACCAACCTGGAGAAGGCGATCCGCCGCGCGCTCACCGCCTTCGGCAGCAGGGAGCGACGCTTCAAGGTGCTGATCCTGGTGACCGACGGCGAGGGCCACGAGGGCGACGCCCTGGCCGCCGCCAAGGAGGCGGCCGAGGAGGGCGTGGTGATATTCACCATCGGGGTGGGCACGCCCGAGGGGCACACCGTGCCCATGCGCGACCCCGACACCGGCGTCCTGCGCGAGAACCTGAGAGACCGCCAGGGCAAGCCGGTGTTCACCCGGCTCGCGCGCACCACCCTGCAGAAGGTGGCGGCGGTGACCGGCGGCGCCTATTACGAATCGGGCGGCGGCAACCTGGAGCTCGACCACCTGAAGGCGACCATCGAGAAGATGGAGACCCGCGAACTCACCGGCAGGCAGGCGCGCAAGCCGATCGAGCGCTACCAGATCTTCGCGGCCCTGGCCCTGGCGACCCTGGCCCTGGAGTTCGTGCTGCCCGAACGACGGAAGGAGGAGGCGGTATGGGCCGGACGCTTCTGATCCTCCTGCTCGCGGCGACGGCCGCGACGGCGACGGCGCAGGACAGCGCTCCCGAGCCGCCCAGGGTGCCCCTGGCCACGGCCCGCGCCAACGAGCGCGGCAACGAACTGCTCGCGGAGGGCCGCTTCGACGAGGCCGCCAGGGTCTATCGGGAGGAGGCTCTGAAGCGACCGGAGAACGGCATCCTCCAGCGGAACCTGGCCGGCGCGCTCGTGCGCTCGGGACAGGCCGACGAGGGCCTGGCCGCCTACGGTCAGGCGATCCGCTTCGCGAAGACCCGCGAGGGGAAGGCCGCGGCCCTCTACGACCTGGGCAACTCGCTGGCCCTGGCGGGCCAGTTCGAACCGGCCTTGCAGACCTACGCCTCGGCCATGATGATGGCGCCGGAGGACATGGATATCCGGCACAACTACGAGTTCGTGCTCGAGCAGCTCCAGCAGCAGGAGCAGCAGCAACAGCAGGAAGAGCAGAACCCGAAGGACGGCGACGAAGATCAGGAGCAGCAGCCCCAGCCGGATCCGAACCAGCAGGGCGAGGAGGAGAAGCCCCAGGACGATCCCGAGCAGCGGGATCAACAGCAGACCGAGGAGAATCCGGCCGAGCAGCAGCAGCCCCAGCCCGCCGAACCCACGGAGGGCGAGGCGATGGATCCCGAGGACGCCAAACGCCTCCTCGACGCCATGCTCGAAGAGGAGAAGGAGCTCCAGGCCGAGCGCAACAAGCAGGTCCAGCCCCGCAACCCCAACGTGGAGAAGGACTGGTAGCATGCCATTCCGCACCGCCTCCATCGCACTGCTCGCCCTCGTCGCACTCTGGGCGCCGTCGGGCTCCCTCGCCGCCGAGGTCGAGCTGAAGACCCACCTGGGCGAGCGAGAGATCTACGAGGGTCAGTCCTTCATCTTCACCATCACGGTGGCCGGACCCATGCGCGGCAGCGACGCGCCCCGCCTGCCCGACCTCGAGGAGTTCGCCCTGGCCGGCAGCTCCAGCTCGAGCAACTTCTCCTTTGTCAACGGGCGGACGAGCAGCACCAAGTCCTACCGCTACACCCTCGTGCCGCTGAAGAGCGGCAACCTGCGGATTCCCGCCATCGCCGTGCCGGTGAAGGGAAAGATCTACCGCACCAAGCCGGTGACGGTCAGCGTGAAGCCCGCCGGCGCCGGCGCGCCGAGCGGCGCGACGACTCCCGTCACGCCGGGAGCAACGCCCGCCGCGCCCACCGAGGAGTCGACGAGTTCGGGCGCGGGCGACGAGCGCGTGTTCATCCGCTCCTGGCTCGACGGGGAGAAGGTGTACGTGGGCCAGCAGCTCACGCATCACTTCGCGCTGTTCCGCCGGCCCACCGTGAACTTTCTCGGCACGCCCCAGTACGCTCCCCCCGAGTTCGCCGGCTTCTGGAGCGAGCCCCTCGGCGACGAGATCAGCGGCTATCGAAAGGTGAGCGGGCAGAACTACGCCGTCACCGAGCTCCGGCGGGCGCTGTTTCCCAGCCAGCCCGGCCGGCTCGAGATCGGCGCGGCCACGGTGCACCTGCGCCTGCGCGACCGGGGCAACCGTTTCGAGTTCTTCGCCTTCGACTCGGGACCCGAGAAGGTGCTGCGCACCCAACCCCTGCCCGTGGAGGTGCTGCCCCTGCCGTCCGAGGGGAAACCCGCCGATTTCGGCGGCACCGTGGCCTCAGATCTCCGCCTGGAGATGATCGTGGACCCGGGGCCCTTCGAGGAGGGGCAGCCCATCTCCGTGAACATCGTCCTGAGCGGTTACGGGAATCCCCGGGCCTTCTCCGAGCCGAGCTTCGATCCCGGCGACGCCTTCAAGGCCTACGATTCCGAGCTTCAGAGCGAAAGTCGCGTGGATCAGGAGCGGATCCGCGTGGAGAAGCGGTTCACGCGGGTGATCGTGCCCAAGCAGGCCGGACAGCTCTCCCTGCCCGGCGTCGCCTACTCCTGGTTCGATCCCGAGCAGGAGCGCTATCGCAGCACCGGCACCAAGGTGCGCGTGCTCGACGTGAAGCCCTCGACCCGCCGGGAGGCCTCCCCGGTGGTGTTCGGCGACCTCACCCCCGAGCGGGTGGAGTTGCTGGGCCGGGATATCCACCACATCAAGATCGACCCGCCCCTGGCGGGCGACGGTCACCGCTTCCCACGTTCCGCCGCTTTCTGGACCTTCCTCTCCCTGCCCTGGCCCCTGCTCCTGGGCACGCTGATCTGGAGGAAGCGCCGCGACGAACTGCTCGCCGACGCCGCCGGCTTCCGCGCCCGCGGCGCGCGCAAGAGCGCGGACCGCCGCCTGAAGAGCGCCGAGGAGGCCCGCGCCGAAGGCGACTACGACCGCTTCTGCGCCGAGCTGGCCGCCGGTCTGCGCGGCTACCTCGTGGACAGGCTCGCGCTCGCGGCGGGCTTCACCTCCGACGACGCCGAGTCGGCCCTGGCGGCCGCCGGCGCTCCGTCCACCTTGAGCGAGAAGACGACCAGGCTGCTCGCCGACTGCGACCACGCCCGCTACGCCCCGGGCGCCGAGCGGGCCACGCGCATGGACGCGCTGCTATCGCGGGCCGCCGAGTTGCTGACGGAACTCGATCCCCACACGGCGGGCAAGCCCGGCCGACGCCGGGGACTCGTGAGCGGAATCCTGCCGCTGCTCGTCCTCGCGACGATGCTCGGCGGGCTCGCGGACGGGGCGCGCGCTTCGGTGGACATCGAGACCCGCATGGCGGAGGGCTCCTCCCGCTACGAGGCGGGAGACTTCGTGGGCGCCACGGGCGCCTGGGAGAGCCTGGCCCGCGAGGGCCTGGAGGACAGCCGGCTCTGGTACAACCTCGGCAACGCCTACTTTCAGGAAGGGCGTATCGGCGAGGCGATCCTGGGCTACCGTCGCGCCCTGCGCCTGGCGCCGCGCGACCGCGAGCTGCGCGACAACCTCAGCCTGGCCCGCGCGCGTCGTCCCGACGGTTCCGCCGGCGACGCGGGCGGCGGCTTCACGCAACGGGGCTGGCGCTGGGTGCGCCGCAGCCTCTCGCCGGGCGAGCTGGCGGTGCTGGGTCTGATCCTGCTCTGGACGGGAACGGCGCTGCTCCTGCTCGGCATCCTCAGAGCAGTGAGCTGGAAGCGTCTGCGCTGGCCGCTCGTCGCCGTGGGTCTGCTGCTGCCGCTGATCTCCGCGGCGGCCTGGACGGCCGAGTGGCAGGACTGGAGCGGCAACGAGGCGGTGCTGCTCGCGCCGGTCGTCGCCGTGAACAGCGGGCCCGGCGAGGATTTCATCACGCTCTTCGAGATTCACGAGGGCGCGGAGCTCCGCGTCCGCGAGGAGCGGGGCAACTGGGTGCGGGTGAGCCTGGGCGAAGACCTCGAAGGCTGGATTCCTCGGGGGAGTTTCGGCAAGCTCTGAGCGACAGACAGGTCTCCCACCTGCCGCACCCAGAGCTCCTAGCAGAGTGTTCGTCCCCCCGGGGGGACTCGGCTCCAGAGGCGGAGCGATTCGTGCTTTCATGGAGCGCGGAGAGCATGCGACGAATGAGCTCCCTTCCAAGTCAATGGAATCCAACGGATTCGATGCCGGGGCCACGGCACGATCCGCAGCAAGGTGCACGACATCGTCCATGGATTGACGATGTCGTGCGGTCCCGCACACCGATCCGGGCTGCGAAAGGTGTCACGATGAAAAGTCAACGACTCGGACTACCGCTGTCGATCCTGTCTCTCGCGGCGGGTCTGCTCGCCTGCTCCTCTTCGCCGGCGCAGCCCGAGGGAGGCGAGGCGGAGTCGCTTGTCACCCTGCTCGAGACGGTGTCCTGTGAGGCCTTCGGGCATGATGTGGAGTGCCTGACCCTCTCGGTGACCAGCGAAGGACTGCCCCCCAGGCAGCTCACGGTTCGTCGCTTCGCTCGAACCGGATCCCAGGGAGCCCTGATCCTGACACGCGGCGGCACCGGCAATCAGTGGTACTCGGGCTACGGGCCAGAGGCCGAGTCGACCATCGAGACGGCATTCACCGCCGGACTCGAAGTGTACGAGTTCAAGTGGAGCGGCGTGATGGGCTGGGCCGAAGGCGCCGAGGGCGCGCGCGGCTACGACCGAGCGGTGGGTGCCTACAGCCACGTCCTGCGCTGGCTGGCCGATAACGTGATGGACAACCCCGGCGGATTCCTCATTGCCCAGGGCAACAGCGGCGGATCGGTGCAGATCGCCTTCGGTCTGGCACTCTACGGACTCGAGGAGATCCTCGACGTGGCGATTCTCAGCGGCGGGCCACCGGTCGCGGACCTGCGTCGCGCGATCTTCGGCGAGGCGAGCGACATCGCCCTGTGGCCCGACGGCCTCTACGGCTTCGAGTTCACGGACTACCTCATGGGCTGGAGCGGCAATGGGGATTACTGCGTCCAGCGCTCGGTCCCGCCCGAGATGGAGGAAGAGATCTTCGCCGCGCTGGATTCCGTTTCCCTCGTCTCCCCCACGGCGCCAAGGGACCACGACCTTGCGACCACGGTCCACTTCGTTCAGACGAACGATATCACCAACGCCGACGACCAGGCACTCCTCTACCACGATGCGCTGGTCGCCGAGAAGCACTGGCACTACCTCGGTGGCATCTCCGATCATGCGGTGCCCGGAACCCCGCAGGGCGCGGCGATGATCCGGCAGCTGATCCTGGACGCGTTGCCGGTCACGACCGCGGCAAGGGAGCGTGATCTCACGCAATCCCCGGTACGGGTCGCACCCAACCCCTTCCGATCGGAGACGACGCTCTCCTTCTCGCTCCAGCGTGAGGCGCGGGTGCGCCTTGGTGTGTTCTCTCCGGAGGGCAGGCTACTCAAACGTCTGCTGAGGGCTGAGCTTCCAGTGGGTCCGCAGGAGCTGGTGTGGCATGGACGTGACGACCAAGGGCGCGAACTGCCCTCGGGCATCTATCTGCTGAAGATCGAGATCGACGGTCACGAGGCGTCAGCGCAACGCATCACGCTGTTGCGCTGACGGACTGGTTCCCTAGCGAGAAGGCAATCTCGCCAATCGCGTACGACCGTCGCCGCCACCCGTCGCCGCATCCGGCTTCCTTCCACCCAGGATCTCGAAGGATCCGCCGGCCACGGCGGCGGCCTCGCGCGCGGGCGTGGGCGCCGGCGTCGATACCGGTACCGGCGTCATCGTGACGGCCGAGCCCGTCGCGCTCGCGCCGAGCACCTTCGCGCTGATGTCCTCCACCTCGATCACGGGATCGGTGGCCGCGGGCAGGAGCTGCAGCAGCTTGGTCGTGGCGCCGGACTGGGAGGCGAGCAGGATGAGCAGGTCGTGCGTCTCGTCGATGGCGCGCTCCCAGGCGCCGCCGTCGTTGGCGTCGGCGGTCCACTCGTCGCGCAGGGAGGCGCGGGGCAGGCGGGAGAGGCAGCCCTGCAGGGCGCTCATCACCCCGACCAGCTTGTCCAGGTTTTCCGTGAGTTCCTTGAAGTTGCGCGTCTCCCCGGGACCGCGCAGTCCGCGGCTCGGAAGACGCATCAGGCGGCGCTCCGTTTCGAGGAGGGGCTCGACGAGGTCGCCCATCTGGCGCCCGACACGTCCGAAGATCTCCATGCCCCGGCGCAACTCCGTGGACACCCGGCCCTCGAAGCTCTCGCCCCCGCCGCGACAGTTCGTCACGTGGCGCTGCAACCCCGCCAGGAGCTCCTTCAGGCCCTCCATGCGACGCAGGGCGTGCAGCGTGGAGCCCGGTCCCTCGGCCACGGCGGGATTCAGGGAACCGCTCGAGAGATCCTCGGCGCCGTCGGCGAGGGCGCGCAGCGTGCCCAGCATGGCGCCGAGGGAGGCGCCCAGAAGCTCGTAGGCCTTCTCCGAGGGCAGCAGGGGCCGTCGCGAGGGCGCGTCGGCGGCGTTCAGCGTGGCGGCGCGCGGCTCGACCGGGGCGGGCTCCTCACGGTCGCGACCGCGCAGGCGGGCGACCACCAGCAGCCCCAGCACGACGCAGACACTGACGCCGAGGAACAGCAGAGGCAGGCGTCCGAGGACGGCGGGCGAGAGCGAGGGCAGGGGGATCGCGCTCAGGAATGCCGCGAGGCCGCCGCCCTCCCGCTCGAAGGAGCGGAGCGTCCAGCTCTTGCCGCCGGCGAGCTCCAGGTTGAAGGCGCGGGTGCGGAATCCGGCCGCGCCGCCGGCCTGGGGGTCGCGACCGGCGATGAGACGGCCGCGGCCGTCGAAGAGGGCGAGATCGCCGGCGATCCGGTGGTCGCCGTCTTCGAGGGCCTGGTCGAGAAGGGTGCTCACCGGCTCGTAGCGGAAGCACTGGCTGAGGATGGCGACGAGCTCGCCGTCCACCACGACGGGGCTGGTGACGCGCAGGCAGGGATTCAGTTCGGGACCGTAGGCGCGGGCGATGTCGGGGTCGCTGACGGGGCCGTCGAGACGCGGGGAAGCCTCCGGACCGGCCGCGACGACCGCCTTGAACCACTCGCGCTCCCGGAAGTCGACCAGGTAGAGGTCGCCGGACTGCACGGGCGCGCCGGAACCGGCGTGGGCATTGGCGGCGGCCAACTGACCCTTCGGGTCCACCAGCTCGCTGAGCAGCAGCTCGCCGAAGTTGTCGAGCGCGCGGTCCATCACCTGGACGATGGCGTTCTCCTGCCAGGGACGATACCAGTGCTCCTGCCGCTTCAGCGCCGGGACGCGTCCGAAGGCGACGGTCTGGCTGCAGAGGTTGCTCAGCTCGATCTCGAGCTTGTCGGCCAGGAGTTCGGCCCGCTTCTCCAGATCGATCTCGTCGGCCGCCAGCGGCGGGACGAAGGCCAGGATCAGGAGGGAGGCGACGATGAATCGGCGGCTGAGTCGAGATGCGCTGTGCAAGAGGAACCCCCGCGCAGGGACGGCGAGAGCGATGGACGCTTTTCGTCCAGCCGGCGGTAGGCTAATGGTCGCCGACTTTCGCCCCGGCGGCGGGCTCTTTCGGCGTCCACTCTCAAGCGCTTGTGTCGCTATCGGTTAGACGTCGGGCCCGCGCATCGCCGCCACGGTCGGGGGGGGAATTGCAAGGGGCGCTCCAGGGCGCTCCACACACCCCTCCTCTGCGCGCTCTCCGCATCTTGCCTGCCTCACCGCAAGTGGGAGCGCGCACCCGGAGGGGTGTGTTCCGTGCTATGGCGCGAGCGTCCCACCGGGGGGACACGGAAACCCCCGCCGACTCGGGCGGGGGTTCATGGCGGTCGGAGCCGCTAGCGGAGGTGAGCGATCGCTCGGGCGCCTCTGAGGGCTCGCCTGGCGAGCTCGAAGTGAAGCCCGACGACGCTCACCGGAGCGTCTACATTTCGGAGTGCCACGGACACGCCGCGAAGTGCCCCGGCTCCACCTCGGTGAGTTCGGGGTGGTAGTCCGCGCACTCGGCGCGGGCGATCGGGCAGCGGCTGCGGAAGGGGCAGCCGGAGGGCTTGTTGATGGGCGTGGGGACGTCGCCCTCCAGCAGGATCCGCTGCACCTTCTGCGCGTGGTGCGGGTTGGGCAGCGGCACGGCGCTGAGCAGGGCCTTGCTGTAGGGGTGCTTGGGGCGATGGTAGACGTCGTCGCTCGTGCCCAGCTCCACGATGTGGCCCAGGTACATCACCGCGATGCGCGTGCTGATGTGCTCCACCACGCTCAGATCGTGGGCGATGAACATGTAGGTGAGGCCGAACTCCTCCTGCAGGTCCATGAGCAGGTTGATCACCTGGGCCTGGATCGACACGTCGAGCGCGCTCACGGGCTCGTCGGCGATGATGAGGCTGGGGTTCGTCGCCAGGGCGCGCGCGAAGCCGATGCGCTGGCGCTGGCCGCCGGAGAACTCGTGGGGATAGCGGTGGCTCTGCTCGGCGTTGAGGCCGACCTTGTCCAGCAGCCAGCCCACGCGCTCCAGGCGCTCGCCGTTTCCCATCTCCGGCTTGTGGATCTTCATGGGCTCCTCGATGATCTGCCCCACCGTGAGGCGGGGATTCAGGGAGCTGTAGGGATCCTGGAAGATCATCTGGAGTTCGCTGCGATGGGGCCGCATGGCGCGGCGGCCCAAAGGCAGCAGGTCCACCATCTCGCCGCCGCTCCGGAAGTGGGCGCTGCCGGTGATCTCGGCGTCCGGCGCGGTGGTCCAGAGGATATTCATCAGCGCCCGGCCCACGGTGCTCTTGCCGCAGCCGCTCTCGCCCACCAGGCCCAGCGTCTCGCCGTCGAACAGGTTGAAGCTCACGTCGTCCACGGCGTGGACCTCGGCGACCTTGCGCAGCATGACGCCGCCGAAGATCGGGTAGCGGACGTCCAGGCCCTGCACCTTCAGGAGGATGTCGTTTCCGTTGGCGGCCATGTTACTTGCCCTCCATCAGGTGGCAGCGCACGAAGTGACCGCTCGCGATCTCGCGCAGGGGCGGCTCCTCGGTTTCGCAGCGCGGCATGACCTCGTCGCAGCGCGTGCAGAACTTGCAGCCGACCGGCATCTCCAGGATGCTCGGCACCATGCCCCGGATCGTGGCCAGGCGCTTCTGGCGCCCCTTGTCCGGGCGGGGCAGGCTGTTCAACAGGCCCACGGTGTAGGGGTGATTCGGGTTCTCGAACAGCTCCACCACCGGCGCGATCTCCTGGATCACGCCGCCGTACATCACGATGACGCGCTCGCAGGTCTCGGCCACCACGGCCAGGTCGTGGGTGATGAGCATCACGGCCGCTTCCTCGCGACGGCGCTTCATCTCGAGCATCAGCTCGAGGATCTGCGCCTGGATCGTGACGTCGAGCGCCGTGGTGGGCTCGTCGGCGATGAGCAGGGCCGGGTTGCAGGCCAGCGCCATGGCGATCATCGCGCGCTGCCGCATGCCGCCGGAGAACTGGTGCGGATAGTCGCTCATCCGCTTGTCGGCGTCGGGAATGCCCACGTGTTCGAGCATCTCGATGGCGCGCTTCCGGACTTCCTGTTTGGAGAGGTTCTCGTGAAGGGCGATGATCTCCTCGATCTGGTAGCCCACCGTGAACACGGGGTTGAGGCTGGTCATCGGCTCCTGGAAGATCATCGCGATCTCCTTGCCGCGGATCTTGTGCAGCGTCTCGTAGGGCTGCTCCAGGAGGTTCATGCCCCCGAACATCACCGTGCCCGCCACGATCTCGCCGGGCGGATTGGGAATGAGTCGGGTGAGGCTGAGGGCGGTGACGCTCTTGCCGCTGCCGCTCTCGCCCACGATGCCCAGGACCTCGCCCTCGTAGATGTCGAAATCCACGCCGTTGACCGCGGTGGCGGTGCCCGCCTCCGTCTTGAACTGGGTCTTCAGGCCCCGGATCTCGAAGAGCTTCTTACGATCAGTCATTAGCGCAACCTCGAGAAAACCTTGGGGTCGAAAGCCTCGCGCACGGCCTCACCGATGAAGGTGACCATGAGCAGGGTGAAGAACAGGGCCGTCAGGGGCGTGAGCACCAGCCAGTAGGCGTTGGTGATCTCGTCCATGCCCTGCTGGACGAGCTGCCCCCAGCTCGACGTCGGCGGTGCGAGACCGAACCCCAGAAAATCCAGGCTCACCAAAGCCCCGATGTAGCCCACCACCGCGAAGGGCGCGAAGCTCACCACCGGTGTGAGCGCGTTGGGCAGGATGTGCTTGAAGATCACCTGGCGGTTGTTGGCGCCGAGAGAGATCGCCGCGGCCACGTAGTCCTTGGCCTTCTCGCGATAGAACTCGCCGCGCACGTAGTAGGTCATGCCCATCCAGCCGAAGAGCGTGAGCACGAACACGAGCAGGATGAAGTTCGGCTGCAGGATGGAGCTGATGATGATCATCGTGTAGAGGAAGGGCATCGAACTCCATATCTCGATGAAGCGCTGCACCGTGATATCGAAGCGCCCGCCGAAATAGCCCAGCATGGCGCCGATCGTGATGCCCACCACGTAGGCCACGAGGGTCGTGATGAGCGCGAAGCTGATCGAGATTCGGAATCCGTAGAGCAGGCGGGCGAAGACGTCGCGCCCGCGATTGTCCGTGCCGCACCAGTGTTCGGCGCTGGGCGCGTGGGGCGGTTCACCCGGCAGCTCCAGCAGCGACTCGTTGGGGTGGTAGGGATAGAGCGGCATCGCCACCGTGCCCGTGCCGCTCTCCTCGAGGATCCGCTCCAGTTCGCGATAATTCGGCTCCTCGCTGCCCTCGAGGCCGAACACGTTGGACTCGTAGAAGCTGAACAGCGGGAAGTAGGTCTCTCCCTCGTAGCGCACGTAGAGAGGCTTGTTGTTCACCAGGACGGGCAGCAGGAAGGAGATCGAATAGAGCGTGAGCAGCAGCAGGAACGAGTAGTACCCGCGCTTGATCGTACGGAACTTGCGGATCCGCTTGCGGAAGATGCTGATGCTGACGTCCTGACGTCCGTTCTTTGTCTCGGCCATCGGAGCCCCCTACTTGAACCGGATACGCGGGTCGATCACCGCGTAGAGAATGTCGCTGAAGATGTTTCCGAACAGACGCAGAAGCGCGCCGATCACCAGGATGCCCAGCACGACGGGATAGTCCCGCTTGATGATGCTGGTGAAGCCCAGCAGGCCGAAGCCCTGGATGTTGAACACCTTCTCGATGAGATAGCTGCCCGCGAGGATCAGGCTGAGCAGGTGGCCCAGGCCGGTCGCGATCGGAATCAGGCTGTTGCGCAGCGCGTGCACGAAGATCACGCGGCGCTCGTGGAGTCCCTTGGCGAAGGCGGTGCGGACGTAGTCCTGGCCGAGGTTCTCCAGCAGCGAGTTCTTCATCACCACGGTCAGGGTGGCGAAGCTGCCCACCATGTAGGCGACCACCGGCAGGATCGTGTGATGGACCTGGTCGGTGATCTTGCGCCAGGTGCTGAACTCCTCCCAGCCGGGGCTGCGGAACTCGCCCAGCGGGAACACATCCCAGAAACTGCCGCCGCCGAAGAGCACCAGCAGCACGGCGCCGAGCGCCCAGCCCGGGATCGAGTAGCCCAGGAAGACGATGGCGCTGGTGGCCACGTCGAAGTTGCTCGTGTGCTTGATCGCCTTGAAGACACCCAGCGGAATGCAGATGAGATAGCTGAGCAGGAAGCCGGTGAGCCCGAAGTAGATGGAAATCGGAAAGCGCTTCTTGATGACGCTGCCCACGGGCTCGGCGTAGACGTAGCTGCGGCCCAGGTCGCCGTTGAGCAGGCCGGTGAACTTGGTCCAGGCCACGATGATGCGGTGCTCATCGTTGTCCTCGTCCGGCGGCTGGACCTCGGTGATGCGCCACTTGTCGGTGATGCCGGCGGTGTCCAGGTCGAGCTTCCAGCCGGCGTCGGGGTCGTGGAAGGCGCGAACCTTCACGTCGCCGGGCAGCTCGGTCCACTCGCCGGGCTTGATGGCGGTGCTGTCCTCCATCTTTCGAACCCAGGAGCCCTTGAACTTGAGCCAGGCCACCACCACGGTGGAGTCGGCCTGCCACTCCTCGGGGGCCAGGACCTCGGCGATCTCCCAGCGCGTGTTCAGGTCTTCGAAGTCCCACTCGAGACCGTAGTCGTCCAGGTCGTCGCCATCGCCCACGGCGCGGGCCTTCACGCCCTTCTGGATCTTCTTCCACTTGTCGGGACGGAGGGTGACGCCCTCCATTTCACGGGGCCAGAGTCCGAGCCAGCGCAGGTAGCGGACGGGCAGCGGCTTGTCGAAGCCGTAGAAGCGGCGCATCTCCTCCATGGCGTCGGGCGGGATCTCGATTCCGCTCACCATGTCGGAACTGCCGCCGCCGGCCGTCTCGCCGGAGGTCATCATGCCGGCCTGGAGCTTGAGCAGCTCCTGCTCCAGCGGCCCCCCCGGCACCAGCTGCATGATGGTGAACACCAGCACCGTGATGCCGAGGAAGGTCGGGATGATGAGCAGGAAGCGCCGGATGAAGTAGCTGGTCATGTTGCAGCGTTCCTGTTCGTTAGATCTTGCCGAGGCGCTTGAGCCAGTACTGATCGAGGACCTCGCCGGTCGGCAGCTTCATGCCGGGATCGGCGATCGCCTCGTTCATCGACTTCTCCTTCTCCGGATCGATGTACCACAGCGACTGGATCGCGAGGAAGTCGCCGGTGCGCCCGAGGTAGCCTTCGGGATGGCCGAACTTGTTCCAGAAGACGATACGGTGGAAGGGTCCGTACCAGGCCAGTGCGTAGGGCGCGATCTCAGAGAGCCTGTTGTCGATGAGCTTGATGTACTCCTCGCGCTTGGCCTGGTCGTACTCCTCGTCGTAGACGAGGGCCAGGGAGTCGACGTAGGCGTCCTTCACTCCGGTGATGTTGGTGGAGGGCACCTCGTCGGCCTGGATGGAGTGGAAGGAGCTGTTGGGGTTGGGCCAGAACAGCCCGCCCCAGGCCTGGAAGGCGATCTTGAAGTTGTGGTCCATGTTGTTCTGGAACTGCGTGGTGCTGGTGAGCTGCTTCAGGTTGAGCTTGATGCCCGCCTTCTTCAGGTCCTCCTGCAGCACCGTGTGGATGCGCTCCCAGCTCGGCGAGTCGAAGGTGAGCGTGAGCTCGATGATGCGCCCGTTGTCGTCCTGCAGCCAGCCGTCGGCGTTGCGCGTCTTGTAGCCCGCCTCGGCCAGGAGTTCCTTGGCCTTCTCGGGGTCGTACTCGTACTTCACCGTCTCCTTGCTCTCGTAGGGTCCGGCCGGGAAGTAGGAGTAGAGCTTGTCGTACTGGCCGTAGAAGAGCTTCTCGATGAGCTTGTCGCGATCGTAGAGATGGGCGAACGCCTTGCGCACGCGGATGTCGTCGAAGGGCCACTCGCGCATGTTGAAGGCCAGGCCGGAGATGCCCTGCGTCTTCTCGTTGTAGACCTTCCGCTTCAGGCAGATGCCGCGCTCGACCTCGTCGTAGTTGAACTCGTTGGCCCACCAGCTCGCGCGGGAGACCTGGTAGAAGTCGAGCTCGCCCTTCTTGAACTTCTCGAGCCAGAGCCGCTCGTCCATGATGACGAGCCACTCGATCTCGTCGAAGTTGTAGCTGCCGAGGTTCTCCGGCAGGTCCTCCCCCCACCAGTCGTCGCGGCGCGTGATCACGATGCTGCGGCCCTTGTCGACGTTCTCCTCGAGCAGCTCGTAGGGACCGCTGCCGGGCACCATCTTGAACTGGAACTCCTCCAGGTACTCGCCGCCGTCCAGGCCGCCGATGATGTGCGCGGGCATGACCTTCATGGAGATGGAGAAGTAGAGGAAATGGCGCCAGTTCTCCTCCTTGGTGGTGACGTGGAAGAGGTAAGGGCTCTCGCTGACCGGCTCCTCGTACTTGCCGTAGAGGATGTTCGTGTAGGGGAAGAGGATCCCCTCGTCCACCAGCAGGCGCCAGGTGGCGAGCACGTCGTCGGCGGTGACCGGCGCGCCGTCCTCCCAGCGAGCTTCCGGATTGAGGCGGAAGCTGAAGGTCATCTTGTCCTCGGAAACCCGCCAGTGCGTCGCGAGCACGGACGCCACCTCGAGGGTGTTGGGATCCAGGGTGAGCAGTGGCTCGAAGATGAGGCCGGACACCGCGGTGAGGAAGGTACTGTTGGAATCCTTGCCCTCGATCCGCAGCGTGGCCGGGAACTCCTGCATCGCCATGCGCAGGCGACCGCCCTTCACCGCATTCGGGTTGCCGGCCGCGGTGGGCGTGCCGGTCTCCCAGCCCTCACCGGGGTTGTTCTTCGCCCACTCGGCGAAGCCGGGTCCGCCCAGTTCGGCGGGAACGCCGGGAACTCCGGGTTCCGCGATGGCCGTGGATGCGAGTAGAATGATCAGTGTGAACGCGAGCCCGCGCAGTCCCATCTTCATGGCGGTAGACCTCCTGCAAGGATTCAGGACTGAGAGAATTTACTCGATGGGGTGGCTCAGGTCAATTCGCCCGGACAGCGTAAGTTCCGTTTTTACAAGATCTACGAAAGAATTCCGGGGTAGGTGATGGATTTCGACAGTCTGCGCTCCGAAATGGTCCGCAAGCAACTCCGGCCTCGTGGCATTCGCGACCCGAGGGTGCTCGCGGCCATGGAGTCCGTACCCCGCCACCTCTTCGTACCGAGGCAGTGGCGCGGGGAGTCCTACGCAGACACCCCCTTGCCCCTCGGCCCGGAGCAGACCATCAGCCAGCCCTACATCGTGGCGCTCATGGCCGAACGCGCCGAGGTCGCGCCGGGATGCCGCGCGCTCGAGATCGGCACGGGCTCCGGCTACCAGGCCGCCGTGCTCGCCGCGATGGGCGCGACGGTGTTCAGCATCGAGCGCGATCGCAGGCTTCTCGACCGGGCGGCGAGAAATCTGAAGAAGGCGGGCCATGCCGACGTGTCCCTGCGCACCGGCGACGGCCGCCTCGGCCGGCCCGAAGCCGCGCCCTTCGACGCCATCCTCGTCACCGCGGCGCCGGAAAGCGTGCCCGACGCGCTCACGGAGCAGCTCGCCGAGGGCGGACGCATGGTGATTCCCGTGGGCGTGGATGTGCAGGACCTGCTGCTGATCCGCAAGCGGGCGGGCGAACTCGTCGAGGAGCGCATCATCCCCGTGCGCTTCGTGCCGCTGCGCTAGAGGCTCCGCAAACGCCCCCGCCGGGTTCGGCGGGGGTTCGTGACGGTTCGGATCCGCAAGCGAGGGAGGGCTTCTGTCGAGCGCCTCTGAGCCGAGCCGCGGCAAGGGGGTTTACCGAGTTCGATCCCGAGGCGAAGTGAAGCGAGAAGAAGCCCGACCGAGCGCTATTTGACGAGCATCACCTTCTGCATCCCCCGCTCCTCTCGCCCGTCGGCGTAGTGGGCCTCCAGGCTCACCAGGTAGACGCCGCTGGCCAGGGAGTGCCCCTCCTCGTCGCCAAGGGCCGTCCAGTCGATCCGGTGTCGTCCGGCGCCCAGGCTTTCGTCCAGCACGGTCGCGACCTGGCGTCCCGTGGACTGGAACACCCTCAGGCGCACTTGCGCGGGCTCCGGCAGCGAGAAGGAGAACGTGGTGCGGGGGTTGAAGGGGTTCGGGAACGCGCCCTCGAAGGAGAGGCGCGAGGCCGGCGCCGTCTCGGCGGCCGTCTCGCCCGCCAGAGGCGACTCGCAGGCGCCGAGGTCGGGCAGGCTGGCCGGCGGGTTGGGCCGGGGGAGATTCTCGTAGTCCAGCGGCGGAGCCGTCTCGGCGAGACCGGCGCCCAGGCAGGGACTGCCCGCCGCCAGGTGGAAGTCGCCGGAAGCGGGGTCGACGAAATCGGGATCCGTCGTCAGGATCGCGATTCCGGGAATGCCGCCCTCCACCAGACAGTGGCGGATGCTCGCCTCGCCGGCTCCGGGCGCCAGGATCTGGGGGTTCGTCGGCGACGTGTTGCCCCAGAAGATCGAGTTGCTCAGGTCGAGGCTCTCCGCGTCGCCGCCGATCGCGGCGAGACCGCCCCCCATGAAGCTCGCGTCGTTCCCCCAGACGCTGAGTTGCGTCGCGGAAATGGTTCCGTCGGACAGCAGCAGGGCGCCGCCGATGGGTCCCTCGTTCTCGATGAAGATGCTGTTGCTCAGCGTCGCGGAGTATCCCGGCGCCGTCCAGGCGATCGCGCCGCCGCCGCTCATTCCCGGGGCGCCGGCAGGCACCCTGTTGGCGCGGAACAGGCTCGCGTCCACGGTGGCCGACGCGTCCAGCAGGTGAATCGCGCCGCCCTGCAGACCGGACTGGTTGTCGTCGAAGAGTCCGTGGCTCACGGTGAGCGCACCGCCGTCCAGGTGGACGGCGCCGCCCTTGGCGTCGGCGTCGTTGCTCGTGAACACGCAGCCCTCCAGCTCGATCTGCGCGTTCTGGCCGTAGATGGCCCCGCCCTCGCCGACGGCGTGGTTGGTCTGGAATTCGCAGCCCTGGAACGTGGCGTCGCCCTCGATCCAGATCGCTCCGCCGTCGGCCTGCGTGTCCGGCCCCACGGCGCTGCCGATGAAGCTGCAGTCCCGGAAGTTCACCACCGCGTTCTCCACCAGCACCGCGCCGCCGCGCATGAGGTCGGCGCCGCCGGTGAACCGGATCCCCTCGATGCAGAGGCCGGGGCCGGCGCCGTCGTCGCCCTCGGGCGTGGCGTCCAGCAGCAGGAGGCGTTTCGCGTTCTCGCCGTCCAGCACCACGGAGCCGGGCTCGCCGCCTGCGCGCAGCACGATCTCCTTGCCCCAGTTCATCAGCTCGGTGTTCATGAGCCCGCGATAGGTGCCGGGCATCACGGCCACGGAATCGCCGGGAGCGGCGATGTTCAGACCGAACTGGATGTCGCTGAAGGGGGCGCCGGGGCTGCCGTCGCCGTCGGGACTGCCCAGGGCCTCGTCGATGTGCCAGACCGGGCCGCCCCAGAGCACCGTGAGCCAGTCCGTCAGACTCGCCACGTTCTCCTGACCGTCGATGTCGGTGACGCGCAGCCAGGGGCTGGCGATGCCGGGGCTGGTGAACACGTGGTAGTGGGGTCCCGGTCCCGTGGCGTCCACCAGGCCGTCGCCCTCGAAGTCCCACTCCCAGCTCACGATCTCGCCGCTCACCGGCACGGAGTGGTCCTGGAACAGCACCGGGTCGCCGGTGTCGGGGCGGCGGTCGCCCACGGACATGGAGGCGAAAGGACCCATGCCGGTGGGATCGAAGCTCGTCCAGCGGGTCCAGTTGCCGAACTGGCAGCCGGAGTCGTAGGCGATGAAGAAGAAGCCGCCCATGCCCCAGCCCTGGCCCCAGCTGTTCTTGGCGATGAAGTACTCGTAGGTGTCGTTGTAGCCGATGATCGCCACGGCGTGATAGCCCGTCACGACCCCGCTGGCCTCGTAGACGCCGCTCTCGTAGGCCTCGAAGGTGCTGTAGACGGTCATGGTCGTGGAGAGTGGGCCGTGGTTCTCGAGTGCGTTCTTCACGGCGGCCACGTTGAGACCGCTGCACACCAGGCCGTCGGCGTCGAAGTAGCGACGCGAGTCCTCGGAGTTGGGACAGATGTCGCCGCAGGGATGCTCCTCGCTGCCCTCGTAGGGCAGGCAGAGCTCGTCGATCATGCCGACGCTGCGGGAGAACCAGTACACATCCTCGTCCCAGCCGCCGTTGCAGCCGCTGCCGAGGCCGTAGTCGTCCATGCAGGAGAGGACGTACTGCTCCGAGAGATCGTAGTCGGGCACCGATCCGCCGCCGATGGCGATGAGGAAGGCGCTCTCGAGGGCGGCCGTGGCGGCGAAGTCCCAGCAGGCCCCGCAGTCGGACTGATCGCGCACGCCGGTGACGAAGTCCCCGCCGTTGTTCCGCCAGTCGAGGCTCACGCCCTCGCGGCCGCCGAGGAAATCGTAGTCGTCGCGAGCGCTGCGGCTGGGCTCCGGCCAGGGGCGATGCAGAAGACGCCGATCGCGCTCCTCCCTGCTCAGGCGCATGAAGCTGGTCTCCCCCACCTCGAAGCCGCCCCCGGCGCCCTCCACCTGGGCCCGCAGCAGCGCGATCTCGGATTCCATCGTCATCCGATGGTCGACCGAGAGCGTGTCGGGCCCGAGGATCGGCGACGTGGGCCACGCGGACTCGGCTCCCCTCGCGCCGGTGGCGACGATGAGGAGAGCGGACGCGAGGAGGGAGATCTGCCTGAGCCGGCGCAAGAGTTCCCCTTTCGGGACGAATGGATCTCGGAATCGAGCAGCCGTTGGCGGCCCATATTGTAGCCCGCGAATCGGGACGGCGCGAGAGGGTTAAGATAGAAAAATCAGAGGTGCGCCACAAAATCCACAATATCTGGAGACCTTGGACGCCTGGGGCCACAATATATGGAATTAATGCCAATCATACCGGAACCGGGCATCGACATCGACGCGGCGAGCCCCTGTCCCCCGCTCGCCGTGAGCTGGATCAGTCCAGCGATTTCGTCGCGAGGAACACCAGCCGCCGGGAATCCAGGCCGAAGGATTCGCCTTCGTAATCGGCGAACTCCCTGAACTCCACGAACCCGGCCTGGCGGAAGAGCTCGTGCAGTTCCCGAACCGTGTAGAGGCGGATCGAGCTGCGAGCCACCCTGCGCTTGCCGCCCCTGATCAGGGTCCACTCGGATTCGATGCGACCGGTGGCGGTGTCGTAGGTGTTCTCCGTGAGGCTGAGCACTCCGTTGCGCTCGGTCCAGCTGCGGGAGGCGAAGGACGGGAACAGGGTTTCCGGCGAGTGCGTGTCCAGGGCGAAGACGCCGCCGGGTTTCAGGCCGCGAGCCACGGCCTTCACGTGGCGCAGGTTGTCGGCATCGCTGAAATAGCCGAAACTGCCCCACCAGCAAAGAGCCAGGTGATGGCGGTTCCGCCAGGCGAGCTTGCGCATGTCGCCCTCCACCCACTCCACATCCAGCCCCTCGGCCTTCGCCTCGCGACGGCCCGCCTTGAGCAACGAGGGGGTGATGTCCAGGCCGGTCACCCGATAGCCGCGGCGGGCGAACTCCCTGCCGATGCGCCCGTCGCCGCAGGGCGCGTCCAGGACCCGCTCGCCGGGGCTCAGGTCGAGCACCGCCTCGAGGAAATCCACGGCGGGTTCGACGAGCGCGGGCTCGTCCATGCTGCGCTGGAACTCGATCCAGCTGCCCTTGAAGAAGCCCTCCCACCAGTCGGGCTTCGCCTTCTCCGCCATGGTCCTCGCCTCCTCGATGGTGCCGGCGCAATCCCTCAGGACTCCGTTCGCAGCACCTTGCTCACGTAGCGGATGTCGCTACGGAGTTCGTATCCCAGATGCTCGTAGAATCTCATGGCGGACGCGTTGGCGATCTCCGTGCTGAAGGAGATCTTCACCACGCCCATCTCCCTCCAGATCCGCTCCAGCTCCGCCATCAGCGCGCCACCGATTCCCCGGCCCTGACGCTCCGGCGCCACGGCCAGATGCCACAGGTGCGCCCGGCGCCCGTCGAAGGTGCCCAGCACCGCCCCGACGATGCTTCCCGCGCCGTCCACCGCGGCCAGGCAGGTGTCGGGATTGCGATCGAGCACCTTCACGAGCTCCTCGAGCCGGTCGCTGAGGGTGATCTCGATCCCGGCACGCGCCCAGAGGGAGAGGGCCTCCTCCAGATCGTCCTCGCGCAGATGCCTCAGGGTCACCGCCTCGCCGCTCATCGCTCCTCGCTCCCGGACCGCTGCTCGCGCCGCCACTCGAGGAAGGCGCGGATGCGCGACTCGTAGCCGTGCTCGGTGGGTTCGTAGTAGCTGCGGTGGCCGATCTCGTCGGGGAAGTGGCTCTGGGCGAGGCCGCCGTCGGGGTCGTCGTGGGCGTAGACGTAGCCGTCGCCGTAACCCAGCTCCTTCATGAGCTTGGTGGGTGCGTTGCGCAGGTGCAGGGGCACGGGGGCGTCGGGCAGGTCTTCCACGTCGCGCCTGGCCGCCTTCACCGCCGTGTAGACGCGGTTGCTCTTGGGCGCGGTGGCCAGGTAGAGCACCGTCTGGGCGACGGCCGTGTCGCCTTCGGGCATGCCGAGGAAGTGCAGGGCCTGCATGCCGGACACGGCCACCTGCAGGGCGCGGGGATCGGCGTTGCCGATATCCTCGCTGGCGAAGCGCACCAGGCGCCGCATCACGTAGAGAGGGTCCTCGCCGGAGGCCAGCATGCGCGCGGCCCAGTAGAGCGAGGCGTCGGGGTCGCTGTCGCGCAGACTCTTGTGGAGCGCGCTGATCAGGTTGAAGTGCTCCTCGCCCGCCTTGTCGTAGCGGTGGGCGCGCCGTTTCAGCAGCTCGGCGGCGGCCGCGGTCTCCAGGCGTCCGCCGTCGGGCAGGCTCTCGGCGAGCATCTCCAGGGAGTTGAGCGCGCCGCGGGCGTCGCCGTTGGCGCCGCCAGCGATGAGCTGGAGCACGCCCTCCTCGGTGGAGAGGCCGCGTCCGCCGAGGCCGCGCTCTTCATCGTTCATCGCGCGTTCCAGCAGTATGAGAATCGCGTCCTCCTCGAGCCCGAGCAGGGTGAACACGCGGCTGCGGCTCAGCAGCGCGCTGTTCACCTCGAAGCTGGGATTCTCGGTGGTGGCGCCCACCAGGATCACGGTGCCGTCCTCGACGTGGGGCAGGAAGGCGTCCTGCTGGGCCTTGTTGAAGCGGTGGATCTCGTCGACGAAGAGCAGCGTGCGGCGGCCATCCATGCGCAGGCGGTCGCGGGCGGCGGCCACCAGCGCGCGCACCTCCTTGACGCCGCTGGTCACCGCGCTGAAGTTGACGAACTCCGCCGCCACGATGCCGGCCAGGATGCGCGCGAGGGTGGTCTTGCCGGTGCCGGGAGGACCCCAGAACAGCAGGGAGCTCGAGAGCGCGCCGCTCTCGAGGTAGCGACGCAGCGGCTTGCCCTCGGCGAGGAGATGTTGCTGGCCGACGAATTCGTCCAGGTTGCGGGGGCGCATCCGTTCGGCCAGGGGGGCCGGCGCCTTGCGGTCGAAGAGTTCCATGGCGCCAGCATAGCAGCGCCGACGCCGGCGGGGAAGTGCGTGATCAGCCGTCGGCGTCGCGAGCCGCCCGGGAGAGCTTTCCCTTTCCCCGGAACTGCTCCTTGTTCAGGTTCAGCTTGCGCATGATCCGGTAGAGGGTCTGCCGCGGCAGGCCCATGATCTCGCAGGCCCGGGTGACGGAACCCTGGGTGGCTCGCAGGATCGGCAGCGTGTAGCTGCGCTGGAACTGCTCCATGGCCTTCGACTTGGCCTCCTCGTAGCTGAGACCCTCGAAGGCGTCTCCGTCGATCAGCTTGAAGTCTCCGGGCTCGAGGCTGCTGCCGGAGTTGTGGACGAGAGCGTTCTCGATCACGCCCCGCAGCTCGCGAACGTTTCCCCGCCAGTTCTGCCGCTGGAGAATGCGCAGGGCGTCCCGGGCCAGGGTCGGCACCGTCCGCTTCATCTCCAGGGAGATCCTGTAGATGAGATGTTGCGCCAGGGGTTCGATGTCCTCCACGCGCTCCCGCAGGGGCGGCAGGCGCAGCGGCAGGACGTTCAACTGCAGCAGGAGCGCCTGGAGGAACCGGCGCTCGCGCACTTCGCGGACGAGATCCGTGCAGCTGCCGGCGATGATCCTCGCGCGCAGGGGCACGATCTGCTGGCTGCCGAGGGGGCGGAAGCTCCGCTCCGTGATGACGCGACTCAGCTTGTGCTGGGTCTCGGCGCTCATCGCGGCGACGCCGTCGAGGTAGATCGTCCCCTGGCCGGCCTCCTGGAGGCGGCCCACGCGCCGACGCTGGGCGTCCTCGAACGCGCCGCGCTCGTGACCGAAGATCTCGCTCTCCAGCAGCGTGGGAGTGAACGCCGCGCAGTTGACGGTGACGAAGGGTTCGTCGCTCCGAGCGCTGAAGCTGTGGATCGCCTGTGCGCAGAGATTCTTGCCCGTGCCCGGCTCGCCGGAGATGAGCACGGGGCGGTCGAAACCGGCGAAGCGGCGGATGTCCTGGCGGAGACGGCCGATCGCCGAGGAGTTGCCGACGATCGCATCCTCGCTCGCGGCTTCCTCGTTCAGGGCGCGAATGCGGATACGGGAGCTACGCAGTTCGAGGGCGGTGCGCAGATTCAGGTCGAGCTCACCTCGGCTGGGAGTCTTTCCCAGGTAGCCCACCGCGCCGAGTTGCATGGCCTTCACCACGAACTGCGGTTTCTCGTGCAGGGAAACCATGATCACGGGAATCTCCGGGTAGTGGGCCTGGAGATACTCCAGGAACTCGTAGCCTTCGTTCCTGCCATGGAAATCGAGATCGAGGAGAACCACCTCGACGATTTTGGACTGGATGAAGTCGTGGGCGGCCTCGATGTCGGGCACCGTGAGAATCTGGTAGAG
>CAYNQX010000004.1:32116-63665 GCA_964399495.1 uncultured bacterium
CACCAGCTTCTGTCTGCCGGCGGAGTCGCCGTCCAGGCGGAGATGGGCAAAGTAGATACCGCTCGCCATCAGCTCTCCCCGATCGCTCTGTGCGTCCCAGCGTACGAAACCGGGGCCGGCCTCCATCTTTTCGTCCAACAGGACACACACGCGGCGCCCCTGGGTGTCGAGGATCGTCAACTCGGCGTGTCCCGCCCGTCCCAGCTCGTAGCGGATCCGTGTACTCGGATTGAAGGGGTTGGGATAGGGCGCGAGGAGGCGGGCCGCCTCGGCGGCGGTCGGCATCTCGGGGGCGTCCACCCAGTCGAAGCCGGCGTCGATCAACACCTGACCGATGTTGGGCCCGTCGACCAGTGGCGTCGAGGGCGTGATGGGATCGTTGCCGCTGCGCAGGTACTCCTCGATGCTGTCCACGGCGATATGCCCCTGGTAGGAATCCGAGCTGAGATCGGCGATCGCCATGTACACCGTCTCGCCGGCGAGGGTGGAGAGATCCCAGAGCTTCTCACTCAGGGAGTGGCTGTCGGCGCCTGTCTCCCAGAACAGGATATGGTTGTCGGAGGCCCGCACCATGGCCACGAACGCGAGGCCGGGCTGGTTGCCGCCGCCCACCAGCAGGCTCATCCGGTCGCCGCTCAGGTCGAAGGCCGGCGTGCGGATCATTCCAGTGGGCATGCCGCCCTGGATCCGTCCCGGCGGGACGATGCTGGGGTTGGGGAAGAACTCGTAGGTGGCGACGTAGCTGTTGCCCTCCATCCCGGTGTGGGGTTCGCCTCTTTCGTAGGGATTGTCCCCCCATGTCGGCTGATAGTTGAAGGCGGTGCCGAAGACGATCTGCCAGTCGTCGCCGAATCCCTCATCGAAGGCGATCTCGGGAACGCCGTCGACCGTGTCGAACTCCACCCGGCCGAAGCGGAAGAAGAACTGGAACCCGTCGGCCAGACTCAGAGCGCGGTGACGGCTCCAGAGATCGGTGCCATCGTCGTCCGGGGTGACCTCGCAGGCATGTCCGAGCTCGACGTAGCTGCGGTTCTCCTTGGCCCAGCCGCTGAAGAGCGAGGGACTCGAGATGTGGCTGATGGCGTCCTCGCCCTCCTCGGTGAAGAACAGATGGTAGGCGCCCTCGCGCTTCACGAACTGCACGCTCTCCATGACGTTCTGGCTGTCGTTCACGAAGAAGGGCCCGAGGTCGGTCCAGGTGGACAGGGTCGAGCTCTCGGCCAGGCTGATCGCGCCCATGCTGTCGGGCTCCGCGCTGGCTGTGTTGAACATGTAGTGCTTGAGGGAATCGGGCTCGAAGTAGATCTCCGGATCGCGGCAGTTGGACCACAGATTCGGGTCCCAGACCCCCCAGGAGGAGGGGGAGTAGATCGGATTGCCGCCGAAACGATACCAGTTGATGAGATTGTGGCTCGAGGCCAGGCCGACCTGCTGGGCCACCTCGTAGTTGGCGCCCGTGTAGTACATCAGCCAGTCGTTGCTGTTGGGATCTTCGATGATCTTCGGCGCCCAGACGAACTCCGACTCCCAGGCGGCGGGATTGGGGACATCCACCGACAACACGTTGGCGTGCTGGGTCCAATGGCGCAGGTCCGGGCTGGTGATGTGGCCAAACCACTTCTCGGTGCGCATCCAGTGCCCGTCCGGCGGCAAGCTCTGGATATAGAACACGTGGTAGAGCCCGTCATGCTTGACGATCGTGTGATCCTTGCACTGCCAGCCCACATCCTCGAGGAAATAGGGCTGCTCGAAATCCAGCAGCTCGTAGGCGAAAGCCGGCGGGGCGAGGAGCAGTATCGTGACGACGATGAGCAGCGGAACCCGGTTCAGGGCCCGCTCGCGCATGGGGAGTCCTTGCATGGTCACCTCTTGGGAGACCAGAATTTTACCAGATTTCCGATGGGAAGTGGAAAAAAACGGCGGACCCCGGATTACCGAAACGATTGGGAATCATGAGGTTGAGGGAGTCACGATGCGACCGCGCCCCTAGCCCGCCCCGAACTCCTGATCCGCCTCGGACTCCAGGAGCTCCTGGGCGAGCACGCCGAAACGCTCGGCGCGGACGCCGTCCTCCCGCTCCGCGTAGATCTGACTGAGGAGTTCGTAGACGCGGCCGGTGGCCACGTCCCGCTCGCGGAGCGTCTCGAGTTCCGTCGCCGCCGCGTCGCTCTCGCCGATCTCCAGCAGAACCTCGGCGCGGGTGATCGACGCTCGGGTGTAGCGGGGATTGAGCTCCAGTGCCTTGCCGATATGAAGGAGGGACTCCTCCGGGTGCTGGTGCTCTCCCAGAAGACGGGCCAGGTCGTAGCGAAGGTCCGGCCATTCGGGCTGGCGTGCGACGGCACCCTCCAGCAGTTCGATGGCGCCCGGAAGGTCCCCGGCACGATCCCGTTCCTCGGCCAGCGTGCGGATGAGTTCGATGTCGTCGGGAAAGTGCTTCAGACCGGCCTCCAGCACGGACATGGCGGCTCCCGCCTCCCCGGCCAGACGCTCCCAGCGGGCGCGATACAACCAGTGGCGCGAGGGCCTGCCGCCCGTCAGCGAGGCGAGGGCGAAGAGCCGACGCCCGACCTCGGCCTCATCCCGGTAGGTGAAGAACTCGGCCATGGTGGCGAACAGGCGCGCGAAGGCCTGGCACTGCACCGCCCGGCGCAGGGCCTCGGGCAGGGCCTCGAGGGGCGCCACGGTCCGGAGCAGGGCGTCCATCTCCGTGTCGTCGGGTAGATTCAGGCCCGCGCGGAAGCCGCTCTCGAGCGCTTCGATGTCGGGGGCGGGCGTCTTCGGGCGGATTCCGCCCTGGGCTTCGAGCCAGCGCTCCCAGTGGGCGAGATCCTCGAAGCGGCGGTCCTGGTCCTGAAGGTCGTGCAGCACCCGCTCGACCTCGTCGAGGCGGTTGTCGGCGTCGTCCGGGTCGTCACCGATCTCGTGTCGCAGGAGTCCGCCGAGCTGCTGGAAAAGGCCCCACTCGAGATGGAGGTCCGGATAGGGAGGATGCTTCTCCCGCCGCCAGCGGTAGTACTCCTCGATACGGTCGTGCAGCCCCAGCCAGTCCATGTTGCCTCGATCCTAGATGGTTTCCCGCGGGAGGCGGGATCGCCCTACATCGCCTCGATCTCGACTTCCGGCGTTTCCGCGGCCGGCTTTTCGTGCTCCTCGTTCAGAAGCTGGGCCACGTCGTAGGCGTGGAGGATATAGCCGATCACCAGGATCGGAATCGCCTCCAGCCGACTGACGAGAATGAAGAAGAAGCCTCCCAGCAGGCCCCACCAGAACCAGTTCGCCTGCTCGAGATAGAGATAGGTGAACGGTCCGAAGAAGAAGGCCAGCGTGGTCGCGACCACGGGACGCTTGGGTCCGCGGGTCGCGTGGATGCGAAGCATCGAGGGCCAGAGGCCGCCGCTCTCCGCGTCGCTTCCGCCTTCGGGTTCGAATCCGGCGGCGGGCTCGAATTCCGCTTCAGGCGCGAACTCCTCTTCAGCCGCTTCGGGCTCCTCCGGCTCGACGCTCACCTTGGCGAGATCGAGACCGCAGCGTGGGCAGAAGCTGGCCTCGGCCGGTATGTCGTGGGTGCAGCGTGGGCAGTTCATATCCGCTCCTCTCCAGGCCCCGTCCTGACGCGGGTTCACCGCGCCGAGATACTAGGTGGGGCCAAGGGTTGACGCAAGCAACAAAGACGCCAGAGCCGCGGCTTGTCTCCGTCTCCGGCCTCGCGTATCCTGGGGCCATGAGCCGACCCCTTTCTCTCCTGCTCCTCCTGGTACTTCTGATGGGCTGCTCCACGGATCCCGAAGTCGATCCGCGGACGCGATTCATCCGCGGCGCCGTCGGACGGGTATCCGAGTCCCATCTTCTCGCCTCGGTGACGGCCCTCAGCGGAATCCAGAGCCGCTGGATGTACTACGACCCGGGCACCGCCGCCACCGTGACCTGGCTGCTGGAGACCCTCGCGGAGCAGGGCGCGCCCGCCGAGACGGACAGCTTCAGCTTCTACCGGCTCCGGTGGATCCACACGGCCAATGTCGTTTCCTCCTTCCCCGGCCGGAGCAGGCCGGAGCAGGTGATCGTCGTCGGAGCCCACTGGGACTGCTTCGACCACCCCGAGAGCCACCAGGACTCCTCCGCGCGCGCGCCCGGAACCATCGACAACGCCACCGGCGCGGCGGCCGTGATGGAGCTGGCGCGGATCCTGCCGGATCTGCCGCTGGAGAGAAGCGTGAAGCTGATCTTCTTCGCCAACGAGGAGTGGGGCATGCACGGCAGCCGAAGGGAGGCCGAGTACTGGTTCGGTGACGCCGAGGCGGAAAGCCTCGTCTGCATGATCAACGTCGACATGCTCGGCTACGACGCCGACCTGCCCGACGCCACGCTGATCTGCGATTCGGTGAGCGTCGACCATGCCGTCTCGGCACTACCTTGGGTTCAGGAGTCGACGCAGTTCATCGAGGTCGACTCCCTCCGGTGGGTCCCGGGCGTCAGCATCGGCGCCAGCGACCACCTGCAGTTCTGGCAGTACGGCTTGCCCGCGCTGTGGTTACATGAGGGTCCCCACGACCTGTTCCCCCACGCCAACACCGACGCCGACAGCCTGCCGGAACTGGACAGCGCCTTCCTCGCCGACGGCACGCGGGGTCTTGTGGCCGCCGTGCTGCACCTGGCGGGTCCGATCACCGACTAGTCAGGCGCCGGAGGATCCCGGGCCACGACCCGTGAGATCGGCGAGCTGCCGCTCCAGGGTGGAGCGGGCGACCACCCCCACCACCTCGCCGTTCTGGATCAGGGGCAGGGCGACGCTGCGGTTCCCTCTGAGCCTGCCGAGGGCCATCGCCACCGTGGCGTCGGCGCGCAGTGGGGGCAGGGATCGCTCCACGACATGATGCAGGCGCAGGCCCGGCGGCATCACCATGCAGGCCGAAAGCAGCTCCCGCCGCGTCAGCAGCCCGAAGCGAAAACCCTCCATGGCCACCACCGTGTAGCCCAGCTCCGGGTTGGCGCCGAGTACGCCGCAGACTTCGCCGAAGAGCGTGTCCCGGTCGGCCAGGAACCAGGGCTGGGAATCGGCGAACTCCTGCACGCTCCGTCGATGCAGCAGCTGATCGAGGCGCATCGCCTTGAGCTCCCGCCCCCCGGCCACGAAGAGAAAGACCCCGATCAGGCCGAGCATCATGAAGGAGGGCCGCAGGAAACCCGCCAGGACGAACAGGCCGGCGAAGATCCGACCCACGATCACGGCGCGCCGGGTCGCGACTTCGTAGGAGAGCCGCGTGGCCATGAGCGCCCGCAGGACCCGGCCGCCGTCCATCGGGAAGGCCGGCACCAGGTTGAAGAGGCCCAGGATGAGGTTGGCCATGATCAGATAGCGGACGAACTCCGCGGAGGCCAGCGCCGCCACTGACCCGCCGCCGGTGAGCAGCTGCAGCAGGGCGAACAGACCCGCCAGCACGAAGTTCACCGCGGGGCCGGCCAGGGCGATCATCACCTCGTGACTCGGAAGGCGGGGCATGGACTCCGTCATGGCGAGGCCGCCCAGGGGCATGAGCGTGATGGCGCGCACCCTGATGCCCAGCCGCTGGGCCACGAGGCTGTGACCCAGTTCGTGGAGCAGCACGAAGCCGAACAGCGCGATCAACGTGCCCACCACCATCGCCGCTGCCTCGGCGCCCTGCCCGATCAGGACGATCAGGCCCAGGCCCAACACGAACACCGGGAAGGTGCCGTGGAGAATCACCTCGATGCCCGCGATCTCGCCGATCTTCATCTTGCGCACGCTCGATGTTCCCCTCGAATGATCCTCATCGGAAATCGACCGGAAGCGCCGCGACATCGACGGGAAGCGCGGACTACAACCGGATAGGATCCGAAATTCTACAACTCCATGGCTGATTTGACCTTAGTCGAACCCGTCTGATATAATCATCGCGCATCATCAGCCTCACAGCAACCTCTCGCAGGACCAGTATGACACTTGCTTCTCGCCCCATCCCCCTCGGGCGCCTTCTCGTCCTCCTGGCCGGCCTCGTGGCGATCTTCGCTCATGGGCGGGCCCAAGGCGCGGTGCGCTTCGATTTCGAGCAACCCTACTTCGTCGAGGAGCAGGGGCTCCAGTGCAAAGACCACGCTCTGGTGAAGAGCGATGGCATCTACCACCTCTACTATATCCACAGCTTCCCTCCCATCCCTCCGGACTATCTGCGCAGCGAGAGGTGGCTGGGGCATCTCACGAGCACGGACCTGCGGCACTGGGAGCGGCAGGACAGCATCCTGCCGGTGAGCGAGGTGCCGCCCGGCACCTGGAACAGCAAGTTCATCTGGGCGCCGAAGGTCGTGCCGCACAACGGCAACTACTACATGTTCTACACCGGCGTGAGCGACGCGGTGACCCAGCAGACCGGCCTGGCCCTGGGTTACGACCTCTACGGCTGGATCCGCTGGCCGATCAGCCCCGTCTACAGCCCGGGCAGCTGGGCGGCGTGGGCCGAAGGCAGCTGGTCCAACTGCCGGGACCCGGAGATCTTCCACGATCTCATCGAGGACGAGTACCTCATGCTCAACACCGCCACCACCGCGGACGACCTCGGGGCCATCAGTCTCGGCACGAGCTCCGACCTGGTGAACTGGACGGATCAGGGGCCCTTCTTCGTCAACGACAGTTCGGCCGTGATCGAGAGCGTGCAGCTGCTTCTGGCGGGCGGGCTCTACCATCTGTTCTTCACCGAGCAGTACGTGCAGGGGACCAGCCACGTCAGCAGCCCCACGCTCTACGGGCCCTGGACCAAGGACGACCTCACCATCATCGACCTGGGCAACGCGCCCGAGATCAGCGACCTGGGCGACGAGACCGTCTTCAGCCGCCACAACGCCATCAGCACCCCCGACGATCCGATCTACTACTACCGCTTCGATCACATCGACATGGAGGCGCCGGGCGGCGTGCCCCAGGTGATCCCCCTCGCCGACGAATTCAATGCAAACTGGAGCGTGCTCTTCGGGACGGCCTTCAACAACCAGCCCACCTGGGGCGACAACCCCTACTACCGCGGCGACACGCCCAGCAACATGGAGGGCAACAGCTACGTCGCCACCAACGAGGATTTCCCCGCGCCCGTCCACGGACAGGAGGGCGATACCCAGGGCTACCTGCCCGTCGGCCTCATCCGAACCGAGCCCTTCACGCTGACGGAGAACCGCATCAGCCTGCTCGTCGGCGGCGGCGACGACATCGGCCGCCTGTTCGTCGGCCTCGTCCGGACCCACGACGAGTCCATGCTGTTCATGGAGACGGGCACGGACGGTCACGCGATGGATCTGCGCATCTGGGACTGCGCGAGCATCATCGGCGAGGAGGTCTACCTGGTGGCGGCCGACCTCGCGTTCGACACCGGCGGCTTCCTGAGCATGGACAGCATCGTGGAGTACACCGAAACGGGTACGGACTCGGTCACGCCCTCGCTGCCGACGATCCCCGGCCCTCTACTCGACGACATCCTCGACGCGGCCGGGTTCAACCTGTCCGCCACGCCGCCCGACGACGACCAGCCCCAGCAGGCGTCCGCCGCCGGCCGCCTCCTCGACCCCCATCCCAACCCCTTCAACCCCCGGAGCCATCTCCGCTATGAGCTGAGCCGGGCGGGACGCGCGGAGCTGACGATCCACGACGCCTCCGGCCGCCGCCTCCGCGAGCTGCTCGGGGCCGACCTGCCGGTCGGGCCTGGATTCGTGGTGTGGGACGGCAGGGACGGCGCGGGGGTTTCGCAGCCCAGCGGCATCTACTTCGCGCGACTCACGCTGGACGGCGCTCCCGTCGACCGCAAGAAGCTGACCCTCCTGAGATAGCTTTCCCGTCGAGGGCGAGACGCAGGGCTACTCGCCGATCAGCAGACTCAGGTTCTCGCGCGGATTCATGTGATAGAGGATCCGGATCAGTTTGATCTCGTCCGCGGTGGGACGGTCCACCTGGTTGGTGGTGGCCAGCACGTGGAGCGACTCGAAGCTGTGGTTCCAGGGTCCCAGAGCGTGACCCAGCTCGTGGAGTATCACGCGCTGCATGGATTGCTCGCTGCCCGGCTGTCCGTTCGCCATCCAGTGAATCTCGGCGCGCAGAGGAATCTCCGTGTCCACCTCGCGGTCGAGAACGCTGTACCAGCCCGACCCGGACTCGCCGGGATGGTAGCGGATCAGGAGTTCGGCCTGCCCCTCATCGGCGGTCTCCGTGAACAGGTCCAGCCCGCAGTCCTCCTCCCAGATCCCCATCGCGTTTCGCAGCATCTGCTCGTAGTCGACGTCGTTGTAGACGAAGGGCTCCACATGGACCGCGATCGGGTATCGGGCGCGAATCACGAAGTCGTTCCAGATCTCCACGTTCATCATGTGCCTCAGGTACTCGAGGTACTCCGGATAGGCGCCGGTCTCGGTGGGGTGAGCCCTGAACGTGGCGTGACGGTAGTGGAGGGAGTCGTCCACCGCGCGGTAGTCCCTGATGTCGTACCACTCGCCCGTGTCGCCGGTGGCCTCGTCGCGGATCAATCCCGGCGGGTTGCTATGGCTCTGACTCATGGCCGGCACATCGGCGCAGTAGAACTGCCCCTGCGCATCGGTGAAGGTGACGACCTCATCCTCGGGATCTCCGACACCGTAACGCACCTCGAGATCGGGCACCGGCTCCCCCGTCTCCCAATCGATCACCTCGCCGGCAACGGGATGGCCCGCGATCTTGCCCTCGGCGAGTTCGCTCCACACCGAGGGGTTGCCGCAGAAATCCTTGGCCATCACGCGCACGAAGACGTAGCTCCCCACGTCGAGATTCGAGAGCGTGAAGCGCTCCTCCACCGCTCCGGGTGTGGGATCGGGCAAACCCACCAGGTCCGTGCTTCCCCACTGTTCCGGAGCCAGCGGCTGATGCCAGGCGCGCACCTCGTAGCGCTGGAGCTCGTCCTCGCCGACGGGCGGCGTGAAGGCCACCACCAGATCGCCGGGCGCGGGGCCGGGGCCCACGCGCAGGTCGGTCACCGGGGGCGGCGGGATGACGTCGTCGCAGCTCACCGAGACGTTCCAGGTGCGATTCACGTTGAACACGCCGGTCTTCCAGGCATGACCGTGAACCTCGTAGTGCCCCACGAACCGAGGCTTGAACAGGTAGGTGGAGTCGGAGGACACCGACGTGCCGTTGACCCGAAAGGTGAAGTGGAAGGGTTGAGACTCGTTGCGCACGCCGATCTTGAAGAGGATGGAATCGCGCATGGTGATGGTCAGGTCCAGCTCTTCCGGCACGGTGACGATCTCGAGGCCCGGCGTCACGCCGACCATCACCGGCCACTGCTTCTCCAGCCGAAGGCCCGCGTCGTCGACGCGCAGGGTCACGATGAGCAGGCTGTCCGAGCGGAGATGCGGCCAGACGAGGTCGTGATCGGGAGGTTTCAGGGTGAAGCCGCCGCCGTCCATTTCCTGGGGAACGTCCTGCAGGTAGGCGCTGCGAACCGCGTCCTCGCCGGTGTCGGCGTGCAGCGCGAAGAACTGGACGTCGTTCTCGCCCATGCGCAGCGTGTCGACCCGATACGGCTCGAAGAACAACAGGCGGGGAGGAATCGCCTCGGGCGGCACCGCGCGCATGCAGGCCCCCAGGCCGAGGGCCAGCAGGACGAAGGCGGCCGCGCGGCCGTAAGTTGTTTTCGTTATGGCTTTTATCATAGCAATAAGATCGGGTCGCTATCGACGGCCCGCTGAAATATGGTCATTGGGGAACTCCAAGGCAATGAATTGGTGAAAGCCCTCGGGCTTGAACGGGTATTTGGGCTCTTGTATATTGCCCCTGCCCCGACAGGCTCGAATTCCTCCGCCTGTCCATTTTCCGCCCATGCCAGAGGATCGATCATGAAGCTCACGAAGCGCCTTGTCCCTGCCCTGCTCCTACTCATGCTGACCTTCGCGGCAGGCGCGGCTCTCGCCCAGCCTTCCGAGGTTGACCAGCTCATCGCCAGCGGCGGCGAGTACTACCGGAACGGAATGTACAAGAAGGCCGTCAACGATTTCCGCGCCGCGTTCCGCGCGGACAACACCAACGTGGACGCCGCCAAGGGACTGGGCAACTCGGCCATGCAGCTCAAGGACTGGCGCAACGCCAAGATGGGACTCGAGGCCGCGCATCGTCTGGCGCCCGAAGACTGCAGCGTCACCAAGAGCCTCGGCTACGTCTACATGGCGCTCAAGCTCTGGGACCGCGCCCTCACCACCTACGAAGAGGTCATCGGCAAGGGCGGTCGCGCCGGTTGCGAGCCGGGCAACAGCTTCGCCCGGGTGAACCTGGCCTCCCTCTACCTGCGTTCGAAGAAGGGCGACGTCAAGGACAAGGCGCTGCCCCATCTCATGCAGGTCATCAACAACGAAACCGAGGACACGGCCCTCCTGGCCCGCGCGCACAGCTACGCGGGTACCGTCTACCGCCAGAAGAAGAACATGGACCTGGCCATCGAACACATGGAGAAGGTGTTCGAGTACGAGCCGGAGCGCGTGTCCGGTCGCGACAAGCTGGGCCAGCTCTACTTCAACAAGGGCGAGTACGAGAAGGCGCTGGAGCACCTGCAGCTCGCTTTCGAGCAGGAGCCCAACAACTACAACACCAACCTCATGCTCGGCCTCTGTTACGACGAGATGTCGCGGCGCGAGGACGACGCCCGCACCCACTTCCAGAAGGCCGTCAATCTCATCAAGACCATGGACGCGGGCAAACGGCCCAAGAAGAATCTCCCCCACCGCTACCTGGCCAAGCTCCTCAACGAGATGGGCGAGCCGCGCGAGGCGATTGCCGTGTCCGAGGAGGGCATGACCCTGGTGGACGAGGGCAGCGAGAGGTCCGGCCTGATCTGCACGAAGGCCAAGGGCAAGGAGAAGCTGAAGAAGTACGAGGAGGCTCTCGAACTCTTCGAGACCGTGGTCGACGACCCCGTCTGGGGCAAGTACGCCACCAAGCAGATCGCCCGGCAGGAGAACCTGATCGCCCGCGCCGCGGCGCAGAGCCAGCAGTAGCGCCGGGAGGAAATTGAGCCTCACCTGGTTCCTCGCACGACGCCAACTGAGTAACCCCCGTCGCGGGAGGGCCGTCACCATGACGGCCCTCGTTGCGATGGGGGGTATTTTCGTCGGCGTGCTGGCCCTCACCCTGATTCTCTCGGTCATGAACGGGCTCGAGGAGGAGCTGCGGCAGCTCATCGGCGAGGGCGAGGCGCACATCGAACTCCGCCCCGTCGGCGCCCTGGGCATCGAAAATCCCGAACCGCTGCTGGAGCTGCTGGCCGAGCGTTCCGACATCCTGGCGGCGGCGCCTTTCGTCCGCTCCGAGGTCCTGGCCGTGAGCGAGGGCCGCGACGGACGCAAGCGCATGGAGACGGCCATCGTCACGGGCGTCGATCCCGAGCTCGAGGCGAAGGTGACCGGCGTCTTCGACATGACCTATCCGGACTTCGACGGCTTCGATCCCGGCGAGGGCTGGGTCCTGCCCGGCGGCACCGGCGAGGAGCCGGGGATCCTGCTGGGGGCGGAGCTGGCCGCCAATCTCACGCTCGGGCTCGGCGAGCGTCTTCGCCTGCTGGTGCCCGACGCCAGCAGCGCCCGTGGCGGCGAACTCGACTCCCTGCGGGGGCGCGAGGTCTGGTTCCGTCTCACCGGCATGGTGGACGCCGGCCTCTACGAGTTCAACGCGACGCGAGCCTTCGGCGAGATTCAGGTCTGCGCCGACTTCCTGAGAGTGACCGGCGCCGCCCAGGGCCTGGCGATCCGCTGCGCGAAGCCCACCCACGCGCCGGCCGTGGCCGAGAGCATCCTCGCCCTGCCCGGTTTCGCGGGCTTCCGGGCGGAGACCTGGCAGGAGCGCAACGGCGTACTCTTCGACGCCATGGCTCGGGAGAAGGCGCTGATGTACCTGTTCCTGCTCCTCACGGTGATCGTGGCCAGCCTCGGCATCGTGGGCGCCCTCACCCTGATGGTGAGTGCGAAACGGGCGCAGTTCGGCATTCTGCGAACCCTGGGCATGGGGCGGCGGGGCGTCATGGGGCTCGTCGTGCTGGAGGGCTGGCTCGTGGGACTGCTGGGAACCCTCGGCGGCCTGCTCTGCGGCTGGGTTCTGGGAGCCTGGCTTCAGGATCACCCACTGAGGATCCCCTGGGACCTGTTCGTCCTTGATACGGTCCCGATCTTGCTGAATCCCGTTGACTTTATCCGGGTGGGTGCCATTACCTTGTTCGTCTGCCTCCTGGCCACCCTCTATCCCGGCTGGGAGGCAGCGCGCCTGGATCCCATCAAGGCAATCCGGGGCGCCTAGCGGTCGAAAGGTACGAGCACTTGGGCATTGATTACGTCATCCCCCACAACTGCCGGAACCGCGAGGATCTCGGCGAGTCCGGCCTCCGCCGCTGGACCTTTCTCTACATGATCCACAAGTACCTCGCGGATCACCCCGAGCTGGACCGCAAGGGGCTCGACGAGAAGGAGTGGCAGATGCCCTCCTACCAGTCGGAGGGATCCGAGCCCAAGAGCTTCCGGTACGACGACGTCCGCGAGGTGGGCAAGGGAATCGGCGCCAGGATCAAGCACTGCGTGAACTGCCCGGCGAACCTCGACCCCAAGGCCGACGAGTTCGGCTGCGTGGGCCGCATCAACTATCCGATCCTGGACTGCTTCGAGGAGTTCATCGCCGAGCGCCTGCAGCGCGTCATGGACCGGCGCAGCGTCGAGGAGTGGCCGACCCTGCTCAACCTGATTCTCAGGCACGACTCCCCCTTCGGCGGCGAACCCGTGGCCAGGCTGCGCGCGACCGAACTGAAGAACGGAAGTCGTCTGCTCGTGAGAACGAAGCCCGTGCTCTTCGAGCGCGCGGGGGACGGGATCAGCACGGATCAGATTCTCCACGCACTGCTCGGCATGGCCTCTCCCCGGGCCGAGGAGACCGGCTACAGCCGCGAGATCCCCAAGGAGCTGCTCAGCATCTACCTGGACTTTCTCTCGGGGCTGCTCTACTCGCACCTCTCGGAGTCGAAAGTGGTGGAGATGTCCCGCGGCTGCTCATCCTACCTGCAGTTCCGCTGGCTCCACCGAGCCCTGCGCCTGGCCTACCGCCTGGACACGCCGCTCCTCATCCACTAGCTCCGCGAATGCGCCCGAACGCTTCGCACGGACGTGAGGCGTTTTCCGGGCGCATTCGCTCCGCCGGGGATTCGAGCCCGCTAGCGAGGGAGGGCTTCGGTCGAGCGCCTCTGAGCCGCGCCCGTGGGTTCGGGGTGAGGCAAACCTCATCCTCGCGGCGAGGTGAAGCGAGACGAAGCCCGACCGAGCGCTATATTTCGTGCGGCAAAAACTCCGCCGGACTCCGGAAATACTTGTCGGGCGGGTAGTTCAGGAAGTTGCTCACCCGGGAGGTGTAGAGGCAGGCGAAGGCCTCCATCTGGCTGCCGAAACGGCTGAGCTCGTTGTCCACCTTGCAGAGCGAACCCCAGTATCGATTGAGCCTGTGCCGCACGCCGGCCTCGACCTCCTTGATGGCCAGGAGGTTCTCGGTGAGCTTGCGGTCCAGTTCGCGTTCCTCGCTCGTCAGGGCGTCGATGCGGTCGTCCAGGGCGGCGAGCTCGTCCGCGGGCAGTGATCGGTAGCGCGTGAGCTTGGTGCTGCGGGCACGCTCGAGGGCGCCTCTGACATCCTCCACCTTCTCCAGGATCTCCTCGTTCTCCATCTGCAGGCGGTCGAGGCGCTCGTCGTCCTCACCGCTCTCCTCGCCGGCTCGGATCTCGTGCTCCAGCTCCTCCACCACCATCACCGTGCGCCAGCCGCTGCTCTTCTTGGACCGCAGGATGTCGCCGAAGATGTGATCGCCGATGTAGAGAATCTCGTCCCCGCGGGCGCCGAGCTTCTCCTCGAGCAGCTGCACGTTTCCGCCGTCGAAGACGGTGGCGCCGTGGTGATCGCCCTCCACCTCGCGCCAGGAATCCTCGGTCTGGAAGAAGCCGGGCTTCCGCGAGTCGGTGACGATCAGGTCGAAGTACTCCCACCAGGGCCGCTCCATGATGGGATCGGCGAACACGTGGCCCATGACGGCGTCGGTGTAGTCGTAGGCGGAGTTGGTGAGCAGGAACAGCCGCTTCCCCTCGCGACGGAACTTCTCGAGGGTGGCCGGCAGGCGGGGATCGCGCAGGAAACACTCGTCGAGGCGTCCGAGGATGACGCTCTTGAGCGTGCCGTCGCGATGGACGAGATCCACGCTGTAGCGGATGTCGTCGAAGAGCTTGTGGAAATCGAGGCCCTCGGCCTCCCCGTTCTGTTCCAGCGCCTCCACCACCCCGGCGTACAGGGAGATCTCCGGCAGGCCGAACAGCGTGTCGTTGCTCCAGAAGCGTTCGCTGGAAAGCTTCAGCGCGGTGCTGGTGTAGAGCTCCTTGCGGGTGCCCTTGTCGAGGCGACGCTTGCCGTGATAGGCCTCGGCCACGTAGTGGAAGCGGTCCATCTTGAGGATGTGCCCGTGCAGCTTGTCCACCACCAGGCCGCGGATGCCGAAATCGGGGTCGTAGCGGACCCCCATGATCTTGTCGGGATAGCCGCGCTTCCGGATCAACGCCTCCTTCGCCATGTCGAAGGCCAGCGCCTCGATGAAGTTGCGGTTGTAGAGGGCGAGGGTGTGGTCCATGTCGAAACCGATCCAGCGGATACTGCTCAGGCGGAGGTTCCGGTTCACGAAGATCCGGTGCCTCTTGGCGATGAACTGCTCGAAGCGGTGAGGCGCTTCGAAGCCTGAGCGTGGAGATCGGTGGTCGGGGGTATCGTTCTTCATGATGCTAGGATTATCAGTGCGGGGGCCCTCAAGCAAGCCGAGAGACGCCCTTCGCCTCTCCGGCAGGATTCCGTATGTTGCATAATCCTTGCCAATTACACCCTATAGTGGATTTCCCGAGGCCAGGCACCTTGACGGGACCCATGCTCACTCTGTAAAATTACAGCCGGAACCCAATGACATCATGAAACTCGTCTTCACACCGGTCTTGGCCCTGGTGCTATCCCTGGGTCTACGCCCCGCTGAGCTCTGGCATCACGTCAGAGGTTCGGCCGGGGACGAACCCGCGCGCGCCTACCCGTCGATCCAGAGTTCCCCCGACTGGCAGGTGGTGGACGAGTGGCTGGGCATCGGCCCCCGGACCGTGTACGAAGTCGATGTGACCGGCTACTCCAGCAGCCGGGACCAGTGCGACGACGACCCCTTCATCACGGCGGCCAACACCCAGGTGCGCGACGGCATCGTGGCGCTGAGCCGGGATCTCCTGCGGCGCTACAATCCCGACGCCCCCTTCGACTGGGGCGACAAGGTGCACATCGAGGGCGTGGGCGAGTTCGTCGTGGAGGACTCCATGAACGCGCGCTACCGCCATCGGGCGGACATCTGGTTCCCCAACCGCAGCAGCGCCGCCAACTGGGGCATCCGCTCCCTGACGCTCTCTCCCGTCCCCGAGAATCCGCTCGACCTCTGATCCCGACCTCAGGGCACGAAAAAACGGGGACACAGCGGTGCCCCCGTGAAATCTGTCGGGATCGTCGATCGGATCCGATCTACATCGCTCCCTCGCCCTTGATCACCACCCGGAAGGTGCGGAGGATGATCTTGAGGTCGTTCCTGAGCGAGCACTTCTGGATGTAGTACTTGTCCAGAGTGATCTTCCGCCGGATGTGCTCCAGGTCGGTGTCGTAGCCGTTCCGGATCTGCGCCAGTCCCGTGATGCCGGGCTTCACGCCCAGACGCTCGGAGTAGCCGGGAATCTGCTCTTCCAGGTATCCGATGATCTCGGGACGCTCGGGCCTGGGGCCCACGATGCTCATGTCGCCCCTCAGGACGTTCCAGAACTGCGGCAGCTCGTCCAGCCGCGTCCGGCGCATGAGCTTGCCCAGTCGGGTGATGCGCGCATCGTCCTTCTTGGCGAGCTGGATGCCGTTCTTCTCGGCGTCGGAAACCATGCTCCTGAACTTGTAGATGTCGAAGGGCCGCCCGGGCGCCTGGCCCCGGCGCCGGTCGTTCGCGCGACGCTCGGAGAGCACCTTGATGTTGCCGACGTTGCGGCGATCACCGGTGCGCAGGTTCAGCCCCGTGCGCCGCTGCTTGTAGATCACCGGTCCCGGGCTCTCGATCTTGATGATGATGGCCAGGACCAGGAAAAGCGGGCTCAGGAGGAGCAGGGCGATGCCGGAAAAGACAATGTCGAAGAGGCGGATTGCACGGCGGGTGAAAGGACCCAGGGTATGCTCATTGGCGATCTGCCCTCTCCTTCCGTGGCTGCTGAGCCACTGCAGGGAGGGATCGACATCGGGATCGACGACCGTACTCAGTTTCGGGCGCCCCTCGCTGCGGAAGGACTCCAGAAAATCGTCTGCAAAGACTGTCTTCTTCATCTCGGACCACGCCTATTCATCTTGCGGTGCGACTTCAGTGGCGATGACGCAATCACGATACCAAGTCGCCGGACAGAATTATGTAAGAGTTCTTACAAGATGAAATTGTCCGGCAATCTTAAAAAAAAACAGGGTGAACGCCATGCTTCCCCCTGATCATCAACCCGGATAGGAGTGAGCCATCACCTCGGCACCTCACGTCCGCTCTCACCCACCGGAATTTATGCCCTAACCAGGATCCATCCCGGCTGTGCGAGAATACTCGCATCGGGACCTAGTATACCACCACATTTCCGAAGGGCGCAATAGAGAGCGGTGTATATTACTGAGAATTGAGGGAATAGAACACAGGGTTCATGCTATCTAAGAACCTATTGTCCGAATTCTACCTGGCCTGCATGGACAAGATCATGGGGTCCAATAGCAAATGCCACTAGATGCTGGGGCGGAAGTACCGATAGGGAGATCCGGCGCCTGGGCTGCCCAGCAGGCGGATACTGATGCTGTGCACATCGCCCAGATGCTCGTGGCTCCGATAGGAGTAGTCCAACCCCATCGTCCCCAGCTTGAGCCCGGCCCCGAAACTGGGAAGGCCGGCGGCCTCCTCGAGCTCGAACGTGTGCGTGTAGCCCGCGCGAAGAACCAGCCGATCGTTGAGCGAGTATTCGGCCCCGCCCCGGAAACTCGAGCCCCAGAAGCGGGGCTGGCGGTATTCGAAGCTGAAGATCGTCCCGAGATGAGGGAAGTAGCGCGCCGCGCCGACGCTGAGCTCCCGATCGATTTCGAAGCTCTCTCCGTCGAATTCCACGCTGCCGAACACGTTGCGCGCCGCGGCGCTCCAGTAGAAACCCGCGGCGACGAAGCCGAGGCCCAGATCGCCTGCCCAGCCTTTGCCCTCGTCACCGGCCAGGTACTGCTGGATGCCGTGCAGATTGACGCCCACGTCGAACCGGCGATGGAAGCGCCGCGCCCAGCTCACGCCATAGGCGAGATCATAGACGTCCACCTCGCCCACCGCCTGAAGATCGGAATCGTAAGCGGGAATGGGCTCGACATGGAGATAGCGCGCATGCAGGGCGGCGCGACCCAGCCCGGAGGGCAGGGTCAGGCCGAACACCGCGGACTCGTGGCGCAGCCCCTGGAACCACTCCTGGTGCCCGAGATGGAGGCGGTAGCCGCCATCCCCGGCGAGAAGCGCGGGATTGCGGAATAGACCGGCGATGTCCCCGGGCAGGGACGAGTTCGCGCCACCGAGAGCGATCTCGCGAGCCCCCACGGGCACTTCGAGAAAGTCGGCGGCCGCGACGCCAGCCCCCTGGCCGGCCCAGGCAAGTACCGGGGTCAGCAGGAGGATCGCGAGGAAGCAGAATGTACGGGTCCGGATCGTTCTCATGTTGCAAACGCCTCAGCTAGTCATTCGGAGAAGGCCGGAAGCAGGGGATCTATTCTCAATCCCGCATGAGGAGTGAACCGCCATCACGGGGAATCCTGCACCGTCATGAGGTTCTCACGTATCTGTATCCCGTCAACGCAGATCATGTGCCATCCGTTTGATAGATATTACTGAACAGGAAAAACTGGTATCTTCCTGTGGCCCGTGATGGAGTGGCGAACCCGCAATTCCGCCACTGTGCGCCGCATCAAAGCGCTCCTGGGGAAAATGTGCAAGGAATTTGTTCACCTGGACGGTCTATGGGGTCGATTTCCCGTTGCAGGACGCCCCTCGCAATGCAAAACGGACACCCCGGCAGGGTGCCCGTTTCGTTTACGGATCGATCGGCGGAGGAATCAGGGGGTTCCGTCGAGCACGGTGATGGTGGTGGGCGCGAGGTAGGGCAGCGCCTCGTTCTCGAGACGATCGATATAGTGCCCCCACACCGGCATCACCTCGGCGTCGAGTCCGCCGCTCACGACCCATCGTCCCGTGAAGAGACCGTCATCCGCCAGGACGTCGGGAGCGACGCCGTCGTCGAGAAGCGGGACGGTGGTCAGAGATCCGATCTCCGCGCTGGCCCAGCCCCCCAGCTCTCCCGCGCTCAGGGTGAACTGGATGATGTCGGACGGGCTCACGACGCCTCCGGGCGTGAAGCCGAATCCCAGGATAATGGCCTGGCTGTCGAGGACGACGCTGCCGGACACCGGCAGGCTGCGATTGTCGAGCGAATCGCGGTACTCCGCCTGCAGGGTATAGGAGCCGTCCCCGTCGATGAAGCGCCAGGAGTGCTGCTCGCGAAAGGGTTGCCAGACGGCGCCGTCGAGGTGCCCGGCCTCGGCCAGGCGCATCCAGGCCGTGCCCTGGGGAGCGCCCAGCTGGACGCTCACCGTCGGCGTGGCGACTTCCGGCTGACCCTCGCCGATCAGGATGCTGTAGATCGCGGGCAGGGCGAATGCCCGGGGGCTGCGGGGCCCCTCGGTGCCGTCGCTCATCGCCGCGGCCAGTCGATAGCGATAGGTCGTGTGGTTGACCACGTCGTAGTCCGTCCAGCCGCTGGCGCTGAGGGTGGCCACCTGCTCCTCGATGCTCCCCTCGCCATCGTCCCGGAACACGTGATAGCGCGACGCGCCGGGAACCAGGTCCCAGTCGAGCCGCACTTCGCGGTCGCCGGTTCTCACGACGGGCGCGTTCGCGGCCGGAAGCAGGGCCCCTTCATCGGGGAAGGCGGGCAGGTTCACGTCCTCCCCACAGCTTGCCAGCAAAAGGAGCAGGAGTGCGGGACCCAGGACCCGCGAGACGGATTGGATTCGCTTCATGGTCTCTCCCCTCAGCACGCTCAAAACCGAGCCGTCCAGGCCAGGCCCATGCTTCCGGTGGGACTCGGCGTGAGTGCCAGGCCGCCCGGGTTCCCGGCGGGCCGGTTGCCCGCGGGATCGGTGAACAGGACATCCATCATGTTGGCCAGCCATAGACCGCCGGCCAGGGAGGCGAACAGGTGGAGATCGTCCTCGGCGCTCCGCACCTTGCCGCGCAGATCGTCCAGGAGCGCGTTCTCGTTCGCATCGATGCCGCCTTCCGAGTACTGGCTGTAGCGACGGGAGTAGAGCAGATCCCTCTGGGTCTTGCGGTGATAGGTGTTGTGGACCTCCTGCACGAGGAGGGTCCAGGCGGCCTGATACGCCGCCGCTCGCTTCTCGCCGCGGTAGGCCTGACCCATCCCGGGCATCAGCGCGGAGGCCAGGATCGTCATGCCATGAGAGAGCCGGGGCACCTGCAGCCGGAGCTGCGACCCGCGAGTCTGCGCGGAGAAGGGACGATTGAACCACCAGGACTCGATGGCGGAGAGGCCGAAGAACCCGGCGGCGATGAGCGCCTGCCGCTGGGCGTGGTCCCGATCCTCCTCCCACAGGGTGTGCGCCACCAGCATCTCCCAGCGGTACTGCTCGCTCGCCGCGTAGTCCGCTTCCTGCTCGTAGAGGTTGCTCCACCGCTGGAACTGCAGGGCGCGATCGTCGCGATCGTCGGCCGCCCGAATCGCCTGCAGGGCCAGGTAGCCGGTTCCCAGGAATCGCGTGACGCCGTAGAGGCCGCGGCCGGAAAGCATGCTGCCGCCGCCCGGCAGAAGGGAGCCCAGCAGGGCCCGCCGGCGGCTGTCGTCGACGAGCTGGAATCGTCCCTGGCTCCCCCGCACCATGCGGGCATTTCGCCATTCGAAACCTCGGCCGCCCGCCCGGATCAGCGTGTAGTCCCCGCCGTTCGACAGGCTGAAGGGCGTCAATCCTCGCGCGGTCTGGGCTCCCAGCAGCGTGACCGGCAGTCCGTCTTCCGTCGAGAGAACCTCGATCTCCTGGGCTCCCGCCGACGTGACCACTCCGGCCAGGCCGAGAACCAGGGCCAGCGGCAGCAGTGCCCACCGCGACCGGGCTCGAAGACCTCCGTGTTCTTTCCTGCGACGATCTCTCATTGCTCACTGCTCCTTCCAGTCTCAGGGAGCTCTTCGCTCTCCACATCCTTGAATCCGCTCCAGAGCCGGGAACCCAGATGCCAGCGGCGATCGAGCCAGAACAGGGCCAGAAGGCCGAGGCCCACGGCGAACCAAAGGGTGGTGGCGCGAATCAGCAGCGTCGCCGCAGCCGCCGCGCCGGCCGGCAATCCGGCCTGGGAACCCAGCATCAGGGCGAGGCTCCCTTCGGTCACGCCCAGCCCGCCGGGCAGGAAGGCCAGCGCACCGAACAGGGTGGCCAGCGAGTAGATTCCCACGCCGTGGGTCAGCGTGATGGTCTCGCCGAAGGCCCGCACCGCATAGAGCAGCCCCCAGCATTCCCAGAACCAGGCCAGGGCGCTCACCAGGATCAGGACCGGCAGGTCCCGGCCGCGAAGGAGTTCGCGGCTGCTGTCGAGCGCCCTCGAAATCGACTCGCTGCGACGCCTCACCGGCGGCAACACGCTCAGCGCGCGCAGAAGCCATCGCTCCATGCGCCGCGAGACGATGAACAGCATGAGAAGGATCACCAGCCCCAACCCGATCAGCCACACGACACCCCCCTGGCGACTGCCCAGCACTCCGACGGCGGCCAGCAGCAGCAGGCCGCCCAGATCCGTGAGCCGCTCGGCGAGAACCACCGGAGCGGTTCGCGCCAGGGGCGTTCCGTCCACCTGCTTGATGAGGTAGGACTTGAACACCTCCCCCAGCTTCCCCGGGGTCACGGAGAACGTGAAGCCCCCGACGAAAATGGCCACGCTGTCGGCCGGGCTCAGCTTCACGCCCAGGCGGCGCAGGAAGAATTCCCAGCGCCCGAAACGCGTCACGTAGTTGGCGACGGAGAAGAGCAGCAGCAGGGGCAGCCAGGCCAAGCTCATGCGCGAAAGGGCCGCCGTGGTCTCTCCCATATCCGCCAGGAGGGCCAGGAGCAACATCACCAGCACACCGGCTCCGAGCGAGAGCCAGAGGGTCCTCTTCAGAGGCAGGGCGGCCATCGTTTAGTTGTTCCTCAGCAGGATCACCGTGGTGAGAAGGGTGGCGATGGTCGTGAGGATCGCCAGGTTCGAACGGATCAGACCCATGATCGGAGTCTGCCGGGGCACGAAGATCGTGTCGCCGCCCTCGATCGTGGGGTTGTGACTGGGATCCGCATCGTCCAGGTATTCGCCGAGGTCCATCTCGTATCGGAAGAGGCTGCCGTCCGGGCGGGTTCGCAGCAGCACCACCTTGCCCATGTTCGCGAACTCCGTGGGTCCGCCCGCCTGGAGGATGAACCCCAGCACGTCGCGGCTGCCCGCCTCGAGGCGGTAGACGCCCGGACGCAGTACCTCGCCGAACACGTAGATGCCGTCCCGGCCCTGGTAGGTCGAGGGGACCGCGGGGCGTCGAGGCACCTCCACCGTTTCGCCCGGGGCGAGCGGAGGCAGGGACAGCTCGCCCTCGGTGGCGAGCATGGCCTCGAGGTCGAGGCTCTCCAGCACCTGGCGACCGTCCCGGCGACGGTAGATCCGCACCCGGCTGAGGTCGCCGTCGGCCGCCACGCCGCCGGCCTCGCGCAGGGCGCCCCAGACATCGGGCATGGGCCAGACGGAGTACTTGCCCGGTGAGGTCACGGCGCCCAGCACGTAGAAGGACTTGCTGACGTGATCGGTGAGTTCGATCGAGACCCGCGTGATGTTGCGGTGGTACACCTGGATCCGGTCGACGATCTCCTGCTCGATCTCCGGAGCGATCCTGCCGGCCGCCCGCACCTCGCCGATCATGGGTACGGTGATCCGACCGTTCTCGTCCACGGTCAGGCTGCGGTCCAGGTCGGGCATCTGCCACACGGAGAGCTGCATCACATCGCCGACGCCCAGCCGGTAGGGTTCCAGCACGCTTTCGGCCTGGCCGAACGCCATCGTCGGCTGAAAAAACGCGAGCACGATGCACAGCACGGCAGCGAACCAGGGCGGTACGCGAACGGATGCGGTGCGTCGAGGAGTTATCGGATCGAACAAGGAGTGCCTCCCCCCAGGTCTGTATCGACAGGACAGTAGTCAGCGTAAACATTGCCTGTCCAGTGCTTTATCGGACGTTCCGCGCTCGCGCTGTAGCCCCGAATCTCCGTAAAAACACTGCGGCTCCCCGGAGCCTTCTGGAATGCTGTTTGCTTGATTTTCAACAGCTTAAGAGGGGAAACCACCCCCGACCCCGTTGCCCGGAATGGGGCGAGTGCAAGAAACCGATGCCAATGCGAGAAGTTCCGCTTTCCAATGTCTGTTATCCATGCTTGTATTGCGCGTCGGACTGGATTAAACTAGAGCGGATGAAGCCCTAACCACTTTTTGTGGTTGAACTGCTTTCCCATGTAGGTGATTGAAATGATGAAGCGAGTTCTGATCCTGACCAGTTTGCTACTGCTCCTCGCCATGACTGCCGTTGCTGGTGTCGATCAGATCGTCCTGGGTAGCGAAGAGATCGATGCCGACCAGAATATCGGCGAGATTCCCGTGAAGAACGAGTCCGAACTCTATGGACACGGCAACCCTTCGACACCCGGCGACGATTCAGGCTCCAGCTCCGAACCCGGAGTGGTTGGGTCTACCCCTGGCCTGGGAACCGGCGACACGGATCCCACGAGCAGCAATGCTCCTGTCCCCGAGCCCGCCACGGGCATCCTGCTCGGAGTCGGCGTCCTGGGTCTTGCCCGGATGATCCGTCGGAAGTCCGGCAAGAACGACGAGAAGGCCGAGTAGCGAACCGAAGATATACACGCGCAAAGCCGCCTCCATCAGGGGGCGGCTTTTCGCATGCACACCACCAGGCTAGCTCTGGATCAGCGCTTCGCGGAGCAGATGCTTGCGGATCTTGCCCGACGCCGTTCGCGGCAGTTCCGGCAGCAGCTCCAGGCCCTGAGGCACCTTCCAGTGAGGCAGGCGCCGGCGCAGGTGCTTCATGACCTGTTTGGGATCGAGCTCGACACCGTCGCCGGGCACGAGACACACCACCATCTTCTCCCCCAACAGGTCGTCGGGCAGCCCGACCACGGCGCAGGCGAGCACGCCCTCGAGCTCGGCCACGACCTCCTCGATCTCCTTGGGATTGATCCGGAAGGCGCCGCTCTTGATCATGTCCTTCTCGCGACCCACGACGTAGATGAATCCCTCCTCGTCCACCCTGGCGAGGTCGCCGGTCCAGAGGCGGCCCTGCTCGTCGAGCACCCTGGCCGTCTCCTCCGCATCCTCCCAGTAGCCGCTCATGATGTTCTCGCCCGCGGCCACGATCTCCCCGGTCTCGCCGGGCGGCACCGGTAGCCCATCGCTGCCCAGCACCGACAGGGTGACGCCGGGAATCCCCCGGCCGATCGACCCGGCCTTGCGCTCCAGCTCCGAGGGCGGCAGGTAGGACAGGCGCGCCGTGCCCTCGGTCTGGCCGTACATCACGACCGGTGTCGCCTGGGGCAGCATCTCGCGCAGTCGGGCCAGGCCCGCCGGGGGCAGCGCGCCGCCGGCCGTCGTGAAGTAGCGCAGGCTGGGGATGCCGGTTTCCGGCAGCCGGCTGCGCTGCATGAGAATGTTGAAGGTCGATGCCACGCCCGGCAGGCCCGTCACCGACTCGGCCAGGGCGGTGTCGAGCACGGCGTTCGGGAAACCGAAGCGGTTGTCGATCACCTGGCAGCCGCCCACCGCCACGTGGCTCAGCATCACCGAGTGGCCGTAGGAGTAATAGTAGGGCAGCAGCACGAGGACGCGCTCGGTCTCGTCCAGCTCCAGGTACTCCACGATGCTGGCGTTGTTGGCCAGCAGGTTCCGCTGGCTCAGGCACACGCCCTTCGGCGCGCCGGTGGTGCCGGAGGTGTAGAGAATCATCGCCAGGTCCTCGGCCCCGGGCGCCGGCGGCGCGTTCGGCGGCTCGGCCTCCGCGTCGTCCATCAACAGCGGCTCGACCGAGGGCGGCAGGCCTTCGAACGACTCGTCCAGGATGAGACGCGGCGGCAGGAGGGAGGCGTCGAGCCCTTCGGCGAAGCGGCGGATAAACTTGGTCTGGGCGACGAGGAGGGCGGGACGGCAGTCGGCCAGCACCTTGTTCAGGTAGTGCTCGTCGTTCACCGGATTCAGGGCCACCAGCACCGCGCCGAGCCGCATCAGCGCGAAATACACCTGCACGTACTCGGGAGAGTTCTCCCAGAGCAGCGCCACGCGATCGCCGCGGCCGAGACCTAGCTCGGCGAGGCGGCCCGCCAGGGCGCCCGCCCTCAGCCTGAGCGTGTCGTAGCTCCAGCGCACCTCTCCCTGCGCCAGCGCTTCACGCTCGGCGTGGCGCTCGCAGGTTTGCGGCAACAGGCTCCAGACGTTCTCCATCGCGAGCTTCTCAGCCGAGCTTCGTCTGGACGAAACCCGCGACCTTGGTCACCGAGTCGAAGTTCTCGGGTGTCAGCTCGCTGTCGTCGACGCTGATCTCCCACTCCTCCTCCACGAACTCCAGCAGCTCCATGATGCCGGTCGAATCGATGACGCGGGTCTCCATGAAGGAATCCTCGTTCTTGAAGGAGGGATCGTCCTTCCCTGCCAGGAAGTTCTCGACGATGAACTGGCGAATCGTGGTCTGCATGATCTCTTCTTCACCTCGGGTTGGGAGTCGGGTCGCCCCCCAGCGGGACGGCCTCGCGGAACTTCGCGGAGGGGTCGGCCTGAACCGCCTCCCCGCTCTCGAGAAAATCGTGCACCAGCAGCTGCGTGGAGAGGATTCCCACCAGCAGCATGTTGTCGCGGAAGCCGATCTGCCCGCGACGCCGGCGCTTCATCTTGGTCACGAGCGTGTCGACGGCCTCTGCGTCGAAGAGGCCGAACCGCTCCAGCCGATCGGGCGCGAGCATCTCGTCCACCCATTCGGGCGCGTCCTCGCCGAAGAAGCTCGGGGCGTCCGGCGCCATGTAGGGCTGCTTGGGACGGTCGAGCACCGCCTCGGGCAGCACGCCGCGGGCCGCGTCCTTGAGCACCGCCTTCTCGTGCAACACCGGCAGGCGGTGGCGCGGGTCGAGGGTGGCGGCCAGGGCAGCCACGTTCGGGTCGAGGTAGGGAAAGCGCCCCTCGACGCTGTGGGCCATGGCGGGGCGGTCGCCCTGGCTGCTGAGCAGGTAGCCCGCCAGCAGGGTCTCGCACTCCAGGAGCTGGGCGCGGTCGAGGGTGCGCCACTCGTCGAACTCCGGGGGCAGGGCTTCGAGATACTCGGCGTCCCAGTGTTCGACATCGGCGAGCATGGCTGCCAGATCGGGCTTCAGGTAGTTCTCCAGCACGCCCACGGTGGTCTCCCAGCGGGGCCGATGGCTGAAGCCCCGGTCGGCGGGGTCGTCGATCCAGCGGCCGTAGTACTGGTGGAGGTAGTCCGCCTTGCCGGCGCGGGCCAGCATGGGGCTCGTGGGGTAGAGGCGCGTCAGCAGCAAGGGGCGCAGCCGGCTCTCGGGAAAGCGCGCCCACCAGTGACGGATCTTGGCGTCCTTGAACAGGTCGTAGCCGGCCATCACCTCGTCGGCGCCCTCGCCGGTGAGCACGACCTTGATCCCCACCTCGCGCACCTTCTCGGCCAGCAGCATGAGCGGCGTGGGCGCGGTGCGCAGCACGGGCTTCTCGCTGTGACGCACGAGGCGCGGGAAGGCCGCGGCGATGTCTCCCCCGCTCACCGTCACCGTGTGGTGCTGCCCCCCCAGATGCTTGGCCATCATCTCCTGGTAGACGCCCTCGTCGAAGGCCGCGTCGGCGAAGCGGATCGAGAAGGTGTGCATGCCCGGGTTCTCGTCCTTGATGAGCGAGGCCAGCAGGGAGCTGTCGATGCCGCCGCTCACGTAGGCGCCCACGGGCACGTCGGCGCGCAGGCGCAGGCTCGTCGCCGCGCGCAGGGCGTCGCGCACCGCCTCGGCGGCCTCGCCGGGCGAGCGCGGCGTCGGAGCCGACGCGCTGAAGGGGAAGCGCCACCAGCGCTCGCAGCGCCAGGTGCCGCCTTTGGACAGCCGCGCCCAGTGGCCGGGCTTCAGCTCCTCGATGCCCGCGAAGGCCGTGCGGCCGGGCAGGGGCGTCCAGTAGCGGAAGAGCTGCAGCAGGGATTCGCGGTCGAGATCGCGCGGCACCCTGGGATGCGCGAAGAGCGCCTTGATCTCCGAGGCGAAGACGATGCGTCCGTCGCCGCGCCAGTAGTGGAGCGGGCGGATGCCGAAGCGGTCGCGCGCCAGCAGCAGACTCTCCTCGACACCGTCCCAGAGCGCCAGCGCGAACTGGCCGTTGAGACGGGGCAGGGCGCCGGTGCCGTGCACCATGAGCATGCGCAGCAGCACTTCCGTGTCGCTGGTGGTGTGGAAGCGATGGCCGTCCGCCTCCAGTTCGGCGCGCAGCTCGACGTAGTTGAAGATCTCGCCGTTGAACACCAGCCACCAGCGGCCCGAGGGATCGGCCATGGGCTGGTCGCCGCTCACGAGATCGATGATCGACAGGCGGCTGTGCCCGAGCGCGGCCGCGCCCTCCACCCGCACGCCGAAGCCGTCGGGGCCGCGGTGACGGAGCGTGGCGGTCATTCGCCTCAGCACCGCCGGGTCCGGCGGGGCGTGGCGGTCGACATATCCGGCGATTCCGCACATCAGGCGTTCGTCTCCCGCGGCTCCGCCTCGGCGCTCTCTGTTTCATCGAGCCGCTCCACGATCTCGCCGTAGAGCAGCAGCTCCAGGTCGCCCTTGCGCTCGGTCATGCGGGCGAGGAGCTCGTCGAACTTGTCGATGTGGGGCAGGTCCCAGGGATCCAGGTAGATGTTCACGTAGTTGCCGTTGTCCAGCGCCGCCTCGACGCTCTCCCAGAGCAGGTTGCAGAACTCGTCCGGCGTGTTGTGGCTCAGCTTGTAGAAGGGATGGTCCACGTGCAGGCTGTGCCAGGTGTCCAGCACGGTCAAAGGATGCTTGGGACAGGTGGTGAGGGGGAACTCCCAGATCTCCTCCGGTCCCAGATAGGGACGGCCGCCGCTCTCGCAGCCGGTCATGAGCGTGGAGGAATCGAAGCGATAGCCCAGCTCGGACAGGATGCCGAAGATCTCCGGCGTGAAGAGATCCTTGAAATGGGGAATGCGGCAGCCGATCGGCTCGACGCCCATGATCTTGCTGATCACCTCGTGGGCCCGCTCCACCTCCTCCTTCTTCTCCTCGCGGCTGATCAGCCGGAACTTGCGCCCCGGGTTGATCTCCTCATTGTCCGGATGGCTGTAGGTGTGGTTGACGATCTCGTGGCCGTCGTCCAGCAGCGCCCTGTGCAGGTCGGGGTAGCGCTCCACCCAGAGGCCCACCACCGCGAAGGAGGCGCGCACGTCGTGGCGGCGCAGCAGCTCGAGCACGTAGGGAAAGGCCTCGACGTCCTTGCTGTAGTCGCAGTCGAAGCTGAGCGTGACGGCGCCCTGTCCGCGCAGCCAGGGCAGGGGATCGTCGCGCGTGAGCTCCATGAAGGAGCGGAACAGGCTGCGCGGTTTCAGCACCGTGGTCGCCGCCATGAGCGGACGCGACTCGTGGTTGCCGACGACGAAGCGCTGCAGGGCGCTGAGGCGGGGATGCTTGTTCTTCATGCTCGCTTCCTTGCGTTCATTCCGGATCGTCGTTCGACTTGCCCGTTCCCGATCCGCCCACCTCGACTCCGTCCGGACATCTCAGTTCGTAACCCTGGGAGCGACCGGCCCTCGAGGTCAAGCGCCAGATCCGACAGGCGCGTCCTCCGACCATCGCCCGCCCTTCCTCCACGGGCGCGTCCTCGCCGTGACTCTCCAGCTCCATGGCTTCGGCGAGGGCGAGCTCCAGCTTTCCTTCGCCGGTGATCAGCAGCTGTCCGCCGCCGTCTTCGCCGGGGCGGCTCTTCAGCTGCGTCAGCGCGCCCCGCAGCCGCGCCAGCGCGCCGGTCTTGAACTCCAGGGTGCAGGACGTCCCCGGTTCGGCCAGGTGCAGTTCGGTGCGAGGCAGCTCACCCTCTCCCCCCGGCTCGAAGCTCCGCGCGCGGTAGCGGGCGTCGCAGCGGATGGCGCGGGTGAGATAGGGCGGAATCTCGTAGTCGCGGTAGGCGCCGGGGTCGCCTTCGAGGCCGTCCTCGGCGGCGCGGGCGATGTTGTACATCTCGCGCGCGTTCACGAAGTGCAACTTCCACGCGTCGCCGTCGCCGAACTCCTCGCAGAGGGTGCGGTACATGGCCGCGGCGCCGTCGCCCAGCAGGGCGTCTCGATGGCGCTCCGGCGCGCCGTGGGTGTGCACCTTCACGAAGATCCACTCCGGCCGGCCCTCCACGTGAATCCCGGCGTCGACCCAGCGACGCACCCGCGCCGGCGTGCCGGGGCCCTCGCCGGTGACGTCGGCGTCTTCGACGGCGAAGAAGGGAAAGCGCGAGCGCCGTCGCAGCCCGATCGGCCCGGTGAACATGGCGAACTCGTCCGCACCCGGCCGCTCGCCCGCCCGCATGGGGCGACCCGTGTCGTAGCTCTTGGGCGCGTGGGGATCGTCCACCGACCGGTAGAGGGCGTTGACCATGCGCGGCTGCGCCAGGTGCAGGCTGGGAAAGGTGAAGTCGCCGTAGCAGCCGGTCTCGGCCAGGATCTCGAGCTCGTCGTTCACGCCGCAGTACTCGGGACGGCTGTTGTCCAGCGCCCAGTTGCCGTGAATGAAGCCGTAGGCGCGCCGCACCGGATCGCCCTGGCACTGGAACACGCCGTAGTCGGCGTAGCGCTCGAGGGTCTCCTCCAGCAGCGCGCGCAGGGTCTCGCTGGTGTCGTCCTCGTGGTGGAGGTGCAGCTCGGTCTCGCCCAGCTCCTGCCAGTCGAACTCGGCGAGGCCGTGCATGTACTCGTCGCGGAAGTAGTGCGGCGGAAAGAAGAAGCCGTGCTGGGGGTGCCTGCCGTCGCTGTCGACGAACTCGCGCGCCAGGGACGGATACAGGTCCGTCCAGGCGGCGAATCGCTCGCGGGCCTGGTCCAGGGACACGCCCTTCGTGCCCGGCTCGAAGTGGTCCACGAAGGCGAAGAGCAGGTGGCGGGTCGTCCCCTCGGGCACGGCCGGCGGGGCGCCGCCCATGTCGAGGTGGCGGCGGAGCCAGGGCTGCAGCCAGATCTCGAAGCGATAGAGCCGGTTCCTCCCGGCGAAGAGCTTGCCGAAGAGGGCCGCGGCCAGACGGGCCGAGGCCAGGGTGATTCCCCTTCCGAGGCGGTTCACGGATGGCCTCCGTCGCCGTCGCCGCCGGTCAGCGCGCCCGCATCGCGCAGGGCCGCCTCGATGCGTCGCCAGTTCTCCTGCCAGGTGTGGCTTTCGCCGACGCGCAGCCGGCCGGCCTCGGCGAGCCGGGTGCGCAGGGAATCGTCGCCCAGCAGTTCGGCGAGACCCTGCTGGAGCGGGGCCACGGCGTCGCTGTCGTTGTCGGGAGCGAAGAGGCGGCCGTTGGCGCCGTCGTCGATGACGTCGCGCAACGGCGGCAGATCGGGCGCCAGTACCGCGCGACCCATGCCCATGTACTCGAAGATCTTCATGGGCGAGCCGTAGTCGTTGGAGTGGGGCATCACGCACACCGCCATGGCCGCGATCCAGGACGGCAGCGAGGCGTGATCCACCGGACCCGCGAACAGCGCGCGCTCCCGCAGCCCGCACTCCTCGAGCTGGGCCTCGATGCGCGGGCGCTCGGGGCCGTCGCCCACCAGCATCAGGTTGCCGGGCAGACCCGCCTCGCGGCAGCGGCGGAAGGCCTCCACGAGGCGATCCAGGCCGTGCCAGGGGTAGAAGCCGCCCACGAAGCCCACCACGGGTTCATCGGCAAAGGCCTCGGGCAGGATCACGGGCTCCACTCGCCCGGCGTCCTCCCACCAGTCGCGGCTCACGGCGTTGGGGGTCAAGAGGACGCGGTCCCGCGGCACGCCGTAGCCGGCGATCCGCTCCTCGAGCTTGCTGGAGACGGTCGCCAGCAGGGTGGCCGACTTGAAGCTGCGCGACTCGGACCTGCGCGACATCGGCGCCAGCAGGCGGCTGCGACGCCTCACGAGGGGATCGTGGCTCGTGTAGTTGACCTCGAGGAGGTGGGGAATGCCCTGCCTGCGCGCGAAGGCGCCGCCGGCGCCCGCGTTGAAGGCGAAGCGCTCGTAGAGCAGCTCAGGCTCGAAACGCTCGCCGATCTCGGCGAGCCGCGCGGCGAGGCGACGGTCGTAGGTCATCTCCGCCAGCTCGAAGAGCAGCTCCGGCGCGTGGCGGGCGAAGCCCGCGGTGAAGCCCTGAGGCGCCGGCTCGTTGTCGTGGACGAAGGGGTCGGTGCCCGGAGGCCCGACCACCTCCACCTCGTGCCCCGCCTCGCGCATGGCAGTCACCATGCCGCGGATATGGACGGCCTCCACGCCGTGCCCCTGGGTGCGATGCAGGTAGAGGATTCTCATCCCGCCACCCCCCGCTCGGCGATGGCCGACTCGATGAGCGCGTCCATGTCGTCGGAAACGTCCTCCCAGCTCCGCTGGGCGGCGGGAGAGGCGGCGGGATCGAAATCGAAGCCGTCGATCATGGTCACCATGGCGTCCGTGAGGGGCCAGGGCCGGCCGGGGGGCACCAGGATGCCGCTCCTGCCGTCGGCCACGATCTCGGGAATGCCGCCCACGCGCGAGGCGATGACCGGGCGGGCGGCCGCCAGGGCCTCCACCACGACGTTGGGGTAGCCCTCGTTGGTGCTGGGCAGCACGAGGCAGTCGCAGGCGCCGAACCAGCGCGGGATCTCAGAATGTTCCATGGGCGGCAGCAGGCGCACCTGATCGCTCAGGCCGTAGCGCTCGATGCGTCGCTCCAGCTCCTCCTGCAGCTCCCCGCCGCCGATGATCACCAGCCGCGCGTCGCGACGCTTCTCCACCTGGATCGCCCGGAAGGCCTGCAGCATCGTGAGCACCCCCTTGAGGGGACGCAGTGAGCCGATGAACAGGAAGGTGAAGGGATCGGCCTCCAGGCCGAGGTCGCGCCGGCTCGCCGCCCGGTCGCGCGGAATGAAGCGCTGGGCGTTCACGCCGTTGGTGACGACGCTGATCTTCTCCGCGGGCACGCCGAGGTCGATCATCTTCGTCTTCAGCGCCTCGCTCACGGCGATGACGCGATCGGCGCTCTCCAGCGTGCGCACGGTGAGTCGCCGGCGCGCCGCCTGCCGGGTGAAGACGTTGACGTCCGAGCCCCGCACCTTCACCAGCAGGGGCAGCCCGTGCCGACGGGCCAGGCGCATGGC
>CAYNQX010000004.1:63765-70210 GCA_964399495.1 uncultured bacterium
ACTGCCCGTAGAGGGAGCGTCCCACGCGGGGCGTCACCGGGTGGCGCGGATAGAGGACACGCAGGTCATCCACCTCGGCGCTGGCCGGAACCCCGGCATGGGCGAACTTCGACGCCGTCCGCAGGAAGGGCGGCACCCAGGGCAGCGGCGAGAGCACGCGGAGCTTGTAGCCGTGCCGCTCCAGGAGACGCTTCGTCTCCTGCCATACGAACATCCCCCGGGTCTTCTCGACCGGGTTGGGGAAGAGATTCGTGATGACGATGCCCTGTCGGCCGGCCATGGTCTCCTCGACGACGATTCGCTGGGGCTTCGCCCCCATTTCCCATGAGGGCGCGGGATTCCCCGTGACTCCCCAGGAGGTCAACGACGCCCGTCCGGCACAGAGGGATCCATGACCCCTTCGCCAGGCGAGAGTTCTATCTCATTGATTTCGGCCCCTTTCCGCCAAATCTCCAGCACGAAATCATCTCCGCGGCCCGCTTTCAGCCGAATTCTTTCCAGGTCGGGATTCTCGGCAGATACCAGGACGCTGACGCAGCCTAGCGGCTCGGAGGCCCTCCCCGCCAGTCCGAACGCCAGGGCGGGCAGGAGTTCGTCGTATCCGGGGGAGATCCAGCCCGCCGGCGGGCTATCGTCGCCCTCGCGCAGGTAGGGCCGCATCCCCTCCGGCGCGAAGCACACCATCCGGAGCCGGGGGCCTTCCCCGCGGGAAAGCGTGAAGGCGTGCGCGTCGAGCCCCTCGATGGTGCAGGCGTGCTCAAACGGTGTGCGCTCGGTCATCTCCACACTCTCCCCCGTCTGCCAGCAGAGTTCGAGAGGCAGCGGCTCGCCGGGCTGCGCGCCCTGGACGTCGTCCTGGATCAGGATCATCGCGTCGTCGAGCAGGCGGACGCGGCGGGTCGTCGTGAGCGGTCGACCGGCCGGGTCGCGGTCGCCCTCCCGGCGGGCCGCCCAGTCGAAGCGCCCCTTCTCGGTTTCCCGGCCGGACTCCAGCCAGTGCGCCTCGCATTTCCGCTCCCAGCCGAAGCGGTCGGGGGCGGGGTGCGGCCGCGCGGGATCGCGCCCTCCCACCCGGAGCAGGTTGTGGGCGCGGGCGCCGCGGAAGTGGTCGCGCCAGCGCTGGGGGCCGTTGTACAGGTAGGTTCCGGCGTCCACTAGCAGATCATGCGCCCCGATGGAGAGCGTGATCCCCAGCGCGTCGGCGTGGCCGTGACCCGCGCCGCCGCGTCCCATGGGGCCGGCCTTGAAGGTGAGGTGGGCGGGCAGCAGGTCGCAGCCGAAGCGCGCGGCGCGCCAACCCGCGTCCGGGAAGCTCGCCGAGGGCGAGAGATCCGTGATTCCCTCCGGATTCGGAGCGAGGTCGGCGCCTCCGAGCCAGAGCGCCTCCCCGCGATACTCTTCGGCGAACTCGCCCACCTCGGAGTACCCGAGGAGTCGTGATCCTAGGGCGAGGAGGCCCGTGGCGTCGCGCCGATGACGGTGATCCAGGCGCAGGACGCGGCCGCTGTCGTCGTCGCCCAGGGAGACCAGCCGGCCGCCGGGGCCGGTGAGGGCCGCCAGTGGCGAGAGCATGTCGCGCATCCGGTCCGTCCAGGCCTCGGGCCCGGCGTCGCCGGCGGCGCGCCCCCAGAGCAGGGCCTGGATCAGGAATTCCAGGACGAAGCGGTGGTACTCGATCGCCTGTTCGGCCAGCACGCCGTCCGGCAGGATCTGGAGCGGCAGCTCCCGCTCGAGAATCGACAGCCCGCGCGTCCGCCATTCCGCCGACTCGGCGAAGACCGGCAGCGCGCAGCCCAGGCAGTAGAGCGCCGCGGCCTCGCCCAGCAGGTGGTTGTTGGCGATCGGCTTCTCGGAGAGGTGGGCGGCGGTGAAGCGTCCGTTCTCCAGCAGGGAGGCGGCCAGCAGGAGCGTGTGTTCGTCCGTGAGGACGGGGGCGAGCTGCCAGGCCCAGAGCAGGGAGAACACGCGCAGGCCGCTTTCCAGGCCCGCGATCCAGTGGGGTCCCCAGCCGACCGGGTTGCGCGCGCGGAAATCCGCCAGCAGGTCGAAGGCCGCGGCGAGGCGCGGTTCGGGGTCGCCCAGTCGCGCGGCGGCGGCAAGCGGCGGCGCGGATTGAAGGCGACCGAGCTCCCAGAGCAGGCGGACGTCGCCGTGGGCCGTGAAGTCGGCGTGGTCGTAGGCGGAGGACGGCATCATGGGCCAGCGCCGGGCGCCGGGAACCCGGAGCCAGTCGGGGATCATGTCCTGCTCGAGCCGCCGGTCGAGGAAGGGCTGTCGGCCCGCGAGCACGCCGTCGGCGAGCGCGGAGAGACCTGCATCGGCGCCGGGCAGCGCGGCGATGGCCGCGAGCGCTTCATCGTCGTGGACGGGCCTGAAGGCGGCGCGCAGAGCGCTCGCGTCGGGCATCCCCGCGCGCAGGCAGTCCGGCGGCAGCGCGCCGGCCAGGGTCTCGACGGGAGCGGGCACGGGAGAGGGCCTCCGCAGTCGCCCCTGGAGGCGGCGACCGAAGCGTCGCAGGCGGCCGAGTCCGCGCATCAGGCCTCCACGGCGAAAGGCTCGGGCAGGTTCTCCTCGTAGAAGCGATGGGCGAGTCGCTGGGCGATGCGGCGGCAGGCGAGGCCGTCGCCGTAGGGGTTCACGGCGGAGGCCATGGCGCGATGGGCTTCGTCGTCGTCCAGGAGTCGGCCGAGTTCGGTGGCGATGCGCTCGGGGTCCGTGCCCACGAGCTTCACCGTGCCCGCCTCGACGGCCTCCGGCCGCTCGGTGACCTCGCGCATCACCAGCACCGGCACGCCGAGGCTCGGGGCCTCCTCCTGCACGCCGCCGCTGTCGGTGATGATCACGTGGGCGCGCTTCATCAGGTGAACGAAGGGAGCGTAGTCCAGGGGCTCGCAGAGTTGCACGTTGGGCAGGTTGCCCAGGATCCGCTCCGCCGGTCCCTTCACGTTGGGATTGGGGTGGACGGGGTAGATCACATGGCAGTCCGGATGGCCGGCGGCGATCTCGGCCAGGGCGCCGAAGGCGCGCTCCAGGGGAGCGCCGAAGGATTCGCGGCGGTGGGCGGTCATCAGCACCAGCTTGCGGCTCTCGCCGAGGCCGTCGGGCAGGGGCGGCAGGCCCTCGGGAACCTCGTCGCGGCCGGCGATCTCCAGCAGGGCGTCGATGACCGTGTTGCCGGTGACGAGCACGGAGTTGCCGTCGATCCCCTCGTCGCGCAGGTTCCAGGCCGCCTTGTGGGTCGGCGCGAAGTGCAGCTCGGTGAGGGCGCCGGCCAGGCGGCGGTTCATCTCCTCGGGGAAGGGGCTGTAGCGCTGTCCGGTGCGCAGGCCCGCCTCCACGTGCCCCACGGGGATCTTCAGGTAGTAGGAGGCCAGGGCGCCGATGAAGGTGGTGGTGGTGTCGCCGTGCACCAGCACCATGTCGGGCTCGATCTCCGAGAACACGCCCTCGAGGCCGCGCAGGGCGCGCTCGGTGACGTCGAAGAGGCTCTGCCCCGCCTGCATGATGTCGAGATCGTGGTCGGGCTCGATATCGAAGAGGCGGAATACCTGATCGAGAAGCTCCCTGTGCTGGGCCGTGGCCACCACGGACACCTTCCAGCGGGCGGGAGAGGACTTCAGTTCGCGGATGACCGGTGCCATCTTGATCGCCTCGGGTCGAGTTCCGACCACCACGGCAATCTTCACCTCGGATTGGCTCATGCTTTCATCTCCTGGAAATCTTCCCACTTATAGCAACCGGCGCCCGCCGTATCCACGAAAATGGGGCGAAAAAGCTAGGAAGGGCCCGAGGGCATGCTCTAGGTTCTTCGGGGTCTCATTCTACCCCGGCCTGCCCACCGGGCGAACCCTATCCAGGAGCGTGCATTGCACAATCCGATCCAGAACGTGAGCCTGCTCTATTACGAGGCCATCGCCAGTATCCGGAGCGGGCGAAGCTGGCTGCCGCTGCTCCTTTTCTGGGTGATCCAGGCCCTCGGGCTGACCCTGCTCACCCGTGTCCTCGAGTTGCCGGGCGCCGACCTGACGGCGAACCTGCTCCGGGCGCTCTTCGGCGAGGAGGCGCTCGAGTATCCACGGTTCTACATGCTCCTGCCCGACATGCAGCGGCGGCTCTACCTGGTGCTGGCCCTGTTCCTGGGGGTGTTCCTGCAGGCCGTCGCGCTGGTGCATCTGCTGGGATACCACTCGGGCGGACGCCTGGCGCGCAAACGGCCCTGGCTGCGCGCGCTGAAGCGCTGGCCGGGCCTGTTCCTGTTCAACCTGCTGAGCCTCGTGCTCTTCCTCGGCCCGCTCTGGATCGTGAACCGCTGGGCCCTGCCCGCGCTGGGCTCCGGGGGCGCCAGCCGCGCGATCTACTTCGCCACCTACGGGCTGGGATTCATCGTGGAGATTTTCCTGCTCTACGCGCCCTTTCTCTACGTGTCCTTCAGCAGCGGCTGGTGGACGTCCCTGCGCTCCAGCCTGAGCTTCGCGCGGGAGAGATTCTGGGTGAGCATGATCCTGGTGCTGATTCCCTTCTTCCTGGCCCTGCCGATCCAGGGCATCACGGCCGCGCGGCGGCAGATCGTGTTCGGCTTCCGGCCGGAGCTCATGTACTACCTGCTGCTGCTGAGCAGCTTCCTCACGCTGTTCGTGCTGTTCGTCCAGCTCTCGACGGTGGTGCGCTTCTACACGGAGGCGAAGCTCCGCCGCCCCTTCGAGGGGGAATGGGACGAGAAGTAGCTCCGGTGAGGGCGCTCGGTCGGGCTTCGTCTCGCTTTGGGGTTTTCACCACCCGTCCACTCAGTCCCCCCGGGGGGACGCCCGGCCGTAGCGGCTCGAGCCCCCGGCGGAGCAAACTCTCCCGCAAAGCGCCTCACGTCCGTGCGAAGCGTGCGGGAGAGTTTGCGGAGCCCTCTAGCGGAGCAGTACCAGCTTCTCCGTCTCCCTGAATCCCGGCGCCTCCATCTTCACGAAGTAGATGCCCGAGCCGACCTCGCGGCCCTCGTCGTCCCTGCCCTTCCACACGAGCTCGAGCTCGCCCCTGCCGAAGGCGTCGTCGGCGAGCGTGGCCACGTGGCGGCCGGCGATGTCGTACACCGTCACCCGCACCCTGCCCGCCTCGGCGAGACTGAAGGGCACCGTGACCCTGGGGTTGAAGGGATTCGGGTGAGGCGAGAGCAGGCGCGTGGGATAGCTGATGCCCTCCAGGTCGAGGTTCTCCTCGCGCAGGAGCTGCCACTCCTCGCCGGGCAGGCGGCCGCTGAGGCGATAGGTGACCCGGCCTGGGTCGGCCAGTTCGGGGGACTCGTCGCGGCAGAGGTACTCGCCCGGGAGGAAGCTGGCGAACTCCGGCTGCCACGTGCGGCCCTCGCGCTCCGCCTCGAGGTGGAACTCCAGCTCACCCGCGGTCTCCGTGTACCAGGACAGGTCCACGGCCCCGCCGGCGTCGCTGATCGAGAACTGGGTCAGGGTGACGGGGGAGCCTGCCGTGCATACACAGCTTCCAGTCGAGCAGTTGAGCGTAAACAGACCGCCATCCGCGTTGATGGTGCTGTAGCAGAGATCGACGACGACCAAGCTCCCACTGTGGTTCGATTCCTGTACATACATCACATAGTCCGGGCCGACATCCGTGAGGCCGAACAGATCGATCGTGCCCAGGAATGCAATCGGCCCCGGAACCGGTGGGTTGAAGGCCAGGGCGATGCCGTACTCCGGCTCGCCGATCACCAGGTCCGTGTTCCAGTTCTCCGAAACGATCGCGTACTCGGGATCGACCAGGTTGTCCACGCGGAACTCGGCGGCCGTGATCGCGGAGATTTCGGGTGGCAGGACGGCGAAGAAGTAGATCGTTGTGGTCGAATACAAGTTGAGATCGGCGTGGCAGATCACCGCGTTCTCGTCCGAGAACATGCCGATGAAGGGTGATTGCCTGCCCGAGTAGTTCGAGATGCTGGTGCCGATGCACGGCAGCTCGGGGCAGCCCACGAGGCCCGTGTGGATGACGCCCTCGTAGTCGCCGGCGGGGCCGGCGTAGAACTTCGCGCGGGCTTCCAGCACTTCGCCCGGGTAGAGCGTGAAGGCGCCCTCGCCCTGGACCAGGGAGAAGTTGTCGCCCTCGATGCTCAAGGTGCCCGACAGGGGTCCGTTGCCCGCGTTGGTCAGGGTGAAATCGCGGTAGGCCGATTCTCCGCAGTCCAGAGCACCGAAGTCGAGCAGGTCGTGGGACAGCTCGCAGAGGGCCTCACCGAAGTCGACGCAGTCGCAGAGCGGCGGGTCGTCACAGTTCAGGGTGAGGCGACCTCCGTAGAGATCCCAGGATTCAGTGGCGGGCGTTTCCATGAGCAGGCGGCCGCTCGTGGACGAGTGTGCGGCCTGCAGCACCTGGTTCGCTCCCGCCCAGTCGGCGCCGTCACCGTTCAGGTGCAGCACGCCCAGCGGAACCACGAGACCGTACTGCG
>CAYNQX010000004.1:70310-124073 GCA_964399495.1 uncultured bacterium
GCGCCGTCACCGTTCAGGTGCAGCACGCCCAGCGGAACCACGAGACCGTACTGCGGCGTGGGGAACTCGATCCGCACGCCGCCGGGGAGATCGCCGGACACCGGCGTCTGCGCCCAGTCCACGCTCCAGAGCTCGCCGCCGGGGTCCTCGGGCAGACCGTCCAGGCGGAACTCGAACGCCTCGGCGCCCTCCGCCCCGAGTCCGGGCAGCAGGGCCAGCAGGTGGAAGTCGCTCCACTGGCCGGGCGGCAGGTCGCCGGCGCAGATCTCACCGGCCGGATTGGCGAAGAGACCGATCTGATCACCGTCGGCGCTGAACTGGCCCGAGTAGCCCATGAGCGGCAGATCCGAACAGATCTCCGAGCCAAGACCCACCACGGCCTCGTGCCAGCCGGGCGTGGAGGCCTCGAAACGCACCGTCACCGCTCGGGTGGAGCCGGGGGACAGGTTGAACGATCCTCCTCCGCTTGCCAGCGAGAAATCGTCGCTGTCCAGGGTTATCATGCCCGTCAGCGGGACGTTGCCGGTGTTGAGAACCTCGAAGCCGGCGTCGCGCGGGCTGCCGTGAAGCACGGTGCCGTAGTCCAGGGTAGCCGGCTGGAGCTCGCAGGCGGGCTGGCTCGGAACGCCGACGCCCACGCAGAACAGGCTCGCGCAGAACTCCGTGCCGAAAGTCACCTCGCCCAGGTGCTCGCCCTCCGTCGTGGGGTCGAAGCGCAGGTACATGTGGCGATAGTAGCCCGGCTCAAGGGTGAACGCGCCACCACCGGTCACGACCGTGAAGCCGTCTCCGATCGCCTCGGCGAACCCGGAGAGGGGCAGCTCCCCCGTGTTGGTGACACGGAAGTAGAGGTCGTCGTGGGATCCAATCACCACCTCTCCGAAGTCGAGGCTGTCGGGATCGACCTCGCAGCCCGGCACCGGCATCAGGGCGCTGCCCTGGATCGACACGCCGCTGCAGCCGTCGTTGCCGAGATCCACGGCCGACGCGTGCACTCCCTCCGACTGGGGCTCGTAGCGCACCGTCACATGAAGCGTGGCCGCCGGCGGAACCGTGAAGGGCCCCGGCGTCTCCAGCGAGAAGTGCTCGGAGCTTTCGCTCAGGTTCCCGACCAGGTCGCTGCCTCCGGAATTGTGGATGGAGAACTGGAGCTCCTGGCTCTCCCCGACGAACAGCTCGTCGAAGGTCAACTCGGTAGGCGTCACCTCGCAGATGGGCGGCTCGAGAATGGCCGAGCCCGTGCAGCTCACGTCGGCGCAGAACGGCGTGCCGGTATCGATGCCGCACTGAGCCTCTCCGAAAGCCACGGGCACGAAGCGCACGTTGAGGGTGCGGGACTCACCCGGCTCCAGGGTGAAGGGGCCGGTATCGGAAAGCAGTTCGATGGGGCCGTCGCAGTCGCTGTTCAGGTCGCCCGAGAAGGGCACCAGACCGATGTTGCTCACGAGCACCTGCTCGATCGCAAAGTCGCCGATCTCCACCTCGCCGAAATCGAGATGCGTGGGTTCCACCAGGCACAGGGGCAGGTCGGCATCGAGGCAATCGCAGAGGGCGGGATCGCCGCAGTTGAAGGTGAACTTGCCGCCGGCCACCGGCAGGGCGTCGAAGTGTTCGTCCACCACCACCAGGAACCCGCTGTCCGAGGAGGGCTCCACCTCGAGGCGGTGGTCGGGACCGAGCCAGCCCTCGACGTCGATGTTCGTGAAGGTCAGCCGACCGAGCTCGACGATTTCGCCGGGCACCGGGTCCGGAAAGGCCAGGGCGATGCCGGTCTCGACGTCGCCGATCACGAGATCGGTATTCCAGTCGGCGGACCAGAAGGCGCCACCCTGCTGCGGCGGCAGGTTGTCGATGCGGAACTCGGCCGCGGTGATGCCCTCCCCGGTGAACAGGGGCAGCACGGCCATCATCTTCACGACGACGCTCTGGCCCGGGCCGTCGAGAGTGTCGGTGCACTGCGTGGCCGCGTCATCGATGTAAAGGCCGATGTAGTTGGTCGTCTGCGTCGCTCCGGGCGCGACTCCCGAAATCGGTACATCGTCGCAATCGAAACTCCCGAGAGCGAGGAGCGCATCGTGCTGACCCGAAACCGGTGGCTGGAATCGCACGATGATCGGGTGGGCCTCACCGGGGTCGAGGGCGAACGGCCCCTCGCCCTCGATCAACGAGAAGGCCGAGGAGTCCAGGCCCACCTGGCCGTCGATCGGACCCGTACCGGAATTGAAGATGTTGAGGCCGAGGTCGAAAAACTCACCGGGCTGCGTGTCCGGAAAGTCGAGGAACGATGCGCTGAGGTCGCACACGCCTATCGGTGTCACACCCTCGCCTCGCAACGTCACCTCGCCGCACTCGGGAACGCCGATGTCGAAGCTGCACACCGCTTCGCCGAGTGCCTGAGGCGTGAACCTCACATCGATGGTGTGTGTCTGCCCCGGATAAAGGAGGTGTTGGCCGCTGTCCGGAATGTGGAAGAGACCACCTGGGCAGGGCAGTAAGGGAAGCGTGTAGGTGAAGGGGTAAACACCGTCGTTGGTCACATCGAAGCTGGCCGTGGAGGTGAGGCCGACACCCGTGGGGCCGAACTCGACCAGCGAAGGATACACCGCGCAATCGGCGGGGGGTTCGGAGCCCGAGCCCCAGCAGTCCATGACGCCGCAGAGGGTGTTTCCGAGCTGGATGTTGCAGTTCGTGCCACCCACCGCGACGGGCGTGAACCTCACCGTCACCTCGTGCTCCTCGCCCGCCGCCAGAACGTAGCTTCCCCAACCCGACACCAGTTCGAAAGCGGGACAGGTCTCCCCGACACTTCCGGTCAGCAGGCCCGTGCCGGCATTGCGTATCACGAAGCTCAGCGTGCTGTCCTGACCCACGGGAAGGGTCCCGAAATCGAGGGTGGGCGGAATCAGCACGCAATCCCCCTGCGGCACCTCCATGCACACACAGTTGTCCGGATCCCCGCAGTTGATCGTGAATGCGTCTCCCGCCACGGGATGCTCGACATAGTCACTGTCGACGATCACCACCGACTCGTGCCCGGTGAACGGCTGCACGACCATGACGTGATCCGGGCCCATCCAGTTCTCGGTGGTGGCGAAGAAGGTGATCTCCCCCAGCAGCGCGTAGGGGCCGACCATGGCCGGACTGAAGGCCAACGCCACGCCGGTCTCGATGTCGCCGATCACGAGGTCGGTATTCCAGGTGACGTTCCACAGACCGCCATGTCCCGCGCCGCTCGGCGGCAGGTTGTCCACGCGGAACTCGGCCGCGGTGATGCCGCCGACCATCTCGGGCAGCACGGCGATGATCTTCAGGGTGAGGGTTTCCATCGGCGCCTGAAGCGGCGCCTGGCAGATCGAAGCGATGTCATCGAGGTAGAGGCCGACATGATCCACAACCTCCTGCGCCTGGACCCAAAACGGCACGCACAGCAGCAGCAAGGCAATAGCACGTCGCACGACGACCCCCAGATGGAAGCAGTGATGTCAAACAAGTGGCGGAGCAAACTCTCCCGGAAAGCGCCTCACGTCTGCGTGCGAAGCGTCCGGGAGAGTTTGCGGAGCCTTTATCGGAGCAACACCAGCTTGTGCGTCTCCCCGAATCCTGCGGTTTCCATCCGTACGAAGTAGACGCCGGAGCCGACGGCATGGCCGTCGTCGTCACGGCCCTTCCACACCAGCGAATGCTCGCCGCGGTCGAAGTGCGCGTCGGCCAGGTTCGCCACCTGGCGACCGGCCACATCGTAGATCGTCACCTTCACGCGGCCAGGGTCCTTCAGACTGAAGGGCACCGTGACCTTGGGGTTGAAGGGGTTCGGATGCGCGGCGAGCAGGCGGGTGGGATAGCTGATCCCCTCCACCGGCAGGTTCTCGTCGCGCAGCATCAGCCACTCCTCGCCGGGCAGACGCCCGAAGAGGCGGTACTCCACCTCGCCCGGCTGGGCGAGGGCCGCGGAGCTGTCCTCGGCGCGGTAGATGCCCGGCGCCGCCTCGATGTAGGGCACGCTCCACTCGAAGCCGTCACGGGAACCGAAGAGTCTGAACTCCAGCGCGCCGCTGGTATCCGACTCCCAGTCGATCCGGGCGCTGCCGCCGAGATCCACCGCCTGGAAGCTGCTCAGGGTCACCGGGGTGGCCATGGAGCAGTCGCAGTAGTAGTAGCTGCAGTTGAAGGTGAACAGGCCGCCATGGGCCCAGTACTCGTTGTAGTCGGGACCCACCACCACCAGGTTGCCGCTGTCGTTGCTCTGCTCGACCATCATCAGGTAGTCGGGACCGAAATCCACCAGAGGGAAGAAATCGAGGGTGCCGAGCACGGCCACCGGCCCCGGCAGCGGCGGGTCGAAGGCGAGAGCGATTCCCCAGTCCGGAGTGCCGATGACAAGCGGCGTGTTCCAGTTCTGGGTGACGAGGGCCATCGACGGGTCGGGATAGTGCTCGATCCGGAACTCCGCCGCGGTGATGGAAGGAAGCCACGCCGGCAGGATCACGGACACGTAGACCTGCGACGATACAAACTGCATCAGATCCGTGTCGCAGTCCGTCGCGGCGAGATCCTCGAACAGGCCCAGGAAGGGCGAACCGCCGCCGCCGCTCGTGCCCTGGCCCGTCAGGGCGATCTCGGGACAGTCGGCGAGGCCGGTCGTGATGAGACCCTCGAACTCGCCCACGCCGCCGGGCTGGAAGTAGGCCGTGGCCACCATTCCATCACCGGGCATCAGGACGAAGGGGCCCTCGCCCTCGCTCAGATGGAAGTACTCGCCGCTCACCTGCAGATCGCCTTCGAGCGGTCCGTAGCCCACGTTGACGATGGTGAAGTCCCGGAAGGCCGTATTGCCGTAGCTCACGATGCCGAAGTCCAGCGACGTGTGCGAGAGATCGCAGATGCCGTTTTCGAAGTCCAGGCAGTCGCAGAGATCGGGATCGTCGCAGTTCACGGTGAAGCGTCCGCCGGCGACGTCCCAGCCCAGACCCTCATGATCGGTCACGCGGCGCTGCAGGCCGTCTTCGGACTGCTCGACGGTGAGCCGCAGGTTCGCCGGCGGCGTCGTGAGGGGAACCACGTGGAGGACTCCCAGCTGCACGATCTCGCCGGGCACCGCCTCGCCGTAGTCGTAGCTGACGCCCGTGGCCAGGTCGCCCTGAACCTCGAGGAAGGGCCACTCCACGGTCACGGCGGCATAGCTCTCGAGTTGCTCAAAGCCATCAAGACGGAACTCCCAGGCCGTGATGCCGGAGTCCGCGAAGCTGGGCACGACCGCGAGCAGGTAGAGATCGACGGGCATGCCGGACAGCAGGTCCACCGAGCAGACCTGACCCGCCGTGTCGCCGAAGAGACCGATATGATCCCCGCCAATCATTGGATTGCGGGCGAAACCGCTCACCGGAACATCGGCGCAGACCTCGGCGCCCAGCTCCACCACCGCCGAGAGCGGGCCGTAGGTCTGGGGCTCGAAACGCACGCCGACCAAGTGATCGGATCCGGAATCCACGCTGAAGGGACCGGCTCCGATGAGCGCTTCGAAGTGATCGTCCAGCAGCGTCACCTCGCCGTTCAACGGACCGTCGCCGTCGTTGGAGATCGTGAAGACGAGGTCCGCGAGGTCACCCAGGATCACGTCGCCGAAGTCGAGGGACGCGGGCGAGATGTCGCAGGTGGGCGACGGCTCATGGGCCGTGCCGGTCAGGGGCAACTCGGCGCAGTACTCGAGGCCCGTGGTCAAGACGATGTTGTGCGTCGCCAGGGTGATCGGCTCGTAGCGCACGGTGATGTCGTGGCTCTCGCCCACCTCGATCTGGAAGTCGCCGTCGCCGGCGACCACGCTGAAGTTCGTACTGGCCAGATACACCTGGCCGTTCAGCGTGATGTCGCCCGTGTTGACGATGCTGGCGTCCAGCTCGACCCAGGTGCCCAGGGCGATGTCGCCGAAGTCCAGCGCCTCGGGATCCAGCGCGCAGCCGGGCGCGGGATCATGGGCGCTGCCGAGCACCGGTATCGCGTCGCAGTACTCGTTGCCCAGCTCGATCGCGCACTCGAAGTCGCCCGCGGCGGTCGGATGGAACTCCACGATGACGGTATGCATCTGGCCGCCGTAGATGGAGAAGGATCCATCTCCATCGAGAATCGTGAACTCCGCGCAGCTCTCCGACACGAAACCCGAGAGCTCGCCGATGCCGATGTTGCTGATGTTGAAGCTCTGCGTCTGCGTGGCGCCGACCACGATATCGCCGAACAGCAGACTGTCGGGTTCCAGCTCGCAGATCGGAGCCGGCGCCACGCCGGCGCCCTCGGCGACGACCTCGGGACAGTCGTCCGTTCCGAGCTCGATGACGCAGGTGTGCGTGCCCGCCGACATCGGCTGGAAGCGCACCTGCACCGAGATGTACTGGCCCTGGGCGAGTCCGAAGTAGCCCGCGCCCGACACGATCTCGTAGTCGTCGCAGCTCTCCGCGACATAGCCGGAGAGCGTGCCCTCGCCCAGGTTGTGCACGTTGAAGCTGCGCAGGCTCGACTGGCCCACGGCCACGTTGCCGAAGTCGAGGGAGGTGTCCGACACGTGACAGAGCGGCGGCGGGGCGGTGTAGCAGGTGCAACCGTCGGGATCGGTGCAGTTGAAGGTGAAGGAGCCGCCGCCCACGGGATGGGTGTCGAAGTTCTGGTCCACGTAGACGAGCGCGCCGCCCTGGGAGGGCATGGCGGTGACCACGTGATCGTCGCCCACCCAGTCGACCGTGTCGTTGCTGTAGAAGGTCATCAGGCCGAGCTCGACGATGGGGCCGGGCACGCCGCCGCCGGACCAGGCGAGGGCGATGCCGTCTTCGACGTCACCGATCGTCAGCGGCGTGTTCCACTGCACGAACCAGGTACCCTCGGGCGCGCCGAGGTTCTCGGGCAGGTTGTCCAGGCGGAACTCGACAGCCGTGACGGCGCCTTCGGGATCGATGTCCGGCAGCACGGCCAGGATACGGGCGTAGACGATCTGGCCCGCGTCCGTCAGGGGCGTCTGGCAGACCTGCGCTTCCTGGTCGAGATAGAGACCGATGTGGTTGCCCTCGGGCACCTGCATGTCGATGCCCATGCCCAGCAGCGTGACGGGCGGGCAGTCGTTGCCGCCGAGGTCGAGCTCGCAGCTCTGGGAGCCGGCCGCGCTCGGGAAGAAGCGGAACTGGACGATATGGTCCTCGGCCGGCTGCAGGGTGACGCTGCCGTCGTTGATGATCTGGAAGTCGGGCGAAGCCGCGCAGGGCGTCGCCGGAAGGTCCACCGTGAAGGGCGCGTCGCCCTCGTTGCTGATGGTGAGGTAGCCCAGGGCGTCCTCGCCCAGGGGCACCGGACCGAAGTCGATGAGCTCGTCGCTCAGCGCGCAGGCCGGCAACGCGGCGATGCCCTCGCCGATGAGTTCGACGGGCGGGCACTCGACGTTGCCCAGGTCGAGCGTGCAGTCGTGCGGTCCCTCGGCGAGAGGCTCGAAGCGGACGTGCAGATCGAGATTGCCGCCCGCGCCGATGATGTGATTGCCGGCGTTGAGCACCGAGAAGGCGCTGCCCGCGCCGCAGGCGTCGGGCCCGATGTACAGGGAGAGATCCACGCTGCCGGGGTTCGACACGTCGAGAACCAGGTCGGAGAAACTCCCCAAGGCCACGGAGCCGAAGTCGAGCAGTTCGGTGCCGACGAGGCATTCCACGCCGGGGCCGGGCAGGCAATTGCAGCCATCCGGATCGGTGCAGTTGAAGGTGAACTGACCACCGAGCACCGGGAACGTGTTGAACTCGTCGTCCACCACGACGAGGTTGCCGGAGTCGAGGGTCTCGAGAACCGACGTCATGTGATCGTCGCCCACCCAGGTGCCGCTGTAGTCGTAGAAGTTGATCGTGCCCAGATGCACGACGGGGCCGGGCAGCATGGGGCTGAAGGCCAGGGAGATGCCGTTCTCCAGGTCGCCGATCACCAGGGCGGTGTTCCAGGAAGTACTGACGATACCTCCATCGGCGTTCGGCGGCAGGTTCCCCACGCGGAACTCGACGGCCGAGACAGCGGATACGCCGGGCACGATGGCCACCACCTCGACGGACAGCGTCGCGCCGACGCCGCCATAGGGTGCGTCGCATTCGGTGGCGCTGGGGTCGGTGAAGAGGCCGATGTAGGTATCCTGGGCCGCGGCGGGCGCTGCGACCAGCAGGAGCAGAAGGCCGAAGAGTGGCAGATTCTTCCGCATGCTGTCCTCCCTTTCCCGGTCACTGGGAGCAATGATTATATCATATTGGGAACGACGAACGCCAAGGGTCTCTGACGCCGTACCTTAAGGAATATCCGCACCTCTGGGGGTATGGCAGCGATCCTGCAAGTTGATCGCGAATCCTCCGACCGAGTCGGAGGTTCTGCCTGTCTTTCAGATATAGAGGAGATCGTATGAGGGTCCTCATCACGGGCGGCCGCGGGTTCATCGCTTCGGCCCTGATTCCCCGTCTGTTGAAGCGCGGCGACCAGGTGACCATTCTCAGCCGAAGCCCCGAGGGCGCCGAGATTCCCGGCGTCCAGGTGCGCGGCTGGACCGACGACCCCAAGGCGCTGCTCGGCGACGCCGAGGCTCTCGTCAACCTGGCCGGCTCGCCCATCTTCGCGAAGCCCGGCTCCGAGGACGAGCTCTACCGCTCCCGCGTGAACGTGAGCCAGCAGCTCATGGCGGCCCTCAAGGCTCACCCGGATCCACCCCGCACGTGGGTCAACGCCTCGGCGATCTGGATCTACGGCCAGACCGGCGACGAACTGGTGGACGAGAACCACCGCCCCGGTACCGGCCCCCTGGTGAGCCTCTGCAACGCATGGGAGGACGCCTGTTCCGAGGCGAAGCACCTCGGCGTGCGCGCCGTGCGCCTGCGCGCCGGCCTGGTGCTGGCCGAGGGCGGCGGCCCCCTGGCCCAGCTCCTGCCCGTGGTGAAATTCTACGAGGGCGACCTCTCCGGCCCGGGCCGACGAACGATCTCCTGGATCCACCGCGACGACATGGTGAACATGATCCTGTTCTGCCTCGATCGCTACGCCGTCTGGGGCCCGATGAACGCCGTCAGCCCGGATCCCCGCTACCTGGCGGACTTCGGACGCTTCCTGCGCACCGCGATGGGCGCCCACAAGTGGGACCATGTCCCGGGCCAGCCCGTGAGCAGCCTCTTCGCCGACGCCGCCGACGTCCTGCTGCAGGGTTGCAAGATCGCCCCCGGCAAGGCCCAGAGCCTCGGCTTCGAGTTCGAGAAGCCTTCGCTGCAGGAGGCGATAAAGTCGATGTACGAGCAGCGGGTTCTCGCCTAGCCCCGCGACTCCCGTCACGACACACGAGACCATGAAAAAGGCCCCGCCGAGGCGGGGCCTATTCTATTCGTGGCGTTCGCGCGTCTCAGCGGCGCAGGTACTTGCCTTCCTTCACCAGGCCGCCGCCCACGTCGAACACCCGCACGAGGTAGAGGCCCTTGGCCACGCGGGATCCCTTGCGGTTGAGCAGATCCCAGGTGAAATCCTCACCGTCGGTCTCGGCGCGGTGGCTGTAGACCAGACGGCCGCTCACGGTGAATATCCTCACCGTCCAGCCCCGGCCCATGTTGGCCACGCTCAGCGCCGTATTGGGACGGTCGACGATGACTCCGGGAGGCCAGATCTCACCCTGGCTCAGGGAGCCGAAGTCGGGCTCGAGACCGGGAAGTTCGGGATCTTCGGGGTCCTCGGGATCTCCCGGATCCCCGGAGCAGTTCAGCACCACCGCCTCGCCGACCCGCGTCTGCGGGCTCTCGAGGCCGTACATGTCGAGGGCGAGCACGCTCACCCAGTAGGAACCGTCGGGCTGACCCGTCAGGCTGGCGCCGATCTCGGTCTGGTACTCGAGATGGCTGGCCTCGCCGTCGGGCCACTCGCCCCAGGCGACGCGGTAGGCCACGACGTTGGGATCGCTCGAGGGGTACCAGTCCACCGATATGGCGCACTCGGCGTCCACGTCCACCGCGAGACCGGTGGGCGGCGCCGGAGGCTGGGTCTCCTCGGCGTTCTCGCCGGTGGTGAAGGTCCAGACCACGGCGGCCAGGTTGGCCGGATCCGCCAGGTCGGTCGCTCCCGCGCCGATCGTGTAGGTGGTGTTGGGCTCGAGGCCCCCGGGTTCGGTCACCACCATGTAGCGACCCGCGGTAATCTGGACGAAGGTGATCGGCATCGCGTCGCCGTCCACGGCCATGCCCAGGCTCTCCGTGTCGACGCCGCTGCCGATGTCGCGCACCATGAAGGCCACGGAGCTCGTCAGGTTCACGCCCTCGGCGCCGTCGGCCGGAGTGAGGCCGTAGATCTCGGGCGGGGTGGTGTCGTCGGAGGGAAGGTCCAGCTCCACCGTGTCGCTCAGCGGCGGATCGCTCACGTTGCCGAGGGCGTCGGCGTAACGCGCGTAGACGGTGTAGACGCCCTCGCCGGTGGCGGCCAGGTCCCAGACGCGCGTGGACGCCAGGGGCTCGGGACTGCTCCAGCTCACGCCGTTGTTGCTGAAGGACATCGTCACCGCGCTGCCGGCGCATCCGGATTCGCTGGCGTCGCAGCTCAGGGTGACCTGGGAGCCTTCGACGACCAGTTCCTCGATGTTGAAGGCGCCGTCGGGCGCGGTGGCGTCCAGGGTCACCGAGGCGGTGACCGGCTCGGACATCCAGTTGCCCAGCACGTCGCCGAAGAGCACGTGCACGGTCTTGGGACCGTCGCCGGCCGGCAGCGGCCAGGCCCAGAAATCCTGGTAGGCGTAGTCGTCCGACCAGTTCACGCCGTCGCTGCTGAAGCGCATCCAGCCCATGCCGGATTCGCCGTCCTGGGCCGAGAGCTCCAGGGTCGCCGTGGTCTGGGCCGTGCAGTCGTCGCCGGCTATCGCCACGCTGCCGGTGGGCGGCGTCTCGTCGGGCACGTAGTCGCCCTGGGTCACCGTGAAGCTGCCGCCGCCGGGGCTCTCGAACTCGACGATCCCCTCCGGACCGGCGGTGATGGTGGCCATGGGGCTCGGATCGCCGTTGTGGTAGATGCGGTAGCTGTAGCCGGCCTGCATGTCGGCCACCAGGTGCCGCTGCTCGCCGCTCATGGAGACGACGTAGGTCACCTCGCCCGGCGAGTCCTCGGTCTTGGAGAACATCGTCACCCAGCCGTCGAAGGCGGCGCCCTCGTAGTTCGCCGCGGCGATGCGCTCGACTTCGGGCGCGGGCGCGCCGATGTCGTCCGGATGGAGGACGGTCAGGAACAGGTCGTCGCGCTGGGCCGTGGGCGGCATGATCTCCAGGCGCCACTGGCCGCCCAGCTCGTTCTCCGTGTCGGGCCAGGGGTCGTAGTTGGTGCCGTTGACCCAGTACTCGTAGCCCGTGCCCCCCACCTTGCGGATCTCGGCGTCGGCCGGCAGCACCGCGGCGCCGTGCAGCACCGCGCCGCCCAGTTCCATGCGGAAGCGGTCGGAGCGCCAGGTCTCGATGTGGCCGCTCACCTCGGTGTCGATGGGCGAGCCGTTCTCGAAGGTCGGCTCGCCGATGAAGTGGAGGTAGCTCTTCTTCTGGAAGTCGGCGTCGAGGCTGTTCACGCGGTCGAAGGCGACGAAGTATTCATCGTCGTTCTCGGCCGAGCTGCGCAGGTAATACCAGTGCCGCGTGACGTTGCTCACCTTGGGGCTGTAGTCGACGTCGGCCAGGCGGTTCGACTCGTAGTCCTGCTCCCAGCGCTCGTTGGCGTAGGCGTTGGTGAGGTCCGCGAAGGCGTAGGTGTAGCGCTCGTTGTGGGTGCGCCGCGTGACGTCGGACATGTCGTGAAGATAGCCGCCCTCGGCCTGGGGCCAGTCCGGATCCTTGGGCGCGCCGTCGAGCATGGCGTCATCGACGGTCTCGCGCCAGGGACGGTTCTGGCCGCCGGTGTTTTCGTAGGTGTCGAGGGTCCAGTCGTAGAAGTGCCAGCCCTTGGTCTGCCCGGGATCCTTCACCGTGATGCTGTTATGGGCGATCGTCTGGTTGTGGTAGTTGATCACCGTGAAGCCGCCGCCGCCCTCGTAGAGCCCGCCGTCGACGAGCAGATCCTCGCCGTGGGAGTAGATGCAGTAGTTGCCCTGGTCCCACTGGTTCTGGTTGAACCAGGTCCAGTTGCCGGCGCGGAAGGTGGCGAAGGTGTTCGTCTCGGTGGCGCCGCTCGTCCAGTCGGAGCGGCAGATCCACATGCCGTTGCCCTCGGCGAAATAGGCCAGCGGCTTGTCGAAGGGGCTGCGCTGGGGAATGGTGGCGTCGCTGAAGATCACGTCCAGGTAGGCGAAGTAGCGGGAGTCGACGCCGGGGTAGCGCGCGGCGCCGTCGACGTTCTCGAACCACCAGCTCGCCATCTGGGCCTCGGGCGTGTCGCTGTACTCGTCCATGAGGATGAGCAGGGACGCCGTGGCGTTGTGCATGTAGCCGCCGCGCTTGTGGGCGTTGTGGCCGTGCTCGGGGCGGCGGATGAAGTCGTCCGTGTAGTAGTAGGCGCGCACGAAGTACTCGAGGTACTGGCGCAGGGCCGGGGCCTCGTCGAAGAGGTTCTGCCCGGTAGCGCTCTTCACGGCCGCCAGGTAACGCACGATGTTGGACATGGTGCCCGAGCCGTAATCCATGCCCTGGGGCATGCAGCCGCCGCGCACGACGGCGAGGTTGGCCGGTCCGTAGCCCATGGTGTTGCGGATCCAGATCCAGCGGTTCTCGTAGCCGTTGTCGATGTAGTCCTGGGCGATGGGATTGTCGCCGTGGGTCGCCATGCCCCAGATGGGCGGCCCCCAGATCATCTTCGACACGCCGTTGAAGTAGGCGTGGTCGGGGTACCAGTTCCACTTGCCGCTGCCGTCCTTGGGGATCTGCGAGATGTAGTCGATCACCTGCTGGCGGAAGGAGCTCGTGAACTGGGGGGAATTGTAGAGCCAGTCGAAGCAGAGTGCCCAGTGGTTGAAGGTGGGTCCGCAGGAGTTGAAGGTGACCGAGGGCACGGGCACCTCGACCATGATCTCCGTGAGGATGTCCACGGCCTCGGTCGCGTAGGTCTCGTCGCCGGTGACGGCGTAGGCCAGGGCGCGGGCCTTGGCGCCGTAGATGTCCGAGCGGTCGGCCGTGATCATGAGCCGTTCCCACTCGTAGCTTTCGCCCTGCCAGTGCTGGGTGCGGATGCGGTCGAGCCGCTCGGGCGTCAGGTAGATGCGGGGGTGGGCGCCGTACTGGGCGAAGGCCGTGGCCGCGGCTCCGAACAGCAGCAACACGACGAGGCCCGCGATGAGGGATACACGATGGGTGCGAATGCGGCGGGGCATGGAAGAACCTCGGCTTGTGGAACCTTCACGGGAATCCGGAGAACGGTCGCGCAACAGGCAGCCTCGCTGAGGCCGCACCGATGCAAGGGCAAGGGCCGTGCCGCGCCGCACCTCTCGTCGATTCGGAGCTTCGATCTCGGAACCCGCTCCCCGACACCGTCTTGCCCGGAACCCGGAAAATGTCCGAATTCTGGCCACTTTGCAAGCTGGATGATTATCTGGCAAGGTCAAATGATCCGCCGCCGGCCGAATGCAGCCAACAACCGTTCTTTGAATGGGTTCCGTGGTTTCCGGCGATCGCGGCAACACCGCCGGGGCCACGGTTCCGCCGGCGGCGCGCCGGTCAGACCATTTACAGTCCCCACGGGGTTGGATATCATGCCCCCCTCGCACCCGAGCGACTCTCCATTCCCTGGCAACCTCATGCACGAACCCGGAGGCCGACCGTGACCCTGAGCGAAATCCTTTGGGAGCTGCGCCGACACCTGTTCCGCCGGAGCTACCCGCAGGCGAAGGCCGCGTGGCCCCACCGGCTGCCGGCCGACCTGAGCGACGAACAGGTCGCCGCGCTCAAACGGGAGGCCGCGGAACTCACGGAGCGCGCCCAGTACGGATGGGGCCACAGCATCGACTTCGGCCCCTTCCGCCAGGACGGATTCCTGGAAGACCAGTATCTGGAGATCGCGGGACTCTTCGACAGGTGGGGATGGTGGCCCGAGGATCTCTCCGGCCTGCAGGTGGCCGACGTCGGCTGCTTCACCGGCGGCCTGAGCATGCTCATGGCGGGCCGGGGCGCGGCGCAGGTGTACAGCATCGACGAGGTTCCGGAGCATCTGGCCCAGTGCGACTTCCTCGCGAAGAGTTTCGGTCTCGCCGGCATCAAGACCATCGAGACCTCCGCCTTCCAGCTTCAGAACCACGTGCCCGTGGGCTCACTGGACATCGTTCTCCTGAGCGGCGTCCTCTACCACATGAGCGACATGCTCGTGGGGCTGCTGGAGCTCCGGCAACTGCTCAAGCCCGGCGGGCTGCTGCTCATGGAAACGAACGGGGTCGACGACCAGAAGCGCTCCTTCGCCAACTTCGGCCGCTACTACGGCGGGATGTGGTGGCAGCCGTCGGCGCTGTGCCTGCGCGACATGAGCGAGTTCATGGGCTTCGAGGCCGGAGACGTGCGCTTCTACAAGCCGGACCGCTGCCTGATGCGCGCCGTGAAGACGGAGGACGAGGAGATCCCCTTCAAGCGCGGCCTCAACTGGGAGTTCGACGACCTCGCCGACGCCACCTCCCGCACCCGCGACCGGCGCGTCATGGCGCCGGTGCGGCATCGCCTCTTCTAGAACCCGGGAATCCTGTCGATCGCTTCGATGAGGCCGCCCATCGGCTCACTCGTCATCGCGAGTCGAGCCGGGTGAGGTCAGCCCGCGAGCCCCCCGTAGAAGGCGGCGTAGTCGTTCACCATGCGTTGCAGGCGGAACTTGTCCCGCACGAAGCTGCGCGCGTTGGCGGCCAGCTCGGCCCGGCGCTCCGTGTTGCCGAGCAGGGGCGGGATATGCACCTTCATCGCCGCGAGCTTGCGCGCGCCGCGCGGCGGCACGAGCAGGCCGTTCCATCCGTCGCGGATCAGGTGCTTGTTGCCGTCGATGTCGGTGGTGAGGATCGGCGCGCCGGCCGCCATCGACTCCAGGATCGCGTTGCTGGTGCCCTCGTTGTCCATGGAGAGCAGGCAGAAGAGATCGAACATCGAGTAGAGCTCGTGGACGTCTCTGCGGAAGCCTGGCAGATGCATACGGTCCTCGAGGCCGCGGCGCGCGCGCTCGGCGATGAACTCCTCCATGGTGTCCCCCACCCCCACGATCACCGCGTGAACCGGCTTGCCGTCCACCTCGGGCACGGCCTCGAGGAAGTCGAGCATGGTCGGGTGATCCTTGAAGGGGTAGAAGCGGCTCACGGTGCCGAGCAGCCAGACGTCCTCGGGAATGCCCAGCTCGCGGCGCTTGGCCATGCCGTCCACTTTCATGGAATCGAAGCGGTCGAGCGGCACGCCGTTGATGATGGTGTGCACCGAGTTCGCCGGGTAGTGGAGCTTGGAGTAGAGGTAGTCGCGCAGACCCGGCGACACGCAGAGAATCTTGTCGGCGAACAGCGCCAGCGCGCGGCTGACGAGCTTCTTCTTCCAGGACACGAGCTGCACCTGACCGTGCTCGCCGTTCACCACCACCGGCACCCGCGCCAGGTGGGCGCCCAGGGTGCCGTAGAGGTTGGCCGTGTAGTTGCGGCAGTGGACGATGTCCGGCTCCAGCTCCCGGAACAGCTTCGCCAGACGGAAGGGCAACTCGGGCGCGAGGCGGTCCGGGTGGGCCAGGTTGATCACCTCGGCCATCGGGTTCGTGACCCGGTCGGCCAGTTCGCCGCGATCGTGCAGGCACACCACCGTGGAGCGGAAGCGCTCGGGGTCCAGGCCGTTCACGACGTTCGCCACGCCGTTCTCCAGCCCGCCGGAGCGGAAGGTGGTCTGCACGTGGCAGATATGGATCCGCCGGTTCGCGGCCATGCTACATCCCTTCCGCGAACATCGCCTCGAGCACGGGGCGCGCGGTCTCGGTCATCAGCTCGTAACCGGTCTCGTTGGGGTGGATGTCGTCGATCGCCAGCTCCGGCGGCAGGAAGCCCTCCTCGTTCGCCATGGCGGCATAGAAGTCGACCACCGGATAGCCGCGCTCGGCGGCCAGGTCGCGGAGCCACTGGTTGTAGGGCAGCATGCGGCTGTTGATGCCGTCTGCGATCTTGCCGCCCTCGGCATCGTAGACGACGTTGCCGTCCTCGCGCACCGGCAGGCAGGTGGCCAGCACCGGCCTGATGCCCGCGCCCTCGGCGGCCTCCACCATGTCCAGCAGCGCCTGGCGCGTGCCCTTGTCGTTCACGCCGGGGCGGAAGCTGATGGAGCAGGCCTTGATAACGACCGCCTTCGGCTTCAGGTCGAGCACGTCGGCCTTGTAGCGCAGCAGGAAGTGGCTGGGCCACTGCCCGCCGACGCCGCGCTGGGCCACCTTGAGGTCGCCCATCTTGCCCTCGGGATTCCAGCGCAGGGTGATCGAAGCGCCCAGGAACACCACGTCGGGGCTCTCGCCGCTGGCGAGCCAGCGCCGGTTGTCCTCCTCGAAGAAGTCGGTGCGCGTGAAGCGCTCACTGATGACCTCCACCTTCTTCATCTGGGTGAGGGCGGTGTGACGGTAGGCCCGGGCCTTCCAGAGCACGGCGGCCAGCATCAGCACGAGCAGCAGGATCACGAGACGGGAGATCATCGTAGGGAACACTCCTCAGTTCATGCGATCCGCGCAGCGCTCGACGAGCTCCACGAATCGGTTGGCGATATCCTTCCAGTCGAAGGAGCGGCGGGCCCACTCCCGGCCCTCGGCGGCGCGGCGGGCGCTCTCCTCGGGGCGATCGAAGATGCCGCGCAGCGCCGCGCAGGCCTCTTCCGCGTTGGTGACGGTGTAGAGGAAATCGGCGTCGTAGCGCCGCACCTCGTCGAGATCGGTGGTGAGCACCGGCTTCTCCATGGCCAGGTACTCGAAGAGCTTCATGGGGCTCGCCTTGTGGCTGATGGGGATCGGCACGAAGATGTTGAGGCACACGTCCATCTGCGCGATCTCCGCAGGCACCTGGTCGAAGGGCACCCCGCCCGGCATCTCGATGTTCTCCAGGCGCATGATCGCCGCCTTCTCCAGCACCTTGTCGAAGTCGCGGCCGCCGCCCACGAGCCGGAAGGTGTACTCCGGCATGCGGGCCGCCATGGAGAGGATGAGGTCGAAGTCGATGAAGTACTCGAAGGCGCCCAGATAGCCGATCACCGGGCGGCGCTTGCCGTCGGTAGCGTCACCGCCCTCGACGGCGGACTTCGCCACCGCGTCGAAGCGGGCAAAGTCCACGCCGTTGGCGAGCACCTCCATGTGCCGCTCGCGGTAGTCGTCGGCCAGGGCGTTGCTGATGCAGAGCACGAGGTCGGCGTCGTCCAGCATGCCGTGGAGCGTGCGCCGCCCCTGCCAGAGCAGCGGCGGAATCGCCAGGCCGCCGAGCTCGGTCTCCAGCATCGCCTCGTAGTCGTCGGCCAGGTCGAAGATGCGCACGAGCTTGCGGCCCGCCAGCGGGGCCAGCCGCAGCAGTCCGGCCTGGGGCAGGTTGTAGGTGAGCAGGGCGTCGGGCGGGTCTTCCGCGAAGATCCGCGACACGGTGCTGCGGCAGGCGAGCCCGTAGCTGCCCTTCTTGACGAGCTTGTCCAGGGGCCAGCGGCGGTTCCAGAGCCAGCCGGGCATGGGGACGTCGATGAGCTTGATGTTCTCGGGCAGCTCGACGTCGATCTCCTGGAAGTTGGTCTCGCCCAGGGCGGCCGGCGGAGGCTGGAGAACCGTGATCCGGTGCCCCATCTCGGCGAGCTGGCCGAAGAGATGGTGATAGCGGGTCCAGTTCACGGCCTTGTAGCGGGCCAGATAGGGGAAGAGGATGTGCAACTCAACCTTCCTTTGTCTGGGTCACGGCCGCGGCGCGGCTGCGCGTGATCTCGTCCAGCAGTTCGGCGAGGCGACGGGTGAGGCCGGGACGGCTGAAGCGGGCGAGCTCGTCGTCGCTCCGGTGCAGGGTCTCGCCGCGGCCCTCGATGAGATCCAGAATCGCGGCGCGGAGCCCCTTACGGTCCGAGGGCAGCACCGATCGGCCGCCGGCCACCGAGTCCACCAGCTCCGCGGTCGCGCCCGGAGCGGCCACGGCGAGGATCGGTCGCGCGGCGCGGATGTACTCGAAGGTCTTCGCCGGCACCTGCATGCGGAAGATCTCCCCGTTCTGGAACAGCAGCAGCGCGTGGTTCGCGGCGAGCTCGGCGGGGATCTCGCCATGGGGCAGGAACTCCACCAGCTCCACCATCTTCGCGAGATGCGGTGAGCTCATGAGCGCGCGGAACTGCGCCATCTGGGTGTACTCGCCGCTGCCCACCAGGCGCACCCGCACGGCCTCCGGATCGATGCGGCCCTGTTCCGCGAGTTCATGCAATGCCTCGAGGAAGGGGTCGGGCACGCGCAGGTCGTCCACCGGAAAGAACTCGCCGGTGTGGACGAAGCGGAAGGGGCCGCCCTCTGGCGGGCTGCCGGGGTCGGCGTCGAAGTCGGCGGGGTCGAAGCCGTTGGTTATCACAACGAAGCGCTCGGGGGCCACCTCGGGATAGGTCTCGCGCAGGGCCTCGGCCAGGGGCGCCGTGTTGCAGATGATCCTCGTGGCGCGACGCAGCACCCGCGCCTCGAGCTTGCGGCTCCAGCGACCCTTGCGCGTGTTCAGCCGCTCGGGGGGAAACTGCAGGGTCCAGGGATCGCGGAAGTCCACGACCCAGGGCAGTCCGCTCACCCGGGCCAGGGCGCCGCCCAGCAGATGCGCCGAGGGCGGCGGGCTGGTGCTGTAGATCACGCGCGGGCGATGGCGCAGCAGCGCCCAGAAGCCCAGCAGGAACCCGGGCATCACCCAGCCGCAGTAGCCGTCGGGAGTGGTGAGCAGGTCCAGCACCAGGCCGCCGACGCCGCCCCGCTCGCGCTCCGGTTCGTCGCCGCCGCCCCGGCCGCCGCCGTCGGCGGGGCTCTCCTCGGAGTTCCCGCCGCCGCGTCGCAGCAGGCGGGCCGCCAGGGAGCGCAGCCAGAGAATCAGGTCGAGCGGATTCCACACCGGGGAGCGGTAGACCGCCGTGCCCTCGGGCACCTCGGCCATGAGGCGGGGGTCGAGTCGCGGGTGCTTGGTTCGGCGCAGGGTGACGACCACCGGCTTCCAGCCCCGCTCGGGCAGGTAGCGGCTGAACTTCAGCGTGCGAAGCATGCCGCTGCCGCCGACGGGTGGGTAGCCGTGGCTGATCATGAGCACCTTGCGCATCAACCCTCCCCCTCGGACTCATGGCACAGGGTGTAGTTCTTGTCGAGCCAGTTCGCGATTTCGGCGAAGAGGCGGCGCTGGGCGTCGTCCGGGGCGAACTCGTGGTTGCTGTCGGGAATCACGACCTTGTCGTAGGGGCGCTCGCGGCCGGCCAGGCAGACCTGTTCGAACTCGCCCTCGAAGTCGTAGCGCGCGCGCTCCTCTTCGGAGTAGATCCACTGCAGCTTCACGCGGCCTTGGACGGCGTCGTAGGCGCGCAGGAAGTTGCGGTTCATGCTCTCGGGGATGGCGCCGCCCTTCTTCGCGCCGCCGAAGCCGAGCAGGCGTGCGATGCGCCGCGTGATTGTTTTCCAGATGAGCGAGTACTCGCTCTTGCCGCCGAGGAAGTTCTTCCAGGCCTTCGCGTTGAAGAGCTTCTTCAGGTAGAGGGTCAGGATGAAGTCGGAGTAGCCGCCGCTGATCTGGTCGGCGAAGTCGGCCTCCTGGTCGAGCACCTTGACGGGCAGCTGAAAGCCGATGATACCGTCGACGCGCGCGTCCTTTTCGGCGGCGTAGAGGGCGGTGATGGCCCCGCCGCAGAGCCCGCAGCCCACCACCCGGTCGATGCCGGCGGCGGCGCAGAAGGCCTCGACGGCGGCCGCGGCGTCGTCCGCGAAGTGGCCGTTCTGGATCGCCTCGTGGAGCACGGGCACGGACACGTCGAAGAGCTCGCCCTCCGAGTCGCCGGTGCCGTGAAAGTCGAAACGGAACACCGGCATGCCGAGGCCCGTCGCCAGCCGCGCCAGCTTCACGTGCAGGCGATGCGGCCCCACGCGATGCTTGAGTCCGGGGCTGAACAGGATCAGACCGGGCGCGCCGGGCGCCGGCGTCTCCGGCAGGCTGAGGATGCCGGGCAACAGGTGGCCGCCGCTCTCGAAGGTGACGATCTCCTCGCGCAGGGGTCGGCTCGGCGTGCCGATCTCGAGCAGGGTCACGCGGTCACCTCCCCGCGCCATGCGCCCGCGAACCACTCGAGGAAGGGCGAGAACAGCGCCTCGCCGCCCGTGGCGAAGACCTTCTGCTCGCCCCAGATCTGGGGGTGGGCCAGCGTCTTCAGACGATGTCCGGGGTGGTCCGGCAGCGCGGTGTGCACCTTGCGGCTGTCCGCGTCGGCCTGGGCGCCCTCGCGCCGCAGCAGTGAGAGCAGCAGTGCGGGTCCGGTGAAGCCGGGAGCGGCCTCCTCGCGGAGGTCGAGACCCGAGAGCTGGTCGAAGAACTCCGCGCTCAGTTGATAGCCGTCGATGTTGAGCAGGCCGGTCGCGCGCATCTCGGCGAGCAGGGCCTCGCGGTCCATGCGAACCTCGCCGTAGATCCCCATCTGCGTGGTGAGGTTGCTGCGCAGGATCTTCATGAGGTATTCGGAGCCGGAGGCGATCGGGTTCACGGCCCCCGCGGAACTCGCGCCAAGATTGCCGGCCTCGTGAATCGCCAGGCTGCCGCCCAGCCGGAAGCCGAACAGGTGCAGCTCCTCGACGCCCTCCCGCTCACGGAAGGCGGCGGCGGCCGCGGCGAGGTCGGCCCGCATCGTGTCCAGGGTCATCTCGTGATGTTCGCGGTCGCTGTCGCCGTGGCCGCGGTGGTCGAAGCGCAGCACGGGCATGCCCCCCGCGCAGAGGGCGCGCGCGAGCTGGGTGACTGCGCGACCGACCCAGAGCTTCTCCTCGGCAAGCGGATGCAGCATGAGGATGCCGCCCGTCCCCTGCCGACGCTCGGGTCGATGAGTCACGGTGAATATCTTCTCCCCGTCCACGGGGAGAAAGGCAATGGTCTCCAAGCTCTCTCTCACCTGCTACGACGGGCCTCCTGCCCGTCAGTGCTCAGAGGCGGTCGTTGTAGCGCTCGACCAGATGCTGAAGCTGGCTCCAGTGGATCTCCCCGTCGCGGAGCTTCAGATTGAGGGCGTCGATCTGCTGCCGGTCCGCCAGCGGCAGGTCGAAGCTGATGTAGTCGAAATGGTCGTAGGCCAGATCCACCTGGCTCCATCCGGCGGTGTTCGGCACGAAGGAGGCGTGGTCGCGCGTGCCCAGGTTGTAGGGCGAACTCGCGGCCATGTCGATGAAGTCGTTGTTCCACGTGGGCTCGCCGCGGGCGGCGCGCTCGTGGTTCTGGATATCGCCCAGAACGCTGTCCAGCGTGACCATGTTCGTTCCGAACATCATGAAGTTGGGGCTGTGGCGGCCGCTCTCGCCGGCGGGGAAGAGGTCGGTGGCCTGGGTCTCCTCGAAGGGGTGGCCTTCGTGGTGCCAGGTCATGTAGGCCGCCTCCACGGCGATGAGCCGCGTCTTGCCGAGAATGTGTCCCGAGTTGGCCAGCGTGCAGATGTTGTCGAAGCGGTCGATGTGCAGGTCGCTCGGCTGCTCCTGGCTGCCGAAGTGGTTCTTCATGGCGCCGGTGACGTAGCTCTTGTGCCCCTTCTGCAGGCAGACGTTGATGAGGTGGTCCGCCTGGCTGAGCACGGTCGGCAGCCGATGGGTCGTGGAGATGTGGGGAAAGTAGATCGTGGCGTTCTCGTCCCAGTCCACGGTGACGTTGTTCACGTAGTCCACGTCGGAGTTCCAGCGCGCGCGCCAGTAGTCGGGCATCTTGCGCACGACGTCGAACACCTTCATGTCCGCCGCGTCCACGCCGAACTGCTTGAGGCTCTCGATCACCGAGTAGGCCATCTCACAGGTCTGGTTGGCGTTGAACTCGTAGCTGTTCAGGTTCAGCTTGATGGCGATCTTGTGACCGGGCTGGTAGCCCACGAGCAGGTCGGTCCACGCATCGACGATGTTCGTGTGGCCGGTGAGCGTGCAGATGCCGCGGGCGAACATGTCGTCGTAGACCGGCTGCTTCACGTAGTTGCAGAAGTAGGGATCGCTGAAGTTCCAGTCCTGCATGGTGCCGCAGTGGACGCGCACGACCCGCTCGCCGGGAGGCGCGCCCCAGGCGCTGGGCACGATGCCGATGCCGGGCAGGGATAGGTAGCCGAAGGCGCCGCCCGCGGCCAGGGCGCTCAGCTTGAGGAAATCGCGCCGGGTGTACTGGCGGATCTGCTCGTCGGTGGGCCGGTAGCCACGGACTCGACTGGCGCACTCGTGCTGTCTGGACATGTTGCTCGCTCCCGCTTGAACGGCCCCGAAGGGCGTTCGCCCGCTTCTGCTATCCTGTCGTCCTCGATGGAGGATCCACCTTCCTCAGACCTCCGCTCCATGGCCCGCGAGGGGCCAAAGTGGAGTAAAGCGCCTGAAATAGGCCGACTTGAGAGTCGTTAATCATAGCAAAAATCGAGCGAAAAACCACTAACTCGTAGCTTACGCAGGCTTCGTGCCGGGAGAAGGCGGCAGCGAGGGTGGCCCTGGATCGGGGTCGGCCGGCGGCGCGGCGGCGGTGGTCAACTCGATGGCCTTCTCGAGCTTGAGCGCGTAGATCAGCGCCTGCTTGGGGTAGAGGCGGTCGATCGCCAGGGCCGAGGCGGTGACCATGTAGAGCAGCCACTCGTGTGCCTTCACCGAGAACTGGGTGTTGAAGAAGAAGCCCATCAGCGCGATGCCCATGGCCTCGCACCACAGAACCTCCTGGCCGTGCGGCTTTATCTTGCTGAACCGGCGCCAGTTACGCCACAGCAGCCAGAAGGACGTGAAGATCATCCCCAGGTAGCTGACCCCTCCCATCAGGCCGGTCTCGGCCACCACCTTCACGATGGTGTTGTGGGCCTGGATCTTCCGACCCGCCCCGAAGTCGTCCGACAGGGGGACGAAGTTGCCGGAGCCCACGCCGATGATCGGGCTGCTCTTGAGCATCTGCACCCCGGCGTACCAGGCGTCGAAGCGGTGCTGCACGCTCTCGTCCTTGCCGCTGAAATCCTGGGCGTCGGCGCGGGTGAGGAGGAGTTTGCTGCCGATGATGAAGATCACCACCACCGCCGGCACCAGCAGCGCCCATCGCCCCAGCTTGCCCAGGGAGCGGCCGCGCAGCATGGAGAGCCCCATCACCATGACGAGGCCCAGCAGCCCGGCGCGGCTCATGGTGCGGAGATCCGCGTAGATCAGGATGAGCAGCAGCGGCACCAGCAGCAGCTTCAGGACGAAGTTGCGGTTCACGTCCAGGAACTTGAAAAGGATCGGCCAGGCGATCACGAGCAGCAGCGCGAGGTCGTTCGCTCCGCTGTAGGCACCATAACTGCTAAGTCGCCCACCGTAGAGCTGGGGGTGGTTCAGATCCTGGGTGTGATACACCCACACGGCGTGGCCCGACAGCCACACGGCCGCGACCATGATGGCGCCCCAGAGCATCGCCATGCGCCGGGTGCTGTTGACCTGGCTCGAGATGAGAAAGAAGGCCAGGGCGAAGGTGCCCCACTTGATCAGCATCTCGATGACGTAGGGAATGTAGAGGAACTGGGCCACCGATAGGATTTGTGCGCTCACGAAACCAATGATAAAGTAGCTCAGGATCGGCTTCGGCTTCAGGGGATCGCGAGGCTGGGGCACGATCACCCAGGCGATGAGCGCCAGCAGGGCCGTGAGAAACAGCGGACGCGCCGGCGCCGTCGCCGGCAGGAGCACCCCCGGCTGGAAGATGGCGAAGAACGCGAACAGAACTGTCAGTGCGAAGGCCAAGGGATCTCGATTCTTCGGTCCGACGAAGCCGCGACGGCGGCGACTGGGAAACCACTAACCCATGATCGGCAGCGGCGCCAGGATATTTGAGCGATGTCTCTGAACCGTATGAAGCGAATGGCGGACCAGGAAGGCGTGTCCCTGCAGGGAATCCTCACGCTCCTGCTGTTTCTGGCGTTCATCTTCCTGTTCAGGGAGGTCTTCGTCGGCCTGTTCAAGCAATGGATCAACGACGAGAACTACAACCACGGGCTCCTGGTTCCCCTGATCTCGGCCTTCCTGGTGTACCGCGGGCTCGATCGCGTGCCGAGGCGCAGCGAGCCCAGCGTGATGGCCGCCCTGCCCTTCGTCGTGCCCGGCATGATGCTCTACCTGGCCGGCACCGTGGCCGCCGAGCTGCTCAGCCTGCGCCTGGCCATGCTCTTCGTGTTCTGGGGCATCGTCCGCGGCCTCTGGGGCAAGCTGACCTTCCGGCACTTCCGTTTCCCCCTGTTCTTCCTGATCTTCATGATTCCGCTGCCCTACGTGGTGTTCTACCGGCTGGCCTTCCCGCTGCAGCTCCTCAGCGCCACGGCCAGCGCCAAGGTGCTCGGCTTCCTGGGCGTGACTCACGTGCAGACCGGCAACATCATCCACCTGCGCGAGACGAGCCTCGACGTGGTCACCGCCTGCAGCGGACTGCGCAGCCTGATCGCGCTGATCACCTTCGGCGTGCTCGCGGCGGGCATCTTCCCGATGCGCCGCACGCTGCGCGTCGTGCTGGTGGCGATGGCCGTGCCGATCGCCATGGCCACCAACGCCCTGCGCATCGTGCTCACCGCCGTGCTCGTGCACACCTCGGGGCACGCCTTCCTCGAGGGCACGCTCCATGACGCGATGGGTCTGCTCACCTTCAGCCTGGGCATCGTCCTGCTGTTCGTCCTGGGAGGTGGCTTCAAATGGCGCCAGCCGTCCGAGTGAGGATCGTGCTCCTGGTGATCGTGCTGGCCGCCCTCGGCGGTCAGCAGGTTCTCGGCGCGCGGAGCCGTTCGCAGGTGTACCAGGCCGACCTGGGCTCGATACCGCTGAACGTGAGGGACATCATCGGCGTGGAGGACCACCTCGACGACGAGATCGCCGACATCCTCCAGGCCTCCCAGACCCTGAACCGCCGCTACGAACGCGACGGCCGCAACTACTGGCTGTTCGTGGGCTACTTCGCGCGCCAGAGGTTCGGCAGCCAGATCCACTCGCCGCGGCACTGCTATCCGGGCAGCGGCTGGAACATTCTCAGCGCCGAGGAGAGCGCGCGCCTGGGCGGGCCGAGCGGCGAGCTGCTGATACAGCGGGACAAGGACCGCCGCGTCGTGCTGTACCAGTACCTGACCCGCGGCGGCGCCACCACCAGCGAGTTCCGTCTCAAGTGGGAGCTCACCCTGGGTTCGCTCCTGGGCCGGCCCATGGACGCGGCGTTCATACGCTACTCCACGCCGCTGGCGAACGAGGAGACCGAGGCTGAAGCGCTTGCCCGCCTCGAGCGATTCGCGCGGGAGATCCAGCCCACGGTGTTGCCGACGCTGCCCTTCTAGCGCCGCGCACCGGAATTACTTGCTTCGCACCCCCTCACAAGTCATGCTGAGCCGTTCGAGCAGCGATCTTGTTCTGCCGACACGGCAGTCCCGACCCGTTTCCGTTGGATTCCAGGGGTGGCATCCTCGCCATGGATGCCGCAGAAGGGTGGAGTCATGTTCTCCTCGCGGTATCTTCTCGCCACGCGAATCCTGCTTGTCGCCGCGATCTCGATCGGCCTGGCCGGCTGCGCCAAGGATGCCGAACCCCCGGAGGTCAATCATCCACCCACGGTCGAGCTGACCGGCGGCCCCGTCGAGGGCGCCCTGGACACCAGCTATCGTGTCCGCTTCGAGTGGACGGGCAACGACCCCGACGACGAATACTTCGGGTTCCAGTACCTGCTGACCAACGACGAGCTCACGGGGCCGCTGATCATCGACGAGAACATCTATGACCGGCTCGAGGAGCTCGGCTACGAGTGGACCCTGACCCCAGCCTTCGGTGTCGACCTCGTCGTGGCCGCCGATCGGGTGCCCGACCTCGACGAGCCCGCCGACTCGATCTACTTCTACGAGGACGAGTTCCTGTTCCATGCCCAGCACACGTTCTTCCTGAGGGCCGGCGACCTCGAGGGCGCCGTCACCCCCGTCCCCGTCCACCGCAGCTTCACCGCCGTCACGGTGTCGCCCGAGGTCGACATCATCCACCCCATCGACACCGGACAGGTCGGTGGCTGGGACGACTTCGCGCCGAGCGTCCTGTTCCGATGGACCGGCCTCGACCCCGACGGGGAGCGGGAGGCCGGCGAGCCCGACTCCAGCCGGATCGCCGTGTTCCGCTACGAGGATATGCCACTGGACGATACGAGCGGCCTGCTTCTCGACCTGCCGGACAACTCATGGAGCCAATGGCGGGCCTGGGAAACGACCGACTCCCTGAATCCACACATCGGCGGAACGAAGTTCATGCTCTCGAACCTGGATTCCCAAAGCGCGGAGACGGACGGCCGCTACCTGATCTTCGTCCAGGCCAAGGACAAGGCGGGCGCCGTCACCAGCCACTTCGAGGACGGGCGCAACCTGCGCAAGTTCCGCGTGCTGGACAGCTTCTCACCCACGCTGCGCGTGCACGACGTCAGCTTCGGCCAGCGCATCTTCCATTCGGCGTCCGGCGTCTGGGACCTTTCCGTCTACGAGGGATTTCAGCTCGAGCTCGAGTGGGAGGGATCCGCCGACCACTACGGATGCCTGATCCGCGACTACCGCTACGGCTGGAACCTCGTGGATCCCGAACAGGAGGATTCCTGGTCGCAGTGGTCGGTGGACCACATTTCCATCAACGGCCTGCTCAACGTCGGTGAGCAGAGCTTCCATATTCAGTGTCGCGACTACGCGGGAAACATCACCACGGCCCTCATCCGGCTCCACGTGTTGCCCGTTTCGATGGAATACGATCTCGCCTTCATCGACGACTACGACAACGGCAGCACGGAGGACCCGGCCTTCGGCTGGCCCGCGGGCGAGACGATGACCTGGCGCACCTACACCCACGACGACGCGGATCAGGCGGAGTGGTGGAACGCCGTCCTCGCCGACTACACGGGCTACGTGCCCGCGCGCGACCACTTCCGGGTGACCTACGCCCAGGACCACCCGCCGATGGAGTTCCTCGGCGAGTATCGTCGCGTGATCTGGGAAGTGAAGGAGTCCTCTCCCGGACAGTCCGCGCTCGCGCGGATCTCACGCTTCATGGACCCCGCCGTCGGGGCCGCTCCCACGGACTACCTGTCCCTGTGGCTCTCCTCGGGCGGACAGATGCTTCTCTGCGGATCCCACCCCGTCGAGGCGATGCTGCCCACACCCGCGGACATGGTCGATCCCGGCTACGAGCGAAGGCTCCCGCTGATGTTCGACAAGGCGCTCACCCTCGCGGCCGGCCCGGCGGAGAGCAGTGAGGCCCGCGACCGCTTTCTCCCGCGCCGCTGGCTGGGCGTGGAGAGCGTCACGGCCCCCGTGGACGCCGACCCGCGGTACTACGAGGTCGTGTCGGGAGACGATTTCGAGACCTACCAGACCCACTGGGGCATGGCGGGCGCGGGATTCACCGGGGAGAGCACGATCGAGTTCGGCGACGGCACGGGCTGGTCGCCACCGGATACGCTGCGCTTTTCCGCGGACGTCTACCAGTGGCTGGCCAACGCGGGCCCGGTGTTCAACTCCCCCGACGACGGCTGCGAGGGCGCGGAGTTCTTCGGCCTGGCCGAGGCGGAGGTGTACAACTGGGAGTGGTTCACGACCGCCTTCGTGCCGCCGGTGCTCTACGACGACATGAACTTTCTCCCGATGCTCTCCTACCTACCGGCGGATCCCACGACCCGGTGGGGCGCGGAGCCCGCGGAGGAGCACTGCTTCCTCGACGAGTACGGCGAATTCTATCGCGAGGCGGACTATGCGCTCCCGAGCTACGACGAGCACTGGGTCGGCCTGGTGGGCATGCACCGCCCCGAAGCGCCGAGCGTGGTGCTGGGCTTCCCGCCCTTCTACCTGGACGAGGAGGACGGGCGCGGCCTGATCGGCCATGTGCTCACCGACATCATGGGCCTGACTCCATAGGCGCATCGGCGAACCACATATACCTTGTCCGGAGCACCCGGAACCAATAAGTTTCCCTGCCCCATCAGCAAACCCACCTGCCGCGAACTGAAATGAGAGAGAACGATCCGTCTACCCCGGGGACGGAGGCGCTTCCCCACCGAGTGATTGCCCCTGGAAGGACGGAAGTCATGAAACTCGCCATTCGATCCTCGTCGATCGGCCCACTCCTGCTGCTCCTCGTCGCACTGGTTCTTGCCGCCCTGGTTCTGCTCGGGCAGGCCTGCACCGTTGCGGAATCGCCGCCCGTCGGCAATCGTCCGCCCACGGTAGAGCTCTCGGGCGGCCCCATCGAGGGCGACCTCGAAGCGAGCTACAGATTGCACTTCGAGTGGACCGGCGCCGACCCCGACGACGATGCGTTCCACTACGAATACCTGATGACCAACGACGAGCTCACCGGCCCGCTCATCATCGACGAGACGATCTACGAGCAGCTCGAGGCCCTCGGCTACGCGTGGACCGTCACCGACGCGCACGAGGTCGAACTCGTCGTGGCCGCCGACCAGGTGCCCGATCTCGACGAGCCGGCCGATTCGATCTACGTGTACGAAGATGGATTCCTGTTCCACGCCCAGCACAGCTTCTTCCTGCGGGCGGTGGACGACGAGGGCGCCGTGACGCCGGTGCCCGCCTATCGTGGATTCACGGCCACCACCGTGGCGCCGTCGGCGCGGATCACCTTTCCCGCCGACATGGGCGACCTCGGCGGCTGGGATCGCTACGCCTCGACCACGCTCTTCCGCTGGGAAGGCCGCGACGAGGACGGCGGCGCTGAATCCACCCTGCCGGACTCGACCCGGTTCGCGCTGTTCTCGGCGGTCGATCTCGACCTCGACGACCCCTCCGGCCTGCTTCTGGAGCTGCCGGACAGCGCCTGGAGTTCCTGGTGCGCGTTCGACGGGTCCGTTCCGGCCGAGGAGATCGTCGGCCCCTTGACCCCTTACACGGGCGGCGACGTGGGGCGGTACCTGTTCTTCGTGCAGTGCAAGGACGTGGCCGGCGCCGTCACCAGCCACTTCGAGGACGGCCGCAACCTCCGCAAGTTCTACGTGGCGAGCAGCCTGTCGCCCATCCTCCGGGTGGTCGACGAGACCTTCGGCTACCACTCATTCAGGCTTCCCAACGAGACCTGGGATCTGACCCTGTACGAGGGAATCGAGCTCGATCTGAGCTGGAGGGGCGAAGCCGAGAGCTACGGCAGCGAGATCGACGGCTACCGCTACGCCTGGAACCTCGTCGACCCGGACGACGAGGACGCCTGGACCCATTGGTCGGAGGACTACACCTCGATCACGGGACTCCCCGGGCTGGGCGATCACGGCTTCCATATCCAGTGCCGCGACATCGCGGGCAACGTCATCACGGCGAACCTCCGGATCCATGTCGTGCCCCTGTCGATGGAGCACGACCTCGCGTTCATCGACGACTACCACAACGGCGGCACGACCTGGGGCTGGCCGGACGGCGCCAGCTACACCTGGGGCACCTTCGCCCACGACGACGCCAGCCAGGAGGCCTGGTGGAACGAAGTCCTCGCCGACTACACGGGCTACGTGCCCGCGCGAGACCACTTTCGCGTGACCGTCGTGGAGGACCGACCGCCCATGGAGTTCCTCGGCAGCTACCGGCGGGTGATCTGGGAGGTGAAGGAGTCCACTCCCGGCGTGTCGGCCATCGGCAGGCTGTCGAAGTTCGTGGACCAGTCCGCCTGGCCCGAACCCAATATGGGCGTGGGCTACCTCTCGCTCTGGCTCGACCGCGGCGGGCAGATGCTCCTCTGCGGCTCCCAGCCGGTGAAGGCCATGCTGCCGATGTCCTCCGACATGGGCGACGAATACTACGAGCGCAAACTGCCGATGATGTTCTCGGAGAGTCTGAACTACTCGGAGGACCACGGGGAATCCGAGGCCGCGCAGGCGCGCTTTCTTCCCCGACGCTGGCTGGGCGTGGAGAGCGTCTCCGCGCCGGTGGATCAGACGCCGCGGGTGATCCCGGGTGTCACGGGCCATGATTTCGCAACCAACCAGACCCACTGGGGCATGGTGGGCGCGGGATTCTCGGGTGAGAGCATGGACCACTTCGGCAACGCCACCGGCTGGGTGGTCCCCGACACGCTGAAGTTCTCGGCACAGGTGTACGAGTGGTTCGCGGGTGCGGGCGAGTTCTTCAACTCCCCCGAGTTCGGCTGCGGCGACGCGATCTTCTTCGGCCTGGACGAGACGGAAATCTACAACTGGGAGTGGTTCACCACCGCGTTCGACCCGCCGATCCTCTACGACGAGTCGAACTTCGTACCGCTGCTGAGCTATGTGCCGGCCGATCCCACCACGCGCTGGGGCGCCGAGCCCGCGGACGACCACTGCTGGCTCGACCCGGTCGGCGACCCCTACCACGAGTCCGACTACGCGCTCCCGAGCTACGACGAGCACTGGGTCGGCCTGGTCGGCATGCACCGCCCCGAGACGCCGAGCGTGGTGCTGGGCTTCCCGCCCTTCTACCTGGACGAGGAGACCGGCCGCGGCCTGATCGGCCACGTACTCACGGATGTGATGGGAATGGACCCCTAGCGCGAAAGAGGAAGTGAACCAACGAGAAAGCCCCTGCCGATAGGCGGGGGCTTTCTGCTCTTCCGGATTCGATGGCCCCGGCGAGGGAACGCTTCTGAGGAGGTCATCTGAGCCGAGTCCGCGAGGCGAAGTTAACCGACGTGAAGCGTGACCGAGCTAGTAGCGGTAGTCGTAATAATCGTAAGAGTAGTAGTAGGGCAGCACCTGCGTGGCGTTGTTCACCAGCGAGCCCACGATCTCGATGCGGCTGTCGCGCAGGATGTTCACGGCGCGTTCCACCACGTCCCGCTGGGTCACGCCGGCCATCACCACGAACAGCACGCCGTCGGCCTCGGTGGCGATCTGAGCGGCGTCGCTCACCGGCAGCACCGGCGGCGAGTCGAGGATGACCGTGTCGAAGTAGAACTTCAGCTCGCTGAGAATATCCGAGATGCGGTTGGCCTGCAGCAGCCCCGTCGGGCTGGCCACGCGCTTGCCGCAGGTGATCACCTTCAGGTTGTCCTGCCGCGTGTCCTTGATGGTGTCGATGATGTCCGCTTCACCCAATAGCGCGTCGGCGAAGCCGTGGCGCGCCGGCAGCTCGAAGAACTCGTGCACGCGGGGGCGCCGCAGGTCGGCGTCCATGAGCAGGGTCTTCGTGTTGCGGTAGCGGGCGATGGTCATGGCCATCATGGCGGCGGCGGTGCTCTTGCCCTCGCCCTCCATGGCGCTGGTCATCAGGAAGCAGTGCTTGTTCTCCTGCTTCATGTGGTAGCTCAGCTTGGCGTAGCTGCGCCGGAACTCCACGGCCACGGGGCTCTCCTCCTGGTAGGAGGCGTAGATGCTCTTGCGCTCGCCGTCGCTGTCCGGAATCATCTCGGTCTGCTGCCGCGGCTTGTTCGGCGGGGAGGCGTGGCCGCCCTTGCCCGACTTGCGCTTGCGGCGCCGCTTCCCCTCGGGATGCCGGGTGTCGACCACTCCGGTCAGGCTGCGATCCTTTTCCTTGTTGCTCAACGAACGATCTCCTCGGCCGCCTCGCGATCGATGTGCAGCTCGATCCGCGAGTTCATGTTCTTGATGAAATACATGCCGCCGGCCAGCACCACGGCGAAGAGCATCATGGCGATGACCCAGATCAGCGTGTTCTTGCGTTTCTGAACCCGCGCCTTGCCGGGCCCCCGCGCCAGGGGCGGAATGGTGCCGAGCACCGGGATGCCCAGGACCTCCTCGATCTCCTCCACCCGCTGGAAGGAGCGGTTGAGGAACTCGGTCAGGAACACCAGCGCGAGGCCCGTCACGAGTCCGACGAAGACGAACATCATCGTCAGCCGGGGCTTGTTGGGACGGATCGGCCGGATCGGCCGCACGGCCTGGTCGCGCACCTCGATGCGCGAGGCCAGCTCGCTCGCCTGGATCGCGCGCGTGATCTGCGCGGTGGTGGACTGCTTCTGGAAGGCGTCCAGGAATACCTGGTACTCGGCCACCTCCGCCTGGAGTCGCTCGAGCTCCGCCTGGTAGGCCGGCTGTCCGCTGACGTTCTCGCGGAAGTTGCCCAGGTACCGGTTCAGCGTGTCCACGATCTCCTGGAAGCTGCTCACCAGCATCAGGCGATAGTAGTAGTTCACGATCAGCTCGCGCTCCACCGGCGAGTTGCCGGCGTACACCTGGGCCACGAGCTTCTGCAGGCGGTCGCGGTAGGCCTGACGGTCGGCGCCGACGCCGGCGTCCTCCACCTTCTCGGTGAGGGACTCGTCGTGACGCGCCAGACCGCCGAGGTACTTGATGAGGTTCTGCGCCATCGCGTGGATCTGCTTGTTGTTCAGGGCGCGGAGTTCGCGGTCGGAGAGCAGGCGGTCGCTCGTGGGCACCACGCCGAAGCGCTCCCTGAGCTGGGTGCGCACCTCGTCCACCTGGCCTTCGATGTTGCGCAGCTCCTCCTGATAGGTGCGCATCACCTCGCCGGCCAGGGCGACGTTGCCCGCGTCCACCGGATTGCCCTCGGCCACGGTCTGCTGCTGATCGGCCTGGAAGCGCTCGAGCTTCTGCTCGGCCCGATTGTACTTTTCCTTGTAGATGGCCACCTGCTCGTCGCTGAAGTCGCCCTTGGCGGTGACCTCGGCCAGCTCGCGCTGGCGGCGCAGCTCCACGTACTTCTGCGTGAGGACGCGGTTCAGCAGGTAGGCGTTGCCCGGATCGGCGCTCTCGGTGCGGATGTTGTAGACGCCCGAGGAGCCGAAGCGCACGTCGATCCGCTTGCGGATCTCCTCGGCGACGAGACGCCGGACCACGTCCTCCTCTTCCTCGCCGGAGAGAGGGCCGCCCACCAGCTTCCGCGCCTTGTCGCGGATGATCGGGGTCTGGTCGAGACTCAGGGCATCGATCACGCCGTCCAGGAAGTCCTGATTGCGGATCTCGGCCCGCACGCGCGAGAGTTCGGATACGTCCTGGCGATGGCTGGCCTGCTCGTCGAGCAGCATGGAGAGATCGCGCGTGAAGTTGGCGTTGCTCTCGATGGCCACCGCGCTTGCCGCCAGGTAGGTGGGCGGAATGTGGTTCACGCCGACGGCGGCGATACCCCAGGCCAGGGCCAGAGGCACCAGCAGGAGGTGCTTTTTCCGCCAGATGATGCGGAGATACTGGACCGGGTCGAAGTCCTTCTTCTTCCCCTGTCCGAGCAGCTCCTTGAGCAGATCTTCGGTAGCCATCGGAACTCCTTGGCAATCCTGAGCCATTACCGGCCCGCTTCAGGACCCCTACCGGGTCGGTCGGCGGCGGTCATGCAACTCCTGCACGGCTTCCTCGGACGCAGGTAGCGTGCCGAGCAGCGAGTCGCCTCGTGTTTCCAGGGCGAGCGAGAGGCTCGCCAGTTCGCTTCCCGGGTAGTGCCGGGTGTTGCGGCGACAGGCCCGGAAGAGCCTGTCCAGGGCCCGGGCCGAGAATCGGGGCTGCTCCCGCTCGGCCCAGATCATCGCCACGGCGAGCTGGGACTCCATGCCGAAGGGCGCGAAGGGCGCGTCGGCGGCGGCCTCGCCCCAGCGGAGCCGGGCCTGATCCCAGGCGCCCCGCCGCGACTCGAAGGCTCCCCAGAGAAAGAGCAGCTCGGCGCGGTCCTCGCGCCGGCGCGCGGCCCGCTTCAGCCGCATCAGCTCCGGTTCGATCTCCTCGTAGCGGTTCCGGTTCAGCAGGAAACGGATCCGCTCCTTGCCGGCGACGACCGATGCCCGCCCCCGCCCCGACTCCGCCCAGCGGCCCAGGATCTCCTCGGCCTCGTCGTCGCGTCCCAGCCGTTCGGCGAGCAGGCGCGCCCGCTGGATGTCGGCCCGCCAGGGGTCCCTGGCGGGAAAGCGTTCGGCGAGATCGAGCAGGGCGGCCTCGGCCGCATTCCAGCGTCCGAGACCCATGGCCAGTTCCGACCAGATCAGCAGGCCGTTGTAGGCCGCGTCGGTGCCGCCGTAGTGGGTCTGGAGCCGGGCGAAGAAACCGGCGAGGAAGTCCGCGGTTCCCGCCAGGATCACACTGTCGCCCAGGCTTTCGGCGAGCCGCACCATGGCGCCGGGCAGCGCGAGCAGCTCGTCGTCGGGATAGGCCGCGTGGCCCTCTTCGAGATCGCCCCCGAGAGGCTCCAGCAGTCCGCGATGGACGGCGATGGCCTCCACCACCCTGCCCTCGTCGCGAAGATTGCTGGCCAGAGCGCCCCGCAGCTTCCGCTCGACGAGCGCGCCCAGCGGCAGGTCGGGCCGCTGGGAACTCTCGAGCAGCGCGATGGCCGCGGCGTCGTCGCCCATCTCGCGCTGCAGGCCCGCGGCGCCCAGGGCCGCCATGGCTCCGACGCGGGCCAGCTTGACCGGCGTGGACTCGGGCTCGCGGATCGGTCGCGGCACCTTCGCCAGGGAGTACTCGGCGGCGATGCCCAGGTAGCGGTCGCGGCAATCCTCGGCCAGGGTCAGGTTGGGATAGATGTCCAAGCGCTCCTGGTAGCGGCGCGCCTCCCAGTACTCGCGCTGAGCGGTGTGCAGGCGCCCTAGCTCCGGATCCCCCGCGCCCTCGCAGGCGGCCATGAACGTGGCCAGGCCGAGCAGTAGGATGAAGACGGGAAGGTGAATTCGGTGGCCTCTTCTCACGCTCCTCCCGCGGCGGACTTGGACTGCCCCTTCTTCTCGCGGCGCTTGGTGTCGAGACGCTTGCGCCGGAAGTGCGAGGGGAAGCGCTTGCGCAGGTAGGCGTCGACCTCTTCGAGCGTGTGCATCTCCAGGTCGAACTCGCCGCGCAGGAAGTAGTCGCACTCGCCGAACTCGTGGTCGCGGCACACCTGGGGCCGCGTGTCGTAGATGGTGCAGCCGCCCTTCTCGTCGAGCTTGTCGCAGGCCCCGTTGAAAACGACGTACCAGTCGCCGTCCTCCTTGAACACCCAGGTCTCCTTGTGGGAGCAGTACCAGCGGATGTTGTCGAACTCCTCGAGGGTGGTGGGCTCGTCGATCTCGATCGCCATGTACTTGCAGCAGGTGCTCCTGCACTTCTGGCAGGTGGCGAGGATCTCCTTGTCGCTCATCTTCTCGGGGTTTTCGGGAATCGGGTCCTTGGGGTCGTACATCGTGCCGTCCAGAGATGATCCGGCGCGCGGGCGGAGCCGGAAGGCCATGCGAAGGGCGCGCCGGGGCGCGCGGCTCACGGTTGCTGGGTTCGTGCGGGCACTATAGTGCAAGGCGGCCGGAGCGACAACGATGAAGCCGCGCGGCGAGGCCTCAGGGTGTGGCGGGGCGCTCGGGGTCCTCGGGGCCGTCGGCCATCGTGTTCGGGCGGGGACGTTCGCTCATGGGGCGCGCCATGAGGCTGGTCTTCCAGCGCTGGCGGAAGGCCTCGCGCTCGTCCTTGGGGCCGAACTCGAAGTACTCGCACATGTGGAAGATCTCGCGGATGTCCCTGGGCCGCAGGTTCTGACCGAGCCGCCCGTGCAGACAGTAGCCGCGAGAGCCGTTGCTCATGTCGCGGGCCATGCCCGAGAACAGGAAGTACTGGCAGTTGCCGCAGGCCTGGATCACCGCCGACTGGTCGGACATCTGATGCTGGAGGCACTGGAAGCTGTCGTAGTGGTCGTAGCCGCGACCCTCGGCCATGACGTCCCCCTTCACGACGAGCAACGACGCGATGTCGAAGGACTTCAGCTCGAGGAGCAGCTCGTGGTTGTGACCCGGCAGCTCCGCCTCGCGGCGCTTCTTCATGAGGTAGGGAGAGAAGTAGGAGAGTGTACCCGTGTACTCACGGTCCTCCTGACTGATGCGCACCTTCTTCTCACGGATCATCGGCGTTCGGCCTCCCGGCGAGATGCAGTGGACGGAGGTGGCCCTCCGGACGCACCCCTTTTGCCTGCTTCGCATCGATTTGGCAAGAAATATCTTCAAGTCATCCACCCATCCCCCTGTCATCGCTCTAGTTAGGCTCAACTCACCACCAGATCTTGTGGTTTCGGGCCTCGGGATTCCCCCAGGGAATGGGGTGGGCGGACCCCCTGGCCCTCCGTCAGCGGAAAAAACGCCCTCGATCTGCATCACGGATTGCGGACATGGCCATATCGGGCGCGGCAAGGCGGATCTGCCCAAGCTCAACTCACTGAAATCAAGACACTTGGATCAGGCGACCACTTGGAATGATCCTGGCTTCGCCACTCTGCCAGATTCCAGAACTCCGACCGGATGGTTTCGACCGTGTCCGAAACGCTCAGCCCCATTCCCGAGCAGCTCTCCTACGATGCCTTCGTGGATCTCGTCTTCCTGCTGGATGCGGAGGGCCGATTCGTTCAGGCCTCACGCTCCTCCGAGAGGATTCTGGGACGGAAGCCCGACACCCTCCGCGGCAAGGCCCTCACGGAGATCCTGGGCGAGCCCTATCGGCCCGCCCTCGGCGAGCTCATGGAGGCCATACGCCAGGGCCGCGACCCCGAGCCCTACGAGTGCGAGATCCGACGCGACGGCGACGGCGAATACGTGCCGGTGGAACTCAGCCTTCGTCCGCGGCTCCACACGGGGCGGGTTGTCGCCTACCAGGGCCTCATCCGCGAGATCTGGCATCGGCGCAGGAAGTCCGACAAGCTCCTGGAGCAGAAGCGACGCTTCGCGGTGCTCGGAGAGATCTCGAAAGGCATGCAGAGCGCACCGGGTCTGGATGCTCTCCATCGCGGCACCCTCGAACGGATGCTCAACCTGATCCGCTACGACGAAGGCGCCCTCTACCTGCTGCGCCCCGACAGAACGCTTCGCCGCAGCGCGTGGCAGGGCGACCGCAGCCTCTTCCCCGCGGACCTCGGCGCCGACGGCGGCAAGAGCGCTCACCTGCCGGAGACCTACCTGGCCTACCCACGGCTCCTGGACGGCGACAACGCCGTGAGCCGCCCCGGCATTCTCGAGCACATGCGCGCCTGCGGACGTCGCAGCTCGTTGCTGGTGCCGATGACCGCGCAGGGCAAGCTGCGGGGAGTGATCCTCCTCGCGAACCCCGAGCACCAGCCCCTGGACAGCAGCCTCAAGGTGCTGCTGTCCCAGATCGGGGGGCAGCTCGGCCAGACCCAGGAGAACCGCGGCCTCCAGGAGGAGATCCGCGAGCTGCGCCTGCGCTTCGACGACATGTCCGAGAGCAGCATCGACCATATCTGGGAGGTGGATCGCGAGGGCGACTACACCTACAACAGCGGGGGCGCCGCCCAGCTGCTGGGCTATCGACCCGAGGAGCTGCGGGGCCAGCACCTGGTGGACCTGGTCCACGAGGAAGACCGCGAGCAGTCGCGACGGATCCTGAACGAACTCCAGGAGCGGAAGCAGCCGGTGAACGGCCTCATCCACCGCATGATCGCCGCCGACGGTAAGCTGGTCTACGTGGAGTGCCGCGCCTTCCCGGTGTTCGACGTCCGGGGCAAGGTGTCGGGCTACCGCGGCGTCGACCGCAACCTGACGGACTGGTTCGAATCCAAGAAGCTCATGGAGCAGACACTCATCGGCACCTGCGAGGCCCTGAGCCGCATGGTGGAGCTGCGGGATCCCTACACCAAGGGTCACTCGCTGCGCGTGGCGGCGCTGGCCGTGTTCCTGGGCAAGCACATGAACCGCACGAGCTACGAGCTCCAGGGCCTGAGGCTCATGGGACTGCTCCACGACATCGGCAAGGTGGGCATTCCCACGGAGATCCTCTCCAAGCCGGGCCGCCTGGGCCCCGAGGAGATGGAGCTCATGCACCAGCACCCGATGATGAGCTACGAGATCCTCAAGGACATCTCCTTTCCCTGGCCGGTGGCCAAGGTGGTGCGTCATCACCACGAGCGCCTGGACGGCACCGGCTACCCCGACGGCCTCGAGGGCGACGAACTGCCCTGGCAGGTGAGGCTGCTGGCCGTCGCGGACCTGCTCGAGGCCATGGCCACCGACCGCCCCTACCGTCCCGGCCTGGGGCTCGAACTCGCCCTCGGCGAGCTGCGGCACAACCAGGGGCTGCTCTACGACCCCGACGTGGTGAGCGCGGTGATGCGCCTGTCGGAAAGCGGCGAACTCCAGGAACACCTGGAGCGCTACGCCTACCGCCCGGGCGAGTCCCAGGAGGCCATGGACGAGGAGACCCTCGTCGGCATCATCGAGGAGGAGCTGGGGCGGAAGCCGGAGGCGGCGGTGGATCTGGCGGAGGCGGAGCTGGAGCTCAAGTAAGAGGTTCGTTTCGCGCGCGATCGATGCGACGAAGGGGAGTTGTCACGTGACAGCTCCCCTTCGTGTTGAGACCGAAGAGGTTACATCACATGCAACCGCAGCGTGCACCAGAGGCCTTGGCCTCCTCGCCACGGTCAATGGCAATCTCCACCGGGTACTCCTCTCGCCCGGTCGGTATCACGGGAGTGCCGCCAACCCAAGCCGCCGCCTCCATCTGGTGATTCACGAAGGTCGGATCTGCTAGACTATTCACTGAATCGCAATGACTTCCGTCATATCGAGGCTCCAATGGCCAGATGGCTGCTTCTTCTCGTTCTGGGCTTCCTCCACGTTGCCGCAGTCCATGCCGCGACCCTGGTCGTCTACTCGGGCGGCCAAGGCATGTACCCGGGGATCCAGCCCGCGATCGATGCGACACTACCTGGGGACACCGTATTGGTGATGCCGGGCACTTACACGGGGCCGCTCAATCGCGATCTGGATTTCCTGGGAAAGGACATCTGCGTGCGAGGTTCCGGCGGTCCGGACTCCGTGGTCATCGATTGTGAGTATTCGGGAAGAGGCTTCAATCTGCACTCGGGCGAATCCAGATCCGCACGTATTCAAGGGTTCCATATCACAAAGGCAGGTTCGCCGAGCCGCCTCCCTGGTGGGGGCATCCGATGTGACTCATCCAGTCCCACGATCGACGATCTCTTGATCGACCATTGTGAAGCTACATACGCCGGGATCAGCATTGCCTACGGTTCGCCTGCCGTATCGGGAGTCACCATTCAGTCGTGCTTCGCTGGAGCGGCCGGCGGCGGAATGGGCATTTTCTCTTCAGACAGCACAATCATCTGGGATTGCTCGATAGTTGGGAACTTCAGCGGAGGAAATGGGGGAGGCATAACGGTAGCTCACTCGTCCCTCACTCTGGAAAACACTGTTCTTTCACAAAACCAGTCGTTTTCTGGAGGAGCATTCTACACTTGGGATTCGATCATCACCATCACCGACTGCACCTTTCATGGCAATCAAGCCCAACACGGCGCCGGCATCTATGAGGCCGAGAGCAGCCTCTTTATCCAGAACTGCACATTCTCAGCGAACTATGCTGAGGTCCGAGGCGCCGCTCTGCATTTCAAGGAATCTCTCGACATCATCGTCGAGGACAGTGATTTCTTCGGCAACAACGCCGCTTCCGGGGCCATCATCCAGCTCACATACTCAAGTGCACCGATCCTCCGACGGCTTTCGATCGTCGACAACAACCATGGGACCGCTATCGGAGCTGGTTGCTGCTACGTCTCCGGGACTGTCGAGAGTTGCCTCATCGCCTTCAACCGAGGGGGATACGGCATCCAGGAGAGCACATCGAGCCTGAGCTGGTTGACCCTCAGCTGCAACAACGTTTTCGAAAATGAGTACGGGAACTACTGGGAGGAGGACCATACCGGCCAGAACGGCAACATCTCCCTCGACCCCCTCTTCTGCGACCCCACCTTCGCCTCCCTCGCCCTCGCCGAGGAATCCCCCTGCTTGCCTGCCAACAACGACTGCGGGATCCTCATGGGCAACCACGGCGCCGAGTGCACGCTCACCGAGGTGGACACGACTCCGCCCACCAACCTTGCTCTCACCGCCCACCCCAACCCTTTCAACCCGAACTGCAAGCTCGCCTTCACGTTGCCGCGCACCGGACACGTGTCCCTGAAGGTGTTCGACGTGAGCGGAAAGGAAGTGGCGACGCTGATCGACGCCGTCCACCCGGGGGGACGGCGAGAGTTCACCTGGAGCGCCGGAGGATTGCCGAGCGGGGTCTACCTGGCGAGGTTGGAGGCGGGCGAGTTCCGCGCCACGGAGCACCTGATTCTTCTGAAATGAGCTCACACGCATAGGCCCGCAAAGCCTTTGCCGGTAAACACGTTAGCGAGGTGAGTATACCCGGGTATACTCACCGACCAAATCCCCTACCAATTGAAGTAGTCCCTCACCCCATCCCACGCCGCCGCTTCGATGAGCCCCTTCGCGGGCTCGGCGACATGGCCGTTCAGGTCGTAGCCGGCTTCGGCCGGGTCGCTCCGCATCAGCGTCGCGTAGAGCACGCAGAGATAGAGGTAGCTGCCTTCGTAGCTGGGGTGCACGTGGTCGTCGTACAGGGTCACCACGTCGCCGTGGGAGTTGCGGACCTCGTACCACACCTGGTTGATCGGCACCGCGATCGCGTCGGTGTCCTCGGCCGCTTCTTCGACCCGCTCCACCAGGGTGTCGATGTGATGGTCGTAGCCCACATAGGACTGCGGGATGAAATGGGCCGTCTCGGCGCCGGCGTCCTCGATCTCCTCGGCGAAACGGCGCGCGTGCAGCGAGTAGCCGAAGGCGTCCTCCACGATGTTCGAGGGGCTGCCCTGCAGCACCACCGTGTCGAAGCCGCCCGTGGCGATGGTCTCCCGCGCGGGTGACCGGCTCTCGTCCCAGTGATCCTCCAGCCTGAAGCCGCCGATCGCCACCATCTCGCCCTCGAGGGCCAGCTCCGGCAGGCCGCTCGCCACCATCTGCTGAAAACCCGCGCCCAGCCCGGCGTCGGCCCCGGTGAGGCTGTTGCCGATGAACAGCACCTTCCGCGGCAGATAGGGATAGAGCTGCGTCCAGTTGACGATGTCCTCGGGAAGCGAGGCCACGCCACCGTCGCGCACCCGCACCTCGACCTCGCCGGCCCAGCGCGCGGGCAGGCCCACGTGCACCCCCACCCTGGCCACGTAGCTGCCGGGGTCGATGCCGGTCAGCGTGCCGGAGGCCGCGTCGCCGGACGCGTTCACGGTGAGTTCGGCGCTCAGGCCCTCCGAGGGAATCTCCAGAAGCACACGGCTCACGACGAACCCCTGATCGAGGGCGGGTTGCAGGGAGAGGCTCACCGAGAGGTCGCCGCTGGGCAGGGGATCGGTGTGGGCGCAGCCCATGAGCATGAGCGGCGCGACGAACAGCAGTGCGATGACGATCGGAATCGAGGGACGCAAGGCGGGCCTGCTTTGACAGGGGTAACGGCATTTCGACACGCGGGAAGATAGTGCGCGGGAAAGCCGCTTGTCCAATGCTCAGGGCGTGGGGACGTCTCCGTAGGCGCCGCGCGGCAGGGCGTCGTCGCGGTTTTCCGGACGGCAGGGCGAGTCGGGCCGTAGCGTGTAGTCGCCGGCGGCGGGGGCCTCGAAGCGTGGCGGCAGGGCGAAGTTGCCGGCGCCGGCGGCCTGTTCGGCGATGGCTCCCGTCCAGTCGCCCCCCGCGTTGCCGTAGATGTCGGAGCCGCTTATCAGCGCCACGCTGGCGCCCGTGAGACTCAGGGCCTCCCCCGGTCGCGAGTAGCTGAGGATGCTCGCGTTCATGCGCAAGGTGCTGCCGCCGCCCAGGGCCAGGCCGCCGCCCCGCGGCGCGGCGTTGCCGCTGAGGGTGCAGGCGGTGAGTTCCGCTTCGCCGCCGTCCCGGAGGCCCAGCGCGCCCCCTTCGTCGCCGGCCCGATTGGCCGCCAGCACGCAGCGCTCGAGGATCGGCCGGCCCGCCATGGCCGCGATGCCGCCGCCCGCGTCCTCGGCGCGGTTCACGCTGACGCTGCAGCACTCGAGCTCCGGGCTCGACTGCTCGCTCCAGATCCCGCCGCCGTCGATGGCGTCGTTGGATTCCAACCGGCAGTAGCGGAGCGTCGGATAGGACTGGAACAGGGCGAGACCGCCGCCCCGCGCGCCGGCGCTGTTGCCGACGACGACGCAGTTCTCCATGACGGGCGAGGCGAAGTGGCAGTAGAGGCCGCCGCCGCGCGCCGTGGCGGTGTTGCCCTCGACGACGACGTTCGACAGATGCGGCGCGCTGCCCCCGCGCAGCAGGATCCCGCCGCCCTCCTCGGCCCAGCCGCCGGTCACGGTGAGGTTGCCCAGACGGAACCCGGGCCCCTCGCCCCCCACGAACAGGATGCCCCGGCGCGGCGTGAGCTCGCTGCCCTGGCAGTCGATGATCGTGCGCGCGGGATCCTCCGAGTCTCCAACCAGTGCCAGGGGCTTCCCCCCAGGATCAAGGTCGCGGTTGCCCTGGCCCGTGTAGCGTCCCGGCGCCAGCAGCACGCTGTCGCCCGGCTGGGCGGCGTCGAGGGCGGCCTGGATGTGCGGGAACTCGCCCCCGTCGGGGTTCATGCGCAGCACCGCGCCGAGGGCGGCGGAAGCCAGGAGGAGCTGCAGGGTGCAGAGCAGAAGGATGTGGCGCATGGCAAACGGTGTCGGGCTAGAGGATGTCGTGAGCGATTCTAGCACATCACCATGACCGGGCGGAAATCACCGCCTTGCACGCGCCGTCACCGGGCGTTACGGGGAATCTCGAGGAACGACGTGGAAGGGGGACGGCTAGGCGCCCCTGGTCAAGACCTCCTGGAAATCGGCGCCGGCGGGGCTCTGGAACACCCGCAGACCGAACTCGGGCAGCACCGCGAGCACGTGGTCGAAGATGTCCGCCTGGATCGCCTCGTAGTTCGCCCACTCCTGATCGCGGCTGAACACGTAGATCTCGATCGGCAGTCCGTGCTCTCCCGGGGCGAGCTGACGCACGAGGAAGGTCATCTCGTCGTGCACCACCGGCAGGCTGCGCAGGTAGGCTTCCAGGTAAGCGCGGAAGGTTCCCACGTTGGTCATGCGGCGGCCGTTCACGAGCTCGCTCGCATCGATGCTCTGCTCGACGTTCCACCGGGCGAGCTCCGTCTCCTTGCCCTCCAGGTAGCCGCGCAGGAGCTGGTAGTTCTTGAAGCGATCGACATCGGCCTCGTCCAGGAAGCGGATGCTGCTCATGTCGATGTTCAGCGCGCGCTTGATCCGCCGCCCGCCGCTCTCCTCCATGCCGCGCCAGTTGCGGAAGGCGTCGGAGATCAGCGCGTAGCTGGGAATCGTGGTGATGGTCTTGTCCCAGTTGCGCACCTTCACGGTGGTGAGCGCGATGTCGATCACGTTGCCGTCGGCCCCGAACTTCTTCATCTCGATCCAGTCGTCCGGACGCAGCATGTCGTTGGCCGAGAGCTGGATGCCGGCCACGAAGCCGAGGATGCTGTCCTTGAACACCAGCAGCAGCACGGCGGTCATGGCGCCCAGGCCGCTCAGCAGCACCAGCGGCGAGCGGTCGAGCAGCGCGGAGAACATGATGATGAGAAAGGTCAGCGTGAGGATGATCTTCACCACCTGCACGTAGCCCTTGATCGGCTTGCTGCGGCTGATGTCCGTGGTGCGATAGATCTCCACCACGGCGTCCAGGAACGCGTTCACCGCCGACAGGGTGACGCCCAGCATGTACACCACCGCCGCCTTCTGCACGAACAGGGCGAAGGCGGGCCAGGCGACGAACGCCTGCGGGCCGAGGAGGTAGAGCACCAGGCCCGGCGCCAGGTGACTGAGCCGCGTGAAGACCTGCCGCTCCAGCAGCACGTCGTCCCAGGTGGTCGCGGTCTTGCGCACCACGCGGGTGATCACGCGCAGCAGGATCTTCTTGGTGATCCAGTTGACGACCACGCAGAGCACCAGCAACACCAGCATGCGCACGCCGAGCATCACCGCCAGATTGCCGCCGCCGGGCAAGTTTTCGAGCCAGGCATTAAGGGATTCGAACATCGGGCACCTCCTGGGGCCCATCCTCCGCAGGATGAGGCCGCCGGGCAAGGGAATTTCGACACTGTTCCGTCGCTTTACTTGGCCCTGTCGATCCCTATACTGCCCCGAACACCAATCACCTTACCCGGAGGCGAACATGCAGACCTTCGAAGAGCAGAAGGCCTTCTTCGACGAACAGTGGCCGGCCCTGCGCGCGGCCGTGGCCGAGGGCGGCGTCCCCGCCGCCGCAGCGAAGATCCGCGAGCGCACGGACGAGATGGAGCGCCGCGCGCTGTTCATGTTCGCGCGTCAGGGCCTCACGAACGAGCTCGACGCGCTGGGCGGCTTCGACGCGCTGATCGCCCTGGCCGACGAGGGCGTCGCCGAGCTCCTGATGCAGGCCGTGGGCGAGGCGACCGAGGAGGGCAAGAACCGCCGCATCGACGGCGCCAACGTGATCAGCTTCAACCTGGCCGCCGACCTGGCCGACTGCTGGCCCGGCGACGAGACGCCGCGCGAGACCCGTCACTTCGAGCGCGGCCTGCAGGCCGCCACCGACTGTCTGGCCTGGCGCGAGGAGCTGGCCAAGCCCGCCGGCCCGCGCAGCATGGCCTGGTGGGCCAAGGGCATGCACGAGATCAGCCTCGGCCGCGCGGACGACGCCGTGGCCAGCCTTCGTCAGGCCCTGGACTACGGCAAGCAGACCTCCATCGACAACGACGCCTCCCCCGAGATCGACGCCACCGGCGGCTTCATGACGCTCATCAACGCCGGCTACCTGGGCATCGCCGCCCGCCTCGCGGGCGACACCGGCGAGGAGGCGCAGCTCCTGGAGCGCGCCGTGGCCGGCTTCGGCGCCCAGCTCGAGGACGAGGAGAAGAAGGACGACGCGCAGTTCGGCATCGACCAGCTCGAGGCCGTGGCCACCCGATACCTGCAATAGGACCCGTTGGTCCGAAAAAGGCCTTGCACCCCCACGGGTGATTGATTCCATTGCCGGCAATCCGGGAGGTGGACGATGACGCTCGCGCTGGAGACGCTCTCGATCGGCGGCGGCCTGCCCGCCGTCCTGCTGGCCGGCCTGCTCGCCGGTCTGCTCCACGTGTTCGCGGGTCCGGACCACCTGGCCGCCGTGGCGCCCCTGGCCGCGAGCCGGGGCCGCCGGGCCTGGATGCTGGGCCTGCGCTGGGGCCTCGGCCACGCGGCCGGCGCCCTGCTGCTGGGCGTCGGCGCCCTGCTCCTGCGGGAGATCCTCCCCCTCGAGAAGCTGTCGGCCTGGAGCGAGCGGAGCGTGGGGCTCGTGCTCATCGGCGTCGGCCTCTGGGGCCTGCGGCAGGCCTGGAAGCTCCGTCTGCACAGCCACAGCCACGAGCACGACGGCGAGGCCCACGAGCATATCCACCTGCACGGTACCGCGTGCGCCCATCCGCCGGAGCGGAGCCACGCGCGGCATCGCCACGAGCACGCGGCCTTCGGCGTCGGCGTGCTGCACGGCGCGGCCGGCAGCCATCACCTGTTCAGCCTGCTCCCGGCCCTCGCCCTGCCCACCCGGCTGGCCTCGGTGAGCTACCTGCTCGCGTTCGCCCTCGGCGGAATCGCGGGAATGCTGTTCTTCAGCGGCGCGCTCGGGCGCCTGTTCGAGGCGCTCCGCGGCCGCGGCGACCGGCTCTATCGCGGCCTGCTCGGCGCGACGGGGCTCGCGGCGGTGGCCGTCGGCGTCTTCTGGCTCGCCGTCTAGAACGGACGGTTTCCTTCTGGCGCCCTTTCCTCTATATTGGCGGCGTCGCTCCCGCGTCCCCACCGTCATTCCGCGTCCGAAATCAGCCAGGAGAGGTCCATGTCCAGCACGATGGAGTTCGGTCCCCGCCGCGGTATCCACGTGAACATCGCCGACGAACTGGCCGCGGGCGCAGGGCCGCTGAGCGCCGACCGGATCGCGCAGCTCGAGCGCTTCGACCTGATCTACCGCAGCCTCTGCGCCCTGCTCTACAACTACGTGCCGATGTCCGGCCACCCGGGCGGCTCCATCTCCAGCGGACGTTTCGTGGCGAGCCTGCTCTTCGGATCCATGGACTACGACATCGAAGATCCCGAGCGGCCCGAGGCCGACCTGATCTCCTACGCCGCCGGTCACAAGGCCCTCGGCCTCTACGCCATGTGGGCCCTGCGCGACGAGGTGGTGAAGCAGACCGCCCCGGAGCTGCTGCCGGACGACATCCGCCGCCGCCTGCGTCTGGAGGACCTGCTGGGTTTCCGGCGCAATCCCGTCACCGACACGCCTTTCTTCAAGCAGTTCGACGCCAAGCCGCTCGACGGCCACCCCACTCCCGCCACACCCTTCGTGCGCCTGTCCACCGGCCCCTCGGGCGTCGGCGTGGCGGCCTCGGTGGGCCTGGCCTTCGGCGCCCGCGACTACTACGGCAAGAACGCGCCGCGCGTGCACGTGGTGGAGGGCGAGGGCGGCATGACGCCCGGCCGCGTGGCCGAGGCCATGGCCGCCGCCGGCACGGCGGGCCTGGACAACTGCATCCTGCACGTCGACTGGAACCAGGCGAGCATCGACTCCGACGCGGTGTGCCGCGACGGCAGCGCGCCCGGCGACTACGTGCAGTGGGACCCGCGCGAGCTGGCCTGGCTCCACGACTTCAACCTGATCGAGGTGCCCGACGGCTTCGACCTGCAGCAGGTGCACGCCGCCCAGGCCCGGGCGCTGGCCATGGACACGGGTCAGCCGACGGCGATCGTCTACCGCACGGTGAAGGGCTGGCACTACGGCATGGAGGGCCGCGCCTCCCACGGCGCCGGCCACAAGTTCTGCTCCGACGAATTCGTCGACGCCATGATGCCGCTGTTCGAAGACAGCGGCCTCGACCTGCCCGGCTGCGACGCCGACGCGGACGAGACCACCATCGAGGCCTGCTACTGGGAAAGCCTCCAGGCCTTCCGCGCGCTGCTGGAGCGGGAGCCCGAGATGCGCCAGGCGCTCGTTGGCGCCCTGAACGCCGGGCGCGAGCGCCTGGACGCCGGCGGCCGCGCGCCGCGCGAGGGCGCGCCGAACCTGGACGCCCTCCACGCCGCCGCCTCCGGCGCGCCCGTCGAGCCGCCGGCCGATCTCGCGCTGGAGCCGGGCGGCAAGAGCACCCTGCGCGCCGAGCTCGGCAAGACGATGAACTGGTACAACAGGAAGAGCGACGGCGCCATGCTGGCCGCCGCCGCCGATCTGCTCGGCTCCACCAGCGTGGACAAGTCGGGCGCGGGCTTCGGCGAGGGCTTCTGGCACGCCGACGGGAACGCCGGCGCGCGGATTCTCAGCATGGGCGGCATCTGCGAAGACGCCATCGGCGGCATCTGCACCGGCATCTCCGCCTTCGGCCGCCACCTGGGCGTGGCCTCGAGCTACGCCGCCTTCATGGCGCCGCTGGGGCACATCGCCGTGCGCGTGCACGCCATCGGCAACCAGGCCAAGGCCGAAATGGTGCCGGGCACGCCCTACAAGCCGGTGGTGCTCGTCTGCGCACACGCCGGCATGAAGACGGGCGAGGACGGCCCCACCCACGCCGATCCCCAGGCGCTGCAGCTCCTGCAGGGGAACTTCGCGCCGAGCACCGCGATCACGCTCACACCCTGGGATCCGCGCGAACTCTGGCACCTGTTCTCGGCGGCGCTCGTGGCGCGGCCCGCGGTGATCGCGCCCTTCGTGACGCGGCCGAACGAGCCGATCCTCGACCGCGAGGCCCTCGGCCTGGCGCCGGTGGCCGACGCGCGTCAGGGCGTCTACCTGCTGCGGGCGGCGAAAGGTGGCGGCGACGGCACCGTCGTGCTGCAGGGCAGCGGGGTCACCAACGCCTTCGTGGCCGAGGCGTTGCCGCGCCTGATCGACGACGGCCTCGACCTGAACGTCTACTACGTGGCCAGCGCCGAGCTCTTCGACGCCCTGGGCGACGAGGAGCGCGAGCGGATCTTCCCGGCCGAAAGGGCCGCGGAGGCCATGGGCATCACCGGCTTCACGCTGCCCACGCTCTACCGCTGGGTCACGGGAGGCCGCGGCCGCGCCGCCAGCCTCCACCCCTTCGCGGGCGGGCACTACCTGGGCAGCGGCCAGGCGGACAAGGTGATGGCGCAGGCCGGTCTGGACGGCGAGAGCCAGTACCGGGCCGTCCGCGCCTACGTGACCGAGCGCGTCGCCCGCTGATTCCGACCGCGCATCTCGACTCGAAGAGCCCTCTCGCCCGGCGGGAGGGCTTTTTCGTGGCCACCGGTGCGCGGGGATCCGCGATCGCGGAAAAACGGGGTTAAACTAGACAGGAGCGCCGGAGCCGGGCGCCTACTCTACTCCACGAACGCTCCCTTCGGCGCAGCGCCAAGTATCAAACCGTCATGGGGGTGATGTGCGATGGCCACGCTACAGGACATACTCATGGAGAAGCTTCCCGCGTACCGGGAACGCACGAGGAAGCTGCTCCGGGACAACGGGAACGAGGTCATCTCCCAGGTGACCGTCCAGCAGGCCTATGGAGGCATGCGGGGTGTGAAGGGGATGATCTGCGACACCTCGGTGGTGGAGCCCGACACGGGGCTGATCGTGAGGGGGCACCCCCTCGCGGATATCCAGCACCTTTGGCCGGAGGAGATGTTCTTCCTGCTCCTCACCGGGGAACTGCCGGACGAGGAGGCGCGCAGCGCGCTGCAGCAGGAGTTCGACCGGCGCTCCCAGGTGCCGGACTACGTCTGGGAAACCCTGCGGAGCCTGCCCAGGGACACCTCGCCCATGTGCATGCTCGCCACGGGCATCCTGGTGATGGATCGCGAGAGCGTGTTCCGGCAGTGGTACGAGAAGGGGATGAAGCGGGACGACTACTGGCTCGCGATGACCGGCGACGCGCTGAACATCCTCGCCAAGCTGCCGGTGATCGCCGCGGGCATCTACCGCATCCGCTACGACAAGGGCAGCGTGATGCACTGGACCCACGGCCTCGATTACGCGGCCAACTACGCCAACATGCTGGGCGTGGCCGATCCCGCGGGTCATTTCGCCAAGCTGATGCGGCTCTACCTGAACATCCACGCCGACCACGAGGGCGGCAACGTGTCGGCGCACACCTGCCACGTGGTGGGCTCCGCCCTGTCGGACGCCTACTACGCCGTGTCGGCGGGACTCAACGGACTGGCCGGGCCGCTGCACGGACTGGCCAACCAGGAGTGCATCGCCTGGGTGCTGAAGCTCATGGAGCGCTTCGGCGGGGTGCCCGACGAAGCCCAGCTTCGCGACTTCGCCTTCGAAACACTGAGGGGCGGAAAGGTGATTCCCGGCTACGGCCACGCCGTGCTGAGGGTCGTCGATCCCCGCTTCACCGCCTGCCACGAGTTCGCGCAGCAGTATCTGCCGGACAACCCCGTGTTCCAGACGGTGGACAGTGTGTTCCGCGTGGTGCCCGAGGTGCTGCAGGAGTACTCCGCCGAGCGGGTGGCCGAGGGCAAGAACCCCATCGCCAACAACTGGCCCAACGTGGACGCCATCTCCGGCGCGCTGATGCACCACTTCGGCATCACCGAGTTCGGCTACTACACGGCGCTGTTCTCGGTGTCGCGGGTCATGGGCATGCTGGCGCAGCTCATCCTGAACCGGGCCATCGGCACGCCGATCACGCGGCCGAAGTCCGTGTCGACGCAGTGGGTGGAGACGCAGCTCAAGTCGATGGCGGCCGAGGCCTGACGGATCTATCGGGAACCGGCGCCCGCGGGGAAACCCGCGGGCGCTTTTCGTTTGCGCGGGGTGCGCCGATCATGGCGCAGGGCTTCGCGCCCGCGACCCCTACCCCAGCTTCTTCTCGATCTTCGCCCAGCTGTCGCGCAGGGGCACGGCGCGGTTGAACACCGGCGCGCCGGGCGCGGAGTCGGCGTCCATGCAGAAGTAGCCGTGACGCAGGAACTGGACGCGGTCGCCGGGCTGAGCCTCGGCCAGCGAGGGCTCGAGCTTGCAGCCGGTCAGCACCTCGAGGCTGTCGGGGTTGAGAGCGCTGTGAAAGTCTTCGGCGCCCGAGGGATCCTCGTCCTTGAAGAGGCGGTCGTAGAGGCGCACCTCGGCGTCGACGGCGTGCTCGGCGCTGACCCAGTGCAGGGTGCCGCGCACCTTGCGGCCGTCGGGGGCCTCGCCGCCGGCCGTCTCGGGATCGTAGCTGCAGCGCAACTCGATGACCTCGCCGGCGTCGTCCTTCACCACCTCCTCGCAGGTGACGAAGTAGGCGTGCTTCAGGCGCACCTCCTTGCCCGGCGCCAGGCGGAACCACTTGCGCGGCGCCTCCTCGCGGAAATCGTCGCACTCGACCCAGAGCTCGCGGCCGAAGGGCATCTCGCGGGTGCCGGCGCTCGGGTCTTCCGGGTTGTTGTCCGCCTCGCGCATCTCCGACTTGCCCTCGGGCCAGTTGGTGATGACGAGCTTCAAGGGCTTCAGCACGCCCATGACGCGCGGAGCGCTCGTGTTCAGGTCCTCGCGCAGGCAGTGGTCGAGCAGCGCCGCGTCGGAGGTGCTGTTCTTCTTGGCGACGCCGGAGCGGTCGAGGAAGTCGCGGATCGACTCGGGCGTGTAGCCGCGGCGGCGCAGGCCGCGTATGGTGGGCATGCGCGGGTCGTCCCAGCCGTCGACCAGCTTCTCCTCCACCAGCGCGCGCAGCTTGCGCTTGCTCATGAGCGTGTGGGTGATGTTCATCCGCCCGAACTCGATCTGCTGGGGATGATGGATGCCCAGCTTCTCGAGGAACCAGTCGTAGAGGGGCCGGTGCACGTCGAACTCGAGGCTGCACAGCGAGTGCGTGACGCCCTCGTAGCTGTCCTCGAGGCCGTGGGCCCAGTCGTACATGGGGTAGATGCACCACGCGTCGCCGGTGCGGTGATGGTGGGCGTGGCGGATGCGGTACATGAGCGGGTCGCGCAGGAGCATGTTGGGCGAGCTCATGTCGATCTTGGCGCGCAGCACCTTGGCGCCGTCGGCGAACTCGCCGGCGCGCATGCGGGCGAAAAGATCGAGGTTCTCCTCCACGGCCCGGTCGCGGAAGGGGCTGTTCACGCCGGGGCGCGTCACCGTGCCGCGGTTGGCGCGGATCTCCTCGCCGTTCTGGTCGTCCACGTAGGCCAGGCCCGCCTGGATGAGCTGGACGGCGTGGTCGTACATGCGGCCGAAGTAGTCGGAGGCGTAGAAGAGGCGATCGCCCCAGTCGTAGCCCAGCCAGCGGATGTCCTCGATGATCGCGTCGACGTACTCCGTCTCCTCTTTCTCGGGATTCGTGTCGTCGAAGCGCAGGGCGCAGACGCCGCCGAACTCCTCGGCCAGGCCGAAGTCGAGGGCGAAGGCCTTGGCGTGGCCGATGTGAAGATAGCCGTTGGGCTCGGGCGGGAAGCGCGTGACCACCTTGCCGCCCCAGCGGCCGGAGGCCATGTCCGCCTGGATGATCTCCTTGATGAAGTGGCTGCCGCCGTCGGCTTCGTTCGTGCACATGCCGGATTCCTTGCGTGGTTCCCCGTCGGGGAAATGATTGCGTTGGTGGCTCAGCTCTGGAACTTACCGAACTTGCGCCGTTCGCGCTCCATGATCCTGAACTCCCTGTCGCCGGGAATCAGGACCTCGGAGTTCGGCTCGAAATCGAGACGGCGACTCCGCCCGCGGTAGCGGACGCTGTTGAGAATCACCTTCATCGTTTCGAGGCGCGCGGCGTGCTTGTCGTCGGAGCGAACCACGTACCAGGGCGTGCGCTCGGTGTGGGTCTTCTTGAGCAGCCGGAACTTCTTCTCGGTGAACTCCTCCCAGAGATCCTGGGCCTGCAGGTCGACCTCGCTCAGCTTCCACTGACGAAGCGGGTCGTTGAGCCGGCGCTCGAAACGGCGCGCCTGTTCGTCCTTGGACACCGAGAAGTAGAGCTTGAGCAGGATGGTCTTGCCGTCGGCGATGAAGTTCTCCTCGTAGCTCACCACCTGCTCCATGAACTTGCGGTACTGGGCGGGCGTGCAGAAGCCCATGACCGGCTCCACCATGGCGCGGTTGTACCAGGAGCGGTCGAAGAGCACGATCTCGCCTGCGCGAGGGAACTGCTCGATGTAGCGCTTCATGTGCAGCTCGGTGCGCTGGCGCTCGCTGGGTTTGCCCAGCGCCACGATGCGGTAGTGCTTCTCGTTCATGTAGCGGGCCGCGCGGCGGATGGTGCCGCCCTTGCCCGAGGCGTCCCGGCCGTCGAAGAGAATGATCATCTTCTTGCCGGTCTCCTCCAGGTGATGCTGCAGCTTGATCAGCTCGGCCTGGTAGGGCTTGAGCTCCTCCCCTTCGTAGTACTTCATCAGCGCCTCCTCCAGAAGCTTGGAGACCTCCTTGGTGCGGAGCTCGCTGATGACCTTGCGGACGCGCTTGCGGAGCTTGGGCTGCTCCGGCAGCGTGGGCTCCACGCGGTCGATGACTTCCTTCATCTTGGGGCGGGGCCGGGGGCTTTTCTTCGATTCCATCTCGTCGCCTCGAAGCTGGGGTTCAGGGTCGAGGCCGGATTCTAGCTTTTTCGGTCCGATAGGACAATCCCGGTGGTCGCCCGGTCCGAGAAGAGCCTTGGGGAGAACGTGGGCGCAACGTTCCGGCGTTTCGCCCCCTTTATCCCCTTTGTGCTCGACGGTCGTCACGCTACCATGGAACCCGGCGGGTGTGGCCGTGGTACGATCCCGCCGATCCCATCCATCCCTATCCACTTGCCCCAGGAGTCCAATCCGATGCGGTCCAAGGTGATTCTGCTCTTGTTCATCCTCGCTTCTTTAATGATCGGCCCACTCGCCCATGGCCATGGCCTGTCCGAGGCCGACCAGGCTCGAGCCGCCACGGGCGGCTTCATGGACTTCTTTCCCCTCGGCGCCATCCACATGATCACGGGCTACGACCACCTGCTCTTCCTGTTCGGGGTGGTGTTCTTCCTGACGCGCTTCAAGGACATCCTCAAGTTCGTCACGGCCTTCACGCTGGGGCACAGCCTCACGCTGATCTTCGCCACCTTCCTGTCGATCAAGGCCAACTATTTCCTGATCGACGCCGTGATCGCCCTGACGGTCTGCTACAAGGGATTCGACAACCTCGGCGGGTTCAGGAAGTACTTCGACATGAAGGCTCCGAACCTACTCGCCATGGTGTTCGTCTTCGGGTTGATCCATGGCTTCGGCCTGTCGACTCGCTTGCAGCAGGTCACCATCGGATCGGGCATGGATCTGCTGGGCAAGATCATCGCCTTCAACCTGGGTGTGGAGGCCGGACAGGTCGCGGCGTTGACCGTGATTCTCCTCGCCCTTTCCATGTGGCGCAAGACGGCATCCTTCGCCCGATTCAGCACCGCCTCGAACGCGGCCCTGATCATCGTGGGCGGGCTCCTGTGCCTCATGCAGTTCCATGGCTACAGCCATGAGGTCGGCGCGGATGATTTCCCCATGAACAGCGACGCCCACGCACATGCCCACGAGGAGATGATCCCGGTCGACGAGCCCACCGGCTCGGAGGGCATGCACGCGCACGAGCCGGGGGGCGTGCCGCATCGGGATCATGGCCTCGGACATGACGCTCCGGAGGCGCCCGAGCCGGCGTCGCCCGGGGAAGCCGCCCCCGACGGCGCCGAAGAAGTGCCGGAAGGTCATCATGTACATGGGGATGATGGTACGCCGCACTCGCACCATTAGGATTCGCTCTAGTGGGGTCGGAGGGCAAGGGGATGTGCTCGCCGGCCTCCGGCCGGCTCACAGGTCGGAAGCGCTCTGAGACTAGAGCGCATCCGACCGAACCCTTTGGCGTTCCAAGCCACTCGAGGCGACTAAAAGAAGAGCGGAGGCCGGATGGCCTCCGCTCTTCTTTAGGTAGCCCCAAGGGGAT
>CAYNQX010000004.1:124173-128320 GCA_964399495.1 uncultured bacterium
AAGAAGAGCGGAGGCCGGATGGCCTCCGCTCTTCTTTAGGTAGCCCCAAGGGGATGTGCTCGCGAGCCTGCGGCTCGCTCACAGGTCGGAAGCGCTCTGAGACTAGAGCGCATCCGACCGAACCCTTTGGCGTTCCAAGCCACTCGAGGCGACTAAAAGAAGAGCGGAGGCCGGATGGCCTCCGCTCTTCTTTAGGTAGCCCCAAGGGGATTCGAACCCCTGTTGCCGGGTCGAGAACCCGGTGTCCTAACCTGGCTAGACGATGGGGCCAGGAAACAGATGTGCGGCCGCGTCGCGGTCGCTGGAGAGGTTGCCCCGCAAGGATTCGAACCTCGATAAACGGTACCAGAAACCGTTGTCCTGCCGTTAGACGACGGGGCAGCAACGGGCCGCAAAATAGCAGATCACCCCGACACTCGCAAGCCCCCCGGGGAAGAATTCCGGGGGCGAAAATCAGGCGCCGGCGGCTTCCGCCCAGGCCCGTCCGCGCAACCTGGCGAGTACGACCCGACGCCCAAGAAGCTCGCAAAGCTTGAAGATGTCTGGGCTTACACCGCGGCCGCTCACCGCCACGCGCAGGGGATGGATGAGCTCCCCGGCCCCCACTCCCGCCGCCTCGGCGCATTCGCGCAGGGCCTGTTCGAGGGCGGGACCCTCGAAGGCATCGGCCTCCTCGAAGGCCTCGGCGAGGGCGGGCAGCCGTCCGGCGGCCTCCTCGCCCAGACGCTCGGCCACGGCTTCCGGGTCGTACTCGGGGTACTCGCTGAAGAAGTGCTTCAGGCTCCAGGCCGCCTCGGGGAAGTTCTTGAGGCGCTTGCCCAGCAGCTTGATCATCGTCGCCAGGCGCGCCGAGAACTCCGGCGTGAGGTCGGGCAGCTCCACGCCCTCCTTCTCGAGCTCGCGGAAGGTGCCCAGCACCTTCTCCTGCTGATCGAGCTTGCTGAAGTGCTCGCCGTTGAGCCAGGCCAGCTTGTCGGGGTCGAAGACCGAGGGGTTGGAGCCCACGCGCTTCAGGCTGAAGGAGTCCACGAGCTTCTTCGGCGTGAAGAACTCGGTCTTGCCGTCGAGGCTCCAGCCCAGGAGCGCGAGGTAGTTCATCATCGCCTGGGGCAGGATGCCCTGGCGCTCGAACTCCTGCACGCTGCTCGCGCCGTGGCGCTTGGACAGGCGCGACTTGTCGGAGCCCAGGATCATCGGCAGGTGCGCGAACTTGGGCGGCCCTATGCCCAGCGCCTCGTAGATCATGAGGTGGCGGGGCGTGTTGCTGATGTGGTCGTCGCCGCGGATCACGTGGGTGATGCCCATGGCGTCGTCGTCCACCACCACCGCGAAGTTGTAGGTGGGCATGCCGTCGCCCTTCACCAGCACGAAGTCCTCGAGCAGCTCGTTGCGGAACACGGTCTTGCCGCGGATCTGGTCGAAGAGCACCGTCTCGCCGTCCTCCGGCGTGCGCAGGCGCAGCACGTGCTCCTCGCCGGCCTCGACGCGGGCGGCGGCCTCGGCCGGGTCGAGCTTGCCGCAGCGGCCGTCGTAGCCCTGGAACTCGGAGCCGGCGGCCTTCTGCTCGTCGCGCAGGGCGGCGAGGGTATCGGCGCTGCAGAAGCAGGGGTAGGCGTTGCCGCTGCCCAGCAGCTTGTCGGCGGCGGCGCGATAGATGTCGCGGCGCTCGCTCTGCAGGTAGGGCCCGTGCGGGCCGCCGACCTCGGGACCCTCGTCCCAGTCGAGGCCCAGCCACTGCATGGCCTGCAGGATGCCGCGCGTCGACTCGTCGGTGCTGCGGGCCGCGTCGGTGTCCTCGATACGCAGCACGAGCACGCCCCCCTGCCGGCGGGCGTAGAGCCAGTTGTAGAGGGCGGTGCGGGCGCCGCCCACGTGGAGATGGCCGGTGGGACTGGGCGCGAAGCGGACGCGCACGGTGTCGCTCATGATAAGCCTTTCGGAGTGTTACCAGGGCTTGTGTTCGTTCAGCAGCGTCTCGAGGCTCTTGCCGTAGTGGCGGGCGACGGCGTCCTCGAAGCTCAGGTCGGCGTCCGATTCCATGTCGGCCACCATCGCCCCGAAGGGCTTCAGCCCCTCGCCGCTCATGATGTTCTCCAGAAGACGGAAGGCGCGCCAGTAGGCGAGGCGGCTGCGGCAGCGTTCGTCCTCCAGGATGCCGGGGGTATCGACCTCCTTCATCATCAACTCGCGGTCGCGGAACAGCTCGAGGTCGCGAACCATGGTGTCGTGGTCGATCTCCACGTCGTAGGTGCCCTTGAGCACCTCGGCCTGGTCCTTCAGCACCCAGCCCTCGGCGCCGAAGTAGGCGCCGGCGCCGTAGTGGAACCAGTAGGGAATGCGGTCGCCCGTGCGCTTGCGGAGCTGCCACTCGAGGTAGTAGTGGATCATGGCCTCCATCGCGATGCCGCGGGAGGTGATGACCGAGATCGGCTGAATCAGGATGACGCCGTCGCGCACGTCGCCGGGCACCCACCAGGGCAGGCCGTGCTCCCGACCGTAGCGCTTCAGGTCGAGGGAAATCGACAACTTCATGCGCTCACCACCGGGCAGTTCCCAGCCCAGGCGGTCCTTCAGCGCGAAGTAGGCGTAGTCGGCGTACTCGGCCATGGAGAGCGCCGTGTTCTCGGGCACGTAGGGGCCGGCGTAGTCGAAGTCGAGGAACTCAGTGACGATGCGGGTCTCCTCGACCACGGGGGCCTGGCGGGGATCGCCCTCCTTCCAGAGGCGGAGGGTGCGAAAGCCGTAGCCCACGGGGACGCGGTCGTCGGTGGTCATCGCCTCCACGCGCTCGGGGCTTCCGGGCTTGTCGACGGTGGGCAGCACGCCCTTGAAGCGCAGCGTCGTGCCCTCCTCCGTGACGATGGTGGTGTCCACCACGGCGTGGGAGTGGTCGTCCTGCGCAGCGGCGAGGCTCGCCGTGAGCAGGAGCAGGGTGATCGTCGGGACGGTCCGCTTCATTCGTCATCCTCCAGCCAGGGCATCATGGATCTCACGTTGCGGCCGGCTTCCTCGATGCCGTGGGCCGCGTCCTTGGCCTGCAGCTCGCGCAGGCGGGGCGAGCCGGCGGCGGCTTCGGCCACCCACTCGCGGGCGAAGTCGCCGGACTCGATTTCGTCCAGCACCTCGGTCATTCGTTCGCGCGTGCCCGCATCGATGATCCGGCGTCCGCGCGTGAGGTCGCCGTAGAGGGCCGTGCCGCTGATGTGGCGGCGCATGCCTTCGATGCCCTTCGCGTGCATCAGGTCGGCGAGGATCTTCACCTCGTGCAGGCACTCGAAGTAGGCGATCTCGGGGCGGTAGCCGCGGTCGACCAGCGTGTCGTAGGCCGCGCGCACCAACTCGCCGAGGCCGCCGCAGAGCACCGTCTGCTCGCCGAAGAGATCGCTGACGGCCTCCTCGCGGAAGCTCGTCTCCAGGGCGCCGCTTCTCAGGCAGCCCAGGGCGGCCGCGTAGGCCAGGGCGATCTCCCAGGCGTGGCCGGTGGCGTCGTTCTCGACGCCGATCAGGGCGGCGGCGCCGCGACCCTCCTTATAGAGGCTGCGCACCGTGCGGCCCTGGGCCTTGGGGGCCACGAGAAACAGGTCAATCTCGGGGCCCGGGTCAAGGAGCCCGAAGCCGACGGCGAAACCGTGAGCGAAGCCGAGCGCCGAGCCGGCGCGCAGGTGCGACCGGATCTCGGCGTCGTAGAAGGTCGCCTGGGTCTCGTCAGGGGTCAGCAGGAGCAGGATGTCCGCGCGGGCGGCCGCCTCGGCGGGCACGAGCACCTCGAAACCCGCCTCGCGGGCGGAGTTCCAGGAGGGTCCGCTCTCGCGGGCGCCGATGACGAGGTCCACGCCCTCGTCGCGCAGGTTGGCGGCGTGGGCGCGGCCCTGGTTGCCGTAGCCGATCACGGCGACGCGGCGGCCAGCCAAACCCGTGGCGGGGGCGTCGCTTGCGTCGAATTTGCGGTTCGTGGACATGGTGTCTGGGGTCTAGCAGAAGAACCGGGTCGCCGCAAGGCTTGCGGGTCACGGAAACCGCCGTGGCCCCCTTGACGGAAGGGCTTTCCGGCATTAGCCTATGCTCTCGCTGGCGGCTTAGCTCAGCTGGTTAGAGCACCGGAATCATAATCCGGGTGTCCGGGGTTCGAGTCCCTGAGCCGCTACCT
>CAYNQX010000005.1:0-118371 GCA_964399495.1 uncultured bacterium
GCGCCACGCGCAAAACTCCTTGATCCCGCGTGGCTTGGACAATTACCTTGCCGACAACCCCGGAAAGGAAACCCATGTCTCACCGCCTCTCGCTCCCAGCGCTGCTCTGCGTGCTGCCTAGCCTGCTGCTCCCCCCATCCACCGCCTCCGCAGCACAGTATCTCGAGCTCACCGAGCCAAGTCGCTGGAACATCGTCACATCCATGTCCACCTACGCCGGCCCGAGCCATGCCGACCTGCTCTTCCGCATCAACGACGTGATGCAGGTGATGACCAGCGATCCCAGCGTCCGACTCACCGACTTCGAGGACGGATTCCCCGTGAACGTGCGCGTCCACTGGAACTACCGGCCCGCGCTCGGCTTCTCCGCCACCTACGGCACATCGAGCTATTCCAGCTCGGGGGTGTTCGAACCGGGTGGCTGGCACGCTCCGCGCAAGCTGAGCACCAGGCTTCACGAACTGAGCCTGGCGCTCCACTACGGCCTCGACTTCGTGCGCAGCCAGAAGCTGCTGCCCTACGTGGGCTTCGGCACGAGCATCGTGATGGCCGACAGCCGGCTGGACATCGACCTGCTCAACGTGAGCAACCTGCCGTCGGGCGACGATGTCCCCGACTACCCCGACCAGCACTTCGAGGTGAAGGCGGTCGACACCACCCTGGCCTACTTCGGCCTGGTGGGGCTGGTCTACCGCTTCACGAACCGCCTCTCCCTGAGCGCCGAGATCCAGGGCATCATGGGCGACCTGCGGCAGGACTTCGACTACGAGGGCTCCCTGCAGTACATCCAGCCCGGCTCTTCCCAGGACGACATCGAGGACTGGAGCATGAACGACATCCTCGGCGGCGTGTACCCGCTCGATCTCGTCGGGATGCGCCTGTCCATCGGAGTGATGGTGGGCCTCTGATCCACATCGCCATTCTTGGCGGAACGACCCCTGCGTGCTAGAGTGACTCGAACCCCGATTCCAGGAAGAGAGAGCCATGACTGCACGGCACGCTCGGGGGGGGCTTCCCCTGTTCTGCACGATCCTGATACTGCTCGTCGCCGCGGGCGCGTCGGCCACCGACCTGCCTGAACTCCCCGGCAAGGATCCCTCCCTGCATCAGCAGCTCCACTGCGGCCACCGCATGGGGCACCTGCACCGCTCCGGCGAAGGGCAGCCCGGGCAGACCGAGTGGTCGGCCCGCTACTACGAGATCGAGGGCTCGCTCGACTTCGCCGCCGAGCGCTTTCACGGCACCGTGCGCGCCTATCTGACGCCCATCGCCGGCGTGGATCACCTGGTGCTGGACGCCTTCGATACGCTGTCCGACATCGAGATCCGCGTCGACGGCGTCCCGACCACCGATTGGAGCCGCCTCGACGGCCGCACCATCGACATCCCGATGCCCACCGCCGCCCTCGGCGTGGAGAACGTGGTCGAGGTGAGTTACGAGGCCGCGCCCAACTACATCGATTTCGGCGCCTTCTGGTTTCCCGTCTACCAGGACACCACGGGCTACGAGTACAAGATGTGCCAGACGATGACCGAGACGCAGAACGCCGGCACCTGGTGGCCCTGCATCGACCGGCTCACGCACAAGCCCGACTCCCTCGCCCTCGCGATCACCGTGCCCGACACCATGCTCGTGGCCTCCAACGGCATCCTCGAGGCGCTGGACGAGCCCGGCGACGGCGGCGCCGGCACCCGCACCTACCGCTGGCGGGAGCGCTATCCCATCGCGACCTACCTGGTGAGCATCACCGTCGCACCCTACTACTCTCCCGCGGAGGACGGCCTGCCCTGGATCGAGGAGTACGACCTCGACGGCATCGAGGGCGGGGAGACGCTGCCGCTCCACTACTTCATCCGCCCCCACCACCTCGAGGCGGCCCAGCGCAACCTGCCCTGGATCGAGGACATGCTCGACGCCTTCCGCGAGCGCTTCGGCGAGTACCCCTACATCGACGAGAAGTACGGCATCGCGGAGTTCAGCTTCCTCGGCGGCATGGAGCATCAGACCATCAGCAGCGTCGGCCCCCTCGTCGTGGCCGGCAGCGACAGCCTGAGCTACGTGCAGTCCCACGAGCTCGCCCACCAGTGGTTCGGCGACGCCGTGAGCCCGGCCACCTGGGAGGACATCTGGCTCAACGAGGGCTTCGCCACCTACGGCGAGGCGATCTACTACGAGCACTTCGGGCGCTACACGGCCGGCGAGTACATGAAGCTCCGCCGGCGCCTGCCCGGCGACGCGCTGTTCGAGGGCAGCGTCTACGCTCCGACCCAGACCTTCGGCACGACCTCGTACTGGAAGGGCGGCTGGGTGCTGCACATGCTGAGGGAACTCGTGGGCGACGACGCGTTCTTCACCCTGATGCGCAGCTGGGTCCACGAGACGCCCCATCCCGGCGGCGTGGCCACCACCGCCGAGTTCCAGACCGCGGCGGAAACCGTGACCGGTCACGACCTCGACGCCTTCTTCGACCGCTGGGTCTACGGCACGGGCCGGCCCGTCTACAGCGTGGAATGGTCGAGCTCGGGCGGCGACGGCGACTGGGACCTCGCCGTGCTGCTCGAGCAGGCGCAGGCGGGCCCCCTGTTCCCCGACTCCCTCGACATCCAGGTGGAGTTCGCCGACGGGGCGCGGGCGGACACCGTGATCCGCGTCCAGCCGGCCGCCGACCTCAACAGCTACCACTGGAGCTTCGACGACGTACCCGTGGCGCTGAACCTCGACCCCGGGCACCGGCTGCTCTTCAACGAGATCCCCTCGCAGACCACCGGAGCCGTCACGCTCTACGCCCCCTTCCCCAACCCCATGATCGGTTCCGCCACCGCGACCATCAGCCTGGCGGTGCGCGAACCGGGATCGCTGCTGGTGGAGATCTACGACGTGCTCGGCCGCCGCGTGACCACCCTGGCGAAGGGCGTGCAGTCCGACGTGACCGCGCTAGAACTGGAGTGGTCGGGGAAGGACGACGCCGGCGAGCGGCAGGGCAACGGCGTCTATCTGGTTCGCGCCCGCCTGGGCAACTACCAGGAGACGCGCAAGCTGATCTACATGCCCACCGACTAGGCTAGGCCTTCGCGGCAGACGGGCACTCCCCCGCCAGCGTGCACTCCCCGCAACGGGGCTTGCGGCTCGCGCAGACCTGCCGGCCGTGCTGGATCAGCTCGTGGCTGAGCTGGGTCCATCGCTCCGGCGGGAAGAGCTTCATCAGATCCCGCTCCGCCTTCACCGCATCCTCTTCGGCGGTCAGCTTCAGCCTGCGCGCCAGACGCCCGACATGCGTGTCGACGGGAAAGCCCGGCACGCCGAACGCGTTGCCGAGGATCACGTTCGCCGTCTTGCGACCGACGCCGGGCAGGCGGGTCAACCTGTCCATGTCGGCCGGCATCTCTCCGCCGTGCTCCGCCACCAGCCTCTCGGCCGCGCCCTTGAGGCTCTTCGCCTTGTTGCGGAAGAAGCCGGTGCTGCGGATCAGGTCCTCGATGTTCTCGACGGGCAGCGCGGAGAGCGCCGCGGGATCCGGCGCCGCCACGAACAGAGCGGGCGTCACCTTGTTGACGCGCTCGTCGGTGCACTGGGCGCTCAGCACCGTGGCCACCATGAGCTCGTAGGGACTCCGGTAGTCGAGGCTGCAGCGCGCGTCGGGGTAGAGCGTTCCGAGTTCGGCCGCGATGCGCTCGGCGCGCTGCTTCTTGCGAGTCAGGCTTTCTCTGGGCATGGCGCGGAGGATAACGGCGAAGGCCGCGCGGTTCAAGGCCATGAAAGAGCCCCCTCCCGAGAGGGAGGGGGCTTCGACATCGAAGCGTGAGGAGGTTGCTTCGGTCCGTGATCGCTGGCGGCTAGGACTTGGAGTCCTCGCCACCCTCCTCCAGTTCCACCCAGCGGTGGCCGGAGGTCGGGCAGGTCACCACCTTGGCGCCGGCTGTTTTCTCGGGGAACATCTCGCAGTAACCGGCGGTCCAGGCGCTGATCTGCTCGAAACGCGCCTGCTGCCCCTTCTTGTCGCTGGGCCAGTCGTTCAGATAGGCGGCGAGCTTGGCCAGGGCCTCGCGGTGCTCGGCGGAGCCGTCACTGGCCATCAGCTTCTCCAGGCCGGTCTGCCAGTCGGCGGCGGCGTGGCCCTTGGTGGTGTTGCAGTGGCCGCCCATGGCGGACTTGAGGCCCATGTAGTGGCTGATGAAGAAATCGCCCGCGGCATGGCAGGATTCGGCCGAGGCGCCCTTGGTGGCGCAGGCGGTCGCGCAGTCCGCGGCGGTCTTGCCGGCGCAGGATGCGTGGCTCGCGGCGCCCTTGCTGCCGCAGGAGGCGTGGCTCGCGGCGCTCTTGCTGCCGCAGGAAGCGTGGCTCGCGGCGCCCTTGCTCGAACAAGAGGAACCCGCGGCGGTGGACTCGGCCTTCGGCGCGTGCGTGGCGCAACTGCCGCAGCCGGCCAGCGCCAGCTGGGCCATGAACAGACTCATGACGAACACGAGAACGGTGGAAAGAAGAAGGTGCTTGCGCATGGTCACTCCCAGGCTTGATGGTTGGCCCGGTACCCGGGCTTTGGTCGCGTGTGGCGGCTTGGATGCCAATAGTAGGCCACGGGTTCCGGGATGCCAGTAGATTTCTTCAATTTCTGGTGTTTTTTCGATAAATATGGATCACAGGGTCCGCAAAGGCGGAAACCCGCACCCCGAGAGGCGATCATGGACCTGTACAGCGCCGTCCTGCGCCGCGACACCGAAGGCGACGGCGATACGATCGACATCACCCCCGACCTTCGCGCCGCCCTGGCCGAGAGCGGGTTCAGCGAGGGCGTGGCCCAGCTCTTCGTGCCCGGCTCGACGGCGGGACTCACCACCATCGAATGCGAGCCGGGCGCCGTGGCGGACCTGGCCCGCGTGTTCGAGGAGCTGGCGCCGCGCGGTCGCGAGTACCGTCATCATCAGACCTGGGGCTGCGACAACGGCCACAGTCACGTGCGCGCCGCCCTGCTCGGCCCCGGGCTCGCCGTGCCCTTCACGGCCGGCGCGCTGACGCTGGGCACCTGGCAGCAGGTGATCCTGGTGGACTTCGACACGCGCCCGAGAAGGCGTGAGGTGAGGGTTCAATTCATCGGAACGTGACCGCGGGCACGAACAGAGCCCCCCGCCCGATGGCTGGGAGGCTCTGAAAGCTAGCGGAGCTAAGGGTCACTCGGGCGCCTCGGAGCCGAGTCTTCGAGGCGAGGCGAAGCCCGATGGCCCTTACCGGAGCTACTTCAGCATCCCTCGCAGCACCGCATGCAGGATCCCGCCGTTGCGGTAGTAGAGCACCTCAACCGGCGTGTCGAGACGGCAGACCACGGAGAAGCGCTTCTCCTCGCCGTCTTCTCCGCGCGCGATCACCTCGAGCTCCTGACCCGGCGCGAGGTCGTCGTTCAGGCCGGGGAAGTCGAAGGTCTCGCGGCCCGTGAGGCCCAGGCTCTCGCGCCCCTCGCCCTCGGCGAACTGCAGCGGCAACACGCCGAAGCCGGCCAGGTTGCTGCGATGGATCCGCTCGAAACTCTCGGCGATCACCGCCTTCACGCCCTGCAGGCGCGTGCCCTTGGCCGCCCAGTCGCGGCTGGAGCCGGTGCCGTACTGCTGGCCGGCGAGGATCACCAGCGGCGTTCCCTCCTCCTGGTAGCGACGCGCCGCCTCGAACACCGGCAGCGGTTCGTCGCCGGAGCCGGGCAGGTGCAGGGCGTAGCCGCCCTCCAGGCCGCCGAGCATCTCGTTGCGGATCCGGATGTTCGCGAAGGTGCCGCGCTCCATCACCTCGTGGTTGCCGCGGCGTGAGCCGTAGCTGTTGAAGTCGGCGCCGGCCACGTTGCGCTCCTCCAGGTAGTCGGCCGCCGGGCTGCCGGACGCGATGGTGCCGGCCGGCGAGATGTGGTCGGTGGTGACGCTGTCGCCCAGCTTCAGCAGGCAGCGGGCGCCGGTGAAGGGCGCGATCGGCGCGGGCTCGGGGGACAGGTCCATGAAGAAGCTCGGCTCGCGCACGTAGGTGCTGTCCGGGTCCCAGTCGAAGCGCTCTCCCTCGGGAGCTTCGATCGCGTTCCAGGCCTCGTTGGCCTCGTAGACCGATCCGTACTCCGCCTCGAAGAGCTCGGGGCTCAGGGCCTCGGCCGCCGCCGCCTCGATCTCTGCGTTCGACGGCCAGATCTCCGCCAGCATCACGGGCTCGCCGCCGGCGCCCTTGCCGATGGGCTCGGTGGCGAAGTCGATGTCGACCCTGCCCGCCAGGGCGTAGGCCACGACCAGGGGCGGGCTCGCCAGGTAGTTGGCACGGGTGTGGGGACTCACGCGTCCCTCGAAGTTCCGGTTCCCGCTGAGCACGGCGGCCGCCACCAGCTCGCCGGTCTCGATTTCGCGCACGGTGTCACTTGGCAGCGGACCGCTGTTGCCGATGCAGACGGCGCAGCCGTAGCCCACCGTGTGGAAGTTCAGCTTGTCGAGGTACTCGGTGAGACCGGCGGCGTCCAGGTAGCGCGTGACCACGCGGGAGCCGGGCGCGAGACTGGTCTTCACCTTCTCGCCCACGGTCAGCCCCTTCTCCACCGCCTTCTTCGCGAGCAGCCCGGCGGCCAGCATGACGCCCGGGTTGCTCGTGTTCGTGCAACTCGTGATCGCCGCGATCACCAGCGAGCCGTGGCCCAGGGCCTCGCCGCCGCCATTCCCCGCGGTGGAGCCGACGCTCGCTGCGTCGCCCTTGCCGAAGCGATCGCTCATATCGTTCAGGAAGGTCGGCTTCATCGCGCTCAGGGAGATGCGGTCCTGGGGACGCGTCGGGCCGGCCAGGCTCGGCTCCACCTCGGTCATGTCCAGGGTGAGGGTCTCGCTGAACTCCGGCGTGGGATCGTTCTCGCCGACGAAGAGGCTCTGCTCCTTGCAGTAGCGCTCCACGCGGTCCACCAGCTCGGCCGGGCGGCCGGTCTGGCGCAGGTAGTCGAGGGTCTTGCCGTCCACCGGGAAGAAGCCCGCGGTGGCGCCGTACTCCGGTGCCATGTTGGCCAGGGTGGCGCGGTCGGCCAGGTTCAGGGCGGCGTAACCGGGCCCGTGGAACTCCACGAGCTTGCCCACAACGCCCTGCTGACGCAGACGCTCGGTCACGGTGAGCACCAGGTCGGTGGCGGTGCAGCCCTCGGGCAGATCGCCCGTGAGCTGCATGCCGACGACCGGCGGCAGCAGCATGCTGATGGGCTCGCCCAGCATCACGGCCTCCGCCTCGATGCCGCCCACGCCCCAGCCCAGCACGCCCAGGCCGTTGATCATCGTGGTGTGGCTGTCGGTGCCGACGAGGCTGTCGGGAAAGAGCAGGGGCAGATCGCCGCCCATGGGATCGGCGGCCGAGGCCACGACGCTCGCGAGGTACTCCAGGTTCACCTGGTGGACGATCCCGGTGGCCGGCGGCACGGCGCGGAAGCCGTCGAAGGCGCCGGTGGCCCACTTGAGCAGCTCGTAGCGCTCGCGGTTGCGCTGGAACTCGATCTCGGTGTTGAGGCGCAGCGCGTCGGGGCTGCCGTGGTGGTCCACCTGCACGCTGTGGTCGATCACCAGGTCGACGGGCACGCCCGGCTCCACGCGTTTCGCGTCGCCGCCGAGGCGGTGCATGGCGCTGCGGAGGGCGGCCAGGTCGACGACGCTGGGCACGCCGGTGAAGTCCTGCAGGATCACGCGGGCCGGGCGGAAGGGTATCTCGACCTTGCCGGCCGTGGCCGCCGACCACGCACCGATCTTCGCCACGTCCTCCTCGGTGATGCGGAATCCGTCGCAAAGACGGAGGGCCGCCTCGAGCAGCACTTTGATGGTGCGGGGCAGACGGTCAAGATCGGCGATGCCCTGCTTGGCGAGGGCGTCCAGGCGGTAGATGGCGGCGTCGCCGGCGGCGGTCTCGATGGTGGCGCGGGCCGCGAAGGCGTCCTTGAGGCTGCTCATGTTCCTTCCTCTCGCTTCGTTTTCTCTTTCGGGGTTCACTAGGAAGCTACTCGGGCGAGCGGAATTCTTCAAGACCTCCGCTTGCTCCGTCCGCGACCTTGTCTATATTGCCTCGCGACCCCAGCCGGGAGACCTCATGTCCACATCGTCACGACGTCGAGGCGCCCTCATCATCGGGCCGCTGCTCGCCCTGGGCCTGCTGCTCCTGCTGGCCGCTCTCCCCGATCCGCTGCCGATGGAGCAGCGCCTCATGGCGGCGATCTTCGTGCTGGCGGTGGTGTGGTGGATCACCGAGCCGGTGCCCCTCTACGTGACCGGCATGCTCGCGGCCTTCCTCAGCTCGCTGCTGCTGGGCCCCCTGGCCGACACCTTCGGCGCGCGGGCCTTCGACTACCGCGACTTCCTCAGCCCCTTCGCCAGCCCCGTGGTGGTGCTGCTGTTCGGCGGCTTCGTCATGGCGCGGGTCTTCAGCAAACAGAACCTCGACCTCGAGTTCTCGCGGCTCTGTCTCGCCCGCCTCGGCCGCCGGCCGAAGCGCGTGCTCTTCGGCGTGATGCTGCTCACGGCCGGCATGTCCATGTGGATGTCCAACACCGCCACCACCGCGATCATGGTGGCGAGCATGCTGCCGCTGGTGCGCGGGCTGCCGCGCAGCAGCCCGATCGCAAGGGCCTTCCTGCTCGGCATCCCCTTCGCGGCCAACATCGGCGGCATGGCCACGCCCATCGGCACGCCGCCCAATGCCATCGCGATCGGACTGCTCGCCGACCGCGGGATCCATCTCTCCTTTCTCTCCTGGATGCTGGGAGCGTTCCCCCTCTCGATGATCCTTCTGGGAATCGCCTACGGGTTGATCCTGCTGTTCTTCCGCTTCGGCAACGATGAGATCGAGATCGAATTGCCCAAGGGCGACGGTTCGTCGCATCGCGGGCTGATCTACGGCACCTTCGCCGTGACCGTCCTGCTCTGGCTCAGCGACGCGCTGCACCACGTGCCCTCCGCGCTGGTGGCGCTGCTGCCGGTGAGCGTGTTCAGCCTGGCCGGACTCTTCGCCAAGGAGCAGCTCAGGGACATCGCCTGGGACATCCTGCTGCTCATCGGCGGCGGTCTGGCGCTCGGCGTCGGGATCCAGCAGACGGGTCTCGGGCTGAGCCTCGTAAAGGCGATGGCCCTCGACAGCCTGTCGCCCACCGCGGCCACGCTGGTGCTGGGCGCACTCATGGCGGCCCTCGCCACGCTGATCAGCAACACGGCCAGCAGCAACATCATCCTGCCGCTGGCGATGACGGTCGCCGCGGCGGCGCCCACCCAGATGGCCGTGAGCGTCGGGCTCTGCGCCTCCCTGGGTATGGCCCTGCCCATCAGCACGCCGCCCAACGCCATCGCCTACGGCTCGGAGCGGCTCTCGGTGAAGGACATGGCGAAGGTGGGGCTGCTCATCACGGTGCTGGGCCTGCTCTTGACAGTCGTCTACGAGCGTGTCCTATTCCAGTGGGCGCCGGGCTTCTTCCCCGGCGCGGGGCTCTGAGGGGAGGCGTCATGGAATTCGAGGTGAAATCGAAACGCGAACACTGTCCCGACTGTGACGGCGTGGCCGTGCAGAATCACGTGCTGATGCGTCCGGGCAGGGATGTCGCCGTGTTCGTGGAGTGCGCCTCCTGCGGCGCTTTCGTGGCCCGCTACACCCTCAAGGCCTACACCGGCAACGACCCCTACCTCTCCTTCCTGCGCCTCATGCGCCAGCGACGGATGGCCTCGGGCAGCCTGGCCCGGGCCACCGCCGAGAGCTTTCAGGAGGAGCTGCGCGAGGAGTTCCGCCTGGCCAAGGAGATCGCCACCGCCCGCGAGGAGACCCGCGATCTCGATGAACTCCTGGAAGACCTGGATTCCCTGGGTGAGATCTGAAAGCTCCGCAAACGCCCCCGGACGCTTCGCACGGACGTGAGGCGCTTTCCGGGGGCGTTTGCTCCGCCAGGAGCTTGCGACGAAATGCAGAGTTCGTCCCCCCGGGAGGATTCGGCATGCCCCCCATCGTCACTTCAGGAGCAGCAGCTTCTCCGTGAGGAGGCCCTCCTCGGCCCGCAGTCGCGCGAGGTAGAGACCGCTGGGCAGCGTCGCTCCGTTCATGTTTCGGCCATCCCAGCGCAGGTTTCGCGACCCGGCGGGCATGTCTTCATGCAGCAGGTTCGCGATGAGGCGACCGTTCGCGTCATGGATGGAGAGCTCCACGTTCTGAGCGGTCTTCAGGTCCACGCGCAGGGTCGTCGTGGGGTTGAACGGATTCGGATAGGCCGCGAGGCTCGCAAGCGCCACCGGGGCGCCGGGCAGGCCGGTGAGGTCGCCGAGGCTGCCGTCGGTGTTCACGGCCTGGCCGTAGACGTCCACCGTTCCGGCGCGGTCGTCCTCCCAGATCAGCAGGGCGCGGCCGTCGGAAGCGGAGGCCACCGGCAGGCGACCCTTGATGCTGGGCGTCGTGGCCACGTCGATGGGCGCGGGGCCCCAGGTCCAGGCGCCGCTGTCGTCCGTGCGGAAGCCGCGCACGCGGTCGCTGCCGTAGCCGCTCGGCTCGTCGATCCAGAACAGCATCGCGCCGCCCGGTGCGGGCAGGGCTGAGAGGAAGCCCTTGTAGAGCGAGTTGGTGGGCAGGAAGCTCTGGCCGCTCGCGCCCCAGAGGCGGCTGCCCGTCGCGTCGAACCTCTGGCCGAAGATCCCCCACGCGCTCTGGGCGGTGTTGCGCTCGTCCCAGAACACGTAGGTGTCGCCCGTCGCCGAGTCGAAGCTGAAGGTGGGGCTGATGTGGTACATGCCGCCGAGCGTGGACACGGAAACGCCGCCCGGGGTCCAGAGCTGGGCGCCCGCGGCGTCGAGACGCTGCACGAAGCTGTTGTAGATGCCGCCGACATAGGCGTGCCAGAGCAGCAGGGCGCCGCCGGCATCGTCGGGCAGGATTTCAGGGGAGTAGCCCATCGGCAGGGAGGCCGCGCTGTACACCGACACGGGCGCGCCCCAGACGGAGGCGCCCGATGCGTCGAAACGCTCGGCGCGGAGGTGGCGCGGGCTCGAGTAGGTGGCGATGTCGCGGAGCCAGCAGACGATCGCGCCGTCCGCCCCGTCCGAGACGAGATCGGGGAAGCCGGGATCCCGGCCGGTCTCCGTGGCGATCGGAACGCCGCCGGCCGCGAGAAGGACGGTGCCGTCCGGTGCGATCCGCTGCATCATGACGGAGCCGTCGCCCACGTTCGGCGAACGGCTCCACACCACGACGAAGTCGCCGCCCGTGGTGCGCGTCACCTTGGGGTCGGCCTCGAAGTCGGCGTTGACCGAGACCGCGATGCCGTCGCTTCCCCAGAGCATGCCGCCGTCGGCCGCCACGCGGTAGGCGTAGACGTCCCAGTCGCCGCCGGCCCGGATGTCGACGAAGGTCAGCACCGCGCCGCCCGCGCCGTCGGCGATCAGGTCCCAGTCCACGATCCAGGAGTTCTGGGGATGCGCGCTCACGGCGATGCCGTTGTGCGCCCACAGCTCCTGGCCCTCCATGTCGAGGCGTTGCAGGTAGATGTCGTAGTTGCCCGAGGCGAGGTCGTACCAGCCGACGAAGCAGCCGCCGTCGCCGGTCGCCGCGATCTTCGGCACGACCTGCTCCGACGGCCGATCGGCGATCGACAGGTTCACCAGCGGATCCGTGGACCATTGCGCCGACGCCGCGAGCGGCAGGACGAACAGGATGAGTGCGATGATGATGCGTTTCACGCGGACCTCCCCTTGCGCGCGACACCACGCCACGCCGCTCTATTATAACCGATCGACGCATGGCGATGGGCGACACCGCGAAAAAGCCCCCACCGTTTCCGGCGGGGGCTATTGCATTGGAGATACCGGCGGAGCGAACTCTCTCGGAAAGCGCCTCACGTCCGTGCGAAGCGTCCGAGAGAGTTCGCGGAGCCTATTTCAGGAGCAGCATCTTCTTCGACACGGCATCGCCACCGGCGATGACGCGGGCGAAGTAGACTCCGCTCGAGACCGGAGCGCCCGCCGCGTCGCGGCCCTGCCAGACGACCTCGTGGCTGCCGGCGAGCATATCGCCGTCCACCAGCGTCGTCACGAGGCGGCCCTTCACGTCGTAGACCGACAGCTCGACCGGGCCCGGCGTGGGCAGGTCGAACATGATGCTGGTCTTCGGGTTGAAGGGGTTGGGGTAGTTCCCGCGCAGGGCGAGAGCCGTGGGCAGGACCTCCGGGGTCTCCTCGTCGATGGGAGTCAGACCGCCGCCGATCAGCCACACGACCGCGTTCTCGAGAAGCTGCACGCGCTTGGCCGCGTCCATGGACTCGTAGGCCCAGCAGAAGAACACGAAGTCGCCGTCCTCCGGCGTGGCGTCCAGGTCCTGCACGATCACGCTGGCGTTGGTCGATGCGCTCGTCCAGGAGCCGATGCGCTCGGCGGTGGCGATGGCGTCGAGAGCGTCATGGTCGCCGTAGCCGTTGTAGGCCACGCTGATCGGACCGGTGATCACGTTCGGGAAGGACATCACGGGATGCGTGGGGTCGTACACCGTCACGCTGCCGCTGCTGTCGCCGTCCCAGTCGTTGATGCGGAGCACGGTCGAGGCGAAGCCGGTGTCGCCGTAGTAGTCGTAACCGACCTCGCCGCCCTCGACGAGCAGCTTGCCGCCGTTCTGCACAAAGGTCGTCAGCGCTGCACGGAAAGTGGCATTGCCCAGTGTGGTGATGTTGGTGCCGCTGCAGGTCATCAGGAAGTCGTAGAACTCCCAGGTGTCCGGATCCGAGGTCATGGACTCCACGAGGACGGTGTAGCCCATGCCTTCGAGGTCGTTCACGATCGTGGAGATATCCTTGGGCTCGGAGCTGTAGGCGGGCGCCAGCAGGTTGCCGAGGTCGTCATACTTGGCCGGGCGGAAGGCCTCCTTCGCGCCGTCGTTGATGATGAGGATGTTGCCCACCGTCTCCTCGAGCGCGAAGTCCTGCGTCTCGACGGGCTCGTCCACCGTGACCGTGACGGTCTGGGGAATGTGCCCGACGGCGCGCACGGTCATCGACCAGTCGAAGTAGGGCAGGGCGCCGGTCGTGTAGGCGCCGGTGCCGGCGTCGCTGACGACCTCGTCGTAGAGATCGCCCGTGTCGCTGCGATAGATCTTCACCGTGGCGGACAGCGGCGCGCCACTGCCCAGCTCCGTCACCGTGCCGGCGATCACGCCGGAGGGGGCGGCGACGAGCGCGATGTCGTGCACGTTCGCCCCGTAGTTCACGAACAGGGGCGCGGAGTAGGGCAGGTAACCGAAGTAGTCCACCGTGACGGTGTAGTCGGCCACGAGGATATCGCTGCCCACGTCGTAGTTGCCGCTGGCGTCGCAGGTGGCCTCGAAGGCCAGCTCCATGGCGTCGTTCCAGCCGCGCACCACCGCGCCGTTCGCCGGCGTGCCGGCGGCGTCCACGTTGCCGGTCAGGGTGCCGTAGGCCTCGATGATCGGGAAAGTGGCCGTGATCAGGTTGTAGCCCTCCACCGCGAACACGCCCTGCACCTCGCCGAGTGCGGTGGGTGTGAGCGCGACGGTGCCGTCGGTGTCCATGAGACCCGGGTCGTCGTTGACGTAGGCCCAGAGTTCATGTACGGGCAGCTCTCCGCCGGGGTTCAAGGGCATGAACGCCTCGAGCGTCCCGGGCAGGTTGAGAGCGAAGCTGTTCGTCAGACCGATGTCGGTGGTGACGCGCAGCGCGATGCCGTTCAGCGGCATGGCGTTGACGGTGAGCGGTTCGCGGAACAGGAGCCAGGCCTCGGCCGGATCCTGACCGCAGATGTCGACGCTCGGACCGTAGGGATACTCGATGTCGAGGGTGCACAGACCGTCGAGGCCCGTGACGGACACGGTCGTCGTGTAGTCCACGCCCTCGGCCCAGATGTTCAGACCGGGCTTCGGCGTGATGCCGTCGGCCTCGAACACGCCCACGGTGACCGTGGTGAGCACGCCGGCGTCGATCGCCGGAGGATCGAAGGTGATGGTGGCCGGCACGATCACGTTCACCGAGGTCGTGTAGGGCTCCATGAACTGGGCCATGACGATCAGGTCGGCGGGACCCGGCGTCATCATCTCCCAGAGCTCCATGTCCAGCGTGCCGGTCTCATCGACCGTGCCGGCGCCCACGAGCACGCCGTCCTTGGACAGGGCGCAGTAGCTGCCGGGCACCGCGTCGATGAGCATGCTGGAGCTGGTGGTGAAGAGCGTCGCCAGGTGGCTCACCGGGTTCGTGCCCGGGATGCCGATCCAGGTGCTGATGCTCGGGTCGCCCTGCAGGTTGTAGGTGGTCCAGTAGTTGTTCGTGAGACCGGAGCCGGCCTCCTGCACGGCGAGGTTGCCGCTGAAGATGATGGCGTCGTTGGTCACGTACCACTGGCCCATGCCCTCGCCGTGGTCGTGGAACAGGCCGTCGTAGGTGCCCATCGTGGTCTGATCGACGGGATAGGCCGATCCGTTGATCGAGCCGGCGTGGGTGCCCACGCCCCACCAGTAGTCCTCGTCCCAGTAGGTGTTCATGCTGGCGCCGATGTAGCCGATGCCGCCCTTGTCCGCGGCGCGCAGCCAGGTCTCGCCGAAGCACTCGGGATTGCCGTAGGTGCCGGTGACGCAGCAGTTGCCGATCGCCAGGCAGTACTTTCCGTAGTTCTGCAGGTTGTTGACGTGGCTCTGGCCGAAGTAGGGGTCGGACCAGGAGGTCGAGCTGCCGTGAGCCGTGTAGTTGATGAAGCTCACGCCGTCGCTGACGTTCTGGATGATCTGCGACGCGCTGCTGCCCGAGGCGGGATAGAGATAGGTATTGCTGAAGATGTCGTGATCGGCGTTGAAGTAGTGCTCCGTGCCGTAGTTGATCTGGCCGTTGCCGTGGGTCGGGCCGAAGGTGCCGTCCACGCCGGCGATCATCACGACCTCCTCGAGATAGCTCGGGTCCGGCATGGCGAACTGGTCGTACATGAGGGTCTTGTCGATCATCGCCTGGAGCTGGCTCGGGTTCGTGGCGCTGAAGCGGCCGTAGTACATGTCGGGCACGAAGTCACCGGGAATCGCGCAGTAGGGGCGATCGGTGGTGTAGCCGGACTCGGTCCACGCGGGAATCTGGGGAGTGTCGCCCACGAACAGGACGAAGCTCGGCGCCGGCTGCTCGGGCGTGGCGCCCGTGTAGAGACCGTGCAGGTAGTCGCGGATCTGCTCCTTGGTGGTGCCCACCTCGGGAGTGCCGGTGACGGCCAGGATGGTCTTGAATCCACGGCGGGTCTTCCAGTCCACGAAGTCGGCGAGCTGGAACTCGAACTCCGGAGGCGTGACGACGACCATGGTCACCACGTCGAGCACATGATCGGGATAGTCGTCGTGCGTGGCGCGGGAGCCGGTGATGCCGCCGGCGAACTGGTTGAAGAAGGGGCTGGCGGTCAGCGCCTTCAGGCGGGCTTCCTCGAAGCGGTCGCCGCCGGTGAAGTTCAGGCGGAACTCGATCTGCTCCTCCACCCGCACCGTCTTGCTGCCGGCGTAGTAGCTCACCGGAGAGAGCTCGACCCGCGCGAGACGCTGTCCACGAAGCTGGCCGATTTCCACGAGTTTCACGAGGTCCTGGGCGATCGGCTCGGCCCGATACGCGTCGCGCTCGTAGACGAAGGGCCAGTCGGCCGGGTTCACGTTTTTAGGCATGCTGGGCTGGGCCGGGATCAGCGGATCGACGAATCCGAGGGAGCCCAGATCAACCTCGCGGCTGCTCGTGGAAAGAACCTCCACGGAGAACTCCGCGCCGAGGGGGATCTCGACGAGGCGGTTCAACATGGGCAGCAGCGGCGCGCCCTCCGTCAGGGAGCGGTGCGCGCCGGGAATCAGCAGGCGGGTGAACTCGCCGGCCGGCGTCGCCACCTTCTCCGCGGAGAGGGGGCCCAGCTGAAGTCGGAAGTGGAGCGCGTCGTCGTCCTGGGCGAGAAGCTCCAGGCGAGTCTGATCCGCGCCCATGGGGATCACTGTCGTGTTCGCAGCAGCGGTGAAAGCAATCAGAAGCATACACAGGCTGCCGAGCACACCCATCACGGTCTTCATCGTGGTTGTCCTTTCGAGACTGGTGCTCCGCCGGCTGGCGGGTTCCGGATTGGCACATTATAGCAGGTATGCGGATCCCAAGGTACGATTTGTGAACGAGCGTTCAGACGGACGACCGTAACCTTTTCCCCCCTTTGAGGATCCATGGTAGACGAGACGTAACCTGCCGCTCCATAGGGCGTAGGGAACCCGCTGGAGGGCCGAAAAACCCCAGGCCGTCCCCCCACTCCCGAACGATCTGCCCCTCGAGGAGGCCACCATGCATCGGATCACCGGCCCGGGAAGCGATCCCCGCCCGCTGAGCATCTTCCTGATCCTGTTCGTGTTCCTGGCGGCCGTGACCGCCTTCCTCGGCGGATGCGCGCGCGGCGGCGAGAAGTCCGACGGCATGGCCGCCGACAGCACCCGGGTGGCCGACAGCACCCAGGTCGCCGAATCGAAGAGCGGCGGATTCCTGGATCGATTCCGAAAGAGCGACGAGGAGGACAAGGAAGAGGAGCGAATCCCCGTCGAGCTGGGCGTGGTCGGGCGTGGCGACGTGCCCTCCTACCTCGGCGCCACCGCCTCGCTGGAGCCGGAGAAACGCGTCACCGTGCAGAGCGAGGCCATGGGCCAGATCCGTGAGCTGCGCGTCGAGGAGGGCGACTTCATCGTCGCCGGCCAGGTCATGGCGACCCTCGACGGCGAGGCCGAGACCCTGGCCCTCGAGGAGGCGGCGCTCAGAGCCGCCGCCCGCGAGCGGGAGCTCAGGCGCGGAGAGGCGCTCCACGCCGAGCAGGGAATCAGCAAGAAGGAGCTTCAGGACCTCCGCTTCCGTTTCGACGAGGCCGAAGCCCAGAGGCGCTCCGCCGAGCACAGGCTCGAACGCACCCGCATCATCGCCCCCTTCAGCGGACGGGTCTCCGAACGGCTCGTGGACCCCGGCCAGCATCTCGGCGTGGGCATTCCCCTGTTCGAGCTGGTCGACAGCGATCCCCTGCTGGCCCGGATCTATCTGCCCGAGAAGCAGGCCGTGCGGATCGCCCTCGGGCAGTCCGTGGTGATCGTGCCCGACACGCGCCCCGACCTCGAGCTGGGCGGCGAGGTGATGCGCATCGCGCCCGTCGTGGACACCCGCACCGGCACCGTCAAGGTTACCTGCCGCATCGCCGGCGAGGGCGGGCTGCTCAGACCCGGCTCCTTCGTCCGCGTCAAGGTGCAGACCGACCTGCACGAGAGCGTCCTCGTGGTGCCCAAACGGGCCCTGGTGCCCGAGGGCGGCGAGACCTACGTGTTCAAGGCGATGGCCGACAGCGTCATCAAGGTCGCCGTGGCCACGGGTTACGGCAACGGCAGCGAGGTCGAGATTGTGGAAGGCCTCGATGAGGGCGACCGGATCGTCGTCGTGGGTACCGGCAGCCTGAAGAACGGGAGCAAGTTCAAGGACCTCGGCGCGGAGGGAGCCGCCGACGCCGACACCGCCGACCTGGCGAGCGGGGAGGGTGACGAGTCATGAAGATCGTCGCCGGCTCCATGCGGCGACCGGTGACCGTCAGCATGATCACCGTCGCCGCTCTTCTGTTCGGGCTCGTCTCGCTCTCGCGCCTGCCACTGAACCTGCTGCCCGAGATCTCCTACCCCACCCTCACGGTGCAGACCGAATACCCCGACGCCGCGCCGGCCGAGGTGGAGAAGCTCATCACCGAGCCGCTGGAGGAGGCGGTGTCGGTGATCCAGGGCCTGCGCGAGCTGCGCTCGATCTCCCGCCCCGGCGTCTCCGAGATCACGCTGGAGTTCGGCTGGAAGACGGCCATGGACTTCGCCGCCCTCGACGTGCGGGAGAAGATCGACATGGTCCGCCTGCCCACCGAGGCCGGCAGCCCGGTCCTGCTCCGCTACGACCCCTCCCTCGACCCGATCCTGCGACTCGGCCTGCATGGCGAACGCGATCTCGTGACCCTGCGGCACCTGGCGGAGAGGATGGTGAAGAAGGATCTCGAGTCGCTCGAGGGCGTCGCCTCCGTGCGCGTGCGCGGCGGCCTGGAAGAGGAGATCGAGGTGGCCGTGGACGAGGGTCGCCTGGCCGCCCTGAACCTGCCCATCGAGAGCATCTCCGCCTTTCTGAACAGCCAGAACCTGAACGCCGCCGGCGGACGCCTGCGCGATCGCGACGCCGAGTTCCTGGTTCGCACCCTCAACGAGTTCGAGTCGATCGACGACGTCGCCGCCACGGTGGTGTTCGAGGAGGCCGGGCGCAGGGTCACCCTGGCCGACGTGGCCACCGTGAACCGCGCCTACAAGGAGCGGGAGATCATCTCCCACGTGAAGGGCGAGGAGGCGGTGGAGCTGGCCCTGTACAAGGAGGGCAACGCCAACACCGTCCAGGTGGCCGGCGCGGTGAAGAGACGCATGGAGGACCTGCGCGAGGAGCTGCCCGAGGGCGTGGGGCTCGTCGTGCTGTCGGACCAGAGCACCTTCATCGAGCAGTCCCTGAACGAGGTGCGCGGCAACGCCATCATCGGTGGTCTGCTGGCCGTGATCGTGCTGTTCCTCTTCCTGCGCAACCGGCGGAGCACGGGCATCGTCGCCGTCGTGATTCCTATCTCGATCCTGGCCACCTTCTTCGTCATGGCCCAGTTCGGCGTGTCCCTGAACATCATGTCCCTGGGCGGTCTCGCGCTCGGCGTGGGCATGCTCGTCGACAACGCCATCGTCGTGCTCGAGGCGATCGGACGCCATCGCGATCGCGGCGAGGGCGTGTGGGAGTCCACGCGCAAGGGCGCGAGCGAGGTGTCGCGCGCCGTGACCGCCTCCACCCTCACCACGGTGGCCGTGTTCCTGCCGATCATCTTCGTCGAGGGGATCGCGGGACAGATATTCCGCGACCAGGCCCTCACGGTCACGGCCTCCCTGCTGGTGTCGCTCATCGCCGCCCTCACCCTGATTCCCGTGCTCTCGAGCATCGGCGGCAAGCGTCCGCCGGTCGCGGCGGAGAACGGGGAGGCGGAGCTCCTGGCCGCCTCCGAGCCGGTGGAGATTCCGGACCGCGCCCCGAAGGCGAAAGCAGGGCGGGAGCCCGGCCGCCTCGGGCGCCTGCTGCGCGCCCTCCTGTGGCCGCTGCGCCTGATCTTCGCGAACCGGTTCATGCGCGCCCTCTATCGGGGCGCCGGCATCGGCCTGTCCGCCGCTGGACGCTGGCTCGGGCGCGTGTTCTTCGTGCTCGTCCCCGGCGGGATCCTGCGCGGCCTCGGCTGGGTGGTCCTGGTACTCGGCAAGCTGCTCGGGTGGATCAGCTGGCCGCTGCAACGGCTCTTCGACGCCGCCTGGGCCCGTCTGGCCGACCTCTACCCCCGCCTGCTCCGTCGCGCCCTCGAGCAGCGCGCGCTGACCCTCTTCGTCGCCCTGCTGATCTCCCTCGCGGCCCTGTTCATCGTGCCGCGTCTCGGCCTGGAGCTGGTGCCCCCCTTCTCCCAGGGACAGTTCGCCTTCGACCTGGAGCTGCCGGCCGGAACGCCCCTCGGCTCCGTGGAGACCAAGGTGGCCGAGCTCGAGGCGGAGCTGGCGCGCGACAGCCGCATCGCCACGCTCTACAGCACGGTGGGCGACAGCCCCCAGCTCGGGGGAACCCGCAGGGAGCGGCGCGAGAACATCGCGCAGATCGGCATCGCCATCGCCGACGCCGGCGATCGGCGCATGGAAGCCGCGGTCATCGACAACTGCCGCGCGCTCCTGGCCGGTTACCCCGAGATCCGCTACACCTTCCGGCGGCCCAGCTACTTCAGCTTCCGCACCCCCATCGAGGTGCAGATCTACGGCTACGACCTCGAGGCCCTCGCCGGCTACGCCGACGAGCTCTCCACGGCCATGGCCTCCGTGCCCGGACTGCGCGACGTGCGTTCCAGCCTCGAGGCCGGCAACCCCGAGGTGCAGGTGCGCTTCGCCCGCGATCGGCTGGCCTCGCTGAACCTCGACCTGGAATCGGTCAGCCGCACGCTGCGCGGCAAGATTCACGGCGACGTCGCGACCCGCCTCAAGGAGCGCGACCGGCAGTTGGACATCCGCGTGCGCCGCGCGAACGTCACCACCATGGACGTGGCCCAGGTGGGCGGCCTCGTCATCGGACAGGTGGACGGCGTGCCGATTCCCCTCAGCACCGTGGCCGAGGTCGACATCGGCACCGGCCCCTCGCAGATCACCCACATCGGACAGCAGCGCGCCGCGGTGATCGGCGCCAACCTCGCCGGCCGCGACCTGGGCAGCGCCACCCGCGCCATCGAGTCCCTGCTGCGCGAACTGCCGGCGCCGCCGAGTCTCTCGGTGAGCCTGGGCGGGCAGAACCGCGAGGTCGCCACCTCCTACCGCAGCCTCATCCTGGCGGTGCTGCTGGCCGTGTTCATGGTCTATCTGGTCATGGCCAGCCAGTTCGAATCGTTCCTCCACCCCTTCGTCATCCTGATGACGGTGCCGCTGGGCCTCGTGGGCGTGATCTTCGCCCTCGCTCTCACCGGCACCGCGGTGAGCATCGTCGTGCTGATCGGCGCCGTGATGTTGACCGGCATCGTGGTGAACAACGCCATCGTGCTCGTGGACTTCGTCGGGCAGAGGCGGCGCGCGGGCCTGGCGCGGCGAGAGGCGATCCTGGAGGCGGGCGCGGCGAGGCTGCGGCCCATCTTCATGACCACCCTCACCACGATCCTCGGCCTCACCCCGATGGCCCTCGGTCTCGGCGAGGGCGCGGAGATCCGGACGCCCATGGCCATCGCCGTCATCGGCGGGCTGGCGCTCGCCACCCTGCTCACGCTGGTCGTGATTCCCGTGGTCTACGACCTGCTCGACCGGGGGGCGTGACGATGAGTCTCCCCCGCCAGTCGCTGCGTCGCCCCGTCACCGTGCTGGTGGCCCTGGCGGCCATCCTGGTGCTCGGCGGCGTGAGCTTCACGCGGCTGAAGCTGGACTTCCTGCCCAAGGTCGACTTCCCCTTCGTCGGCGTGCAGATTCCCTACCCCAACGCCGTGCCGGCGCAGGTGGAGCGGGAGATCGCGCGCCCCATCGAGGAGGTCATGGCGACCCTGGGCGGCGTCAAGGAGCTGAACTCCTTCTCCGATCGGGACGGCGCGTTCGTGGGCGTGATGTTCGACTTCGACCGCGACATCGACGTGCTCCGCCTCGAGGTGAAGGAGAAGATGGAGCAGGTGCGCCCGCTGCTGCCTTCGGACGTCGAGGACTACTTCATCTTCACCTTCAACACGTCGGACATCCCGGTGATGGAGGGGCGCATCAGCGCGCCGGGGCTCGACCTGGCCGGGTCCTACGACCTGCTCGAGCGGCGCATCATCGCGCCGCTTCAGCGCATCGACGGCGTCGGCCGGGTGATGGTGGACGGCATCTCGCCCAAGGACGTCACGATCTACCTGGCCCTGGACAAGATCATCGAGCACAACATCGACGTGGGGCGGCTCTTCCAGACTCTCGGCGCGAACAACGTGGACGTGTCCCTGGGCCGCGTCATGAACGGTCACCAGCGCGTGAGCGTGCGCTCCCTCGGCCAGTTCCGCAGCCTGGGGGAGATCCGCGACCTGCGCATCGGCGAGACCGGGCTCCGCCTCGACGACATCGCCGACATCATCTACGCCGAGCCCGCGCCCCAGTACTATCGCCACCTCGACAGCGAGCCCGCCATCGCCTTCGTCATCCAGAAGGCGAGCGGGGCCAACATCGTCGAGGTGACCCGCGAGATCCGGGCGGTCATGGACCGGATCGACCGCGATCCCGCGCTCGAGGGGATCCAGGTCGTCGTGTGGTTCGACCAGGGCGAGAACATCATGGACAGCCTCCGCGGCCTGCTCATGGCCGGCCTCGTCGGCTCCGCCATGGCCGTGGGAATCCTCTTCGTGTTCCTGCGTCGGTTGCGCACCACGCTCGTGGCGGCCATCGCCATTCCGGTCTCGGTCATCGCCACCTGCACCTTCTTCTACCTCACGGGGCGCAGCCTGAACATCCTCACGATGATGGGACTCATGCTCGCCGTGGGCATGCTGGTGGACAACGCGATCGTCGTGCTCGAGGCGATCTTCCGCCGGCAGGAGCAGGGCGAGGAGGCCGGCCTCGCCGCGGAGAAGGGCAGCCGCGAGGTCACCATGGCCGTCGTGGCCAGCACCCTCACCTCGATCATCGTGTTCGCGCCCATCATCCTCACCAAGAACTCCGAGATGTCCCGCTGGCTCTCGGAGGTGGGTCTCACCATCTCCATCACGCTGATCTTCTCGCTACTGATCTGTCTGACCGTGGTGCCCCTGCTCGCCTCGCGCATCCGGAACGGCGGCGCGCGGAAGGAGCCGAAGGTCCTGAACGCGATCCGGGGACGCTATCTGCGCGCGCTGCGCTGGACGGCCCTCCGCCACCGCAAGGCCACGATGGGTTTCCTCGGCATCGGCGTGCTGCTGACCGTGCTCGTCATCAAGGTGAGCGGATTCGGCGCCTCGGAGATGGGCGAATCGGGCGACATCAAGCGGGACCACGTGAGCTTCTATCTCGAGTACACGGACAACACCAACATCTACCGCGTGCGCGAGTACGTCGACCTGATCGAGCCCTTCCTCATCGCGAGAAAGGACACGATGGAGGTGAAGGCCGTCTACACCTTCTACGACGACAACTACACGGGCTTCCGCCTCTACTCGCGCGACGACGTGGAGCTGGGCCCCGACCGCGTGAAGGAGTTGCGCGGCTACCTGCGCGAGAACCTGCCGGAGATCGCGGGCGCCAAGTACCGTTTCCGCGACGACGACGACGTCGGCGACGGCGCCGAGCTGATCTCGGTGACGCTCTTCGGGGAGGACACCGACCTGCTCGAGGAGCTCTCCCTCGAGGCGATCCGGCGCATGTCGCTGGTGGAGGATCTTCACGACGTCGGCAGCAACCAGGAGAGCGGCCGCGACGAGGTGCGCGTGATCCTCGACCGCCAGCTCGCGGGCCGCTACGGCGTGAGCCCCCGCGACCTGGCCCAGGTGATGGGGCTCACCTTCCGCGGCGTGCCCCTGCGCCGTTTCCAGGGCGAGAACCGCGAGGTCGACCTGGGGATCGTGCTCGAACCCGCCGACCGCCGGAACATCGACAACCTGGCCCGCCTGCCGGTGACCTATCGCGACGGCCGGCCGGTGCTGCTGGGGCAGGTCGCCGACTTCGAGATCGGGCGCGGACCCGACCGCATCATGCGGGAGCGCCAGCAGACGGCTCTCACCATCGGCGGCGCCTACGAGGGCGAAGATTACGATGCCGCGCTGGAGAAGGTCACCGCCATCCTCGACTCCATGGACCTGCCCAGCGGCTACAGCTGGTCCTACGGCCGCCACCTGCGGCGCAATCAGGAACAGACCGACAGCATGGGCGTCAACACCCTGCTGGCCCTGGCCTGCGTCTACCTGGTGATGGCGGCGCTGTTCGAGTCGTTCCTGCACCCGCTCGTGATCATGCTCTGCATCCCGTTTGCCGCCTTCGGCGCCATCTGGACGCTGATCCTCACCGGCACGCCCTTCAGCCTGTTCGCGATGATCGGCATGGTGATACTGATCGGCATCGTGGTGAACAACGGCATCGTGCTGCTGGATCACGTGAACGCCCTGCGGCGAGCGGGGCTGAGCCGGGACGATGCGATCCTGCGCGGTTGCCGCGATCGCTTCCGACCGATCCTCATGACCGCGGCCACCACGATCCTCGGCCTGGCCCCTCTGGCGCTCGGCAAGACCGCCGTGGCCAATGCCTACTACTTCCCCCTCGCCCGCGCCGTCATGGGCGGACTCGCCACGAGCACGGTGCTCACCCTGCTCGTGCTTCCGACCTTCTACGTGATGGCGGAGAACTGGGCCGCGTGGGCGCGCCGGGCCCTGGCCTGGGGACTCGGACGCGGCCCCCTGCCCTGGCGCCCTCATCCGGCCGACGAGAGCGGCGGGACGGACCTCGCGCCCGGACTCACGCGACGCTAGCGATCTTCAGGAAACGGACAGGGTTCAGGAGACGGGCTTGGCGGGTTCCTGGTCGAGCCATTGCAGCAGCATGCCCTTGAGGGCGGCGCGGTCGATCGGCTTGGTGAGGTAGTCGTCCATGCCCGCTCTCATGCAGTGCTGACGATCCTCCTCGCGGGCATGGGCCGTGAGGGCGATGATCGGCACCCGGCTGCCGCGCGCGGGCTCCCGCTCACGGATGGCGCGGGTGGCGGCGAGACCGTCCATCTCGGGCATCTGGACATCCATGAGGACCAGGTCCACCTGCTCCTCCTCCCAGAGATGCAGGGCCTCCAGTCCGTTCTCGGCCACGAGCGTGGTGAAGCCGATCTTCCGGAGCAAGCTGCAGGCGAGCTTGCTGTTGACGGGGTTGTCCTCGGCGATGAGGATGCGACCGCCCTTCTCGAATCGCTCGGCGAAGCGCGCATCCAGATTGTCCTCGCTCTCGCGCTTCGCCTGTGCGGGCGCCTGCCCGATGCCGAAGGGGAGAGACACGTGGAAGGTGCTGCCCTCGCCCAGGCGGCTCTCCACCGAGATCCGCCCCCCCATGAGTTCCACGAGACTGGCCGTGACGGACAGGCCCAGACCGCTCCCGCCGTGACGACGATCGAAGCTGCCGTCGGCCTGGCGGAAGGCTTCGAAGATCACGGCCTGGTCTTCCTCGGAGATGCCGATTCCCTCATCGAATACCCAGAAGTGGAACCAGTACCGGTCGCCATCCCGCTCGCCGGGCTTTCCGCCCAACACGACCTCGCCGGCTTCGGAGAACTTGATGGCGTTCTGCACCAGGTTCACCAGGATCTGCCGCAGGCGGTCGGCATCGCCGTAAAGCCAATCGGGCAGGTCGGGATCGACGTCGAGGGAGAGCGCGACCTCCTTCTCCACCGCCGCGAAGCTCAGGGGCTTGAAGATGTCGCCGAGGAGTATCCGACTCGAGAAGTCCCGCTCCGACAGCTTGAGCTCACCGGCCTCCACCTTGGCGAAATCCAGCACTTCCTCCATCAGGTGCAGCAGCGCCCGCGCCGAATGATCGAGATCCTCGGCGTGCTCGCGCTGCTTCACGTCGAGCCCGGAGTCCAGGAGCAGGGTGGACATGCCGAGGATGCCGTTCATCGGCGTGCGGATCTCGTGGCTGATGTTCGCCAGGAACTGACCCTTGACCTCGTTGGCCTCCACGACCTTGTCGTGCGCCTTCTCGAGCTCCTCGGCACGTCGCCGCAGGAGGTAGGAGTTCCGCAGCCCCGACCAGTACTCCTGGTTGAAGTGCTTGCCCATGATCAGCATGAAGGCGATGTAGACGAGCATCATCAGGCCAACGCCCACGCCGTTGCGCCCCTGCAGGAAGAGCGCGACGGCGTTGGGCAGCAGCATCACCAGGAGGTAGTTGCGGAACAGCTTCCGCGTGGGCGTCAGGGAGGAGACCGCGCCGGCCACGAGTCCCAGGGAGGCCAGCAACGGCAGCAGGTAGTCCTGACCAAGGCCGTAACGCAGCAGGGTGAACAGGGTGCCCAGCGACCAGATCGCGGCCGGCCAGAGCGTGAGGGCGGAGAAGCGACGCTTCCAGGACGGAGCGTCCGCGCCGTACATCGAGTCGAAGCGTCGAATCAGCTCGAATCGCCAGGCGCCCAGGAGCAGGAACAGCGCGATGGACATCACGCACTCGAGCAGGTAGTGCTCGCGGATCTGCGTGAAACCCGTGACGAGAGCCAGCAGTAGCGCGTACATGAAGACGCCGCGCTTCGAACGGTGGGCAAGATCGCCGTGGGCGCAGGGGCTCAGGGATTCCACGGAATCGCCACGGAGCTCCGGATGTTCGACGCACTGGGACAAAGATCAACCTGCTTGAAGGATACGAGCCGACACCTGGTGCGGTCGGATTGCACTCCTATACTCGTATCGTCAAATCAAGCGGTTCCCTTTAGGATTGTTGCGTCTCTACGACAAGACGGTAATCTGGGGAACGATGGGAAACTCCGAGGCAGTATCGGGGATCCCGAGGAAGCGTCAGTCACCGGGACGTGTCCTCGTTCCCATTCCCGGGCCGAGCAGCAGGGCGTTGGCGAACAGCCGGGAACTGCCGTGAAAGACCCGTCGATAGACGGGGTTCCCCAGAAACACGATCACCTGCCCCTCCCCCACGGCCTCCCTGCTGAGATAGGCGCTGTTCGCCCAGCGCTCGCGGGCCTCGGGCCAGAGGAGTCCCGACAGACGCAGGCTCTCCTCGGGCGCGAAGCGTCCCACGCTCTCGGCGGGGCGCCGCGCCATCAGGGCCATGTCGCTGCGCACGAGCACGGGCACGCGCTCGCCGGCGCCGGCCGAGAGCCAGTGCGCGGCGTCGAGGTCGGCCCGCAGGATCGCTCCCATCGGGCTGAAGCGACGCTGCCAGGCATCCTGCTCGGCAGTGATCTCGCCCGGCGAGGACTGCTCCGCAATTCTCCGGATCCCGCCGTCCTCGCCTTCGCGCAGGGCGCTCCCGTCGACCGCCAAAGACTCCAGGCCGATCTCCCTGGCGCTCTCCGTCCGGTAGTCGGCCAGTTCGGCCAGAACGTGACGACGCGCGCGGATCGAACCCAGGGGCGCGGTGCTCACGCCGCCGCCCTGGGCGGGGCCCTCCACGTCGCCGCCGCCCAGCACGAGGCCGCCGCCCTCGCCCAGTGTCACCAGCGTGCCGCCGCGGCGCAGCCAGTCCTGCAGCCTGCGCCAGCCCTCCTCGCCGAGACTCGCCCGCAGGCCGGCGCCGCGGCCCGGCCCCGCGTCGGGAGCGACGATCACCGTGTAGCGATCGAGGTCGGCCCTGGCCAGGCCTGTGAATCGCAGGCGCGTGACGGGCAGGAGGAGCTCGCGATCGAGGTAGTGCCACAGGGCGCCGAAGGTGGTCTGGTAGAAGGGCGGGCCGCCGAGAAGCGCGATGCGCGGGCGCTTGAGCACCCGGAAATGACGGCTGCCGAAGTCCTCGCCCCGATCCACGAGAGCGTGGTCGATGCCGTGGAAGCCGGCGCCGCTCTCCCGGGCGATGCGCGTCAGGAGCGCGGGCAGGTCGGCGGGGTTGCCCTCGCAGGGCAGCAGGACGCTGCCCGGGCCGTACTCTCGTCCGCCGACGGAGAAGGCGCCCTCCCCGCCGCGGCAGAGCAGCGCGAGCCGGTGGCAGGCCGCCAGGGCGAGTTCGGCCCCTGGCTCGTCGGCCGCCAGGAGGAATCCGTAACTCGCATCGCCGTTCTCGATACGCCCCTCCCCGTTCAGGGAGGGATCGTAGGGATCGCGCGCCGCGCGGACCCTGCGGTCGGAGGCATACACCTCGGCGCCGCAGGCCATGGCCAGCGACCAGGCGGAGGACTCGTAGAGCAGGCCGCCGCCGTCGCTCTCCCTCTTCCGTCTCTCCCGCGTGAGAAAGCTGTCGCCCAGGATCGGATCGAAGTCCAGGATCGCCGCGGCCAGCCGGCCTTCGGGCTGGGCGAGGTCGATCAGGAGAGAACCGGCGGGGAAGTCGCGCCGGCCGCGGGTCTCGCCCCAGTAGCTGCGGGCTCCGTCCAGCCGGATCTTCTCCCGGCTCACGCCCACCTCGATCCCCTGCTCCGTGAGCAGGTCCGCGAGACGAGCGGCGGCGGCGGGCCGCGCGCTCGCGTCCACGACATAGAGCCGCGTACCGGCGGCGTCCTCGCCCGACCAGCCCTTCCGGGCCGCCAGGAAGTCGGCGCGGATCGCGTCGCCGTCCCGCGCCGCGGCGCGGATGAAGCCCATGGCGGCCGTGAGCTGCTGCTCCACCGCCCGCGGGTAGTCGAGCAACGATCCGTCGGGACGCAGGATCGCGCGGCCGTTGCTGCTGGCCTGCTCGCCCAGGAAGGCCACGGTGCCCAGGTGCAGGGGCCAGGCGGCGCCCCGGTTGGGGTTGAACTCCTCGTTCCAGTCGCCGGTGTAGCAGCTCCACCCGCGTCGGCCGAAGTTCGCGGCGATCTCGTCGGCGACCGCCTGCCACCAGCGGTGGGCCGTCGTCGGCATGTGGGGGTTATAGGGCGCCCGCGGCGGCGAGAAGAGGTAGCTGTCGAAGGAGCCCATCTCGTGCAGGTCGAAGCTGAGCTCTGGGTGCCAGTCGAGGAACACGCGCACCCGCGCGCGCGTCTCCCGCTGCGAAAGCGTGAACCAGTCCCGGTTCAGGTCGAGCAGGTAGTGGTTGCCGCGGGCGGAGGGCCAGCCCTCGCGGTGGCCCATGTCCTGGTCGTCGATGATCGGTACCGCGCCGTTCCAGCGATGCCAGCCGGAGAGAAAGCGGGCGCGGCCGTCGGGGTTCTGCACCGGGTCGATCAGGATCACGCAGCGCTCGAGCAGGTCGCGCGTGTCGGCGCTCGCGTCGCTGGCCAGGTGGTGCAGGAGCGCGAGGGAGGCGTCGCTGCCGGAGGTCTCGTCGCCGTGCACGCAGGCGCCGATCCACAGGGCCAGGGGCGTGTCCGCCTTCTCGCCCGCGGCGACGGCGCGGCGGCCTGCAAGCAGTGCTTCCAGGCTCGCGACACGGGAGGGATCGCCCACCACCGCCATCATCAACGGTCGCCCCTCGTAGCTCTCCCCGTACTGTCGCAGCGCGACGCGGGGCGAGGCCGCGGCGATGGTCTCGAAGGCCGCGCGCAGCTCGGCCGACGAGGCGGGACGACTGCCGAGTTCGAAGCCCAGCAGTTCCGAGGGAGCCGGAATCGTGGCGGCGGCCGCGGTGGAGGCGAGGACGAGAACGAGAACGAAGACGACGAGAGGCGCGCGAGACATGGAATCTCCCTTGGCTTGGATCGGGGGAGATTCTAGCCAGAGCCGGCGCTCCGGTCGAGCATTCCCTGCCTTTCGCGCCGCGTCTATTTGAGCAGGGTCAGCTTGCGGCTCGCCGTCGCGCCGTCCGCGCGCAGCCGCGCGAAGTAGACGCCCGAGGGCATGGCGTCGCCCCCACTCCAGGTCAGACGATGCTCGCCGGGGCCGCGCGACTCGTCGAGCAGCAAGGCCACCTCGCGGCCGTTCGCGTCGTGGATGCTCAGACGCACATGCGAGGCCCGCCCCATGCTGAAGCGGAGCGTCGTGCTGGGGTTGAAGGGATTGGGATGGTTCGGCAGCAGTCGCGCGCGCGCCGCGCTCGCGACGGGCGCCGCGGTGAGCTCGTCGAGTTCGAGCGTGAACATCGACCGGCCGTGGGTGCCGGCCACGAGTTTGCGCGTGGGCGCGTGCAGTTTCAGGTCGAGCACGGGGCTGCGCGGCAACCCGGGCGCCAGCGTGCTCCAGTCGCCGCCGGGCTGGACGCTCGTGTAGACGCCCACGTCCGTGCCGACGTAGAGCCGGGCGGGATCGTCGGGATCCACCCGGACGACGTTCACCGGCGCGGCGGGCAGGTTGGCGGTGATGTCCTGCCAGCTCGCGCCCATGTCGTCGCTGCGGTAGACGTGGCCCGCGTCCTCGTCCCAGCGCAGGCCGGAGAAGGTCGCGTAGGCGACGGCCGGGTCGAGGGGATCCACCGCGACGCGGGTCACCCAGCGCTCGGGCAGGGCGGCGTCGATGCGCGTCCAGTTGCCGCCGCCGTTCGATGTCACCCAGACGCGGCCGTCGTCGGTGCCGGCGTAGATCACGTCGCCGTTTGCGGGCGCCACCGCGATCGTCGTGATGGTGCCGAAGTTGGCGCCGTGGTCGCCGCCGGTGAGGTCGGAGCTGATGCTGCTCCAGCCGCCCGCGCCGTTCGTGCTGCGGTACACGCGGTAGGTGCCGTAGTACAGGGTCTGGGAGTCGTTCGGGTCCATGACCACGGGCGTCGACCAGTTGCGGCGGTCGCCGCTGTTGATGCCGTTCAAGGCGGAGTTGAAGCTCGAGCCGCCGTTGGTGGACTTGCCCAGGCCGCCGTACTGGTATTCGGCGTAGATCACGTTCGAGTTGGTGGGATCCACGATCGTGTAGAAGCCGTCGCCGTAGTAGATCACGTCCCAGTCGTCAGTGCCGCCGTTCCAGGTGCGCAGCGTGCTGTTGTCCTGCGTGCCGCCGTAGAGGCGGTGAGGGTTCAGGTGGTCGATGCCGATGGCGTAGAACTGGCTCGTGGGCTGGTCGTAGAGCTTGTCCCAGTTACCGCCGGCGTCGTCGCTGCGATAAAGGCCGCCGTCGTTGCCCTCGTAGGCGCGGCTCGGCAGGGAGGGGCAGAAGGCGAGCGCGTGGTGGTCCACGTGCATGTTCCAGCCCGTCTCGCTCCATGAGGAGCCGCCGTTCGTGCTGCGGTAGGCGTAGAGCCCCAGGGCGACGACGTTGTCGGGGTCCGACGGGTCCACGCGGATGTTGCCGAACCACCAGCCGTAGGAGCTGTAGATGCCGCTCAGCGCGCCGTCGTTCACCTGGCTCCAGCTATCGCCGCCGTTGGTGGACTTGTACACGCCCTCGAAGTAGGCCGACGCGTCGGCGTAGATGGCGTAGATCACGTTCGGCTGCGAGGCGCAGACGCTGATGCCGATCCTGCCGACGTTGGATCCGGTCGGTAGACCCGCAGTCAATTCGTGCCAGCTGTCGCCGCCGTCCTGACTGCGCCAGATGCCGCTGCTGGGGCCGCCGGAGCGGCGGTAGGTGAGGCCGCGCACGCGTTCCCACATGGCGGCGTAGAGCGTCTGCGGGTCCTGGGGATCGATGGCCAGGTCGATGCAGGAGGTGGAGTCGGTCAGGCCGAACACGCGGCTCCAGCTGTCGCCGCCGTCCAGGCTGCGGTAGACCCCACGCTCGGGGTTCGTGCCGAAGAGCTTGCCGGTGGCGGCCAGGTAGACGCGCTCGCCGTCGGTCGGATCCACCACGATGCGGCCGATGTAGCGCGTCGCCTCGAGCCCCAGATGCTCCCAGTTCGCGCCGGCGTCGCTGCTGCGGAACACGCCCATGCCGAAGAAGCTCAGGCTCGCGGCGTTGGCCTCACCGGTGCCGACGAACAGCGTGGCGGGATCGCTCGGATCGAGCGCCACCGCCCCCACCGGAATCACGGCCTGGTCGTCGAAGATCGGATCCCAGTTCGCCCCGCCGTTCTGCGTCACGAAGACGCCTCCGCTGGCCATGCCGGCGTAGGCGAGGTCGGGATTCGTGGGATGCACGGCGATGTCGGTGACGCGCGCGCCGATGTTCGTGGGCCCCGCCTGAACCCACGAGGAGCGAAGGGACGGCCCGCTACGATCGAGGGCCGCCGCCTGCTCGAGCGCGCGGGTGAGCGCGGGCTGGGAGAGCTCGATGCCCGGCCAGGCGCGCTGGGTGTGGAACCAGGAGTTGGGACGCGCCGAGGGCTCGCGCGGAGCCTCGGCGGGACGCGTGAAGTGCAGGGTCAGGCTGCCGGCGAGCAGCAGGAGGGGCAGCGTGGCGAACAGGGTGCGGCGCATGGGAATCTCCAGGGATGGTGGCTGCCCATGATTATACCGCGAAGTCGCCGGTGGCCGCAAAAGCGTGCTAGTAGAAGAGCTTCGCCAGGCGCAGGATCCCCTGCTTCCAGGGCACGCGATGCGTGACGCCGCTCGCGCCCTCGAAATTGCCGAGGTTCTCCAGATACCAGTGGTAGTTGCGCAGGAGCGCGTCGCGGTTGGAATACTTCGGCGCGTAGCCCAGCACCCGCTGCGCCTTCTCGATGGAGACGAAGGAGTCCTCGGCGGCCGTCTCGTAGATCCACTTGTAGAGCGGCGACAGCTTGAGCGCCTCGAGCACCCGCAGGATCGCGATGGCCGGGCCGGCCGGCAGCGGCTTGATCCTCTTGCCGTGGCCCGCATCGTCCAGCACCACCTGGAAGTCGCCGGCCGTCGTGCCGAACTCGCCGGCGCCGATGTTGAAGACGTCGTTCACCTTCGCCTCGTCGCCGGTGATGCAGAGCCCGATCGCCGCGCAGAGGTCGGCCACGTCGAGGTACTGGTAACGGTTCTTGCCGTTGCCCAGCACCGGGAAGCCATGCCCGGTGCGCGCGAAGTCGTAGAACAGCGCGAACACGCCGAGCCGCTCGGGGCCGATGAACGACTTGGGCCTCACGATCGGCACACAGAGCCCCCGCTCGCGCACCTTCACGCACTCCTGTTCGGCGGCGATCTTCGCCTCGCCGTAGGGGCCGACGCCGACCATGGGATCTTCTTCCACGAGGGGATGATGATCGGGAATGCCGTAGACCGCCGTCGACGAGATCATCACCGAGCGCTTCACGCCGGCCGCGAGCGCGCTCTCCATGACGTTGCGCGTGCCGTCGATGTCCGTGGTGTAGATCTCCTCGGGCGTGTAGAGCGGCAGCGCGGCGGCGCAGTGCACCACGATGTCGACGCCCTCCATGCAGCGGTCCACGGTGTCGCGGTCGCGGATGTCGCCCTGCACGCTCTGGATGCTCGGCGCCTCGGGGTAGTCGAAGGGCAGCAGGTCGAGGTTCACGATCTCGTGGCCCGCTTCCTGGTCGAGCAGGAAACGGATCAGGTTGATGCCGAGAAAGCCGGAGCCGCCGGTGATCAGGAAGCGCAAGGTTCGTCCTCTTCTCTCAAGGTTTGCCCGCGGGGTTCGCCGCGGACTCGGCGATCAGTAGTAGCTCTTGATCGTGCTCCAGCTCGCGGCGCTCCTCACGATCGAGCCGCGCACCGCGTCGCAGTCCACCGGCAGGGCGCCGATGAGGCCGCAGCCGCTCTGGGCTTCGCTGCAGGGCGAGCCGAGACGCAGGGTGAGATCGTCCTCGTCCTGCGCGCCGCAGAAGAGCGGGTCGGCGTCGATGTTGCCCGACACGCCGAGCTGATCGACCAGGTCGCCTACCCAGTCGCCGTCGGCGTTGCCGTGGATGTCGGAGCAGCTCAGGGTCACGACGGAGCTCGACCAGGGCAGGCCGATCCCCTCGCCCATGGTGCTGAAGGCGATGATGCTGCCGCTCACCTGGGCGCTGCTCTGGAACACCACCGCGACGCCGCCGCCGCTCGGCGAGGCGTTCCACACCAGGGTGCTGCCGTCGAGGCTCAGGTCGGCGTGATCGCCCGCGTAGATGCCGCCGCCGCGCTCGCTCGCCCAGTTCCCGTTGACGATGCAGCCGTCGAGCCTCGCCGCGGCGTCCATGATGACGACCGCGCCGCCGTAGGTGGAGGAGTTCCCCGAGAACTCGCTGTTCGTGATCAGGGGATCGGCGCCGCCCAGGGCCGCCAGGGCGCCGCCCGACCACACGGCGAAGTTGCCGCGGAAGCGGCAGCCGTCGAAGTGCGGAGCGCTGCCCACGCAGAGCACGGCGGCGCCGGCCTCCTCCGCGCCGGCCAGGTGTCCGCCGCGGAAACCGATGCCCTGGATCAGGGTGCTCGCAGTCTCGCCGCTCACGCAGAGAAGAGCGCGGGCGGGATCGGCGGCGCTGGCTTCCGGGTCGATCACGCAGGCGCGGGGGTTGCCGCTGCGGGAGCGCAGGGTGACGCGGAGTCCGGCCAGGTCGAGGTTGCGGTTGCCGGGCCCGCTGAACACGCCGTCCCCCAGTTCGATCACATCCCCGTGGACCGCCAGGGCCAGGGCCGAACTGATAGTTGGAGCATCGCCGCTGCCGTCGGGCAGCACGAGGTAGGTGGACGCGGAGGCGCTGCCGACGGCCAGCAGCCCGAGCAGGAAGAGCAGCGTGGGGACGGCGGTCCATCCCTGATGATGCCGGCGGCGCTTCGTGCTCACGGGTACTCCTCCCTCGTCGGGTCGGGGGCTGGCGACGAACGGACAGGTCATTCTAGCCTCAGCCCGGCGGACTTGTCGAGGCCGAGTACGGCCGGGGCGACGGGTACGCGGGATACAAAAAACGGTCCCGCAACGAATTGCGGGACCGAAAAGGCGGGAGTGACGAGATTCGAACTCGCGACCTCCTGCTCGACAGGCAGGCGTTCTGACCAGGCTGAACTACACCCCCGCGTCAGCAGGGAGGGAAAGTAGCAAAGGGTTCTGGGATTGTCAATAGTCCCCCCGCATTCCCCTCGGAGCGACTTATCGGTTGCAACGGAAGCGTTTCCAAGGACTTTCGGCGATCAGTGCCAGAGTCGCTTGAGGCGCGTACCCGGATAGTAGACCGAGAGAATCCGGTCGTAGGAGTGCCCCGCCTTGCTCCGGGCGATCGCCCCCACCTGGCACATGCCGATGCCGTGCCCCCAGCCGCCGCCGACGGCGGTCACGCGCACGAGCCGCCCGCGGTCGTCGCGCTCCACCTTCAGGCGGAAGAGCGTGCTCCGCAGGGCGTTGCCCTTCAGATCGCGCTTGAGGGCCGAGCGGATCCGATCCCCCTTCACGCGGTAGCGGCCGCGGTCGGTGATCACCTCCAGAAGCTGGGCGCGCCCCTCGGGCGTGAGGTCGGTGACGCGGAGGTCCTTCAGGTGCCCGATCCGCGTGCCGGCGGGCAGCTCGGCCATGGCCGGCAGATAGGCGCGCAGGATCTTGCCCAGATCGCGGGCGCTCCAGGTGTGGGTCCAGCGGAAGTACTTGCTGCTGCGGCACCAGCTCCGCCCCCGGGAGTCGTTGTCGCGCACCGAGGAGAGGTGGCTCACGGGTCCGTGGTTCCACACCTCGTGGATGTCCGTGGTGGCCCCGCCGCAGGTGGAGGCGTAGTACACCTCCGCCGGCTCCCCGCCGCTCCAGAGCACCTGGCCGCGGGTGGCCTCGATGGCCTTGTTGGCCCAGCGCCACTCGTCCTTGGCGCCGCGGTACACCTGGTCGTACACCGTGTCCACCATGTCCCAGGCCTTGTCCCGACTGTCGCGGAGCCTCTGCAGCGCATAGGTGCGTCCGGCCACGGCCTGGGCCTTGAGCGCCTCGTAGCCGTTGCCCTTCAGGTGGCCGATCTCGTGGGGCACGACGCCCCGAAGATAGAGCTCGAGCGGCAGCAGGTTTAGGCAGTTGAAGTGCGCGCCCACCCGGTCGAGCTTGATGCGGCCCCGGTAACTGCGGCCGTTCACCGTGAGCGTGCCCCCGCGAGCCGGCTGCAGGTAGACGCTGCCGCGGAAGGGAACTCGCTTCAGCAGGGCGCGGCTGCGCCGCCCTCCGCGCTGCCGCTCGCTGTACACCTCGAGCAGGCCGGGGCGGGACTGCCCCTGGAAAAAGTGATAGCGGCGCCCGGTGCCGTAGCGCGCCAGCTCCCGCCCGTCTTTCGTCAGCATGACGAACCCGCGGCTCGACCGCAGCTCCACGGCGCTCACGCCCTGGCTGAGAAGGATCCTCACCTCCGGCTCCCGCCTGAGATCCAGGGCCGGCAGTTCCTTGCGCCGGGGTTCGACGACGGTGCGCGTTCGCGAGTTCACCGGCGTCTTGGGCTTGCAGCCGGTCAGGGGCAGCATGAGTAGCAGGATCAGCGGCAGCGCGAGGGCAAGGGTGCGGCGAGAGAGCATGGGTCCTTCCTGGTCCGACGTCGATGCGGTTCGGGTTAGGGCCCGTCCTGGGCCGGAGGTGCGGGTGCGAAGAGGCCGGCGCTCATGGGCCAGGCGGCGCCGGTGACGGCGGGCAGCGCCACCGGACGTCCCGCGGCCGCCTCCAGGGCCAGCAGCGCGAAGTCGGCGGCCTCCTTGGCCTCCGCCGGCAGCCCCAGTTCCTCCATGGAATGCAGGGGCAGGGGCGCGAGTCTCTCCGTGAGTCGTTTCATCAGATGGTCGTTGCGGGTGCCGCCTCCGGCCACGTAGAGGCGATCGACGGGTTCGGAAGCCAGGGCTGCTACGATCGGTTCGACCGTCAGTTCCACCAGCGTCGCCATGAGATCCGCGTCCCCCATTCCTCCCCGCAAGCGCTCCAGTTCGTCGAGATGGAGGAACACTCCCCCGAAGAGTTCGCGGCCCGTGGAGCGGGGTGGCGGCCAGCCGAACCACTCCATGTCGAGCCAGAACTCCAGGACCTCCGGCCAGATCCTGCCCTTGGCGGCCAGTCGTCCGCCCTCGTCGCAGGGCGAACCCGTGGCGAGTCGGCTGAGGCTGTCGAGCAGCGTGTTGCCCGGCCCCGTGTCCCAGGCCCGCACGCCCTCGGTGCCGCGCCCCGGCGGGAGCAGCGTTACATTGGCGATGCCGCCCAGGTTCAGCAGCGCGATGAATTCGCCCCCCGGCGGCCTGCGGTGCATCAGCGCGTCGGCCAGCGGCACCAGCGGCGCGCCCTGGCCTCCCGCGAGAACGTCGGGCAGGCGGAACTCCCCCACCGTGGGGATGCCGCTGAGCTGCGCGAAGGCCGCGGGACTCCCGATCTGGAAGCTGAGCCCTCCGCCCACCGGATCGTGCCAGAGGGTCTGGCCGGGAAAACCGGCCAGTTCGGGCGCGGGGTCGTCCGCGAAGGCCTCGGCGACGAACTCCGCGAAGGCGCCCGCCAGTTCGACGTGCAGCCGCGCGAACTCCGAGGCCCGCCGCGGCTCCCCGCGGATCAGCGCCTCCATCTCGACCCGGAGCTCCTCGGGATAGGGCGCCTCGCGATGACGAAGCAGCTCCCACCCCAGCGGCTCCTCCGCCCCGCGCGTGAAGCGCATCAGGGCGGCGTCGAGGCCGTCGAGGCTGGTGCCGCTCATGAGGCCGAGCACGGTCCAGCTGCCCATTCCCGTGTAGTTGAAATCACGCATTGCGGGATCTGATCACCGATTGGCCCATCTGTCAACGGAGAGTGAAGCCCAGCTCGCACCACAGCCCGAAACGGCTCTCCTCCGCACCGCGCAGCCAACCGAGACCGAAGCGCATCCTGCCGCGCTCGCCGTCGCGATCCAGGCGCGCGCCCAGACGCCACCCCCGCCCGCGCAGGGCCTCGACGCCGCGGTGGATCGCCGCGCCCTCGAACAGCAGGAAAGGCGTGGCGTCCTCTTCCAGCTCGAAGCGGGCCAGCTGGAGACGGAGCCCCGCCGGCCAGGGCAGTTCGGTCCCGGCCATGAGCAGATCGCCTCCGCCGGTGCCCGATGAACCCAGACGCCGACGCCACTGCAGCCGCCAGGGGCCGCGCAGCGACAGGGAGAACTCCTGCCGCAGGGTACTCTCCTCGAGCCGGCGAGGAAATCCCGGCGCGGCGGCAAGGTCGAGCTGTGAGCGGGATTCGATCTGACGCAGTCCCAGCTCCAGGCGCCCCCATGGCAGGGGCCTGCCCAGGCCGACCGCGCTCTCGCCGCGGGAGACCCCCTCGGACAGACCGATCCCCCGCCGCCAGCGCCCGGCGACACGCCAGCGCCACTCGCCGGTTTCGCCGTCGAGCGCCGCGTGGAGCTCGCTCCCCTCGCCGCCCCCCAACCAGCCCGGACTGCCCTGAGGCGCCGGGCCGAGCAGCAGCAGACCCTCCAGCCCCAGGCCCAGTCCCCGCGCATCGAGATGGGAGCGCCAGAGCAGCCCCGCGCGCGGCGGGCCGCCCGCCGACCCTCGGTGTCCGAGGCCCACCTGCCATCCCTCCCCACCGGCGCCCAGGACGGCGCCGCGCTCATGCTCACGCAGCTGCAGGTCCAGGCCGAAACCCCGCCAGCGCAGGGCGGCATGCGCCGGGCCGCGGGTGCCGCCGAGCTCCTCCATCTCCCAGGCGGCGCAGCCCCGCCAGCCCCCCGCGTCGGCGCGTCCCAGGCGCAGGTAGAGGCCTCGCAGCAGCGGCGAACCGCCGGTGGAGAGGCCGGAGGGCAGTCCGGGTGCCGTGGGGCGCCGGGGCTGCCCCAGGGCGCTCCTGCGGCGCTGGCCGAGAAGCAGTCCGTCGCCCCAGCGGCCTCCCAGCCCGCCGATCTGGAGCTGCCAGCGCTCCCCGTCGCGGCCCAGGGCGAAGCGGGGGCGTTCGTCGGCGTCCAGGTCGCCCGCCAGGAGGAGGCCGAGACCTCCCCGACGCAGCCCGCCGCGGTAGCGGTATCGCATCACTCCGTCCGGAGATCGGCTGGTAGCCAGCGCCAGGCCGGCGCCGAACTCCCTCTCCTCGGGCGGCTCCTCGCCCAGGGGCAGCGGTTCCTGCCCCGCGGCCGCTCCCGCGAAGACCGACAGCAGCAGTATCGGCAGCACGATCGGCCGCGCGCTAGCGCAGGGAAAGCCGAAGACCATGACTCGCTCCCAGCCAGGCGTGCAGGCGCTCCTCGAAACGAAGGCTCCAGCGGCGGCGACGGTAGGAGAGCGCGAATCCCTGCCAGGACTCGCGGCGCGCGATGAGCTCCAGCTCCAGCGGACCGAGCCCGCGCGCCAGGGCGAGCCCGAGGCCGTCGCCGCCCCGCCAGCCGCGCAGGGTCCAGCCCTCGATGCTCCAGGCCACTCCCACCAGGCCCGAGGCCGCGCGCGCGAAAGGCGTGGAGGCCAGCGGCAGGCGCAGGCTGATGCTCAGGGGCTCCCCTCCCGAGGCCAGCAGATGGATTCCCCGCGACTGCCCCCCGCCCCGGATCCCATCGAGCTCCGCGGCCAGGCCCAGGCGCAGGGCGGCGCGCCGCGCGATCAGACTTCCGCGCAGGCGCCACGCTCCGAAGACGCCCCACTCCTCGCGCGCGGCGCCCACCGAGAGGCTCAGGCTCCCGAACGAAGACGACAAGGTCAGGGTCTCCAGGCTCACGCCGGGCAAAGCGTAGGGACGCCAGTGGCCGAGAACGACCCGGGGCCGCCAGGTCTCGCGGCCGTCGATGGCGGCGAGGAGGTCGCGTTCGGATCGCTCGGGATAGAGACTCAGGGTCGAGGCGCTCGCCGTTTCGGTCGCCACGAGGAGCAGCACTGCCGTCAGGAGGAACCGCATCAGGAGCCTTCCCGGCGAATCAGCCCCACCACGGCCCGCAGCTCCCGAACCCGCCCCGCCGGGTCCCGCCAGCGGGCCAGCAGCGGGTAGGCGCCGTCGGCGAGGTGCCGCCCGCGATCGTCGCGCCCGTCCCAGGGCAGACGGAGCCGTCCCGCGCCGAGGCTGCCCTCGAGCCGCTGCACGGGGCGGCCGGCGGCGTCGAAGATCCGCAGCTCCAGCCGGGAGCCGGTCGCCCGCACGCCGATCCAGAGCCGTTCCCGCTCCGGGTCGAAGGGATTCGGCTGCAGGACGAGCGGCTCCTCGCGGTCGAACCCGGGCGCGACCGCGCCGGCCAGCGGAGTGCTGCCGGTCGGGCAGGGCGCCCAGGGCGGAAGCCCGCCGGCGGCGAAGTCGTCCAGACGCTCGATGCTCCAGCCCTTGGCGGGAATCCAGTCGCCGCGGTACAGGAGGCCGTCCACGCGGCGCCCCTCGGCGTCGCTCAGACGCAGACCGTCGCTCCAGCCGGGCGCCGCGTCCGCGCTCCCGCCGTTGGCCAGGGAGGGCCAGGGCGAGAGCGACAGCACCCGCGCGGGATCCAGGGCCGGATGCGATGAGAGCAGTGCGTCGGGATCGCCGGTCAGCAGGATGCGCTCGCCGGCGGCAAGCGGCGGCGGCTTGAAGTCGGCCGACGTGCCCCCGAGATCTTCGAGCCGGTAATCCGACAGGCCCGACAGTTCCTCCCGGCAGAGAAGCTCGATCCACTCCGGCTCCCCACCGTCGGGGGCGAAGAGCAGCTCGGTGATCTGGAGCGCGCCGAGTCCCGCGCGCAGGGGCAGGGAGAGGCTGTCGTCGCCGGCCCGCAGGAGCACGCGGGAGAGGCCGGGCGCCGGCGGCGGCAGCGGGAGCAGGAGCTCGACCTTGGCGCCCGGCGCCAGGGCGGGTGCGTCGATCCGCGGGATCCCGTCGGCGAGGACGGGGAGCGGCGCGGGCCAGGCGAGCCCTCCGTCGTTGCGCAGCACGACGCGCAGGCTGCAGGGCTCCCCGGGCGCCAGCGGCAGCCAGGGCGCCTCGGCCCGTTCCAGACGGACGAGGAAGTCCGGCAGGTTGAGCTCGCCCGGCGTCGGCGGGACGGCGAACCAGTCCAGCACGTTCTGGTCGCTGTCCACGCCGTCGGGACGGCGCGCGAGGGAGAGACCGCTGCAGTCCTCGGCGGGCCAGGCCTCGTAGAGAGAGGGATCGAGGTCGGCGCCGTAACCGAGCAGGTCGAGAAGGGTCTCCCCGCGCGACAGGCGCAGCGCCTCCGGGCCGTTCTGCAGATCGAGGGCAACGTGAACGTCGGCGCCGGACACGCCGGTCTCGCCGACGAGGAAGAGCGAGCCGGGCGCGAGGGGCGGAGACGGCGCACCGGACCAGAGCGTCCGCCACTCTCCGGGAGCCGAGCCGTTGCAGAACTCCAGCCGCAGCCCCGCGGTGTCCAGGCTCTCGGCGCCGGCGAGCATCAGCTCCACGAACTCGAGGTCGCCGTCGGCGCCCGGCGGATCGTAGAGCACCTCGTTGAGCAGGAACTCCGCCGAGGCGGAAAAGGCCGTGAACGTGATGACGAGAACATGGGCGAGAACCGCCCGGACGCGACGCGGACGATGCAGCATGCTGCCCTCCCCGGCCGTCCCGCCGGGGAGGCCGTCAGATCATGCCGAAGCGTTTCCTGAGTCCCCACTCGAGACCGAGCAGGCCCAGGAGGAGGAGGAAGGCCAGGGGGTGCTGCCAGAGTCGCATCAGACGCCGGCTGCTCTCGGCGCGCGGCGTGAAGTCCAGATGCGCGTCGAGCTCGGCCAGGTCGCCGGTCGCCAGATGCGCGCCGCCGCCGCGCGCGGCGAGCCAGCGCAGGGTCTCGGGGCGGGCGGCCAGATCCATCAGTTCACCGCGGGGCAGCAGGACGGGCAGCTCCAGGCTGCGCTCCAGCCGCTCGCCCGAGGGCAGACGCGCGCCGACGCTCAGCGCGTAGGCCCCCGCGGGCAGCGCGGGCAGTTCGGCCCGGAAACCCTCGTCGCCGGCCGGGGCGAAGCGTCCCGTGGCGACCAGGGTGTCCACGCGCTCGATGCTCCAGTCCAGGACGGCGTCGCGGAGGGGGTTGAAGTCCTCGTCGAACGCCTCCGCGTGGAGCAGACCCGGGCGCGAGGCGAGGATCTCTCCCTCCCAGCTCACGGCCAGGCGCTCGGGCGGGTTCTCCCGCGCCAGCCACCGGAGCAACCCGGAGAAGAGCTCCGCGTGAAGCAGAGCGCCGTCTTCGCCCCGCAGCGACCAGCGCCAGAACCCGCGCCCTCCGCACAGGGCGATACGCTGCCCACCGAGTTCCCTCGTCACGAGCAGAGGCTCTCCGCCGGCCCTCAGGAGCACGCGTCCGGCGGCGAGCGGAGAGCGCTGGACGCTCTCCAGGGGCGCCTGCTCCCGCGGCAGAGGGCCGAGCGCCAGCGCGCCGGCCAGGGCCGGGTGACGGCCCGCGTCCTCGCCCCAGTGCGCCGTAAGTTCGCGACCCACGGGCGGGGCGGGCGCGAGGTCCAGGGCCCAGTTCGTCGGCAGCCGCGCGCGACCCGGTCGCTCGAGGAACCCGGCCAGCAGGGCCACGCCGCCCTGCAGGGGCAGGCGGTCGAGGAGATCCGGCTCCCAGTCCGCGTGCCAGGAGTGGAGCAGGAGACCGTGGATCGGGGCCTCCTCGGGGCTCCAGGGCTCCCCCGTGTCCGTCCTGCGCGGCACGCCGTCCGGCCCGGCCGTGATCAGCTCCAGGGCCAGCGTCTCCTCGCCCCTCAGGGACTGCACCAGGGCGGCGAGGTCCCAGTCCGGGCTCCCCGCGAGCAGGAGCACCTTGAGGCGGCTCTCGACGACCCGCAGCGACTGGAGGCGTCGATCGTTCTCGGGCGAGCTGTCGCCGTCCCACTGCCCGTCGGGCTTCAGCTCGATCTCCAGCAGGTGCTGGCCGAGCTCCTCGATGTCGAGGCCGAAGGACAGACGGGCCTGGCTCTCGCCGGGCTCCATCTGCCAGGCCTGGCGCGCGAGCACCTTCTCGTCGTCTCGAATCACGCAGTGGCCCGAGCGCGGCGTCTCCCCCTCCGCGCCGATGAGCACCCCGAGGGGCAGGCGGCGCCCCTTTCGCAGCACCGGCAGGGCGTCCACGCGGTCGATGCGCAGATCCGGCGGCGAGAGGCTGTCGCCGAGAGCCAGCGTGTGGATGCGCCGCCCCGTGTCCAGTCGTCCGCTCCAGAGGCGACCCTCGGTGTCGCAGCCGTCGCTCAGGATCAGCAGGGCCTCGCCCGCCTCGGCCGGCGGCAGGGCGGCCAGGGCGCCGCCCAGATCCGTGAGCGGACCGGTGGCCGTTTCCGGAAGCGGCCCACTCATCAGGCCGGCGCCGAAGGCGGACGCTTCGATCCGCAGGCGTTCGCCCCATCGCCGGTCGGCCGCTTCCAGCAGCGCTCGGGCCGCGTCGTAGCGGTTCACTCCGCCGGACTCCCCCGCCGCGGAACGGGACATGCTGGCCGACGCATCGACGAGCACCCTCAGCAGCGGCGGCTTCTCCCGGACCCGTTCGAGCCCCAGGCTGAAGCCCCCGATCATCACCGACAGCAAGAGGGATGCCGCGAGGCGGAGCCCCAGGAGCAGGCGGCGGGATCCGGCGCCGATGGGCGTGCGCGTGCGGGCGTAACTCCACACGGCCCAGCCGCCGAGGGCGACCAGCGCCAGCAGGGCGAGGAGCGGGGATTCGAGGTTGGGATCGAACTGCAAGGGCCCTCCGTCCTTCCGGGCATGGCACCCCGGATTCACGTCGGGGAGGTGATCTGTGAACGCCGTGGGCGGCGGGTCTGGATACTATTCCGCGGCGGCGACGCCGTTCCCGACACGCAGGAGCGAGAGCTCGCGGCCGCTGCCGTCCTCGGCGCGCAGCGGATTGGCGGGATCGGTCCGCCACTCCCAGGCCTCGTCGGTCTCGACGGCCAGCAGGTAGTGGTGCTCCCCGGGAGGCAGGGTCAGTTCCAGAACCCAGCGCTCCCCGCCGCGCCACTGGTAGGGATGCCGCAGGGGATCCCACCCGTTCCAGTCGCCGGCCGCGAAGACGGCGATGGCGTCGCCCCGGTACTCCAGGGTCACCGTGGCGTCGCTTCCGTTCCAGGTGGCGATGGGCTCGTGGCCCTCCGGCGCGCAGGCGGAGCCGGCCAACGCGAACAGGACGAGCAGTACGCCGGCGATGTTCCGCGATCCCGCCGCCGGGCGGCTAGACGTCGGCGCGATCATGCTTCAACTCCAGGTAGAGGTTCCTCCCCAGGGACAGCAGCTGCACGCTCACCAGCGCCTGCACCACTCCCAGGCCACGCACGAACCAGGCGTCGAAGCGCGGGCCTTCGAAGAGCAGGTAGGCGAGAAGCAGAGAGTACTGGATGAAGTAGAAGAACCGCCCGAAGAAAGTGGCCCGGACGGGATAATACCCGGCGTAGAGCTTGAGGGAGGCGGCGCCGCCGAGGAGCAGGCTGTAGCGCACGCCCGAGATGAGCAGCAGCCAGAGCGGCAGGTGTCCGGCCATGAACAGGGCCAGGATCGTGAGGCCGCAGAACACGGCGTCGATGCTGGGGTCGGCGATGCGGCCCAGCTGGGTGACGTCGTTCATGCGGCGGGCGAGGAAGCCGTCCAGCCAGTCCGTGACGGCCGCGCCCAGGAAGACGACCCCCGCCATGACGTTCTGATCGGCCAGGATGAGCGTCGTCACCAGCGGCACGGACAGGACGCGGATCAGCGTCACCCGCGTCGCGAGGTTCAGCCGCGTGATCGGGCGGCCCGCGGTGGTGTAGAGCAGGTGGACGTTGCGGGCGAGGATGAAGCCCACCAGGGCCGTCCAGGGCAGGGCCGTGACGAGATAGAGAAGGGCGAGGCGCGGCGGCCCCGGACGCCAGGCCATCAGCGCGGCGATTCCGATCTGCACGAGGCCGAGCGCGAGGGAGTAGCGAAGGACGGAGCGGATCACCGCGGGGCGGTCCATCCGCTCCGTCTCTTCGGGCCCGATCGAGCGGGCCAAGGATTCCTCGCGGCTGGAGATCAGTCACCCTCCCGGGTGCCGTCCAGAGCCGCATGGGCCGCCGCCAGACGCGCCACGGGCACGCGGTAGGGCGAACAGCTCACGTAGTCGAGGCCGACCTCGTGGCAGAAGATCACGCTGCTGGGGTCGCCGCCGTGCTCGCCGCAGATGCCGACCTTGAGGTCGGAGCGCACCGAGCGGCCCTTCTCGAAGCCCATCTGCACCAGCTGGCCGACGCCGGTCTGGTCGATGCGCGCGAAGGGATCGGCCGGGTAGATGCCCAGCTCGACGTAGTAGGGCAGGAAGCGGCCGGCGTCGTCCCGGCTGAGTCCCAGCGCCGTCTGCGTGAGGTCGTTGGTGCCGAAGCTGAAGAACTGGGCTTCGGCGGCGATCTCGTCCGCCGTCAGCGCGGCGCGGGGCAGCTCGATCATCGTGCCCACCAGGTACTCCACCTCGCGCTTGTTCTCGTTGAACACGGCGCGGGCGGTGTCCTCGACGACCTTGCGCTGCATGGCCAGCTCCTTCACGTGGCCGACGAGGGGAATCATCACCTCGGGCTTGGCCACCACGCCGTCGGCGGCCACGGCCACCGCGGCCTGGAAGATCGCGCGGGCCTGCATGGCGGTGATCTCCGGGTACACGATGCCCAGGCGGCAGCCGCGATGACCCAGCATCGGGTTGGCCTCGCTGAGCTGCTCCACCTTGCCCTTGAGGCGTTCGGGAGCCACGTCCAGCTTGTTCGCCAGATCGAGGATCTCGCCGTCCGTGTGGGGCAGGAACTCGTGGAGGGGCGGATCCAGGGCGCGGATGGTGACGGGCAGTCCGTCCATGGCCCGGAAGATCCCCTCGAAGTCCGACTGCTGCATCGGCAGCAGCTTGGCCAGGGCGGCCTCGCGGCCGGCCGCGTCTTCGGCGAGGATCATCTCGCGCACGGCGTCGATGCGGTCGCCCTCGAAGAACATGTGCTCCGTGCGGCAGAGGCCGATGCCCTCGGCGCCGAACTTGCGGGCGACGCGGGAGTCGAGCGGCGAGTCGGCGTTGGTGCGCACGCCCAGGCGCGAGTAGCCGTCGGCGAGCTTCATGATGGAGTCGAACTGGCGGAACAGGAGGCTGTCGGCCGGCGCCATCTCCTCGTCGATGAGCACCTGCACGATTTCGCTGGGGCGCACGTCGATCATGCCGGAGAGCACCTCGCCGGTGATGCCGTCGATGCTGAGCGCGTCGCCCTCCTTGAACTCCTTGCCGGCGACCCTCATGACGCCGTTCGCATAGTCGATGTCCAGCGCGCCGCAGCCGGCCACGCAGCTCTTGCCCATGCCGCGGGCCACGACGGCAGCGTGGCTCGTCATGCCGCCGCGGCTGGTGAGGATGCCCTCGGACACGTGCATGCCCTGGATGTCGTCGGGGCTGGTCTCGACGCGCACCAGGATCACCTTCTCGCCCTCGCCGGCGCGGCGCACGGCCTCCTCGGCGCTGAAGGCGATGGCGCCCGTGGCGGCGCCGGGACCGGCGTTGAGGCCCTTGGCCAGCAGCTTGCCATCTTCGATGGCCTCCGCCTTCGCGGTACGATCAAACACGGGCAGCAACAGCTGGGTGAGCTGGTTGGGGTCGACGCGCAGGACGGCCGTCTTCTCGTCGATCAGGCCCTCCTCGAGCATTTCGGCGGCCACGCGGACGGCGGCGAAGCCGGTGCGCTTGCCGTTGCGGGTCTGCAGCATCCAGAGGCGGTTCTGCTGGATCGTGAACTCGATGTCCTGCATGTCCTTGTAGTGCTGCTCGAGCTTCAGGTAGATCTCCACCAGCTCGGCGTAGCACTGGGGGAACTCCTCCTCCAGGCTGGGCATCGGGTTGTCGGGATCCTTCGCCGCGATGTTGAGCGGCTGCGGCGTGCGGATGCCGGCCACGACGTCCTCGCCCTGGGCGTTCTTCAGGTACTCGCCGTAGAAGCGGTTCTCGCCGGTCGAGGGATCGCGGGTGAAGGCCACGCCGGTGGCGCAGTCGTCGCCCATGTTGCCGAATACCATGGCCTGCACGTTGACGGCCGTGCCCCAGTCGCCCGGGATGTCGTTGAGACGGCGGTAGGCCTCGGCGCGCGCGTTGCCCCAGCTAAGGAAGACCGCGTCGACGGCGCCCCAGAGCTGCGTCCAGGGATCGTCGGGGAAGTCCTGGCCGGTGTTCGCCTTCACCATGGCCTTGAACTCGGCCACCAGCTCGACGAGGTCGTCGGCGGTGAGGTCGTTGTCCAGTTCCACGCCCTTCGCGTCCTTCTTGGCCTGCAGGAGCTCCTCGAAGGGGTCGTGCACCTCGCCGCGCACGTGCATCACGACGTCGCCGTACATCTGCACGAAGCGGCGGTAGGAGTCGTAGGCGAAACGGCGGGAGGTCTCGTCGTGAATCAGGCCCTGCACGGTGGTGTCGTTGAGGCCGATGTTCAGGACCGTGTCCATCATGCCCGGCATGGAGGCGCGGGCGCCGCTGCGCACGGACAGGAGGCAGGGGTTCTCGGCGTCGCCGAACTTGCCGCCCATGACGCGCTCCACGAGCGCCACGCCCTCGGCGACCTGCTCTTCCAGGTCGGCGGGACGCTGCTGGTCGTGGGCTCCGAACCAGTTGCAGACTTCGGTGGTGATGGTGAAGCCCGCGGGCACGGGGATGCCGATGGAGGCCATCTCGGCCAGGTTGGCGCCCTTGCCGCCCAGCAGGTTCTTCATGGTGGCGTCGCCCTCGGCATCGCCGCCGCCGAAGGTGTAGACCTTTTTCTGGCTGATCTCGATCATGCTCATCTCTCCCGTCCCCGGCTCAAGAGGCCGAAACGCTTTCCTGGTGTTCGAGGAAATCCAAGGTGGCCGAGAAGTGACGCAGGAAGGGAGGCGCCTTGACGATTCGCATCCCCTTCAGACTGTCGCGCTTCTCGTAGAGGTCCAGGATCGCCTGGGCCACGTAGTTCATGTGCATCGTCGTGTAGACCCGTCGCGGAATCGCCAGCCGCACCAGCTCGAGGCGCGCGGTGCGCTCCTCGCCGCTGACGGGGTCGACGCCGCCGAACATCAAGGTACCGATCTCGACGCCGCGGATCCCCGACTCGAGATAGAGATTCACGGCCAGCGACTGCCCCGGGAACTGCTGGGCGGGCAAGTCGGGCAGGAACTCGCCGGCGTTCAGATAGACCGCGTGCCCGCCGGCCGGCTGCAGGATCGGCACGCCGCCCTCCGTGAGCTGCTCGGCCATGTTCGCCACCTGGCTCACGCGGAAGTGGAGGTAGCTCTCGTCGAGCACCTCGCGCAGGCCGCGGGAGATCACTTCGAGGTCGCGCCCCGACAGGCCGCCGTAAGTGGGGAAGCCCTCCACCAGGATCAGCAGGTTGCGGATGCGCTCGGCCAGGTCGCCGTCGCGCATGGCGAGGAAGCCGCCCATGTTCACCATGCCGTCCTTCTTGGCGCTCATGGTGCAGCCGTCGACGTAGGAGAACATCTCGCGCACGATCTCCGGGATCGGCGTGTCGCCGTAGCCCTGTTCACGAGACTTGATGAAGTAGGCGTTCTCCGCGAAGCGGGCGGCGTCGAAGAACAGCGGCAGCCCGTGCTCGCGGCAGATCTCGCTCACGGCCTTGATGTTGGCCATCGACACGGGCTGACCGCCGCCGCTGTTGTTGGTGACGGTGATCATCACCAGCGGGATGATGTCGGTGCCCACCTTCTCGATGAGCCGCGCCAGGGCGTCCACGTCCATGTTGCCCTTGAAGGGCGCGACGAGGTGGGGGTCCTTGCCCTCCTCGCAGAGCAGGTCCAGCGCCTCGGCGTCGTGGTATTCGACGTTGGCGCGCGTGGTGTCGAAGTGGCTGTTGTTGGGGACGATCATCCCCTCCTTCACCACCGTCGAGAACAGCAGGTTCTCGGCCACGCGACCCTGGTGCACGGGAATCACGTGCTCGAGGCCGAAGACCTCCTGCACCGTGTTCTCGAAGTTGAAGTAGTTGCGGCTGCCGGCGTAGGACTCGTCGCCCAGCATGAGTCCGGCCCACTGGTTGTCGCTCATGGCGCTGGTGCCGGAGTCGGTGAGGAGATCGATGTAGATCTCCTGGCCGCGCAGCTTGAAGAGGTTGTAGCCGGCCCTCTGGATCGCGGCGGCCCGCTGCTCGCGGGTGATGGCCGTGATGGGCTCAACCACCTTCACCTTGAAGGGCTCGATGTAGCGCTCCATTCACTCACCTCGCGGTAGGACATGGACGGAATCGCGGCGGCCGGAACCTACTCCGGCAAGGCCTCAGGGAGCAGCTCGAGCGCCCCCGTGACGCGTCCCGCGGCGTTAATCTGTGCAGCATCGCCCCAGAATGCCAGTGAGGCCAAGCCTTTTTCGTCCAGTATTTGCCAGCGTTCGAGCAGGGCGCAGATGAGCGGGCCGACCACCCGGTCGCCGCCGTCGATCACCTTGATCGCGAGACCGCGGCCGCTCCCCGGAAAACCCACCAGATGCACGCCTTCCGCGCCGCTCTTGCTGATGATGGCTCCCCCGCCGGCGCGGATCAGTTCGGTGTCCAGGCGCCGGCGGCTTCCCCCCACCAGATCGGGGTGCCGGAACTGAGCGGCCAGGACTCTCCGGACGGCCTCGTCCCAGGCCAGATCCGGCCCGGGCAGCCCCGGGGGCGGCTCTGCCGCCGCCAGGCGCGCGAAGGCGAGGGCCAGCGCGGAGAGCGGCAGGCGGTAGCTGGGGGCGCTGCAGCCGTCGATGCCGAGGTCGGGACGCGCGCCGTCCGCGAAGGCGGTGAGGAGTTCCGTGACGAGGGCCTGCCCGGGAGAGCTCGGATCCAGGTAATCGGCGTCGCCGCCGTCCAGGGCCCGATGGAGCAGCAGCATCCCGGCGTGCTTGCCGGAGCAGTTGTGGTAGAGCGGGCTGTCGGGGAGCCGGCGCCGGATCTGCTCGCGGGCGCTGGCGCCGTCGAAGGGGCGATGGTAGCCGCAGTCCAGGGCCGTCTCGTCCAGGTGCGCGGCGGCCAGGATCTCGGCCACGAGGCGCCGGTGGCGCTCCTCGCCGCTGTGGGAGCCGCAGATCACGGCCAGGTGCTCGTCTCCCAGCCCGTGGCGCTCCAGGAGGCCCAGAGCGACGATGGGAAGGGCCTGGAAGGCCTTCACGGCGCTGCGGGCCCAGACCCGCTGCTCGGCGTCCCCACGGCCGTCCACGCGCTCTCCGGAGGCGCTGCGCAGCTCCCATGCCCCCCAGTGCAGGGATTCGGGCAGGCCGGCGCGAGTGAGGCGGGCGAGTTCGATCCAGTGGTTCATGGTCATCGTGATCGTGGGCTTGGCCAGGAAGTGCAACCGCGGAAGCCGAGGCTATCAGAGAGCCGGAAAGGGGTCAATCGCGCCGGAGGCTCAGTAGGGCACCATGCCGAAGAGGTCGACCATGATGTGATCGAAGAGCCCCCGGGCCGCCTCCTCCTCGAGGTAGTAGGGCACCATGCCGATGAGCACGCTGGGCGTCTCCGGGAAGCGCATCCCCACCACGCCGACGAGCTGATGCCCGCCGCCCATCGTGTAGGCGAGTTCGTCGTAGTGAAGCCCGTTGGGGCGCAGGAAGGGGTGGGAATCGGTGGGACTCGTGCCCCAGCGCGTGGTGGAGTCGGCCGGGATGTAGCTGAGCAGCGGCCGGTACATGTGCTCCCGGTAGTTGAGGGACGGCGAGAAGGCCGTGGCGAAGTGGTCCCAGTTGTAGATCTCCGCGTCGGCCAGGCCGAAGTGGACGAAGTCCGTGCCGTCCGGATCGTACCAATCGTCGGGATCGTTGAAGATCGGCCCCGCGGCCTCGAACCACTCGTAGACTTCGGGACGGAAGCGCAGCGTATCGGGCGGCACCCAGCCGGTGGTGATGGGGAACTCGCTCAGCTCGCCGCCGACATAGCCCGCGGCCACCATTCCCCAGAAGGTGCGCGTGTTCTTCAGGTCCGAGTTGGCGCCCGAGAAGTAGCGCGGATTCGAATCGATGGACTTCACGGCCGTGTCGATGCCGAAGTGCCGCCAGGGCAGGTAGCGCTGGACGGCCGCCGTGGACTCGTTGTGGTCGCCCTGGGAGTAGCCCAGGTGCTTGAGGAAGGCGATGGGGCTCTTCCGCTCGTAGTCCGAGTCGCCCATGAGGCCCGGCAGGGGAACCGTCGCGAACACGGGGAAGGTGCCGCAAACAAGCGCCTGCCCGCCGCGATCCATGAAGGCGCCGAGGTAGTCGTAGGGCACCGTGCTCGGCTGGGTGTAGGGATCGACGAAACCCGAAACCCTGCCGAGGCCCGACTCGCCCGGCTCCGACTCGCGGACTTCCCAGATGACGCGCCGGTACTGCCCCAGCACGTCGATGTAGGGCTTCTTGTTCACGACGTTCACGCGGAAGAAGTCCCGCTGGTGGATGAAACCGTCGTAGCCCGACAGGATGCTCCACCACCAGTCCATGTGCTGATCCTGATTGTGCGGGAACGTGCCCCACGTGAACTGGGCTCCGTCCGGCCAGCCCTGGTCGGGGTTGGCCACGGGACCGTTGTCGTAGTCGTCCACGAAGAGCAGTTCGTAGTCCATGGAGAAGGGGATCACGAGAAAGTGGAACACCAGGCGGGTCGAGGTACCGCTGTAGTCCCGCGCCTCCATGTAGAAGGAGTGGCTGCCGCCCGGGAAAGAGGCGGTGGCGCTCGTGTTGGTGATCCCCCAGCTCGACCACTCGTCGTCGTTGCTGGTGTCGAGGATGTCCCACCCGAAGCGGTAGCCGGTGATCTCGCTGCCGTACTCGTCGGCGGAGGCGGTCCAGGTGAGTTCGATGGGCTGATCCTCGGCCACGCTGTAGTTGTAGGTCTGATCGTTGCGCGCGAAGTTGGTGCCGAGGGTGCGCTCACGGATCACGACCAGGGGCTGCAGGCTGGAGACGACGCGCATCTTGCGCAGGTTCCGGCCGTCGGCGAAGTGGCTCGTGATGGCGCCGGCCTCATCCTTGGCCTGGACGAAGAACAGATACTGTCCCTCGCCTTCGCCGCTGGAGGAGGGCGTCAGGCCTTCGAGCAGGGCCATCTTCCCGCCGACGCTGGCCTCCAGGCTATCCACCTCGTCCCAGTGGCGCCAGATGGACCAGATGCTGTCGGGGAACTCGAGCAGCAGTCCGCTGCTCTGCACATCGAGGCCGAGATCGCCCCTCTTGAGCAACGCGAAACGGGTGGAATCGGGTTCGATGATGTTGCCGTCCCCCACCGAATCGTTGCCCGACCAGCGGAAGAAGACGTCGGACGGCAGGGGGTCGTAGCCGCCCACTCCGCCGAGGTCGTGAGGGTAGGTGATCTTCACCTCGGGGGCGATCGTGGTGGACGTGAAGCTGCGATGCTGCGGCAGCTCGGACACGAGGCCCTCCTCGTCCACGGCGCGGATGAAGAAGGTGTGCTGGGCGCGGAAGAGAAAACGATCGCCGTAGATGTAGAGGGAGTCGGCCGGGTCGAGATCCGGGTAGGGAATCGAATCGGCGCTCACGATGAAGAGGCTGTCGTGCCCGAACACGTCGGACCACTCGTAGCCCAGCTGGGCCAGGGTTTCGTAGATGCCATCGTCGATGAGCAGGGAGCCGGTGACCTCGTCGTCGGTCACCAGAAACTGGAAACGGTCGATGCGGCCGTCGGGATCGTAGCCGTTCCAGTAGAAGTGAACCTTGTAGTTGGTGTCGGGGCTGCCGTGGAGCGGACCGCTGGAAAGATAGACGCGGGGAGCCTGATTGGGATGGCCCTCGCCGTCCGGCACCGAGTCGCAGGCCGTCACGGCCAGAAGCAGGACCAGGAATGCGAAGAGCATCGGCAGCGGTCGGGCCGGATTTCTGCGACTCTCGTTGCCCATCTTGCTCCCGATACGCGCAACCCTCCGGTCCCTGGGGCCGGAGGGCCGTCGTGAATACCGCATGCTCCGAGGAGGCTAGCGGATGATCACCAGCTTGCCGAACTCCTCGTCGCCGTCCTGGCCCTCGGCGCGGAACACGTACACGCCCGAGGCCACCAGCTCACCCTTCTGGTTCCGGGTGTCCCAGACGATGTTCGACGTGTTCGGATCGGTGTTCTCCGCCTCGTGGACCAGGTCGCCGGCGACCGTGTAGACCTTCAAGGTGGTGCTGGCCGTGACGCCCACGAAGCGCACCACGTTGCCGGGGAAGTTGTGGTAGTTCGGGTCGTCGTAACCGCTCTTGCCGGTGCGCAGGGGATTCGGCACCGCGTAGAGCTCGCCGGCGAGCTGCTCGCCGGCCGGACGGTTGAACACCAGGACCTGCGACTCGCCGTCCAGCTCCTCGACGGGCGTGCTGCTGAGGATGTAGTGGTCGCCCTCGCCGCTGTTGGGCCGGAATCCGCGGTCGAAAGTGGTGATGGCGTAGGCGTACTCGAAGCCGTTGTGCACGTCGAAGTCCAGGAAGACCCGCTCGTCGGTGGCGCCGAAGATCGGCGCGATGACGATGCTCTGGCCCGAGGCCATCGGCACCCACCAGTAGAACTTGTCGCGCTCCTCGTTGCGGCTGATCTTCCAGATGTTCACCCAGCCCTGGCTCCCTCCGATCACCCTTCGCCAGACCTGGTAGCCCTCGAACTCCTCCACCACCAGGTTCCAGCGGAAGTTGTCCTCGAAGACACCCGGCGTGAAGGAGACGTGCAGGCCGTAGGCGGAAGGATCGACCTCCGGGTCGTAGTTCCCGTCCGGATACCAGTCGTCGGGAAAGAGCCCGTGCGCGCAGTGGAGATTGGTGTCGAGAAGCTCGATGGTGTCGACGGCGCCGCGGTAGTAGAGGCTGTAAAGGAAGATCTTGCCGTCCAGGGGCGTGTCGCCCGGAGCCCAGCCGTACTCCTCGTCCGGTCCCCAGGACTCCTTCCAGCTCACCGTGGATTCGATGAGGAGCGTATCGCCCACCGCCATCTCGTAGCCCGGATACTCGTACCAGAGCGTGTCGTTGATCGAGTAGGTGCTGATGTCCCAGGCGTCGAGGCCGGGGTCCATCTCGCTGGCCACCAGGTCGCCGATGAACCGGGCCCCGAAGCTGTACTCGAAGGTGAAGCGCTGGTCGCGGTTGCCCGTGTAGTCGCCGTGCACCTGCAGACGCGGAGAGATGCTCATCGTGTCGTCCGGCATGCTGCCGAAGGCGGGGTCCTGAATCCAGACGGCCCCGCTGCGCAGGATCGGCTCACGGACGATCTGCGAACCGGCGGGACGGGTCCACTCGAAGGTGACCATCTCACGGCTGCGCCAGCCCTCGGGCAGGAAGTAGTGCGCGGGCCATTCGTCGCCGTCGTCCTGCTCGGCGGGGATGCCGAAATAGGGGAACCAGGTATCGAGGGAGAGCGTCTCCTCGATCTGCTCGATATAGGTGCCGTCGACGGGATAGAAGGGCGTCAGGCTCCACACCGGATCGGGCAGCGTCAGCTCGTCCTCGAAGACGGTCAGTTCCGGTATGTCCTCCGGATCGCAGATCTGGGCGGAGGCGCCCGCGACCGTCAACAGCAGCGCCGCGGTCAGCAGCAAGCCCCGCATGGCGATTCCCCGCATATTCCTCGCCTGCTTTCTCATCCCTTCCATGTCCTTCCGTAACGGGGCTTCGCGCCCGGTCTTTTTAGCGACGGAGGGGCCGCTGGTCAGGTCCCACTCCCGATGTTGCGGCGTCCCTCCGTCCAATTCCATCGTTCCCGCGACTCCGCGCCTACTTCGACATTCCGAAGATGTCGATGAGGATGTGATCCAGGAAGCCCTGAGCATCCTCGGAGTGCAGGTAATAAGGCACGGTGCCGATGAGCACGCTCGGCGCTTCGGGATTGGCCATCCCCAGCATCGCGATGGTGTGCTGCGCATCCCCGCCGGTGGAGAAGCTGAGTTCGTCGAAGTTCTCGAACTCCGTGGTGAGGTAGGGGTGGTCCTCGGTGGGGTTCGGTCCGAAGCGCGTGGTCGGATCCGCCGCCACGTAGGTCAGCAGCGGAATGGACGCGTTCTCGCGGTAGTTCAGAGGCGGATCGAAGGTCGTGGCGAAGAAGTCCCAGTTGTAGACCTCCACCACGTCGAGCCCGTAGTAGTGCGGCGGATCCGCGCAGTCGAAGATGCTGCAATCGATATCGCCGGAGGCCACGGTCTGGTCCATGAAGAAATCGCCGGCCTGATCGAGCCACTGATAGACTTCCGGGCGGAATCGCAGGGTATCCGCGGGAGCCCAGCCGGTGGTGTTCGGGAAAAGTTCGAGCTCGGCACCGGAGTAGCCCATGCCGTCCATGCCCCAGAACACGCGGTAGTTCGGGAAGTCCGCGCCTCCCCACTCGTAGTCCTTCGGGGTCTGGTCCACCGGCTTCACCACCGCGTCGATGCCGAACTGAGCCCAGGGCAGGAAGCGCTGGACAGCCTCGATGGACTCGCCGGGGTCCATGGCCTCGGAGAAGTTCAGATGCCTCAGGAAGGCCATCGGGCCCTTGCGCTCGTAATCGGGGTTGCCCATTTCCGAGGGCATCGGCAGCATCGAGAACACCGGATAGACGCCACAGAGCACCACCTGCCCGCCGCGATCCATGAAGGCGCTGAGGTAGTCGAAGGGCACTTCATCCTGGGCGTAGATGTCCACGAATCTGGCGACCCTGGCCAGACCGGAGGTGCCGGGCTGGTACTCCTTGACCTCCCAGATGAGGCGGCGGTACTGGGCCACCGTCTCGAAGGGCGGAATCGGCTTGATGCTGGACACGCGGAAAAAGTCCACCACGGGATCGTAGTTGCCGTACTCCGTGAGGATGCCGTCCCAGAAGGCCTTCTGCTGACTGTCGTCATGCGGGAGCGTGCCCCAGGTGTACTGGGGGCCGGCAGGCCAGCCCTGATCCGGATCGAAGGTGGCGGTGTTGTCGTAGTCGTCGATGAACAGCAGTTCCCTGTCCATGGTGAACGGCACCACGAAGAAGCGGTAGACCACTCGCGTGCTGTTGCCGCTGTAGTCCCTCGCCTCCAGGTAGAAGGTGTGGGAGCCGGAAACGAAGCTCGCCTCCGCGCTGGTGTTGCTGAGCGCCCAGCTGCTCCACTCCTCCTCGTTGGTGGTGTCGAGGATATCCCAGCCGAAACGGTAGCCGGTGATCTCGCTGCCGTAGTCGTCGGCGAAGGCGGTCCAGGTGAGACTCAGGGGCTGGTCTTCCGCGATGGTGAAGTCGTAGGTCTGGTCGACGGTGCTGGCCCTCACGCCCAGCACGGGTTCGCGCATCACGACCAGGGGCTGCTTGCTCGAGACGATGCGCATCTTGCGCAGGTTCACGCCGTCCTCGAAGTGGCTCGTGATGGCGCCGGCCTCGTCCTTGGCCTGCACCATGAAGATGTACTCGCCCTCGCCCTCGCCTGCCGAGATGGGCGTGAGGCCGGTGATCAGCGCTCGCTTGCCGCTGATGTTCGCGTCGAGGGAATCCACCTCGTCCCAGTGACGCCACTGGAGCCAGATATCCTCGGGGAGTTCCAGCATGACACCTTCGGTCTGGGTGTCCAGGCCGTGGTCTCCACGCTTGAGCAGGGTGAAGCGGGTGGAGTCCGGCTCGATGATGGTGCCGTCCCCCACCGAGTCCCTGCCGGACCAGGCGAAGAAGATGTCCGGCGGGAGCGCGTCGTAGCCGCCGACGCCGCCGATGTCGGAGGGGTGGTCGATCCCCACGGCCGGCGCGATCGTGGTGGCCGTGAAGGTGCGGTAGGCGGGACGCTCCGAGACCGCGCCGGCCTCGTCCACCGCCCGGAGGAAGAAGGTGTGATGGGCGCGGAAGAGGAAGCGGTCGTCGCCGTAGAAGTAGATGTCGTCGTCGGGATTGTCGTGGGAGGGGATCGAGTCGGCCTTCACCGAGATGATCGTGTCGTGCACCTCGATGCTGTTCCAGGTGTAGCCCAGGCCTTCGATGGTGTCGTAGACGTCATCGTCGATGATGATGGAGCCGGTGACCTCGTCGTCGGTGACGAGATACTCGAAGTGATCCACCTTGCCGTCGGGGTCGTAGCCGTTCCAGTAGAAGTGAACCTTGTAGTTCACGTTGGGATCCCCGTTGGGCGGCCCGCTGGACAGGTAGACCTCGGGCGGCTGGTTGACCTTGAACTCGCCCGGATCGGTCTCGCAACCGGAACCCAGCAGAACGGCGAAGCTCAGCATGGCGAGGATCGCAAGGACGGTAGACAATCTCATCGTTCGCATGACTCGTATCCCTCGTTGTGGGCGCCGGAATCAAGGCGCCGTGTCCAGCTCCCGGGGGCTAGGGGAGAAAAACGGGTTTGTACCTGATGTCGATCTCCGCCTCGGTGGGATAGCCGACGCGTCCGATGGTGTTGAGACCGGTTGTGAGCTGTTCCTCGTCCTCGATGAAGCCCGTGACGACCTTGGACGCCGGTGTGTTGGTGAACTTGCCGGAGAAGGTCTTGTGGCCCAGATACTCGGGCGTGGGGCTCCACTGGATGTTCTCCATGGAATCGATGACCTTCAGCAGCACCGTGTAGGCGCCCTCCGGCGGGGGATCCGTGGACTCGATGACATCCGTCCAGAAGAGGACCGTGGAACCGTCGTCCACGTAGTAGGTGTTGTCCACGAACTGGTAGCTGGGATGCGCGAAGTCGGGATCGATCAGATTCCAGAAGAAGCGCGCCAGCGAGGCCTCGGCGCCGTTTCGGGGATCGTCGTGGCCGTAGACGGTCAGCGCGATGGTGTACTCGTTGGTGCCGGCGGGGAAATTGCCGACGATCTCGGTGGGATGCATGGTGACCATGCGCCACTGAGGATCCCAGAGGAAAAGGCTGTCCGGGTGGGCCATGGGCCCGGGATGCCCCTTGAGGAAGATGCGCACGGGATCGCCCGGCGGCAGGGCCGTCAGATTGATGGACTCGGTGGAACCCACGGTACCCAGCACGACGCTGTCGGCGAAGGATGCGAAACCGCCCGTGAAGGTGACCGTGGCCGGCGTGCCGTCGATGCGGTCGAAGTAGTCCTTGCAGTAGCCATTGACCACGTAGTCCGCGGGCACGGCCACGTTCATCTCGAAGTCCGCTCCGGCCTCGCCGTACACAGTGTCACCGAACTCCAGGTCCTCCTGCAGGCCCAGCTGACCGCCGTCGGGGTAGAGGCCGTCGGAGGTCGCGCTGAAGGGATAGTTGGTGCGCAGGTTGAGGGTTTTCCAGGCATAGGAAGTCTGGAAGAGGGTCTTGATGATCGAGTCGCCTGGCGCGGCTTGATCGGGTTCGACGGCGATCATCGGGTTGTCGGTGTCCCAGCCCTGCCAGAAGAAGCGCACCCAGGTCTGCTCGCCCCAGGGAAGCGTGTCGGCGAGGGCGTAGTGGAATCCGGCCGGCGCGGGGCTACCGTCATGCAAGGTGTCCACGTGGACGGCGTTGACGCCGTATTCGATGTACGGATCGTTGGGATCTTCCTTGTAGCGCACGAGGACGGGGTAGTCGCCGGCCTCCGCGTTGTAGGGGCGCAGCCGCGTGTCGGGGTCGCGGTTGAGAATCGGAATCAGCACGCCCTCGAGGTTGTCCGGGTTCGTGCTGACCTGCGACTCCACACCGGCCAGATCCTGGCAGCGCGCCTTGATCAGGAAGGCGCCGTACTTGTAGTACTGCTGATACTTCTCGACGTCGTGCTCGAAGGTGAGCGTAATCGTGGTCGAGTCGGCGTAGTGGCAGTAGTAGAGCGGGTCACCGTATTCGTCCTCGCAGTAGGATGAATCCGGCTCGCAATCCTCCGCGATCTGGAAGGTCCAGATCGGGTCGCAGTACATGTTGCGCGGTTCGTAACGGGTGCTGGACCCGGAAGTCCACTGATAGCCCAGGATGTAGCCGTTCTCCGTGGCTCCGGTGAAGCGGCACTGGAACACCTCGCCGACGTTCAGGGTCTCCGGGGGCTCATCGAGCCAGATGATCTCCGGCCGCTGGTCGACGCTGCCGAAGAAGTAGAGGCGAGCCGGCAGCGGGTCGCGTTTTCCCTGATCGTCGACGGCGGTGACGTTGAAGGTGACGTCTCTCGCCGTGCCGCCCTCGTCGTTGGTCTGAATGGTGAAGGTGGAGTCCGTGCGCGTGGTCAGGTGCGTGGCGTCCCAGAGGCCATCCTGGAACGCCCGATCATCGACATTGGTCTCGGGGTTCCAGGCGGCGTAGTAGGCGCGGGAGGAATCGGTCCAGGCCCAGAGGAAATAGGCGATCTCCCCATCCGGATCGAGACCGTACCAGCTCAGATCGACCTGAAAACCGTCGAAGAGCGATTCCACGGGAGCAGCGGTGATATAGGTCTGCGGCGCCTGATTCCGGTCGAACAGTTCAGGCAGCTCTCTCCTGCAGCCGAGGCCAAGGGCCAGGGCGAGCATCAGGGTGAGCGAAAGCAGGGTCCCCCAGCGGCGATTCCCCAGCATAATGATACGCGCTCCTTCCACGTGTCAGGGTGGAGTCTGACGGCTCTTGGCAGGCATGAAGTGGGGTAAAGCGCCTGTAATATAGGGAACTAGCGGATTCGAAGTCAACCGGAATCCCCGCGCAAACACCATGCTGCCAGCAAATGGAGACCCCCCTCCCCACTGGAGGGGGGCACGGCACGAAGATGACCGATTTCGAGGTCGCAAGCAAGGGCAATCGGGATCTTGGATGGGTGCCGTACGAACTCTACTTCTGACGGTACTGACGCGTGTCCGAATAAACAAAAAGAGGGGCCGCCTTGCGGCGGCCCCTCTCAAAGAAGACATGCGGAGCGTTGCTCCACAGGCAACTTACTTCAGCATCACCATCTTGTCGGTGGCGTTGAAGTCGCCGGCAGTCAGCTTGTAGAAGTACACGCCGCTGGCGACACGGTTACCGTTGTCGTCCTTACCGTTCCACACGATCTCGTGGTGGTCGGCGGCCATCGGGCCGTTGACCAGCGTCGTCACCGTGCGACCACTGAGGTCGTACACGCTCAGGTGCACGTTCTCGGCGGAGGACAGGGCGAACTTGATCGTGGTGGTCGGGTTGAACGGGTTCGGGAAGTTACCGACGAGGGCCGTCTTGGACGGCACGGTGCCGGCAGCATCCGGAGTGGTGTTGTTGGCGTAGCCACAGAGACCGTTGAGCACGTCGCCAACCATCTGACGAGCGTAGTCGAAGCCGCTGCTCACACCGAAGCCAGCATCCCAAACCTGATAGTAGCTGAACGGGTTGAACATCGTACGGTTGGTGTGGCCACCAGGGCTGGTGATCTCACCGTCGCCGTCCGGGTCACGGTTGTAGATACCGGCCTTGGCCAGCGTACCACCGTCGTTCTCCCACGCCATCGCTTCGACCGCGTGGCTCGAGGTGGGGTTCACCTCGACCAGGTCGAAGTTCTCGATGCTCGGGCAACCGCCGTCAACCCAGAAGTAGGGCTGCAGGCCGCCGACCTCGAGAGCCGAGTGCGTCGAGTAGACCTTGGGCACCAGGACGCCAGTGAGGTCGTCGTAGTAGGTGCCGTCCAGGATCCTGTTACCACCGAGCTGAGTCTGCAGGAACGCAGGATCGTCGGTCAGGTCCGTGGCCAACTCGCAGCCCATGAACCAGCCGCACGTGTTGTGCGAGCTGTTCACGAGCCAGTCGATCAGGAGGTCGTCGTCGAAGGTGATGTCATCCGGCAGGGCGTTCGTGAGGGTGTAGCTGGGCAGGTTGCCGCTATCCCACGCGATCACGCTGTACTGGTTGATGTCACCGATCTCGGCGCGGCCGCCCAGGCCGTTGTGCAGACCGGAGCTCGGAGCCTGGGTGCTGTAAACGTCGTACCCGGTGTAACCGTTGTACACGAACGCTTCCTCCCACCAGGGGAGCACACCGAGGTCATCCTCGCAGAACAGCATCTCGGCGCCGGCCGTGGGCAGGCAGCGGACACGGTAGTAGCTGCGGAGATCCGGGTTGGAGCTCTCGGCCCAACCAGGACGGGTCTCGGTGGTCGCGCCATTCGAAGTCGCCTTGAAGTAGAACTCGATGATGTCGCCACCCTCGAAGTAATCGTCGGCGAGGTCGAACGCGAAGGCGCCCGGGTTGAGAGTGCCCTGATAGCGGCAGCTGTCAGCCAAGGTCACGTTCCAGGTGTTGCCGTCGACGCCGACGATGTTGTCGACGATCGGCGAGTAGCAACCGTCGGTGCCGTCGGGGTCGCCGGCGGCGGCGTCGATGGTACCGGCATTGGGACCGCTCACGCAGCGCCAGTGCATGTACAGCGACGGACGGAGAGGATCGTAGGTCGAGGGCATGATGCCTCCGTCCAGATCCATGTTCAGCTCGACGCGGGTCGAGTCGCCGATCACCAGCGTGGTGCTGGCGGTGGGCTCGACGTTGATGGAGCTGTCGATACGAACCTTGCCGGTGCCGGCCTCAGGGAAGTTATCCTGAAGACGACGGAAGCCATCGACGTTCCACGCGATCGCGGAAGCGTTGAGGACCTTCATGGCAACGTTGTCGAAGTACGGAGCCGGAGTGTGACCGGTACCGTCACCGTAGGTGTTACACCAGGGACCGCACATGTCGGTGACCGCCAGGCGGGTGGCCAGACCGGTGATCGTGTTGCCGGCGGCCGAATCGGCCACGTGCAGCGTCACGTCACGGGAAGTGGCGGCCCACACCTTGTCGTCACCGTAGTACACGGTGTTGTTGTTGGCCCACAGACCGAGGCACGGGACCTCGATGGTCTGCGCGGACACGTCGAACCGCTGGAAAATCAGGCAGTTCAGAGGCATGTCCAGGTACACCCAGTAGTCGAGCCAGACCTGGCTCTCGGGGCCCATGATGCTCGCAACGGTCACGCTGCTGGGATCGCCAGCGAGGTGGGCCGCGTCGAGCACGGGGCTCTGAATGCCGTTGTCGACGTAGGGCGGGCCGTAAGGCACGACCGGAATCGGGTACTCGGGGTTCGTCGTGTTCAGATCGAAGAACGCCCAGGCGTAGGTGGCGTTGACCGTACAGATATCCTCGGAATAGAGGTTCATGTACAGCGCACCGTAGGTGCCGGCGCCAGCGGGAACGCTCGTAGAGAACTCAGGATAGTTCGCTTCGATGCCGTCCTCGAAGTCGTAGGCGAAAGCCTCGACGCCATCGACGGTCATGACGACGTTGTCGATCCAGACCGCGCCGATGTCCGTGATGAAGGAGCCGTCCTCATCCGACCAGCCGCCATCGGACAGGAAGTGGAAGATCACTTCGTCCGCAGCGGGATACTCGGTAGCCAGGATGAGATGGCTGTAGTTGGTCAACAACTGCTCGCCACCCGTGGCGTTCTGGAAGAGCTCCACCGGATCGGCGGCGCCTTCCTTCACCAGGAAGCGGTAGTAGTCGTAGGTGTCGCCCTCGAAGTCCGCGATGTATGCGTAGTCGATACGAATACTATCGGTGAACGCCGGCAGGGCCAGGTTCAGGTACTGCTGCCAGTTGCCACCGTAGCCGGTCGCGTTGACCCAGCCACACTGGTTCTCGGCACCACACCACCAGGCGTAGTCATTGATGCCGTCGCCGCCGAAATCGCCGGCGCCCTGGAAGTCAGTTCCGTGGCCGTTGCTGAGAGTCAGGTCCTGAAGGTGCCAGTAGGTGTCGAGCTGCGCGGTCGCGTCAAAGAGCGTGAAGCCCGCGGTAGCCGGTCCACCAGCACCGTCATCGAATGTGTAACCCCGGTCGTTAGTACCAGGAGCACCGAAAGCGCCGGGGCCCGAGCTGGCAAACAGCCAGAGCGTATCGGCGCGCTCGCTGGAGTTGTGCTGAATGGCTTCGGCAGGACGCAGATACTCGAAGTTCACGCGAGTGTCCTTAACTTCAGGACGCGCGAACACGGTACCGGCCATCAGGGCCATCAGCGCAACGCACAGGGTCAGAGAGAGGATCCTCTTCATGTTACCCCCCATTAAAGGCAATGGTTGTTCGAGACGAATCAGTTCAGGCCGGATCCGGATCCAGCCCGTGGGGCACTTCGGAAAGGTTCTGAGCCATTCCCCCGACACCATTCTATCGGACGGGGGCCCCCGCCCGGATCAGACCACACCACCGCAGGAAACGTGTGATCGGCACCGGGAGAAACTGGAAACCCTTTAAGAGATTAAGGAAGGCTTGGCTTTTCCCAACCTGCTACTCAGGCCCAGACACAGAGACCTTTTCCGAGCGTTAAAATTGTACCAGGGTTGGGTTTGAACTGTCAAGAAACTACCCCGTTACAGACGAGGATGTCCTCTAAGGGGGCGGAATTGATCTTGACATCTCGCTGAACCGCAGCGGGGAAGGCGAGGGCGAATCGCCCCTCCCCGGGGAGGATCACTCCTCCCTCTCCCCCTCCAGCACCACCCGGCTGAAATTCGCGAAAAACAGGAAGACCTGGGCCAGATTGCGCAGGAAGGCCAGTCGGTTGGCCCGGAGCGCGGCGTCATCGCAGTTCACCATGACACCATCGAAATACGCGTCGATCGTGCCGCCCAGGTCGGCCAAGCGGCGGTAGGCCGCGTCGTAGTCGCGGGCGATCGATGCCGCGACGAGGTCGGGCGCCGCCGAGGCGAAGCTCTCGTGCAGCTCGCGCTCGGGATCCTCGGCCAGCAGTTTCGCGTGGAATCCGTAGGGCCGCTCGGCGTCGCCGGATGCCCAGAGTTCCAGATCCGGGTAGGAGCGCGAGGGATCGGTGTCCACGCCCTCCTTGGCGAGGATGTTCCCCACCCGCCGGGCTCCCGTGACCAGCTTCTCGAAGGCGGCATCCCCGCGCAGGGCGTTCAGGGCCAGGGCTCGAGCCCGCAGGTCGAGCACCCGGGCCTCTCCGCTGGCCACGACGGCGTCGAAGATGTCCGGCGCGACGCCGGCCTCCTCCATGAGCCCCTCGAAGCGGCCCAGGAAAAAGCTGGAGAGCGCGGCCGGTCGGCTCTTGCCCTTGTCTTGGCCCTCGGACTCCGCGTAGCCGAGCATCGCGGCGTCGAGGAGGTCGGGCAGGCGCAGCGGCAGCTCCTTCTCGAGGAGCAGGCGCAGGACGGCCAGCGCCTGGCGGCGCAGGGCGTAGGGATCCTTGGATCCGGTCGGGGCGAAGCCCGCGAGCCAGAGGCCCACGATGGCGTCGAGACGGTCGGCGAGGGAGAGCACCGTCCCCTCGGCGCTGCCGGGCAGGATATCGCCCGCGAACCGGGGCAGTGTGTGCTCCCAGAGCAGCCGCGCCCGCTCGTCCGCGGTGCCCTCGGCCCGGGCGTACTCGCGCCCCATGGCGCCGGAGAGCTTGGTGAACTCCTTGCCGTCCTTGATCATCTCGCTGGCCTGGTCCGCCTTGCAGAAGCGGGCGCCCCAGTCCAGGGCCTCGCGGTCGAGGCCGTCGCCGGGCAGCAGGTCGGCGATGCGACCGGCCAGAACGCCGATGCGCTCGCAACGGGCGCCCATGCTCCCGTGCCCCTCCACCCATAGCAGGGTGTCGAGACGCGCGCGCAGCCCCTCGAGGCCCGAGCGGCAGTCTTCGTCCCAGTAGAAACGGGCGTCGGCGAGACGCGCGGCCAGCACGCGCTCGTTGCCGATGCGCACCATGGCCGGATCCGGACGCTCGCCGTTGAGGATCACGATGAACGCCGGCAGCAGTTCGCCGGACTCCGACTCCACCGAGAAGTAGCGCTGATGCGACTTCATCGCGGCGGTGATGACCTGCCGCGGCAGCGCCAGGGTGGCCGGATCGAAGCTCCCCGCCAGGGCCACCGGCCACTCGCTGAGGTAGTTGACGGTGTCGCTCAGGCCCTCGTCCTCCACGAGACGGCCGCCCTGCTCGGCCGCGCAGGCGCGCGCGGCCTCCAGCAGGCTCGCGCGGCGGCGCACGGGATCCGGTTCGACGCCGGCGGTCCGCAGGGCCTCCTCGTACCCGCTCGCGCTGGGAATCTCGACGCTGGCCACCGGGGACTGGCGTCGGCCGGCGCTGATCCGTCCCGCCGACAGCGTGCCCAGGCTCAGGGGCAGGACCTCGTCGTCCAGGAGCGCCGTGAGCCAGCGGATGGGGCGAGCGAATCGCAGCTCGCCGTCGCCCCAGATCATCGTCTTGGGGAAGCGGATGCCGAGGATCCGCGCGGGCAGGCCCTCGGCCAGGATCTCCGCGGCCTCCCGGCCGGGCGTCTCCTTCTTCACGGCCAGGTAGGCTCCCTTGGGCGTCTCGAGTTCGTAGCAGTCGTCCAGCTCGGCGCCCTGGCCCCTGGCGAAGCCGAGGGCGGCCTTGGTGGGCTCGCCGTCGCGGTAGGCGGCCTTCACCGGCGGGCCGGTGACCTCCTCCTCGCGATCTTCCTGGCGGGTCTGCAGGCCCTCCACGAGCAGGGCGATGCGCCGCGCCGTGGCGTAGCGGCGCACGGCTCCGTGCTCGAGGCGCTCCTCGGCCATCCAGGCCGTGAACTCGTCCGCGAACTGGTTGAGGGCGGGGGCGATGTAGCCCACCGGAATCTCTTCGCAGCCGATCTCGATGAGGAAATTCCTACTGGCCATCGGCGCTCACCTCCGCGTCCTCGAGGAGGGGGAAACCCAGCTCCTCCCGCTGCTTCATGTAGGCCTGGGCGGACCGGCGGGCCAGGTTCCGCACGCGCGTGATGTAGCCGGTGCGCTCCGAGACGCTGATCGCGCCGCGCGCCTCCAGCACGTTGAAGGTGTGGGAGCACTTGATCACGTAGTCGTAGCCGGGGGCCACCAGGCCCTCGTCCAGCAGACGCGCCGCCTCGGCCTCGAACTTGTTGAACAGCTCGAAGTGCAGCTCGACGTTGGCCGACTCGAAGTTGAAGGCGGAGAAGTCGCGCTCGTAGGCGCGGCCGACGTCGCCCCATGTGAGGCCGCCGCCCCAGTCGAGGTCCATCACATGGTCGACGCCCTGCAGGTACATGCAGATGCGCAGCAGGCCGTAGGTGAGCTCGGCGGTGACGGGACTCAGGTCGAAGCCCCCCACCGACTGGAAGTAGGTGAACTGGGTCACCTCCATGCCGTCTAGCCACACCTCCCAGCCCAGGCCGGAGGCGCCGAGGGTCGGGCTCTCCCAGTCGTCCTCGACGAAGCGGATCTCGTGCTTGTCCAGGTCGACGCCGAGGGCCACGAGGCTGCGGATGTACAGATCCTGCACGTCCGGCGGCTCCGGCTTCAGCACCACCTGGTACTGGAGGAACTGCTGGACGCGGTTGGGATTCTCGCCGTAGCGGCCGTCCTTGGGACGGCGGCTGGGCTCGACGTAGGCGGCCCGCCAGGGCTCGGGGCCGAGCACGCGCAGGAAGGTGGCCGGGTTGAACGTGCCCGCCCCCACCTCGGAGTTGTAGGGTTGAAGCAGCACGCAGCCCTGGTCGGACCAGAACTGCGAGAGCCGCAGGATCATCTCCTGGTAGGTCATCGCCTCTCCTTACGTCTCATCGTCGCCATCCCTCGCGTCCGTCTCCCCGCGGCGCGCCTCCGTGAGCATCGCCAGGGAGCGCGGCAGGCGGTAGCCGGGCAGGTGTCTGCTGAGTGCGAGGTGCAGCACCCGGCCCACCTTGGAACGGGCCGTCTCCGGCAGAGACCGGCCGGCCAGGGCGGCGGGGCGCGCGAGGAAGATGGACAATAACCAGTCCCTTTCTTCGGGCGCAAGGTCCAATCCCTCGTTCTCGTGGGCCTCGCAGACGAACTGACCTTCCCCCGGCAGGAAGCGCAAGCCCCCCCCCGTCAGCGGGCGCCCGCAGAGCCCGCACTCCTCCAGGCTGGGCTCCAGGCCGTGCAGCGCCAGCAGCCCCGCCTCGAACGCAAACAGCGGCGCCCAGCCCGGCTCCTCGCCGGGCTCGGTGTAGAGGTCGAGGTACTCCTCGAGCAGGGGGAACAGGCCGTCCAGGGGCTCGCCCTCCTCGGTGGTGCGCATCACGAGCTCGAGCACGGCCAGGCGCAGGGAGAGCGTCTCCAGCCTGGCCGCGGGACGGGCCGGCGCGCCGCGTCCGCTCGCGTCGCGGATCAGATGCAGGCCCTTCGGCTTCAGGTAGAGCTGCAGGGAGAGCGGGGTCCCGGGCTCCATGAGCCCGCGGAAAGGGCTCTTCGGCGTGCGCGCCCCCTTGGCCACCGCGCGCAGGACGCCCCGCTCCTCCGTGAGCAGAACGGCGATGAGGCTCGTCTCGCCCAGGGCATGGGTGCGGAGCACCCTCGCGTTGGTCGGGAGGAGCGCCATCTCTATCCCAGCAGGTGGCGGAAGCGATAGGCGATGGACAGGTAGATGGTCAGGGCGACGATGTCGTTGGTGGTGGTGACGAAGGGGCCGGTGGCGTAGGCGGGATCCATGCCCCAGCGCCGCAGGATGATCGGCACCACCGTCCCGGTGAGCGTGGCCCAGAGCACCACCGACAGCATGGAGCTGGACACCACCAGGCCCAGCGGCAGGTTCCTCAGCCAGGCCATCACCACCACGAAGGTCAGCACCCCGATCACGAGTCCGTTGAGCAGCGAGACGGCCACCTCGCGGTAGATGCGCGGTCGCGTCGCGCCCAGCCGCACCTCGCCGGTGGCCAGACCACGCACGATGATGGTGGAGGACTGGATGCCGATGTTGCCCGCCAGGGCCATGATCACCGGCACGAAGAAGGCGATCTCCAGCACCTGGGCGATGGAGCCCTCGAAGCCCTGCAGGATGCGGCCGGAGAGCAGCCCGCCCAGCAGGCCGAGAACCAGCCAGGGCAGGCGGTCGCGGCTCAGGCGCAGCAGGCCGAGGGGATGGAAGGACTCCTCGCTGCCGAGACCGGCCAGGCGGGAGAGGTCCTCGCTGGCCTCCTCCTCGATGACGTCGAGGACGTCGTCCACCGTGATGCGGCCCACCAGCACGCCGTCATCGTCGACCACGGGCGCGGAGACGAGGTCGTACTTGCGGAAGAGGTTGGCCACCTCCTCCTGGTCGTCCTCGGGATGCACCTCCACCGGCACCGGCTCCATGAGCGCGGACAGCGGCATGCCCGGCCGCGCCACCACGATGTCGCGCAGGCTCAGGACGCCCTTGAGGCGGCGCTCGTCGTCCACGATGTAGACGGCGTAGAGCTGCTTCACCTCGTCGGCCTTCGCGCGCAGTTCCTCGATGGCCTCGGCCACCAGGGCGTCCTCGTGGATGGCCGCTAGCTCGGCCATCATCAGGTCGCCGGCGGTGTCCTCCTCGTGCTTGAGGAGCTCGCGCACGTCTTCCTCGGTGTCCTCTTCGAGCAGGTCGAACACCCGCTCCTGCTCGTCGGGCTCGAGGTGTCGTATCGTGTCGGCGGCCTCGTCGGAGTCCATCTCCTCGACGAGCTCGGCCAGCTCCCGCTCGCTCAGGGCGTCGGCCATCTCCTCCTGGATGTACTCCTCGACGCCGCCCAGCACCTCGGCGGCCGTCTCCGTCTCGAGCAGACGCAGGATGGTCTGGCGTGCATCGCTGTGGAGGTCTTCGAAGAGCTCCTCGAGCTCCTCGGAAGCGTAGTCGGTGAGCAGTGCGCGGAGGGCCGCCTCGTCGCCCGCAACCAGAAGGCTGTTGATGCGGGAGAGGAGGGTGTCCCGGTCCATGCTCAGGCCCCCTTCGGCCTGTTGGACCCCGCGGAGTTCGACTCCTCGGTGTCGGGGACGTAGGCGCCGCCGGAGATGATGATCTTCAGCGCCTCCTCCACAGTGAGGGGCAGCGGCTGCAGATCGGCCTGAGGCACCAGGAGCATGAATCCCGAGGTGGGATTGGGACTCGTGGGCAGGAACACGTTCATGCAGGGTTCGGTGCCGTCGGGCACCCACGCGGGTGGAGTGGTGCCGGAGATGAAGCCCATGGCCCAGATGCCGGGACGCGGATACTGGAACGTGACGACGCTCTTGAAGGATTCCGTGTTGTCGCGGACGAACACCTCGAGGATCTGCTGCACGGCACGATAGATCTTGCCCGCCAGGGGCACGCGCTCCACGACCATCTGGTAGAAGCGCATCAGGCGGCGGCCGACCAGGTTTCCGCCGATGGCGCCGGCCAGGGCCAGCAGGAACAGCACGACGAAGAAACCCAGTCCCGGCACGTCGAAGCCGAGGATGCGGATCTCCAGGGGATCGAGGAGGTTGTCCATCGAGGCGATGATGCGCCACAGCAGCCACACGGTGACCACCGTGGGCAGCGTCAGGGCCAGACCGGCCAGGAACCATTTGCGGATGCGCCTCACTCGGTCACTTCCTCGGTCTTGCCCTGCTCGCGCACGGCGGCGGCCAGGCCCTCGCCCAGCAGGATCACCTTGGCGATGCGCTGACGCTGCACGCTCTCCACCCGGTAGGTGAAGGGCTCCAGCGCCAGCTCGTCGCCGGGCTTCAGGATGCGGCCGGAGTGGTAGAGGAGCAGGCCGCCGAGGCTCTCGAAGTCCTCCTCGACCTCCTCGAATTCGTGGCCGAGGATCTCGCCGAGCTCCTCCAGGTCGATCTTGGCGTCGACGCGCGCGGAGTTCTCGTCGATCAGCTCGAAAAGGCGCTCGTCGCGGTCGAACTCGTCGTGGATCTCGCCGACGATCTCCTCGAGCAGGTCCTCCAGGGTGACGATACCGGCGGTGCCGCCGTACTCGTCCACCACGATCGCCATGTGCTGGCGCAGCGCCTGGAAGCGGCGCAGCAGGTCTCCGGCCATCTTGGTCTCGGGCACGAAGTAGGGCTTGCGCATGAGCTGGATGAGCGGCGCGTGCTCCCCCTCGCTCTCGTGGCGCAGCAGATCCTTGGCGTAGAGTATCCCCACGACGTGATCCGGAGAGCCCTTGTAGACGGGGATGCGGCTGTGACCGCAGGTGGCCGCGAAGTCGATCGCCTCGTCGAAGGGCGTCTCGACGTCCAGCACCTGCATGTCGATGCGGGGAATCATCACCTCCCGCACCGGCGTGTCGCGCAGCTCCACGATGGAGGCGATCATCTCGCGCTCGCCCTCGGCCAGCACGTCCACGCCGCCTTCGCTCTCGACGAAGTCCTGCACCTCGCGGGCGGAAACCAGCGGGCCGAGGGTCTCGAGGCCGCGCGTGATCCGCAGGCGAACGAACAGCGGCCCGAGAAGCGTGTTCGCGGGGTAGAGCAGGAAGAAGGCGGGCACGTAGAGCCAGCCCAGCAGACGCGTGAGAGTGGCGGGGTAGCGGGTGCCCAGGGAACGGAACAGGCTCACGCTGAGCAGGACGAAGAGCGTGAGCAGCAGCCACAGCGCCAGCACTCGCCAGCCGGCGGGCAGGCCGCCCTGCTCCGAGACGGTCAGCGGCAGGAAGCGCATTGCGCCGGTGACCAGCGTGGCGGTCATCGCCAGGAAGGGAAAGAGCAGGAAGGTCAGGGCGAGCTGGCCCGGCCAGTGCTCCTGGATGCGCGCCAGGACGCTCTTGCCCTCGCCCTCGAAGGCCTGGGGCTCAACGCGCAGCAAGGTCGTGAACGCCGACGCGCCCGAGGCCAGGACGCAGGTCGCGAGGAAGGACAGCAGAAACCAGAGTGAGGCGGGATCCACCGATCAGCTCCTTTCGGGGTGCTCTCGGAAATGGCGGGCGATCCGCCGGCGAAACGGATCCTCGGCCGCTTCCATCGCGGCCGCTTCTCCGTCATCCTCGTGATCCATGCCCAGTATATGGTGTAGGCCGTGGATTACCAGTACCGATACTTCCTCGCGCAGGCCGTGGCCGGCCGCGGCGGCCTGGCGGGCGGCGGTGTCGAGCGAGATGAGAATCTCCCCCTCGGGATCCTGGTCGGGGTCGGCCCGGCCCTGCGTGGCGCCGCCGTAGGTGAAGCTGAGCACGTCCGTGGGAGCGTCCTTGCCGCGGTACTCGCGATTGAGGGCGCGCATGGCCTCGTCGTCGATGAAGCTGAGTTCGACGCAGTGCGCGGCGTCGCCGATCTCGAAGGCGAGAGTCGAGAGGAACTCGAGCCAGGGAGACGTCGCGTCGCCGGACTCAGGGAGTTCCGGACTCGGCGTGATCTGGAGCCTCAAGCTCGTCCTCCTTCTTCACGTCGTCCGTTTCGCCGGGCTCCGGCGACTCCGCCCGGCTCTTCTCCGTGGGATACTTGATCCGCGGGTGGTAGATGCTCAGGAGGGTCGTGATGAAACTCTCCCGGATCCGGGCCAGGTCGCTGATGCTCAGGCCGCACTCCTCGAGCTCGCCGTCGGCGAGCCGCTTCTCGATGGACTCGCTCACCACCGAGCGGATGTTCCCCGCGCTCGGCTCGCCGATGGTCCTGGCGGTGGCCTCGACGGTGTCGGCCAGCATGAGAATCGCCGTCTCGGCGCTCTGGGGCTTGGGCCCCGGGTAGCGGAACTCGTCCTCGGTCACCTGCCCGTGCGGATCGCCGTCCTGCGCCTTGTGGAAGAAGTAGCGCATCACGGTGGTGCCGTGGTGTTCGGGGATACCCCGCCGCACGATGCTCGGCAGCTTGATCTGCTCGGCCAGCTCGAGCCCGCGCTTCACGTGGTCGCCGATGATGAGCGCGCTCATGTTGGGGCTGAGCTTCTCGTGGCGGTTCTTGAAGCCGCGGATGTTCTCCGCGAAGTAGTCCGGCTTCGCCAGCTTGCCGATGTCGTGGTAGTAGGCGCAGACCTTGGCCAGCAGCGGGTTCGCGCCCACGTCGGCCGCCGCCGCCTCGGCGAGGTTGCTCACCGCGAGGCTGTGCTGGAAGGTTCCCGGCGCCTCGACCTTCATCCGCTTCAGCGCGGGACGGTTGAGGTCCGTGAGCTCGAGCAGGGTGAAGTCGGTGGTGAGGTCGAAGAAGCGCTCGAGCAGGGGCAGGATCGGCATCACCAGCCAGGCGCAGATGAGCCCCCCCGCCATCCCCTTGAGGCCGTTCTGCACCAGGCCGCTCAACTCACCGGTGGCCATGTGGACGCCGGCGATGCCCACCAGGTAGGCCAGGGCGATGAACAGCACGCTGCGATAGAGCTGCAGGCGGCTCCGCAGCTGCCGGATCGAGAAGCTGGCGGCGCCGCTGGCCAGAAGCGCGACGAGAAGGCCGCCCGCCGGCGGATGGGCCACGGCGGCGAGCAGGATCAGCGCGAACAGGCTCACCATCATCGCCAGGCGCTCGTCGTAGAGACCGGCGACCAGCATCGCCACGAAGGCGATCGGCAGCAGGTACTCGCCGCCCGCGTCCAGGTCGAGCGCCATCTTGCTCGCGCCGAGGAACACCAGCAACAGCATGAGCAGGAGCAGGGTGCGGCGCGCGTCCAGGAAGAAGTCGCGTCGATAGAGCGCCAGGAACCGAACCTTGAGCAGGAGCAGGAACAGGAGCAGGAGCACGCGCCCCGCGTAGAGTGCCGCGCGCCGCCAGTTGCTCAGGCCCTGATTGCCCAGGGCGATCTCCAGGGCGCCGAGGCGATCGAGGTGGTCCTGGGTCACCTGCACGTTGGGACCCAGGATCCGCACGCCCTTGGCGATGATTCGCTGGCTGGGCACGGCCTCGGCGGCGCCGCGCTTGCGCAGGTCGGTTTCCTCGGCGTCGTGGAAGTAGTTGGGCCGCAGGTGTGCCCTGGCCAACGACTGGAACGCGGAGCGCAGCTCGGGGCTCCAGTCGGTGCGTCCCCGGACCCGCTCCTCGAGGAGTCCGCTGAGAGCGTCCTGGTCCACCACATCGTCGGCGGCCAGTTGCCGTTCGCCCCCGGGCTGGATCAGGATGAGCCGCGGCTCGCCCTGGCGTCCCTGGAGCAGTGGGCGGCGGGTATCGAGGATGCCGCGGCGCAGCAGGCTGTCGACCGCCGTGGCGACGGACGAAAGCAGGGGCGTGGGATCCTCGGTGACCAGCAAGGTGGCCACCGCCTCGCGCTCCAGGCCGGGCTGGAGGCCCAGCAGGCGGTCCACCCGCTGCTCGAAGGTCTCGAGGGAATCCAGGGGCTGGGTGGCCGCGAGATCCGCCCGCAGGCGCTCGAGTTTCTGGGAGAGCTGGCGCGCCACCGAGGGATCCTGGTTGTAGACGGGCGGCACCCCGAGGGAGGCCGCGGCCCGCTGCTCGGCGAGGAGCGGTGGACTCACGGGCACGGGAAAGGAGACGGGGGCGATCACCTCCTCGCCGGTCTGGGTGACGTCGCCGAGCTTGTAGTCGTAGTGCGTCGTGGGCGAGACCGGCGGGAACAGAAGCAGCAGTCCGCCGAGCAGGGCCAGCCCCATGATCAGGTTCAGGGTGAGGGTCAGCGGGCCCGGTCTCGCGCCGCGGGCGTTCCCCGCGCCTCGTCTCATCCGCGTTCCTCCTCGCTGCGGTCCATCGCGCCCAGGCGCTCCTCGGCGTCCCGCTCGTAGGCCTCGATGATGCGGCGCACCAGGTGGTGGCGCACGACGTCGTTCTGATCGAGCGTCACGAAGTTGATGCCGTCGATGTTCGCCAGCAGCTTGCTGGCCGTGACGAGGCCGGAATGGGCCGGCGTGTCCAGATCGATCTGCGTGATGTCGCCGGTCACCACCGCCTGGCTGCCGTTGCCCAGACGCGTGAGGAACATCTTCATCTGCATCGAGGTCGTGTTCTGCGCCTCGTCCAGCACCACGTAGGCCGAGTTCAGCGTGCGCCCGCGCATGTAGGCCAGGGGCAGCGCCTCGACGACTCCGCTCTCGATCAGCCGCTTGGTCTTGGCGGCGCCCACCATGTCGATGAGGGCGTCGTAGAGCGGGCGGATGTAGGGATCGATCTTCTCCTGCAGGTCGCCCGGCAAGAAGCCCAGGCTCTCGCCCGCCTCCACCGCCGGGCGCACCAGGAGCAGCCGCTCCACGCGGCGCTCCCGCAGCAGGTTCAGGCCGTGGGCGATGGCGAGGTAGCTCTTGCCCGTGCCCGCCGGCCCGATGACGAAGACGATGTCGTGGGCCTGCATCGCCTCGACGTAGATCTTCTGGCCGTAGGTCTTGGGCTTGATCGGGCCGCCCCGCACGGACTGGAACACGGCGCCGTCCAGTTCGCTCAGCCGCTTGCCGTTGCGCTCGCGGTGAAGACCGAGGGCGTAGTGGACGTCCTGCTCGGTCACGGCGCGGCCCGTGCCCGCGAGTTCGATCAGGTCCAGGAAGACCGCGCTGATCTCGTCCACCTGGGCGCGCGGGCCCAGCAGGATCACCTTGTCGCCCCGCACGGTGATCTCGCCGGCGAACTCCTCTTCGAGGATCTTCAGATGCTTGTCCCCCACGCCGAGCAGATTCAGAGCGTCGATGTCGGCCAGGGATAGTGTCTCTCGATGTTCCTTCGGCACGTCCGTCCTTACTATGCAAAAACTCTTGACGCCCGGAAGGGGCGCCAAGAGTTCGTGATCGTCAAAAGAGCAGGCTGCGGCGCTCGCCGGGGTCCATTCAGGAGCCTAACGAGGGATGTCCAGAACCTGGTCCGGGTAGATCAGATCCGGATCGGAAATCTGATCCCGGTTCGCTTCGTAGATCTTCGGCCACTCGCGATAGTTGTCGTAGATCTCCCAGTAGCCGGCGATCTTGCTGAGCCACTCGCCGCGCACGACGGTGTGGGCCTTCGGCCAGCTGCGGGGGATATCCAGGACCTGGTCGGGATAGATGAGGTCCGGATCCTTGATCTGGTCGCGGTTGGCGCGATAGATACGGGGCCACTTCAGGGGGTCGGCGTAGATCTGCTCCTGGCCGGAGATGTTCCAGAGGCAGTCGCCCCGGACCACGGAGTAGCTGGTCGGCAGTCCCTCGAAGTAGTCGATCTCCTGCTTCACCTTTTCGACGCGGTCGCCCTGCACGGCGTACTGGCTCTGAAGACGGGCCAGCGCGGAGCGAAGATCGTCGAGATCGCCCGCGCGGCTATCGGCTTCCAGCTTGGCGGTGTCGGAGCTGTAGCCCTCGAGCGTGCCGGCCAGATCCTCGCAGTACCGATCGCGCTGCTCGTCGCTGAGGCCCTTGAATTCCTCTTCGGTGTAGTAGTCGCCCGCGGCAACGTCCGCCTGGCGAGTCACCTTCTTGCTGCATCCGGAACTGCCCAGCACCCCAAGGGTCAGCAGGGCAATCGCGGCAAGCACCATGATTCGCTTCATGTCGCGCTCCTTCCCTCGGCGGGCCTATCGGCCGCTGCCCTTCTTGAGTTCATCCAGACGCGCTTCGAGCTTCGCGAGCTCGTCGGCGCTGATCACTTTCGATTTGAGCGAAGCGATCTCGGCTTCCAGGGTCTCGATCTCGGAGGCGACCTCAGCGGCGGCGCTCTCCGCGGCCTTGTACTCGGCACGGGCCTGGTCCACCTGCTCCGGCTCCACGTTGCAAGGCGGGGGCGTCCCGCAGGCCGCGATCGCCATGGCGATCAGGACCAGCGCTGGCACCTGCCATCCTCTTCCGTTTCTCAACCTCAAAGCCTACCCTCCTTAATTCGGCGAGCTGGGCGCCCTCAAGTCCTTCATTTTCAAATGCTTAAAGGCTCCGTACAGCATTTGTGAATGTAGGCCAGAGCCTCGGGACTGTCAAGCGCTATCTGAACCCTTCGGTTCGCTGCAACATCCATTCCATTCGGGACTTATCCCGGTTCCTTCTGCTTACCCGTTCTCCCCCGCCGGGCCTTCCTCCGCCGGGCTTCGCACCTCGAGGTGCAGCTCCGCGAGCTGCTCGGGGTCCAGGGGCGAGGGGCACTCCACCATCAGGCTCTTGGCCTGCAGGGTCTTGGGGAAGGCGATGTAGTCCCGGATCGACTGCCCTCCGTCGAGCACCATCAGGAAACGATCCAATCCGATCGCCAGTCCCCCGTGGGGCGGCGCGCCGTAGTCGAAGGCCTTCAGCAGGAAGCCGAAGCGGCGCTCCGCGTCCTCCTTGCCGATGCCCACGACGGACATCACCTGCTCCTGGATGTCCCGGCGATGGATCCTGATGCTTCCGCTGGCCAGCTCGACTCCGTTGCAGACCAGGTCGTAGAGCTGTCCGCGCACGCGGCCCGGATCGCTTTCCAGGTACTCCATGTCCTCCGCCTCCGGCATCGTGAACAGGTGGTGCATGGCCTGCCACTCCTCATCCTCGCTCTCGCGCTCGAACAGCGGGAAGCGGTGTACCCAGAGGAAGCGGAATTCGCCGCCTTTCGCCAACCCGAGTTTCTCCCCCAGGGCGCTGCGCACGGCGCCCATGGCGGTGGCCGCGGTCTCGCCGGCGTCCCCCACCATCAGCAGCAGGTCGCCGCTCTCGAGGCCGGCGGCGGCGATCAGGTCGTCCGCGACGCCGGCGAAGAACTTCGACACGCCGCCCGTGAGCCCATCGTCGCCCAGCTTCAGCCAGGCGAGGCCCTTCGCGCGATAGGTCTTGGCGACGGCCTCCAGGGCCTCGATCTCCTTGCGGGAGAACCCGGCGCCGCCGGGAACGCGGATCCCCTTCACGCGGCCGCCCGACTCGAGGACACCCTTGAATGCGTTGAAGTCACTCGCCCCGGCGACCTCGCCCAGGTCGACGAGCTCCAGCCCGAAGCGCAGGTCGGGCTTGTCGCTGCCGAAGCGGTCCATGGCCTCGCGGTAGGTGAGACGCAGGAAGGGCGTGTCGAGCTCTCGCCCCATCACCTTCTCGAACACCGCCTGGAGCATGTTCTCGACGATGCCGAAGATCTCGTCCTCGTCGAGGAAACTCATCTCCATGTCGATCTGCGTGTGCTCGGGCTGGCGGTCGCCGCGCAGGTCCTCGTCGCGGAGGCAGCGGGCGATCTGGAAGTACTTCTCGTAGCCCGCCACCATGAGCAGCTGCTTGTAGAGCTGGGGGCTCTGGGGCAGCGCGTAGAACTGTCCGGGCTGGAGGCGACTGGGCACCACGTAGTCGCGCGCGCCCTCGGGCGTGCTGCGAATCAGCAGCGGGGTCTCGATCTCCAGGAAGCCCTGATCGCCGAGGAAGTCGCGGACGGCCAGGACCGCGCGATGGCGGAAGGCCACCCGCTCCTGCATCTCGCGACGCCTGAGGTCGAGGAAGCGGAACCGGAAGCGAAGGTCGTCGGACACCTCGGCGTCCTGGAAGGTCTCTATCGGGAAGGGCGGCGTCAGGCTGCTGTTGAGAATCCTCACCTCGGCGGCCAGCACCTCGACGTCCCCGCTGGGCATGTCGGCGTTGCGCATGTCCTCGGGCCGCATCCGCACGCTGCCCCTGATCGCCAGCACCCACTCGGAGCGCACGGCCTTGAGCTGCTCGGCCAGGTCGGGATTCTCTCCGCCGTCGATCACCACCTGGCAGATGCCGCTGCGGTCGCGCAGGTCGATGAACACGAGCGCGCCGTGATCGCGTCGTTTCTGCACCCAACCGGCGAGGGTGACCGCCTGCCCGTCGTCGCCCGCGCCGAGCTCCGCGCAGGACCGGTCGCGTTTCCATTCACCCAGATTCTCCAACATGATCATGCCTCCCCGGCGCTTCAGACTGTTGTTTCCTGACCGCCGCTCCACGCCTGGATCAACTCCAGGAGATTCTCCTCCGGCAACGCCTTCTGCTCGCCGGAGTCCAGGTCCTTCACCGTCGCGGTGCCGGCCGCCAGCTCGTCGTCGCCGAGCAGGATGGCGAAGCGGGCCGCCCGCTGATTCGCGCTCTTGAGCTGGGCCTTGAGCGCCCGCCCGCTGAAGTCGATCTCCACCGGGATCGCCTGCCGCAGCCGCGCCGCGATACGCGCCCCGGCCTTCTCCGCCTCGGCGCTCAGCAGCACCAGGTAGGCCCCGCGCGGGCGCAGCTCGTCGGCCGAGAGCGTGCCCTCGTTGCCGATGGCCCAGATCAGCCGTTCCAGCCCCGAGGAGAAACCCACGGCCGGCGTCGACGGACCGCCGCAGGCCGCAACGAGCTGATCGTAGCGCCCGCCGCCGCCGAGGGCGCTCTGGGCGCCGAGGGCGGGATAGTGCACCTCGAAGACGGTGCGCGTGTAGTAGTCGAGCCCCCTCACGATGTCGCGGTCGCGCTCGAAGGGGATGCCCCGCTCCTCGAGCAGGCCCTCCACCCGGTCGCGGTGGGCGACGCAGTCGTCGCAGAGATGGTCCATCATCCTCGGCGCGGCCTTCAGGGCCTCGGCGCAGGCGGGCACCTTGCAGTCGAAGACCCGCAGGGGATTGGTCTCGCGGCGCTCCTTGCAGGTGGCGCAGAGCGTGTCGTCCATGGCCATGAGGGCCTCGCGGAGGGCGGACTCGTAGCCGGGGCGGCAGCAGTCGTCGCCGACGCTGCCCAGGTCGACGCGCAGCTCCGAGAGCCCGACCTCCCTCAGCATGGCCACGAAGAACTCCACCACCTCGGCGTCGGCGGCCGGGCTCGCGCTGCCGAAGGCCTCGATGCCGAGCTGGACGAACTGGCGGTAGCGGCCCGCCTGGGGGCGGTCGTAGCGGAACATCGGCCCCCAGTAGGCGAGACGCTGCATGCCGCCCACGGACAGGAGCTTGTTCTCGAGGAGGAGCCGAACGACGCCCGCGGTTCCCTCCGGTCGCAGGGAGAGGCTGCGGCCCTTCCGATCCTGGAAGGTGTACATCTCCTTGCTCACGATGTCCGTGACCTCGCCCACCGATCGCGTGAAGAGTTCGGTGTGCTCGAAGACGGGCGCGTCGACCTGCGCATAGCCGAAGCGCTGGGCCAGCGCATCGAAGCGATGCCTCAGGTGGCGCCAGAGCGGACTGGCGTCCGGGGTGAGGTCGTAGGTGCCACGGGGCTTCTGGTATTTCATGCGGCGCGCTCCCCCTTCTCTTTACCGCCCCGACGCACGAGGCGGCTCAGAGGCGGCGTTCCCAGGGCCATCATCGCGCCGGCGAAACCGCCGAGGAGATCGGCGATCCAGTCGCCCAGCTCGCGCGTGCGGTTGGGCACGAAGCCCTGGTAGAACTCGTCGGCCAGGCCCGTGAGCCCCGCCAGCAGCAGGGCCGCCAGGAAGATGTGCGCGACCCGCCGTTTCCCTTTCGACTCCGCCTTCACGAACCACCAGGTCAGCCCCGCGTACAGCACGAAGTGCGCGATCTTGTCCGAGAAGATCGGCGCGCTCTTCGGGCGGGGATCCGACGGAATGGAAGACAGTCCGAAGATCAGGACCAGATATAACAACCAGAGGCGCTTCACCGCAATTCACTCTCGTTTCGATGACATCGTTTGCCGAATAAGAAAGAACCGCCTTGCGGCGGTTCCTTCGCGGCCGCAGTCCCACGGGTTCAGCTGGCCTCGAAATCCCGGATGGTGTCCAGGACGTCCGAAGCCGACGCCGCCGATCGTAGCCGGTCACGGAAATCGGAACCGTGAAGGAGCCTGGAGATCTTCGCCAGGATCTTCACGTGCTCGTTGCCGATTCCCCGGGGTCCCAGGATCATGAAGATCAGGTCCACCGGCTGTTCGTCCATGGCGTTGAACTCCACGGGCTGACTCGGCCGCCAGAGCGACAGATGGGTGCCGGGCACCCCCTCGCTCTGGGCGTGAGGAATGGCGACGCCCTGACCGATCCCGGTGCTCATGATCTCTTCGCGGACCCGCAGGTCCTCGAGCACCTTGTCCGGTTCGGTGACGTAGCCTTTTTCATGGAGGTGTGCGAGAGCGTCCTTGAAGAGCGCCTCCTTGTCGCTGCTGAGCAGATCGAGCTGGATGGCGTCTTCCGTGAGGAAGTCGGACAATTGCATTCCTGGTGAAGCCTCCCGTTGTTCTTTCCTCAGTCTATGGCTCCCCCCACCCCGGCGTCAAGCCGATCGGGAGCCAACGGCAGCTATTCCGGCTGCCAGGCCTCGATCTCGTAGTTCACCCACACGGTGGCGGGCTCGAAGGCGATGAGGGAATCGCCGCTCTCGAGCGCCACTTCCCGCGTGCCGCTGGCCGTGGCGTCGGAGAGATCCAGAAACTCCGTCCTGACCCAGGGCATGCGGGTCACGCGTTCCCGGGGTCCGCGAGCCACGATCCTCGCCGGTTCCGCCCGCGGCTCCCCGCCCTCGGCGAACCGGTAGGGATGGCGGGGCTCCTTGCCCACGACCACCTTCACCGGCACCTCCTTCTCGGAGACGGGCAGCACCTGCAGATTCAGCACCGACGGCCGGATATCCAGCACCTTCCCCTGGAACTGACGAGGAAGATCGAGGAACTCCTCCCGCAGGCGAAGCGACACGGCCTCGCCCCCCGGCTGGGGCATGAAGCCGGGCGCCATGCGCGGCGGCTTGAGGCGCAGCCACAGCATGCTCCGACCGCTGGCCGAGAGGGTCACCCCCACCGCCTGCGGCGGCGAACTGAGATAGATGAGCGAATCGGCGAGCACCGGCAGGACCAGCGGCACGTCGAGCTGCCGGACGACCTCCTTCTGACCGGCCACCATTCCCCAGAGCAGGGCGGCGAGGACGAGGCTGGTCAACTTGATCGGCAGGTTCTTTCGCAATCCCTCCAGCATCAGTCGCTCCCCCTCTGGGCGATTCCGTCCCGCAGGATCACCAGCTCCTGGCCCACCCGCAGGAAATCGCTGCGGTCGAGTCGGTTGGCCTGAAGCAGGGAGTCGAGGCTGACACCGTAGCGCTGGGCGATCAAGGTCAGGTTCTCCCCCCGCTTCACGGTGTGCACCACGGGCTCCTGCTCGGCGGCCACCACGAGCAGCAGGTCGCCCACACCCAGGTGGTCGCCGCGCTTCAGGTGGTTGGCGCGAACGATGTCCTCGATACTCACGCCGAAGCGCCGGGCGATCCGCGTGAGGTTGTCCCCCCGCTTCACCTTGTAGATGAGCTTGTCCGTGCGGGCGAAGAGAGGATCGTAGAGCGTGGAACGGTTCTGGCGGAAGTACTCCTCGACTCCGTTCGCGAGCCAGCGCGCGTAGCGTCCGCGGCCGTCGGGCGAGGTCAGGAGCTGGAAGTCCCTCCGGTTCGTGAAGAAGCCCACCTCCACCAGCACCGAGGGCATGGAGACCATCTTGCACACCGCCAGGCCGGCCCGCTTCACCTTGCGGTTGGCGCGAAGTTGCGAATCCTTGCGCGCGGCGAGACGGAGAGCTTCGGCCACCTTGCCGCTGCGGCGGATATTGGTCTTGAGCTGGCGGTTCAGCACCAGCCGATACTCCTCGTCGCCGGCCTTGGGGTGCATGCCCCCCACCAGGTCCGCCCGGTTCTCCAGATCCGCGAGGGCCTGGGCGCGTCGGCTGCTGGCGCCCTTGGTGGAGAGGTAGTAGAGCTCGACGCCGCCGGCCTGTCCGTTGGGCGCGGAGTTGCAGTGGATGCTCAGCATCAGGTCGCCCTGCGCCTCGTCCGCCAGCTCACGCCGCCGCGCGAGACTTACGAAGTAGTCGCCCTTTCGGGTGAGCACGGCCCGGTAGCCCGGGCGGGCGTCGATCTCCCGCTTGAGGCGTCTCGCGATATCCAGGGCGATGTTCTTCTCGCGGTGTCCCCGGTAGATGGCGCCCGGGTCTTCGCCGCCGTGCCCGGCGTCGATCACCACCACGACCTCCCGCCCGAGGGTCGATCTCGGCGCCTTCGCCACGGGGGTCGGACTCTCCGGCTTCTTCCTGCCCTCCGCGACCCGCGGCGGCGGTTCCGGTTCGCCGCGGCGCTTGGGGAAGATGTCGATGACGATCCTGCGCGGCTTCTTGCCGGGAATGGCGTCCAGGGCGAAGTACTTGTAGCGGTAGGCGTCCTTGAGATCCAGCACCACCTGCGCGCCGCGCCGCAGCTGATTGCAGCGCACGCGGTGGAGGATCTCGTCGCCCACGGGACGGGGGCCGGTGTCGCAGCCGAAGGCGCCGGTGGGAATGTCCACGACGATCCGCTCGGGGCTGCTGCGCGTGCTGATCTCGTAGCTGTAGTCGCCGGCCAGGTCCAGGACGACGCGGGTGTGGTCGGGAGCGGTCCAGTGGCGGATGCCGCCGATGCTCGGGGCGGCCAGGGCGGACGCGGGAATGAGGACCCACAGCAACGCGGTCAGCAGCCGGACTCGGCGCGAGAGCGGGCGGCTAGCGATCCGCATCATGGAACTCCTCGAGGCGCCGCGCGAGGTCCTCGTCCTCGTCGCTGATCAGATCAAACCCATCGGCGGCGAGCAGCGCCGCCGTGACTCCCCGCCCCTCCCGGCCGTCGGCCAGACGGCATACTCCGCAGGAGGGGCTCCGTTCCTTGAGCACCGCCAGACGGCAGCCGTGATGCCTGGCTCGCGTCAAGGTCTCCCGGGCGCCGCGGCGGAAGGCCTCGCTGCGGTCCGCGCCCAGGACATCAAGCACCCGGGCCCTGCCGGCGAGGACGTCCTCTCCCAGCCCGTCCACGAGTTCCGCCGGCGGACGGGGCGTGGGCAGCCCCCCGAGCTGCTCGGGGCAGAGGGGCAGCACCAGGCCGCGGCGGGCCATCTCCACCAGCAGCCGCCTGGGTTTGCCCCCGCCGTCATAGCGGCAGCGGGCGCCGATGAGGCAGGCGCTCGCGAGCAGGGGCGTTCCCGGATACGGCTTCGCTGTCATGACGGCTCCATCTGGAGATGTGTCACGTAGTTAGCCGCAGAGTCGGAAATCAGTCAACGATGAATTCGTCGGAGAGGATGTAGTGGCTCGGGTTGTAGTGCTTCCCGTCGCGGATCACCTCGTAGTGGAGGTGCGGAGCGGTGGAATGGCCCGTGCTGCCGACGGTGGCCACCACCTCGCCACGGGCGACCTTCTGACCCCGGCTCACGAGGATCCGGTCGCAGTGGGCGAACTTGGTTTCGAAGCCGTTGCCGTGGTCGATGGTGAGCATGTTGCCGTAGCCGGCGCTGGAGCGGCGCACCTTCTTCACGCGGCCGTCGGCCGGCGTCATGATGGGCGTTCCGCGGCGCGCGGAGACGTCGATGCCGCGGTGGAAGGCGGGCTGGCCCGTGAAGGGGTCGACCCGGCGTCCGTAGCGGCTGCTGAGGCGTCCGCCGACGATCGGGCGGATCGAGGGGATTCGGCTCAGCTTCTCCTCGCTGTCGCGCAGGGACTCCAGCACTCCCTCGGCGCTCTGGCGCAGCACGTGGCTCCGTCCGGCGAGGCGGTCGAGCCTCAGGGAGACGCCGGCGAGTTCCGCCACGGGCTTCTCGTTCACCGGGCCGCCGACGCCGCCGGAGAGGGCCTCCTCGCCCAGGGGCTCGAGATTGGCCACGGTTCGGGTCCAGCGCTGGAACTCGTCGATCTCGTTGAGATCGGCCTCCAGCTCGGCCACGCGATCGTGGACCTTGCGGACGTCCTCCCGCAGCCGGGCGTTCTCCTCCTGGGCGCGGCTGAGTTCGAGCCCCTGTTCGCCCCTGAGATATCCGTGAACGGCCAGGCCGACGAGCGAGAGCACGAAGATCGACAGAATTCCTACCACCGCACGCAGCTGCCAGGCGCTGAGCCTGAGCTGGCGGATAGGATGCTCCGTCTCGCGGATGAGGACGAATGTGAAGCGTTTACTCTTGCGTGCCATGGCTTTCCGGGGTTGCGGGAACGGGGCCAGGGTAGGCAGCGCCTTCGGGAGTGTCAAGACATCCTGCGCCGTTTCGAGGAATAGCAGGTTCCATTCCGGAAGCCCGGGGAAGCCGCCAAAGAGAACGGGGACCCTTCCGGATCCCCGTTCGATGCAGATATCGTCGTTTCGGTCAGGACTCGAGGTAGCTCTTCAACGCCCTGCCGTTGCGAGAGATGCGGAGCCGCTGGAGGGATTCCTCCTTGATCTGACGGATCCGCTCCCGCGTGAGGCCGAGGTTCTGGCCGATCCGCTCGAGGGTCTCGGGCTCGCTTCCGTCCAGCCCGAAGTAGGCCACGAGGATCTTCTGCTCCCTCTCGGGGAGAGCGTCGATCACCTCCGCCACGTCCTCGCTGAGCGTACGCTGGTAGGCGCGATCGTCGGTACTCTCCGCCTCCTCGTCGCGCAGGAAGTCGCGCAGGGGGTTGTCCTCGTCGTCGCCGTAGGATTCGTCCATGGACAGGGGAACGTTGGCGATGTCCAGAGTGCCCCGGACTTCCTTCCGGCTCAGCTTGAGCTTCTCGGCGATCTCCTCCACGGTGGGATCGCGTCCGAGATCCTGGGTGAGGCGCTGCTGAACCTTGCCCACCCTGTAGAGGGTGGTGGCACGGTTCAGGGGCACCCGGAAGATCCTGGACTGCTCGGCGAGGGCCTGCAGCATCGCCTGCCGCACCCACCAAACCGCGTAACTGATGAACTTGAATCCACGCTTCTCGTCGAAACGCTCGGCGGCCCGCATGAGGCCGATGTTGCCCTCGTTGATGAGGTCGGTGAGACTGAGTCCCTGTCCCGCATACTGCTTCGCCACCGAGACGACGAAACGAAGGTTGGATTTGACCAGGGTCTCCAGGGCCTCGTGGTCGTCCTCTCGGATTCGGCGCGCGAGTTCTCCCTCTTGCTCTCTCGTGAGCAGCGGGATGTCGTGGATCTGCTTGAGATAGATGTCCAAGCTGATCTCGCCGCTATGCCGGATTGGTTCGCGATTGCCTCTCATGGCTCTTCCTTTCGCTAGCCGCGCTCGGAGCGCGGCGGAACCGCACCAGCAGGGGTTGTAACCGTGGGGCGGGTGCCCCCCTACTTTGGTGTAATGAGCAGGAAGGTGGAGTAGGCCTTCCTCTGTACGAGCAAACCGACGCGCTCATCGCTCTCGCCGAACTGCTCTCTCGCCTTCTCGAAATCCTCCAGGTTTCGGATCTTCATCTTCTTGATTTTCTGAATCACGTCGCCGACTCTCAGCTCCGCTTGCTCCGCCGGACTTCCGGTTCGGATCCGCGTCACCACCACTCCGTGGTCGGCGTCGATCTCCATGCTCTCCGCGAATTCGCTTCCGGCGAGCTCCTCGACCTCCATGCCGAAGAACTCGTCCGTAGCCTCCGGCTGGCTGGCCGGAGCCTGCGCCTCCTCGGGATACTCGACGAGTCTAACCTTTTTCGTGATTGAATTTCCATCACGATGTAGGCGGATCTCTACTTTTTCTCCCACCTCGCGCTCGGCCACGAGGAAGCGGAACGCATCGATATTCTCGACTTCCTGGCCCGCGAATTCAGTAATGACATCCCCCTCGCGAACTCCTGCGCGATCGGCGGGCATGCCGGGGATGACGTCCTCGACCAGGATTCCGCGCTTCAGGGCGAGGCCGAGGGCCTCGGCATAGGCGGCGTCCAGTTCACGGGGCGCCACGCCGAGGTAGGCGCGGGTCACGCGCCCCTTCTCGACGAGCTGCGGGATGATCTTCCCCGCCAGGTTGATGGGAATCGCGAAACCGATGCCCTGTCCGGCGGCGTTGATGGCGGTGTTGATGCCGATCACCCGGCCATGGATGTCGACCAGCGGACCGCCGCTGTTGCCGAAGTTGATGGCCGCGTCGGTCTGGATGAAGTCCTGATAGGCCGGCGTGCCGCCCTGGATCGCGAGCTGGCTGCGCCCCTTTGCGCTGATGACGCCCACGGTCAGGCTGCCCTCGAGCTCGCCCAGGGGATTGCCGACGGCGATCGCCCAGTCGCCCACGCGAGCCTCCTTGCTGTCCCCCTGCTCCACGAAGGGGAAGCGGCGGCCCTCGCCGTTGGTGATGCGGATCACGGCCAGGTCGGTCTTGGGATCCAGGCCGAGCACCTCGGCCTCGTAGGCGTCGCGCTCGCCCGGGAGGCGCACCTTGATGGTCTCCGTGTCGCGCACCACGTGGTTGTTGGTGACCACGATGCCTTCCTCGTCGATCAGGAATCCGGATCCCGAGCCGGGAATCGGCGCGTGGTTCTCGGGCATCTCCTGATCGGGCATGAAGTTGCGGAATTGGTCGAAGAAGGGATGGTCGCGCATGGAGGATTCGAGGTCGCGGGTCACTTCGATGGAGACCACGGCCGGCACGACCTTCTCGGCGACCTGACGGAAGGGGCTCACGGCATCGGCGTTGATGACGGACTCGTAGTCGCGCGCCGAGACCGTCGCGACCTGACTCAGTGTAAGAATGGACAGGGCCAGTATCGCGAGGAGTCCTCGAAGGGCGCCCAATCGGCTCTGAATTCTGTTCAGCACCTTGGAAATCCTTTCCTTGCAGTGGAATCCCCTATGAACCAACTATATGCCTATTCCTGAAAGCAGGCAATCGATTCTTGCAGGGGAGGAGATTCGGTCGACAGGGTCCGTCATTACGCCCCGATTGTCCACCAGTTCCCGCTTCTTGTTTCCCGAACCGATATGACCTACTCTCAAGACCTTGGCAGATCCAAGGAGTGCTCATGCCCGGTGGTTCCGTCTACTTCCTCTCCGATGCCCATTTCAACACCCAGGATTCCTCGCTCGAGCGCGAAAAGCGTCAGCGTTTCCGACGCTTTCTGGAAAGCATCGATGATGCCGAGCACCTCTACCTGGTGGGCGATCTCTTCGATTTCTGGTTCGAGTACCGCCGGGTCATGCCCGCGGGATTCATCGACGTGCTCTTCCCCCTGCGCGAGCGCGTGCTGGCGGGCACCAAGGTGACCCTGGTCGGCGGGAATCACGACTTCTGGACGGGCAAGCACCTGGAGGACGAGTTCGGTTTCGAGCTGGCCCCCGACGGCTGCCTGGCCGAGCACCAGGGCCGGCGCCTGCGCATCGACCACGGCGACGAGACCCTCACGAACGACCGCGGCTACCTTGCGCTGAAGAAGGTGATCAGAAACCGGCTGTTCATCGGGGCGGCCCGGCTGTTGCACCCCGACTTCACCTTCTGGGCGGCCGACAGGCTCTCCCACGGCAGCCGCTGGCTGGACGAGCGCGAGGAGAAGAACCGCTACGCATCCCGCCCCCTGCGCCTGCGGGAGCTGCTCGACGACAGCTTCGACACGCTGATCGTCGGGCACCTCCACATGGGATTCCACTACCGCCATCGCGCCTGGGAGATACTCTGCCTGGGCGACTGGATCGTCCGCTTCAGCTATGCCCGGCTCCACGGCGGAGCGATCACCCTGATGAACGATCGCGGGGAGAGCTTTCCCTCCGAGGCCCGTGAGAACATCGGGGATCCCCCCCGCTGCATGATCCGCCGCAAATGAAAAGGGCGCCGGCTGCCGCCGACGCCCGGATTCGTGACTCCATAGTGTGGGATCAGAGATCGAGCGTCACGCCCAGTCGATGGGAGTTGCCCAGGTCGTTGTCCACGGGCAGGAACGCGTAGTCGAACTGGAACTGATGCCAGCGCAGGCCCGCGCCGAAGCTGAAGGACTGCGAGTCGTAGCCGATCTTGTAGCCCAGCCGCAGCGCGGCCATGCGACGGAAGTCGTACTCGGCGCCCAGGTGGTGGCGGGCATTGAGCGCCTTGCTCTGGCCGAGGTCGGCGTCGCTCTCGGTGTCGCTGTCGCTCAGGAGCAGGAGGTCGTAGGCCAGGCTCAGGTCGCTGTCCTCGGGCGCGAAGGGCGCGAGCCAGGCCGCGCCCAGCTTGATGGTGCGCGGGGCGTCGAACTCCTCGGCCACGTACTTGAACTTGGGGCCGAAGTGCAGGAGCGAGGCGGCCATGGTCAGGCCGGGAATCACCGCCTCGTGACGGATTCCGAGATCGACGAGGAAGCCCTTGGCGCTCTCCTCGTCCAGCCGGCTGTACACCCACTTCACCGCGATACCGGCGTCGAGGTTCTCCAGGATCTTGCGGCCGAAACCACCGTGCACCGCGATGTCGAAGGCCGAGAAGTGACCCAGGGGTTCGCTGCTCGGCAGCTCCTCCCGGCGCTCCATGTCGTCCATGGTGAGACCGGTCACGCCCACCGCGAAGGTACCGAAGTCGGTGGGATGGGCCAGGCCGACGAACTCCTGCCGCACGGAGGAGATCCACTCGTTGTGCATCAGGTGCACCTGGGTGCGCTCGAGAGCCGCCAGGCCGGCCGGGTTCCAGTAGAGGGCGGTGGCGTCGGTGGCGAGGGCCGTGTAGGCCTCGCCCATGCCGGCGGCCCGCTCGCTGACGCCGAGGCGCAGGAACAGCAGACCCGAGGTTCCGGGCTCGTAGGCCCCGGCGATCGGCGCCAGAAGGCCGATGGCAAGGACGAGGATCAGGGCGGGGGCCAGGATGCGGGCTCGGAAAGCCATCATACCTCCACGGGATCAGCGGACGATCGCCAGGCGGCCCGTCTCCAGGCGGCCCGACGTCTCGGAACGAATGACGAAAAAGTACACGCCCGAGGCCAGACCCTCAAGGACGCTTTCCCCTTCCCAGGGGCTGAAGCCGTCCGTGACGCCTTCGAGGCTCAGTCGAAGCTGGCCCTCGAGATCGAAGAGGCTCACGGTGAAGCGATCCGGCGCGTCGGTTTCGACGCGCCACGTCACGCCGTCTGCAGCGGGGTTCGGGTATCCGTAGGCCGAACTGAACGACGAAGTTCCCGAGCCGGGCGGGGTGAAGTCGGCCGTGGCGGCCGCGCGCCGGCTGCGGGTTGCGTCCGCGCCGCCCTGGTTCCAGGTGCTCAGCCCGGCGTCGGCCCACTCGGTCTCCACCTGCCAGATTCTGGCGATGCGGCCCGCGAGCAGCGTGTCCTCCCCGGCCGTCGTGGCCAGGGCGGGCTCGAAGCCGGAGAGGCCGCGGAGTTCGAGCAGGCCGTCACCGTCGAGATCCGCGAGGACGGGGCTGCCCCCTACGTTGCCGCCGAGGAAAGCGCTCGGCGTCTTTGCCGCCAGGGCCGCGCGGTCGGCGAACAGGCGGCCGTCCATGGTGAGCAGCAGCGGGTGGTCGACATGCTCAGCGTCGCGGCGGGCGAGCATCCAGCGGGAGGGATCGCGCCAGAGGCCGGGCTCGAGTTCGGTCTGGTCGATGCCGAGGATCCAGCCGTCCAGACCGGTGCCCCGTGGCCCGAAGGCGGCCAGATCGTTCGGGGTCGCGGTGAGGGCCGACAACGCGCCGTCGCCGTTCAGATCGGCGGGCAGCAGCGCCTGGGTCTCTGAAGCCGGGAGCAGGTCGCCGACGAAGAACGGCTCGTCCGTGCCGTGGTGCCCGGCCGGGTACCAGAGCAGCAGCTTGCCCTCCGTCTCGATCACCAGGTCGTCGTAACCGTCCGCGTCGAGATCGCCGGCCGCGAGCTGCACGTTCGCGTCCGTGCCGTAGGTCAGCGGCAGCTCCGTGCGGATCGGCCGGCCGTGGCTGTGGATCGCCTCGTAGGAGGCCAGCTGGACGACGCGGAGGTCGCCCCCCTCGGAGCTGTCGGCGAGAGCGAAGCTGAAGACGGGGTGCGCGAACTCGTCATTGCCGTGGGCGGGAGTGCTCACCACGTAGGAGAGCGCGGGATCCGACACCGGCAGACCACGATGGGGCGCGCCCCACTCGGCGTCGCCGAGGCCGAGGTCGAACTCCGACCCATCGATGCCAAGCCAGCGCGGCACGGTGTAGTCGACGCCGCCCGGCTCGGCGGGGTGCTCCTCGAGCACAAGGGCCACGAAACCCGCGGCGCCGACCAGCTCCTCGTCGCGGAGGGCTCCGGCCGGGGAGAGCAGGGGCGTCCGGCTGGCGGCGTTCACGGTGGCGTAGGGCTGATCCGCGACGCCCGAGAGGCTCGTGCCGTCCCCGTGCCAGCCGAAGAGCCGGCCGTCGCGGGTCAGCAGCACGATCTCGAAACTGATATCGGGGGGCAGGGAGCCGTCGACGTTGCCCGCCGCGATCGAACCCGCGGCCTGGCCCTCGACGCGCGCGATGATGTCGCCGGAGCCGAACTCGCCGCTCGCCACGACATGGACGAAGAGCGAGTCGCCGTCGGTCGTGAGATAGACGAACTCCGGCGCGTCGTCGCCGGTGACGTTCGCCAGGAGCGGGTCCCCCACCGGCGTGACGCCCGTGATCGCGATCGCGTCGTTCGGCAGTCCGATGGGCTCCCAGCGCGCGGTGAAGGTCATCGTCGGCCCGTGGGCGCTCACGGAGTGGAAGCGCCAGCCCGAGTCGGCGCCCTCGGCCGTGCGGGTGTCGGGCAACGTGTTCGCGTCGGCGGCGGTGGCGGTGACCACGAGATCGTTCGGGCCGCCGGCGGCGCGGAATGCGTCGTAGTCGCCGCCGTAGGCGTTGGGGTCGTAGCTCACCGTGGAGAGATCGGGGAAGCCGTCGGCCTCGAGCAGCATCACGCCGTAGTGGTCGTTGTACGCGTTGATGACGTTCCGGTTGGACTCGAAGGTGAGCCGGAGCAGGTCCTCGTCGATGCGCCAGATGAACAGTCCGCTGCCGGGCGTCGTGTCGCCGGCGTTGTACTGTGTCGTGTAGTAGTCGAACTCGGCGCCGAGCAGGGACTCGCCGTTGTCGGGAATGTGGTTGCCGTTGGCGTCGTCGAAGGTGAAGGCGTCGTCGGCGTCGGCGTCCTGGTCGCGATTCTCGACGAGGAAGTACTCGCGATCGGAGATGGGCAGTTTGAGAAGGGTGCTGTCGGCCGACTGCTCCCACCCGCGGACGCTCAGCGGAACGCCGCCGGCATCCTCCTCGCCGAACGCGTCGGCCTTGGAGACTTCGATCGGCGCGTCCCAGCCCATGAGCATGCGATTGAAGGCGCAGGGCGGACCGGGCACGAAGCCCAGCGCGTTCCAGAGCCCGCTGCCCATGAGATCGAAGTTGCCCACGCCCTGGGCGCGGGGATCCTGGTAGTCGCCGAGGCTGAGCAGGCCCAGGTAGCTGCCGATCTGATGCGCGTACACACCCAGCGCGCCCAGCACGAAGGGCGGGCTCATGTCCTCCTCGAGCTCCAGTTCGGGTGCCACGCCGAAGCGCCGCAGCACGAAACCGCCGTCGTCGGTCTGGATGCCCGGCCAGCCCTCGATCTCGGGGTCCGGGGTGGAATCCGCGAACGCCTCGGTGAGGGACTCGTAGTCGAGGAAACCGGACCAGATCTGTTCCGGCGAGTCACGCAGCAGATCGGACTCCTGGCCCGGTCCGGCGTGGATGAAGGTGACGAGGTCGTAGGCGGAAAAGTCGATGTGCGCGTCGAGGGAGTCCACCACCTCGCTGGCGAGCAGGCGCACTCCGTGCTCCCAGGGCAGATCGTCGTCGCCGTAGTGACCCATGTCGCTGCCGAGGGTGAGCAGCGTGTCGGCCAGCACCGGCTGCAACGTCACCGCGCCGCGCGATACGGTGCCGTAGTACTCGGCCGTGCGGGCCATCATGTTCTCGAACCACTCCCTCAGCGGCGTGACGATGAACTCGTCGGGCTGCCCGAGAACATCGAGGGGATCGAGCTCCTCGCTGTACTCCTCGGGGAAGGCGCGATCGTCGAACTCCACGAGGATCGCCAGCCAGCTCACGTCCTGTCGCGCGGCGCGGTTCGGCGCGCCGCCGAGCAGCTCGGCGATGCGCTCGCGCTGGGCGGCGTTCAGCGAACGGTCCGCGGGGCTCGGCGCGTCGGCGGGGCCGGCCGCGGGCAGGTCTCCCGTCGCCGCCGGCACGGGTGCGGCCCCTGCCGTGGACCACGCCAGGGGCTGGACCGCGAAGGTCAGGGCGACGAGCAGGAGCAGTGATTTGATGATGCTGCACGCAGGGGGGCTCGAACGATGCAATACGTGCAAAGACAACCACCTGGCTGAATGGCTAACAGATTTCGCAGGGAGATGGGGAGTATAGGGTTCGACCCTTCGAGCGTCAAGGAAGGGGAGATCAGCCCTCCGGCAGGATACGGAAGTGGTACTCCTGGCCCGTATCCGTCGGGCATTCGACGCACTCGAAGCGATAGCCGTCGGTGCAGCCCTCCACGAACGCCTTCAACCAGCGGCAGTGAAGACTGGCCAGGCCCGCGGCCTCGTTCGCCGGCAGATCCCAGTAGCGCGCCAGGGGCAGGCCCTGCCGGGTCCACTCCACCCGCTCGGCGGTGTCGGCCGGGAGGTCGATCTCCACGTAGCAGGGCATCCCCTCGAGCCAGAGTTCCCTGAAGCTGGCGAAGATCGATCGGGCGTCCATCTCGGCATGAGCGTCGCGCGTGCGTTCACCCCATTGGCGACCGTCGGCGAGATAGGCCTCGACGAACAGGTTCTGCGCTTCGCCGCCCCGCTCCGTCACGAAGGCCCAGAGCGCCGCCTCGCGCGCCTGCACCGTGGAGACCAGGTGCTCGACGCTCTCGTGGACGACCTCTCCGATCAAGGTCTCGAGTTCGACGGTCTCGAACTCGCCGGGATGACGCTCCATGATCTGGCGCCACGCATCCTCGACTCCCTCCACGCCCGCGTCTGCCAGAACCTCCAGAAGGACTCGCGCGCGGGCTTCGGTGCGTCGCACCTGTTCGAAGATCCAGAAATGGATCGGGCCGAGATTGCAGGACATCCGTTGTCGCTCCTCGTGCTGGGACCTCATGGTAGGTACGGAAATGCGGGGCAAGATGAGGCTAGAGGGAAGCGCGAAGAGGTGCATTGACCTGGATCAAGGCCCGGGAGCTACTCCTCGGCGAGGTCCATCAATGCGTCGGGATTGAGAAGGGCGATCCTGCGTCCATCGACCTTGATGGCGCCCTGGTCGCTCAGGGTGCGCAGGGAGCGGGAGAGGCTCTCGGCGGTGGTGCCCAGCAGACGAGCGAGTTCGCCCTTGCCCACCGGCAGCTCCAGCTGACCCTGATCGCAGCTCTGTCGCAGCAGGTAGCAGGCGAGCCTGGCCTTGACCTCCCGGATCGAGAGATCCTCGATGATATGGGCGAACTCCGTGAGCCGCCGGGCCATGGAACTCAGGATCTGGCGACTGAAGGTGGGATCCCCATCCATCTCCTGATCGAAGATCCTGGCTGGGACGAACGCGAGGCGCGAGCGCTCCAGGGCGACGACATCGACGGGGAAGCCGTTGCCGCCGAGCATGGCGGCCTCGCCGAAGCTTCCCCCCGGCCCATAGAAGTGGAGCACCTGCTCCTTGCCCGAACCGGAGCTGACGCGGATCTTGACGCGGCCGAACAGCACCAGATAGAAACCGTTGGCCGGATCGCCCTGCTGGATGATGATCTGACCCTTGCCGTAGACCCTGCGGATGACATCGGGCGCGATGCGTTCCAGGGTCTCCGTCGGAATGTGGCGGAACAGGGGCGACGCACGGAGTTCCCGGATTTTTTCATCCATGGCAGCCATATCGGCACGCATCGCTTTCGTTCCGGCTTTACTCATCGCCCCCCTCCTCGAATCGTCATCCAGGGCACAAGGCTAACCAAGCCGATGGGATGGAAGCAAGTACCTTTCGTAACGAGTGATCGCGATCGAGGAAAGCGACTTGACGGGCGGGGCGAAATTCCGGAATTATTGTGCAAAATAGGGAGGGCCGATTTGCAGGTCGATTTCATCGAACAGCGGTACGACAACTACGGACCCGAAGACCATGCCGTCTGGAAGGAGCTCTACGAACGGCGCATCGGAGAGCTGGAGATCCAGGCGAGCGAGGCCTACCTGGAGGGGCTGAAAGCGCTCGAGATCTACGCGGACAGCGTGCCCCAGCTGGGCGACATCAACCGCCGCCTGGGCCCCATCACCGGCTGGGAGTCCAAGGCCGTGGCGGGCTACATTCCCGCGGAGGAGTTCTTCGCCTGCCTCTCCCGGAGGGAGTTTCCGACGGCCGTCGGCGTTCGGCCCGCGGGGCAGCTGGAGTATCTGCCCGAGCCCGACATCTTCCACGACGTGTTCGGGCACATCCCGATGCACGCCCACAAGGTCTTCGGGGCCTTCCTGCAGAAGTTCGGCGAGGTGGGGCTGGCCGCCGCCACCGAGCGTCAGGTCACCGAGCTGCAGCGGCTGTTCTGGTTCACCGTGGAGTTCGGGCTGATCCGCGAGGACGGTCGTCTCAAGATCTACGGCAGCGGCCTCATCTCCTCTCCCGGCGAGGGCAAGCACTGCCTCGAGAGCGACGAGGTCGAGCGGCTCGACTTCGACCTGGACCGCGTGATCGCCCAGGACTTCGAGATCGATCACTACCAGCCGCTCCTCTTCGTGATCGACTCCTACCAGCAGCTCTACGACTCCCTGGACGAGTATCGCGCCCGCCACATGTCCTGATCGCAGGGAGCATCCGACCTGGAATCCCCCCGCCTCAGGGGGATTTTTTTTTCGCACGAGAAATCACGGGAAACTCCCGGCAAGCATCGGAACTCACCGCTCCGGGAGGGTCCGGGTTCCACTCAAGACCTTGAATATCCATCCGATACCCAGAGGAACCGCACTCGTCATCACGAAGGACACACGATGATCGCTCTGCCCCTCTGGGCCCTGCTCACCTGGGCTCTCGTCTCCGTCACCGCCGTCATGGCGCTCGGCTGGGGACTGAACCGTATGCAGCTGTCCCGTCTCGAGAGCCGGGTCTCCAGGCGAGACCGGCAGCTCGAGGAAACCCTCGGCAAGCTCGGCGAGGCCGACGAACGCAACGCTCAGTCGCTCGGCGACGTGGAGAAGGCGCGCAGCGAGGCGCGCACGGCCATGAAGGCCAAGAGCGAGTTCCTGGCCACCATGAGCCACGAAATCCGCACGCCCATGAACGGCGTGATCGGGATGACCAGCCTCATGCTCGACACGGATCTCAGCAACGAGCAACGGGAGTACGCCGACGTCATCCGCAGCTCCGGCGATTCGCTCCTGACCATCCTCAACGGCATCCTGGACTTCTCCAAGATCGAGGCGGGGCAGCTCGAGCTGGAGGAGCACTCCTTCCGCATCCGCGAGTGCATCGAGGACGCCCTCGACCTGATGGCCGTGAAGGTCGGCGACAAGCCGCTCGAGTTGACCTGCCTGGTGGAGCCGAACGTTCCCCAGACCCTCGTGGGCGATCCCACGCGATTGCGGCAGATCGTGGTGAACCTCATCGGCAACGCCGTGAAGTTCACCACGGAGGGGGAGATCGCCGTGAGCGTCTCCTCGCAGCTTCTGAAGGACGGTCTCTACGAGATCCACACCGCGGTGCGCGACACCGGCATCGGCATCGACTGCGCGGGCATGGACCGCCTGTTCAAGGCGTTCAGCCAGGTGGACAGCTCCACCACCCGGAAGTTCGGCGGAACGGGCCTCGGCCTGGCCATCAGCAAGCAGCTCTGCGAGCTCATGAGCGGCCGCATCTGGGTGGAGAGCGAGCCCGGCGAGGGATCCACGTTCCACTTCACCACGCGCATGCGCCGGAGCAATCTGACGGAACCGTCCTTCGACCTCGATGCCCTGCAGGGGTTGCGCCTGCTCGTGGTGGACGACAACGCCACCAACCGGCGCGTCCTCGAAGTGCAGAGCATCGCCTGGGGCATGCAGCCGGTCCTGGCGGAGGGCCCCGGAGAGGCCCTGGCGCTCATGGAGACCGAGGATCCGGTGGACCTGATCGCGCTGGACATGCAGATGCCCGAGATGAGCGGCGTCGAACTGGCCAAGCTGCTGGCCCACCATCCCAAGACCGCCGACACGCCCATGCTGCTGCTCAGTTCCATCGGCAAGCGGATCGACATCACGGACACGCCGATCCGCGTCGCCCTGAGCAAACCCCTGCGACAGGATCGTCTGCTCGGCGCGCTTCTCGACACCGTCGGCGAGCGCAAGGGCGTCGACATCGTGGCGCCGCCGGCCTCCATGGAGCGGCTGGCCGAGCGCCTGCCCCTGCACATCCTGCTCGTCGAGGACAACCGGGTTAACCAGAAGGTCGCCCTGCGCCTGCTCGAGCGCCTGGGCTACGGCGCCGACGTGGCGGCCAACGGAGTCGAGTGCCTGGAGAATCTCCGTCGACAGCACTACGACCTTGTGCTGATGGACATGCAGATGCCCATCATGGACGGCCTCGAGGCCACCCGCCAGATCCGCTCGCAGTTCGCGAAGGATCAGCAGCCCCGCATCGTGGCCATGACCGCCAACGCCATGCAGGGCGACCGCGAGCGATGCCTGAAGGCCGGCATGGACGACTACATCAGCAAGCCCGTGAAGTGGGAGTCGCTGGTGGAGGCGATCGGCCGCTGCGAGCTCGTCAGCTAGGGAACATCGACCGCGGGCCTCTCAGAGCCGCTCCAGCTTGGCCGCCAGGATGAAGTCGCTCTCGCTGAGCCCGTTCACCGTGTGGGTCCAGATCTCCACCGACACCCGGCCCCAGGTCAGGAAGATCTCCGGGTGATGCCGCTCCGCCTCGGCGATCTCTCCCGCGCGATTCACCCAGTCCAGCGCGCTCAGGAAGTCGGGAAAGCTCCACTCCCTGCGCAGGTGGTGTCCGTCCACGATCTCCCAGCCATCGATCTCCGAGAGCAGGGCGTCCCGGCGTTCGGGGGCCAGGGGCGGCGTCCCTTCCGGAATCTGGGCACAGCGGCGGCTGGCGAGGGGTTCGGACATGATGTTCCTCCTGGCGATCGGTCTGGTGTGAAGGGACGGCGCGGCGTTCCGGCGGCGCTAGCGCTCGAGCTTGGAGATCACCTTCAGCGCCTCGGACGCGCTGTCCGTGGCGCCCACCTTGCGGTTGAGCGCGAGCACCAGCCCCTCCTCGTCGATGACGAAGTGGCTGCGCAGCACCCCCGTGACCTGCTTGCCCATGATCCTGCGGTCTCCGTAGCAGCCGTAGTGGCGGGCGACCCGGCTGTCGACGTCGCTGAGCAGCGTGAAGGGCAGGGCCTCCACCACCTTGAAGTCGGCGTTGGATTCCACCGACTCCGGGGCGATGCCCAGCACGACGGTGTTCGTCGCGCGGAAATCGCGGAAGAGGCTGCGGAAGCCCTGAACCTGGGCCACGCAGCCCGACCCGCCGTTGCGCACGTAGAAGAACAGGACCACGCGGAAGCCGAGAAAGTCGGTCAGGGCGACCTCCCGACCCAGATCGTCGATGAGCGCGAACTCGGGGGCCTTGTCTCCGACGTGAACGTCCAGGACATCCGACATGGCTGGATCCTCCCACTCAACCGCCAGGGGCTGTCGCGGCCATTTTGTCGCGGAAGATCGAAAGCGTCAAGAGTTCGGAATCCCCCCCGGCGGGATCCACCCGGACCCGCGCCCCGTCTCCCACCTCGCCCGCCACGATCATCCGGCTGAGCGGGGTCTCCAGCTCGCGCTTGAGCACCCGGCCCAGAGGCCGCGCGCCGTAGACGGGGTCGTAGCCGCGCCTCGCGAGCAGCGCAAGCGCCGGCTCGCTCACGTCGATCTCGATGCCGCGGTCGGCCAGACGCGCGGCCAGCCGGCCCACGAACAGCGCGACGATCGCCTCCATCTCGTCTGGACGCAGCGGACGGAAGAGCAGCTGCTCGTCCACGCGGTTCAGGAACTCGGGACGGAACTGCCGCCGCAGCTCGGCGAGCACCTGCTCGCGCAGCGACTCCGTGATCTCGCCCCGCTCCCCCATGCCCTCGAGCAGCAGAGGCGAGCCGATGTTCGAGGTCATGATGATCACGGTGTTGCGGAAATCGACGGTCCGCCCCGCGCCGTCGGTGGCCCGGCCGTCGTCGAGAACCTGCAGCAGCGCGCTCCACACCTCCGGGTGAGCCTTCTCGATCTCGTCGAAGAGCAGCACCGCGTAGGGCTTGCGACGCACCGCCTCGGTGAGCTGGCCGCCCTCCTCGTGGCCCACGTAGCCGGGCGGCGCGCCGAAGAGGCGCGAGACGCTGTGCTTCTCCATGTACTCGCTCATGTCGAGGCGCACGAGGTTCTCCTCGCGGTCGAAGAGCGCCTCGGCGAGGGCCTTGGCCAGCTCCGTCTTGCCGACCCCGGTGGGTCCGAGAAAGAGGAAGGAACCCAGGGGGCGGTCCGGATCCTGGATGCCGGCCCGCGCGCGCAGCACGGCGTCGGTGACGGCGTCCACCGCGTCCTCCTGACCGATCACCCGCTCGTGAAGAGTGTCGGCAAGGCGCAGCAGCTTCTCCTTTTCGCCTTCGACGAGCCGGTCCACGGGTACGCCGGTCCAGCGGGACACCACGGCGGCGATCTCCGTCGGATCCACGATCTCGCTGAGCAGGGTCTCCTCGCCCGACACGCGCCGCCGCGCGAGTTCGCGTTCGGCCTCCGCGATCCGCTGCTCGAGGTCGGGGATGAGGCCGTGTCGGAGCTCGGCGGCGCGGCTCAGGTTCTGGTCGCGGGCGGCCTGGTCGGATTCCCGGTGAAGCCGCTCCACCTGGGCGCGCAGCTCGCGCAGCACCGACAGGCCATCCTTCTCGTTCTCCCAGCGGGCGCGCAGAGCGTCGGCCTCGCCGCGCAGGTCATCGTGCACACGCCGTAACTCGGCGAGCCGGTCGGCGCTGGCGCGGTCGGTCTCGGCGGCCAGGGCGGCCTCCTCGATCTCCAGCCGCGTGATGTGACGGCCCAGGTCGTCCAGGCGCGCGGGCTGGCTGTCGATCTCCGTGCGCACGGAGGCGCAGGCCTCGTCCACGAGGTCGATCGCCTTGTCGGGCAGGAAGCGGTCGCTGATGTAACGGTCCGAGAGGGTGGCCGCGGAGACGAGCGCCGCGTCGGCGATGCGCACGCCGTGGAACAGCTCGAAGCGCTCGCGCAGGCCGCGCAGAATGGAGATGCTGTCGGCCACGTCCGGCGCCTGCAGCAGCACGGGCTGGAAGCGGCGCTCCAGGGCGGCGTCCTTCTCGATGTGATTGCGGTACTCGTTCAGGGTCGTCGCGCCGATGCAGTGCAGCTCGCCGCGGGCGAGCATGGGCTTGAGCAGGTTGCCGGCGTCGGGGCTGCCCTCGGTGCGGCCGGCGCCCGCGATGTTGTGGATCTCGTCGATGAACAGGATCACGCGGCCTTCGCTGCGCTTGATCTCGCCCAGCACGGCCCCCAGCCGCTCCTCGAACTCGCCGCGGAACTTGGCGCCGGCGAGCAGCGCGCCCAGGTCCAGCGACCAGATTCGGCGGCCCTTCAGCCGTTCGGGAACGTCGCCCGCGTGGATGCGCTGGGCGAGGCCCTCCACCACGGCGGTCTTGCCCACGCCCGCCTCGCCGATGAGCACGGGGTTGTTCTTCGTTTTGCGGGAGAGGATGCGCACGACGCGGCGGATCTCCGCGTCGCGACCGATCACCGGATCCAGCTTGCCGCCCGCGGCCAGCGCGGTGAGGTCGCTGCCGTACTTCTCGAGCGCCTCGGTGCCGGCCTCGGGGTCGTCCGTCGTCACGCGCGCGCCGCCGCGCAGGCCCTCCAGCGCAACCAGCAGGCCTTCGCGACTCAGGCCGGTGTCGGCCAGCGCGCGCGCGGCCTCGCCGTCGCCCTCGAGCAGGCCGAGGGTCAGATGCTCGACGGACACGAAATCGTCGTCCCGTTCGTTCGCGACATCCTCGGCCGCGAGCAGGGTCCGCTGCAGCCGGCGGCTCGGCAGGAGCTGTCCGTTCGCGCCGGAGCCGCTCACGCGCGGCCGACGGGCGAGCTCGGCCTCCAGGCCCTCGATCATTGGCGCCGCGGCCAGCTCCAGGCGTTCGAGGAGCGCGGGCAGCAGCCCGCTCTCCTGGCGCAGCAGCGCCAGCAGCAGGTGCTCCGCGTCGATCTCCTGATGACCGTGACGCAGCGCGGATTCGTGGGCGCCCTGCAGCGCCTCCTGGGATTTTCGGGTCAAGCGGTCCAGGGTCATGATGAGCCTCCTCCATGCTCGCGGATCGAACCGGAGGGGAACCGCAATGGAGGTGCCATGAAGCAGGATATCCTGCTTCACGTTACATGACAGCGGGTTAGGCGTTTTCAGCGGAAATGGGCGAGTGGGAGCCTCTGCCAACCTGGCGCGATTCCCGCCCCGCACCCACCGATCGACTGCCTATCTGGCGGAAGCTGGCAGCCCGAATCATCGGGGGATCGACTCGAGGAACCGCGCGCGCTTCCTCGATCCGGAGATATTCGCCCTACTCGTGATAACGGGCGAAGCCGGCGGAGACGGCCTTTCCTTCGGCCTTGGCCTCCTCGAAAGCGCCGTGCAGCAGCGGCGCGTAGCGGACGAGATCATGCACGATCCGCTGCAGACGGTCCCAGGTGCCCTCGTTGATCATGTCGAGGCCATCGAAATCGACGCCGCGGGCGGCCGCGTGGAAGGGCAGGGTGAAACCGTGGCACCAGTGGAAGCCGTCCTTCACGGAGGTTATCGACATGTCGCCGCCCCCGCCGCCGGTCACCGCGTAGACGCCCGCCAGCTTGCCGGCCAGCTCCTCGTAGAGAAAGTCGAGCCAGTTCTTCATGGCGCCGCTCATGCCGCCGTGATACTCGGGGGTGCCCAGCAGGAAGGCATCGGCCCACTCGGCGCTCTCCTTGACGAGCCGCACGGCGGGGTCGTCGTCCAGGGTCTTGTCTCCGGCGTCGAACATCGGCAGCCGGGTCTCGTGCAGGTCGAGGTGGCGGGTCTCCGCCCCGGCGGCCTCCGCCACGGGGTGAAGACGTTTCGCCAGCGCGCGGGTGCGGCTGGTCTCGCGCGTCGAGGCGCTGACGATGAGCAGCTTCACGGACATGGGCACTCCCTTCGGTGGACGACAAACAAATCTGTCCGATCGGTGAAGGCAAGTGACGAGATCTACTTGCGAATCGAAGGTATTAAGACCGACAATGTGTTCATGGCCACTCCCTACCTCTCTCCCTACGCGGACCCGAAAGCCCACGCGCAGATCTCCGCGCTCATCCGCAACCACTCCTCCAACCGCGAAGACGTGCGCGGCGCCATGCTGCGCACCCTCGACTTCGGCGCGGCGCGCGACGTCCTCGACCTGGGCTGCGGCTTCGGTTTCTGGGCGGAGATCCTCGCCGAGCGGGTGGCGCCCGCCGCGAGCTTCACCGGCATGGACGCCTGCGATCGCGACGAGGGCCCCTACCGGCGCTGCATCGAGAAGACGGGGCGCGAGGCGCGCTTCATCTGCACCAACCTCGTCTCGAAGCTCCCCTTCGACGACGACAGCTTCGACCTGATCATCGCCGCCTACAGCCTCTACTTCTTCCCCTTCATCATTCCCGAGGTGGCCCGCGTACTGCGGCCGGGCGGAACCTTCCTGGCCGTGACGCACAGCGAGCACAGCTTCACGGGCCTGCTCGGCGCCATCGATCTCTCCCCGGACGATTCGCCGCTGATCCGCCTGATCCGTCAATTCTCGGCGGAGAACGGTCGAGTTCAACTCGTGCGCAGCTTCGGCGAGGTGAGGCGGATCGACTACGAGAACTCCCTGAGCTTCTATGAGGAGGACCGCGGCGACCTGCTGGCCTACCTGCAGTTCAAGCTGCCGCTCCTCGACCCCGGCGCGCGCTTCGAGAAGGGCGTGCCCTACGAACTGACCCGCCGTGCCAGCGACACTCTGCGGCACAGCGGGCGCGTGATCGTCCAGAAGGACGACGCCCTCTTCCTCTGCGGAGGTAACGATGGCCGATGAACAGCGATACTGCGGTCACTGCGGCTCGGCGCTCGAGAAGCGCCGGCTGGAAGACCGGACACGTCAGGTCTGCGGCTCCTGCGGCGCGGTGTTCTACCGCAACCCCCTGCCGGTGGCCGCCTCGGTGGTGCTGAACGAGGCTCGCGAGGTCCTGCTGGTGAAGCGACGCAACCCGCCGCACAAGGGCGAATGGTGCCTGCCCACCGGATTCGCGGAGATGGACGAGGACATCAAGTCGGCGGCCCTGCGGGAACTCCGGGAGGAGACCGGTCTCCAGGGCCGCGTGCTGCGCCTGCTCGGTGCGGCGTCCGAGGCCAACGAGTTCTACGGCGACCTGCTCTTCGTCAGCTTCGAGGTGGCGCGGGAAGCCGGCGAGGCGGAGGCCGGCGACGACGCCGAGGAGCTCGCCTGGTTCGCCGCCGACCGCGTGCCCCGGCTCGCCTTCGCGCCGCACGAGGAGGCCGTGGCCCGCTGCTTCGAGCAGCATCACGACGAGTGGATGATCCAGGACTCTTTCGCGCGCCTCGAGAGCGGCGGCGAGGCGCTGATATCCGACACGCTCGTGCAGATGGTCGAGGAGCACGCCGAGGAGATCTCGCGGCGCTGGCTCGAGGTGGTCCGCGGCGGCGCCACCACGCCCACCTACGCCGCGCTCCCTCCCGCCATGGTGCAGGAGAAGGCGATCGCGGCCCTCTCCAAGTTCTGCTCCTGGCTCTCGGGCGAGGAACACGGCGACGAGGTGGCGGAGTTCTACCTGGAGCTGGGTCGCCAGCGCAGGGAACAGGGCTTCGGACTGCAGGAGGTGGTGAGCGCGCTCACGCTGCTGCGGCGCGAGATCTGGCTGTTCATCGGCAGGCACCGCGCGCTGGTGGATCTGATGGAGGTGTACCGCGCCATGGAGCTGAGCCGCCGCGTCGTCCTGTTCTTCGACAGGGCGCTCTACCACACGGCCCGGGGATACTCCAGGTAGGCCGGAGGCGTCGTACCCCCGGAAAAAATCCGGTCGATTGATCTGTCCCCCGACAAGCCATACAATGGTGGTTCGTCGAAACGGGAGCCCCGCATGAACAGAGCTGGCAACTGGACCGACCTGCCCAAAGTCGATCTCCATCGACATCTGGAAGGTTCGATCCGTTCGGGCACCCTGCGGGAGATCGCCCGCGAAAATCGCCTCGAGTTTCCCGTCGAGGATTCCGAGCGTTTCCTCGCCCACGTCCAGATGACGGCCGCCGATCGCGGCGTCGACGACTTCCTGGCCAAGTTCGCCGCGCTCCGGCACTTCTTCCTGTCCGCGGAGGTCGTCGAGCGCATCACGCGCGAGGCGGTCGAGGACGCGGCGCGGGACGGAATCCGCTACCTCGAGCTGCGCTTCAATCCCGTCGCCCTGTCCGCCCGCAACGAGATCTCCGCCGCCGAGGCCGCCGAGCGCGTGCGGCGGGCCTGCGCCGAGGCCGCCGCGAGACACGACATCGACGCGCGCCTGATCGTCTCCATCAACCGCGCCGAACCCGAACGGGCCGAGGAGATGTTCGAGATCGCCCTCGCGGGCGTCGGCGACGGCATCACCGGGCTCGACCTCTCGGGCGACGAGATCCACGCCCCCATCGCGCCCTTCGTCGACCTGATCCAGCGCGCCCGGGACGCCGGGCTGGGCATCTCCATCCACGCCGGCGAATGGGCGGGCGCGGAGAACGTGCGCTTCGCGATCGAGGTGCTCGGCGCCACGCGGATCGGCCACGGCATCCGGATCGTCGACGACCCCTCCATCATCGAACTGGCCCGCGGGCGCGGTACGCTCCTCGAGGTCTGCATCACCAGCAATCGCCTCACCCGCGCGATCCCCGACGGAGCGGAGCACCCCGTCCGCGACCTCGTGCGCGTCCATGGACTGAACTGCACCCTGTGCACCGACGATCCCGCCATCCTGGACGTCACGCTCTCCGACGAGTTCGACATCGCCCATCGCGATCTCGGGCTCACGCCGAAGGAGCTCGGGGAGATGACCCTGGCCGGCGCCCGGCGGGCTTTTCTCGATGAAGAGAGCCGGCGGCGCCTCGTCGACAGACTGGAGCGCGAAACGGCGATCGGGTAAGAACCCTTACCTCCCGCCCTGCATGCGCGGAGGGGACGGATTGCACTATCAATACTCGATGGTTTAGAATCCTGACAGCGAACCTGGCGGTTCGCCTGAGAAGCTTTTTACCGCAACGACGGCCGGCTCCCAGGTCGTCAGTGGGGTGTCAAATCATGCCTGCCCGGCCCGAACGCGCCTCGGACCTGCCCACCGCCTCCACGTGGTTCCTCAAGATCGCGCGCGACCTGGCTCGCCCCTTCCCTCTGAACGAGATGCTCGGCGAGGTCGCCAGGGTCACCTGCGCGGTGCTGCGCGCCGAGCGCGCGACGGTCTGGCTCCACGACGAAGAGGCCGGCGAGTTCCACACGGAGGTCGTGATCGGCATGGACCCGATCCGGATCCCCGCAAACCAGGGCCTCGCCGGCGCCTGCGGCAAGTCGCGGCAGGTGATCAACGTGCCCGACTGCTACGCCGACCCGCGCTTCAACCCCGCCGTCGACAGGAGCTCCGGCTACCGCACCCGCTGCATGCTCTCCGTGCCGCTCATCGGCTACGACGACTCCCTCATCGGCGTGATGCAGGTGCTCAACCGGAGCGAGGGCAGCTTCGACGACGACGACGTCGAAACCGCCACCGCGCTCTCGGCCCACTGCGCCGTGGCCCTGCAGCGCGCTCGACTGCTGGACGAGCTTCTGGAGAAGAAGCGTCTCGAGCACGAGCTCGAGGTGGCGCGGCAGATCCAGATAGGCACGCTGCCGAACGAGATGCCCGAGATCGGCGGCTACGAGATCCACGGCGTCAACCTGCCCGCCGAGGAGACGGGCGGCGACACCTTCGACATCAACCGTCTGGACGAACACCGCTGCGCGCTGCTGCTGGCCGACGCCACGGGACACGGCGTGGGGCCCGCCATCAGCGTGACCCAGGTGCGCTCCATGTTCCGGATCTGCTCATCGATGGGCTGCGACCTCGAGGGCGCGTTCGAGGGGGTCAACCGGCAGCTCGTGGAGGACCTGCCCACGGAGCGCTTCGTCACGGCCTTCCTGGGGCTGCTGGATTCGGAGCACCATCGCATCCGGTACATGTCGGGCGGTCAGGGCCCCCTGCTTCTCTACCGGGCGAGCACGGACGGCGTGGAGCAGCGCATGCCCACGGCGACTCCGCTGGGCCTCTTCCCGCAGATGCCGGGAGGAGAGACGGAGACCATCGGCATGGAGCCGGGCGACATCCTGGCGCTGATCACCGACGGCATCCTGGAGGCGGGACGGAAGGACGGGGAGCAGTTCGGCGAGGACCGCGTGGCCGAGTGCCTGCGCGCGCACGGCGACCTGCCCATGGCGGAGCTCACGCGCATCCTGCTCGAGCAGGTCGACGAGTTCACCGACCATGAACCCCAGGCCGACGACATCACGATCCTGCTCGTCAAGCGGCGGAAGACGACCGCGGACCGGGGCTGACGAACCCACGAGAAAGGGAGGTGGCGACGATGAGCGGAACGAGGCGACCGACGTTCGGGTCCTGGATACTCCTCGGTGTCCTGCTGACGACCTTCGCCATGACGGCGCCCACCGGCGCGACCGCGCAGACCTGCGACAACGTGGATCCCGAGATCGAGCTCGGCCTGGTCGATCTGGGCCTGAGCGCGGTGGGGATCTTCTACCTGTCCGACTTCCGCCCGGCCGCGGAGGGCGGGGCCGCGCCCCTGTTCCGGTTCGGCGTGGGGAACCTGGGCGCGGGCGCGCGCGAGCTCGTCCTGGGACTTCAACTCGAAAGCGAGTCGGGGCCGCTGTTCTCGGCCGCCACCGACCCGTTCACGGTGGAGGGCGGTCAGACGCTCTCGGGCAGCAACCTGGATCTCGCGAGCAGCGGATCGATGTTCGAGATGAGCAAGCTGGAGATGTCCGACACGGCCGACGACCTCGAGTCGCTCATCCTCCAACTGGGCTTTCTTCCCGCGGGCATCTACAGCATCAGGCTGAACCTCACCGATCCCGCGAGCGACGAAGAACTGAGCGCCTGTTTCATCACCTTCACGGTGAACAACCCCCGCGCGGTCGACCTGATTCTCCCCGGCGCGCCCTTCGTCGCCGACCTGCCCGCGGAGGGCTCGCCCTTCCCGCTCTTCCAGTGGCGCAGCGAGGCGGCGCGTTTCGACTTTCGCCTGTGCCCCGTGCTGCCGGGAGACGCGAGCGGCGAAGAGGTGATGGGCAACGAGCCGATCCACGAGCACCTGGGCATCGACACCGCCTTCACCGGCACCCACACGTGGCTCTATCCGCCGGGAGCCGAACCGCTGGTCGCGGGCGGCCGCTACTGCTGGCAGGTGGAGGCGATCGTCCCCACTTCGAGCGGCGACATCACCTTCAGCAGCGAGATCTTCTGCTTCGAGATGGCGACGACGAGAGCCGCCTCCGGCTTCGACGAGCTGCTCGACCTCCTGTCGCAGATCCTCCCGCCGGGCACCCTCGACGAGCTGGCGCCCCGGCTCGAGGGCTTCCGCTCGACGGGTGAGGTCGCGGTGAACGGCGAGGCGTTGAGCCCCGCGGAGATGATGGTTCTCATCAGAACGCTCCTGTCCGCGGGGTGGCAGGTCGGCAACCCGGAGATCGAGGAATGACGAACACTACGACGAATCGCATGCTCCCCCGTCGCCTGGCAGCGCTGGGCATCCTCGTCGCGCTCTGCGCGGCGCTCTGCCCGCCGATCGCTCTCGCCGAGGAGGCGGCCAGCGTGGCGGTGGTGATCAAGATCGTCGGCACGGTGGAGGGTCTCCAGGACGAGGACGGCGCATGGACCGCCATGACGGCCGGAATCGTGCTCGACTCGGGAGACAAGCTGCGCACCGCCGCGGACGGCGGCGTGGCGGTGATGTTCCTCGACGACCGCAGCCTGCTCAAGCTCGCAGGCAACACCGAGGTCACCTTCTTCGCCGAGCGCGACGACGGCACGGTGTCCAAGCGCATCTGGATGGGCGCGGGCCGGCTCTGGGCCAAGGTCACGAGCGGAGACGAACCGCACTTCCAGGTGGAGACGCCGACCTCCGTGGCCGCGGTGAAGGGCTCGGAGTTCTACGACATCGAGAACGCCGGCGGCAACACGCTCCACGCCCTCACGGGCCGCTACGTCTACGGGAACGAGCACGGCGACATCGAGGTGCTGGGCGGGCAGACGGGCGCCTCCGACGGCGGCTCCCCGCCCACGGCCCGGCCGACCCGGCCCGGGGAACTGCCCGGATTCGGAGGCGGACTCCGCGCCTACGGCGGTCAGGACCAGGTGATCCGCGTCGAGCTGATCGACGACGACGGCAACGAGCGCGTGCTCGTGATCCCGCTGGTTCAGCCGCAGGACTAGGAACAGGAACCGCAGCGAAAGGCCGGCGATGAAACCGTCGAAACGAGCCGTCTCCCCGCGCAACTCGGTTGCGGCGCAGTGCGCTCTCCTCTGCCTCGTCCTCTTCGCGCCGGGCGCCCGCGCCCAGTGCGACGACATCCACCTGAGCCACCAACCGGCGGCGGCCGCCGCCGCGGGCGAGGCCCTGTCCATCGCCGGCGTGGCCTCGGGTCTGGACGAGGGTCATGGGATCGCGATCCACCACCGCGTCATCGGCGAGGGCGACTTCGAGGTGCTCGACGCCTGGCTGCGCGGCGGGCGCTTCGACGCCGAGATCCCGGCTTCACGGGTCGCGCCACCCGGGGTCGAATACTACCTCGCGGCCGCGGCCCCCGACGGCGAGCCCTGCACGCACCCCGAGGGCGCGCCCGTCGACCAGCTCTTCGTTGTGCGCGTGGACTCCACGGGCGAAGGCGAGTCGACCGGCGCGGGCTCCCCGCCGGTGGTCACGCTCATCGCGCCCGACGCCGGACTGCCCGTGGAACCCGGGGAGCTCGTGCTCGTGCTCGGGTTCCTCGACCCGGACGGCGACCTCGATCCCGCGGGCGTCACCCTGCGAGTTAACGGCCGCGACCGCAGCGACGAGGCCACGATAAGGCCCGAGGTGCTCACCTGGGTACCGGGGCCGGAGTTCGGCGCCGGCGGGCTCGAGATCGTCTGCGAGGCCCGGGACCTCGCCGGGAATCGCGCGCGACTCGCCACGACGGTGGCGCTGAGCCCCGGCGGCGCCGCGGGCATCGTGGACATGCGGGACGATGAGCGGATCCCACGCCCCCACGGCCGCTTCAGCGCCTCCTCGCGCTTCACAGACCTCCAGGGCGCGGGCGCCGTGAACCGGCAGGAACCCGCGCGGGTGCTCGACGGCCGCCTGGACGCGCGCGGCCGCGTGGGATTCCTGGGCTACCGGGCGAGGGTGTTCCTGACCTCGGACGACAAGCCCGAGGTGCAGCCCCGCAGCCGCTTCCGGCTCGACCTCGTCGCGGGTCCGGTCACGGCGCGCATCGGCGACGTCAACCCGCGCTTCAATCCGCTCACGATCTGGGGCCGAAGGGTTCGTGGCGCCACGCTGCGCCTGGACACGCGGCCCTTCCAGGCGCAGTTGGTCTCCGGCGCCACGGCGCGGGCGGTGGAGGGCGCCGGCCACGATTCCCTGGACGTCACGGCGCCGGGCGGCGTGCGCACCATCGTCGACCAGGCGGGCACCTACACGCGCGACCTGCTCGGCGTCAGGATGGGATTCGGATCGGATCGGGTCATGGGAATCGGCCTCGAGGCGCTCAAGGTCAAGGACCGCCTCTCGTCCATCACCTACGGGCTGCGCCCCAAGGACAACGTCGTTCTCGGCGGCGACCTGCGGATCCGTCTCTTCGGCCGCCGCCTGCGGCTGGACACGGCCGCGGCCATGAGCCTGCTCACCGACGACATCTCGAGCGGCGTCCTCACCAAGGAGGAGGCCGACTCCACCTTCGGCATCTCGCTCCCCTTCGATCCGGAGGCATTCGAGAAGATCCTCGTCATCAACTCGAGCACGACGCCCATGAACCTGAGCGGCCTGCCGAATCTCGCCGTGCAGAGTTCGCTGCACGCGGACGTGGCGACCCATCGCCTCGAGTTCCGCTATCGCCGCATCGGCGCCAGCTACCGCTCGCTGGCCACGACGACCCTGCCGGTGGACCGGCGGGGATTCCGCCTGCGCGACGCCTTCACCCTGCCCGACCGCGGCCTGCGCTTCTCCGCGGAGTTCGAGACCTACCGCGACAACCTCGCCGACGAGAAGACCCACACGCTCGCGACCCGCGTCTACGCGGCCGACGTCGGCTACCGGCCCCGCGGCGGAGGCGCGCTGACCCACGTGAACTCCGGCCTCCGCCTCTACGACCAGGACAACGGCGACGACAGCGAAGGCGAGGGCGTCGGCAACCGCACCCTCTACTTTTCCCTGGGCGGCGGGCTGCGCTTTCCCCTGGGTCGTCTGGCCCAGACGCTGAACCTGAACGCGCACGTGAGCCGGCGGCGGGACGACATCGCCGAGACGGGCGAGACCAGCGGGCTCAACCTGTTCGTGGAGTCGCGCACGGCGTTTCCCGAACTCCCGCTGGCCTTCGGCCTCCTCGCCGGTCGAACCACCCACCGCTATCCCGGACTGACGGGGCCGGAGGGCGACGACGGGCTGGACGCCAACTTCACGACGGTTCAGGCGAGCGCGAGCTACCTCTCGCCCAAGGTTCCCGCGATCCTCACCTGGCGGCTCGTGAACGGCGACGGCAACATGACCGGCGCCCACTCGAGCCGATCCACCATCGACCTGGCCGTCGACTACCGCTTCGATGCGGGAGTGGGCATCGTCGCGCGTCTCGGGCACGCCCGTTTCGACGACGCCTCGGAGACCGACCTCGACTACGACGAGGCCTACTTCCGTCTCGGCCTCGAACAGCGATTCTGACGTGAGCGGGCCCATGCCATCCTCCGAAACGAGCTCCCGGCCCCGGCGGCTCCACTGGCCGCACCTGGCCATCGCGCTGTTCGCGGTGCTGCTGTTCTTCGTGGCGTCCCACCTCACCCTCCTGCGCGACGCCGAGCTCAACACCCTCGATTCCAGGCTGAAGCTGCGCGGCCCGATCGAGGCGAGCGGCAACACGGTGATCGTCGGGATCGACCAGCAATCCTACGACGACCTGGGGCAGGTCTTCCCCTGGCCGCGGAGCTACTACGCCAAGCTGCTCGAGAACCTGAGCGAGGCCGGGGCGCGGGTGGTCGTGTTCGACCTGATCTTCGACGCGCCGGGCGAGGACCCCGCCGGCGACCTCGCCTTCGCGGAGGCGATCGCGGCGCAGGGCAAGGTGGTGCTGGGCGTCAAGCAGGAGGTGCTGGCCGGCGACGTGATCGGCAACCGCCTCACCTATCCCACCGAACCGCTCCGAAGCGCGGCGGCGGAACTGGGTCTCGTGGATCGGCTGGAGGACGGCGACGGCTTCATCCGCCGCTACCGCCTGAAGATTCCCGTCGAGGGCGGGGAGATCCACTCGCTCGGCGTGGAGGCACTCGGGCTGTTCCATGGAGGGCGGAAAGGGAAGCGCGTCGTGGAGACGGCGGACGGTCTGAGGATCGGGCCCATCCGGATCCCCCACAGGGGCGCCACCAGCTTCACCATCGACTTCATCGGCGGGCCGGGATCGATCCCCACCTACTCCTTTTCCTCGGTCCTCGACGACGCCGAGTTCGACCTGCCCGCGGGCATGGACCTCGACGCCTTCGAGTTCCAGCGGGAGCTCTTCCGCGACAAGATCGTCATCGTGGGCGCGGTGCTTCCCGAACTGCAGGACTTCATCCGCTCGCCCTTCTTCGAGAGCGGCACGGGGCAGCGCCGACTCACGCCCGGCGCGGAGATGCACGCCAACGCCATCGAGACGATGCTCGCGGGCCGCTTCTACCAGCGGCCCGCGACCTGGCAGCGCCTGCCCCTGATCCTGCTGCCGGTCCTGCTGGTGCTTCTCGTCACGACGCGCTTCCGTCCGCTCGTCTCCCTGCTTCTGGCGCTGCTGCTCGTGGCGGCCTATATCGCCCTGGCCTTCTGGCTGTTCATCGGGCACCGCTACGTCATCGAGATCGTGGCGCCGGCCGGGGCCATGCTGTTCTGCCACGGCGGCAGCACGACCTACTTCTTCGTGAAGGAGCGGCAGGAGAGGCGCCGGATCCGCGGCATGTTCGCCATGTACGTGCCCGAGAAGGTGATCAAGGTTCTCTACGAGAATCCGCAGCTCATGAACCTGGGCGGGGAGGAGCGGGAGCTCAGCATCCTCTTCTCCGACCTCGCGGAGTTCACCCGCTTCTCGGAGGGCCTCGCGCCCAGGGAGCTCGTGACCCTGCTCAACGAGTACCTGAGCGAGATGACCGACATCGTGCTCGCCGAGGGCGGCATCATCGACAAGTACGAGGGCGATCTCATCATGGCGGAGTTCGGCGCGCCGCTCCACGACCCCGAGCACGCCCTGAAGGCCTGCCGGGCCGCGCTCGCGATGCAGGATCGCCTCGTGGAACTCCGGGAGAAGTGGCGACGGGAGGGCCGCGAACCTCTGAGCGCCCGCATCGGCATCAACACCGGCGACGTGGTGCTGGGCAACATGGGTAGCCGCACCGTGCACGACTACACGGTGCTCGGCGACGCCGTGAACCTGGCCTCGCGGCTCGAGGGCGCCAACAAGATCTACGGCACCGCGATCATGATCTCCGAATCCACGCTCCTGCACGCGGGAAGCTCGCTGGCGGCGCGGGAGCTCGATCGTCTGCGGGTCAAGGGCAAGGCCAAGGCGGTCACGGTGTACGAGCTGCGCGGCCTGGCGACGGCCGCCACGCATCCGGACGCCGCGCCGCAGCTCGCGGAGTTCGCGGCCGGCCTCTCCGCCTACCGAGCGCGACAGTGGGACGAGGCCGAGGCCCGCTTCGCCGCGGCGCTGGTGCTGGACTCCGAGGACGGCCCGTCGCGCGAGTACCTGCGCCGCGCGCGCGTCTACGCGACGACGCCGCCCCCGGACGGCTGGGACGGCGTCTTCACGCTGCGCGAAAGCTGAGCTTCACTCCTGGCCGTCTGGGTCCTCGAAAACCGGCAGCCGCACCGTGAAGGTGCTCCCCTCGTTCTCCACGCTCCGCAGGCCCAGCTCGCCGTCGAAGCGCTCGACGATGTTCTTGATGCTGGCCAGGCCCACGCCGCTGCCGCCGATGCCGTGCTTGGCCGCGTTCGTCGCGCGGTAGAACTCCTTGAAGAGCTTGGGCAGGTCCTTCTCGGGAATGCCGATCCCCGAGTCGCGGACATCCAGCACGGCCCAGCCCTCCTCCCGCCGCAGCCGCACGTCCACCCGGCCGCTCGGCGTGTACTTGACCGCGTTGGAGACGAGGTTCGACAGGACGAGGCCGCAACCCTTCACGTCGATCCGGATCGGCAGCTCGCCGGCGGGCAGGTCGACGTCGAGCACCAGCCCCTTCTGCTCGGCCTGGGGCCGGTACTGCTCGCAGGCCTCGGCCGTGAGCGCGGCGAGGTCGAGCGCGGCGATCTCGCCCATGGTCTCCCCCGACTTCACCTTGGCCAGCACGAGAATCTCCGAGATGAGCTCCAGCATCTCGTCCATGCGCGAGGCCACGCGCTCGTGCAGGCGGCTCACGTCGTCGGGCAGGTCCCGGCGGTCGAGGAGCAGCTCGGTCATCATCTTCGTGGCGGCCGCCGGCGACTTGAGTTCGTGCACGAGCACGCGCATGAACTGCGCCTTCTCCTGGTCGAGGCGCTTCAGGGTGGCCAGGTCGTCGTAGAGCCGCGCGTGATGGATGGCGTAGCCCACGAGCCGCGCGACGCTGCCGAGCCGCGGCAGGTCCTGCTCGCGGAAGGGCTCGCCCTTGCTGTTGATCACCTGCACCACACCCACCGGTTCGCCCTTGAACATGGCGGGCGCACAGAGCACGTCGCGGGTGCGGAAGTCGTTGATCTCGTCCCAGGAGCGGTCGAAGGCGAGCTCGGGAGAGATGTCCGACAGGTCGCCGTAGGCGTCGGGCACGACGAAGGAGCGGCCCGACAGGGCGCAGTAGCCGGCCAGGGAGCTCGCGCGGATCGGCACCTTGATCGTGCGCGCCACGTTGCCCACCACCGCCACCGAGTTCAGGCGTTCGGTCTCGCGGTCGATCATGTACACGGTCGCGCGTTCGGCCCCGAACTCGGAGCAGACGATGCCCGCCACCTCGCGCAGGACGTCGGGGATGTTCACGTCCCCGATCATCCGGTCGTAGGTTTCGAACAGCGCCTCGTGGGCGGCGATGTCGGTGCCGGAGGCCTGCATGGCCGCGGCCACCGCCGACATCGTGCGTTTCGGGGTGCTGGAGCTCATCTCGGATCCCCTCGGTCGGATTCTTGCCGGCGGTGCCACTACCGGGCGCCCGCGTTACCCACCGAGTATACCGGATAAACGGGTCCGATTGCATGTGCGGGATCGTACAGAGATCCGAACAAGGGCCGCACGGGAACGACGAAGCCGGCTCCTTCGGAAGCCGGCTTCGCCGATTCGTGGAATGCAGAGTCGGAAGGGCCGCCTAGGACGCTTCCAGGCCCGCCACGGTCTCGGCGAGAAGCTCGCCGGCCCGCGCGTCGAGGTCTTCGAGCGCCAGTTCGCCCGCGTCGAGCTTCTCGATGAGCGCCCGCTGCGCCCGGTATTCGAGGTTCGCGATGCCCGCCTGGCTCTGCAGCATGCGCCATGACTTCCGTCGCTCGACGCAGTACAGCACCATCTGACGGCTCATCGCCATCTCCCGCCAGGAGCCGTCCTCCTGCTCGACGCTGACGACCACGCCGAAGTCCGGCACGAAGGCGCGGTGACGCGGGTCGAGGTGGCGACGGCGAACGACGTCCTGCTGCGTGATGCGCAGCAGCATCGCCTGCAGCGAGAGCAGGCCGTCGGCCGCGCCGGGCTTCAGCGCCTTGAAGTGGCGGCGGAAGCGCGCCTCGGTGGCGGCCCAGTGGGCGATGGTGTAGGTGTACTTGCCCTTGCGGTCCTTCGTGCGCGCCTCCCACCAGTCGGACTTCACGGACGGATTGCCCTTGAGGTTCAGCGCCTCGGCGTGGCTCTCGCCGCGCGTGGGATTGAAGTCGAACTCCGGAATCCCGCGGCTGTCGCGCGCGCGCTGGGCCTGCACGGTGGCCATGTCGTCGGCCACGCCGTGTTCGGGCTGACAGGTCGTGTAGGACTGCAGGAAGGCCGCGCCCCGGTAGTCGAGCGCGTCGAGGATCGCCTGGTAGAGGCGCGGCGCGTTGGCCATCGACACCTGCGCCACGAAGGGCGAGCCGTGCCCCACCGTGAAGATCTCGGCCAGGCTCTTCTTCTCGGTGTTCTTGCCCTGGGTGGCGTCGCCGAACTGGTTCATGTCGAAGCCGCCGGGCGAGGGCGAGGAGTCGGAGTTCTGACCGCCGGTGTTGGAGTACACCTGCGTGTCGAGCATCAGCAGCTTCACGTTGGGACGGTTCTGCAGCACCACCTTCGACACGTTCTGGAAGCCGATGTCCCCCATGCCGCCGTCGCCGCCGATGGCCCAGGCCTTGGGCAGTTCGCTCACCTCGCGGTCGCTCATGTCGCCGTCGGTGAAGTGGGTCAACGTGAAGTACTCCGCGCTGGTGAGCAGGGCCTCGCCGGCCTCGAGCAGAGTGTCGGCCAGTCGCTCGGGAATCACCGAACGGCGGGAGTGGTCCATGATGAAGCTCTCGCCGAAGAGCCAGGCGACGGTGGCGCCGTCCTGGAACAGCGAGTTCATCCAGGGATAGGGATGCGGGTTGTTGGGCGGCGTGGAACCGTAGACCGTGTTGCAGCCCGTGTGGGCGCCCATGGCCATCACCGACATGCCGTTCGCCAGGCGGCCGTCCAGGGCCTGGACGTCGCGGTGGTTGAATGCGTCGGTCTCCATCACGAGGGCCAGGGCCTCGAAGATCTCCTCGTCGCTCCTGGGCGGCTGGGCGGCGATGCGGGCGAGGGTGTCCTCCTCGTTCTCACCGCCGGCGCCCATGATCAGATGGGCGACCGCCTGCCGCCAGCGCGCGGCGCCTTCGGGATCGGCGGCCTCGAGGGCGGCGATGCGTTCCGGGCCGGTGGCCTTGACGCGCGCGGCCTTGGCCTCGAGGCGCTCGGCCTTGGCGTGGAAGCGCGGGCGCATGAGCGCCTCGGTGAGCGAGGCCACCGCGTGGAGCACGCTCTTCTCGCCGCAGCCGGCGCAGGCGCCGTCGCCCGACAGCAGCGCCTGGTAGTTGCGCTTCTGCATGAGGTGGTTGCGCAGCGCCGCGGTGCGCGAGTCCATGGGATTCTCGCTGTCGTAGAGGCCCAGGTACTTCTGGGGCGTGTCCGGCAGAAGATCGAGGAAAGTGGTGCCGGTGAGATGGCGGCCGCCCAGCTCCTCGGTTTCGGGGCGCATCACCAGGGCCTCGTGGTCGCCGCATTCGGTGACGCACTCCGCGCAGCCCTTGCACAGGTCGGAGACGAAAATGGAGAAGACGCCGCCGGCGCCGGCCTCCTTCTTCTCCGGCGTCTGGAAGATGGCGTTGACCTTGTTGTAGGCCAGGGGCACCTGCTCCATGATCGCCGTGAACTGCCCGCGCGCGGATTCGTCGAGGTCCGGAATCTCGGCGAGGGCGTCGGCCAGGAAGCGGTGGACCGGTGCGCCCTCCTTGGCGGCCTGGGACTCGCGCATCTTCTCCCGGATCTTCTCGTCGAGCTCAGGGACGGCGGCCAGCAGCGCGCCTCGCGCCGCCGAATCGCTCACGTAGTTGATGACGGCCGTGCGCAGCACCGTGCTCAGTTCCTGGGCCGTGTTGGGCAGCGCCGTGTCGGGACAGGCCGTGATGCAGTCCATGCACTGGGTGCAGTTCTCGGGAATCCAGACCGGCGTCTCGCGCCTCGCCACGTTCTTGCTGGCCGTGGCGCCCGTGGCCGAGGCCACGACGCCCACCGAGGACAGCGGGGAGGCGGGCTGATGGTAGCCGAGTCCGGCGCGGAACTCCTCGTCGAAGGCGTCGAGGCTGTGCACCTTGGCGCGGGGCGCCTGGCCCTCGGGCGCGGCGAACGTGGAGCAGCCGGCCTCGGCGCAGGGCAGCAGCGCCTGGCCGCGCATTCCGGAGCGGTCGGCGGCGTCCACCCGGCCGTAGGCGATCTCCTTCACCTGGGCGAAGCCCTCGTTCATCACCGTCATGTTCGAGTCGACGACGGCGTCGCCGAAGCGGCTGAACTTCTTCACGTACTGCTTCCGCACCACCTCGAGGTAGTGGTTCCGGTCGATGTCGTTGTCGGCCAGGAAGCTGGACACGCCGAAGAACGCGCCCAGGAAGGCGTTGCCCTGCATTCGCATCTGCAGGTCGCCGCGGTCGGTGGCGCCGCGGGCGATCGCGAATCCGGGCAGGATGAACACGCGGATCTTCTTGTCGAGGATCTCCTGGCGATAGGCCGCCGGAATCCGCTCCCAGGCGTCGGCCGGGTCCTCGTCGCTCTCCCAGACGAACGCGCCGCCGGGGTTGAGGCCGTCGAGCGGGTTGGTGTGCAGGAAGGCCTTGGGGTCGGGGCAGAGCACCACATCCACGTGGCGCAGGTCGCAGTTCACGCGGATCCGCTCGGGAGCCACCACGAGAAAGTAGTTGGTGGGCGCGCCCTTCTTCTCGGAACCGTACTTGGGGTTGGCGCTCACGTGCAGCGCCTCGCCGCGGCGGCCGTACTCGTCGCGCAGGTCGTCCCGCTCGGCGAGGTAGCGGCCGAACTCGCCGATGATCTCGCCGAGGTTCTTGCCGGTGGTGATCATGCCCCAGCCGCCGATGGAGTGCATGCGCACGGCGATGGCGTGCTCGGGCAGCAGCGAGGGCGTTTCCTCGGAGCAGACGGCGTAGGGGTGGTCGACGCCGAGCAGGAAGAAGGACTCGCCCTCGTGGGCGCGTTTGCCGTCTTGCCGGGCGCCGTCACCCGTGACGTACTCCCAGGCGCCGAGCACGTGCTCGGGACGGAAGTCGCGGCTGCCGAGGCCGTAGACCCCGCCGAAGATGCGCGGCTGCATCTCGGCCGCGATGGCGGGCAAGCCGACGTGGGCCGGTCCGCGGCCGTTCTCCACGGCCTTGCTGAAGGCGGTGCGGATATCGCGGCCCAGGGGGCCGGCGCCGGCCAGGGACTCGTCCGTGCGCTCGAGCACGATGATCCGCTCCTTGCCCGCCAGGGCCTCCACCACGGCCGCCTCGGGGAAGGGACGCAGCACGTTGACGTGCAGCGAACCCACCTTGGCGCCCCTGGTCTCGCGCAGGTGGTCGACCGCGGCCTCGATGTTCTCCGCGGCGGAACCCAGCGAGACGAACACCGTGTCGGCGTCCTCGATACGGTAGCCGCTCACCAGGCCGTAGTCGCGACCGGTCAGATCGGCGAAATCGCCGTAGGCCTGCTCCAGGAAGCCGAGGATCGGCTCGCTGAAGTTGTTGCGCCGCGCCACGACGCCGTTCATGTAGTGTTCCTGGTTCTGCACGGGGCCCACGAGCGAGGGGTTGGCCAGGTCGATGAGCGCGGGCACGCGGCGGCGGGTAGGCCCGAACAGCTCGCGCTGGGCCTCCGTGGGGCAGTCGATCTCGTCGTCGGCGTCGCCGAGGAATTCGCGGAGCAGCTCGGCCTCGTGCATCACGAAGCTGCGCTCCAGGTGGCTGGTGAGGAAGCCGTCCTGGATATTGATGCCGGGGTTGAGCGACAGCTCGGTGACCCGTCGCAGGATCACGGCCTGGTCGGCGGCCTGCTGGGCGTCCTTGGCGAACAGCATGATCCAGCCGGTGTCGAGGGCGCCGTAGATGTCGTCGTGGCCGCAGTGCACGTTGAGCGCGTGCTTGGTGAGGGCGCGGGCCGCCACCTGGACGACCATGGTCGAGAGCTTGCCGGGAGCGTGGTAGTACTGCTCGATGCCGTAGATCAGGCCCTGGCCGGAGGTGAAGTTCACCACGCGCTTGCCGGTGACCGACGCCGCGATGGCGCCGCCCTGGGCCGCGTGCTCGCCCTCGGTCTCGATGGCGATCTTCGAGCGGCCGAACACGTTCAGATTGCCCTCGGCCCAGGCGAGCTGGTAGTTCTCGCCCATCTCGGTGGAGGGCGTGATGGGATAGAACACGCCCGCGTCCGTGATCCGGGCCTCGGTATAGTAGGAGACCAGCTGATTGCCGTTGGTCGTGAGGGGGATGCCGGGGTACTTGACCTTGCTCATGAGCTCTCTTTCCGTGGGTTCTCTATAGGGATTCACGCTCATAGATGGACCATTCGGACCGAAATCGCAAGGATGTATCTTGGCGCCGAACAAGGAGTTTCGGGCCGAAAGGCCCTGTACTCCCGCATCGATCGACCCCTTGCGGCAAGCTCTGCATCGGGTTAGAGTGAAGCCACTCGCGCGCGCCGCTACGAACCCTCACCACGTCGGCGCGTGTCGATCCGCGACATCCTGCGTCCCCTCTTCACTCACCGCGCGACCGCATCGGGTCTTTCGAAAGGCCTCCCCGCGGTGGGGACCGCAAAGAAGAAGCGAAAGGAAATCCATGCCGCGTAAGGAAATCGCACGCTTCACGGTGGAGAACCTGAGCATTCTCGACGAGAACGGCCGGGTGGACCACGACCTGGAGCCCGACCTCGCCGAGGAGGATCTGCTGTCCCTCTACCGCGCGATGGTCATGGGCCGCGAGGCCGACCAGCGCATGCTCAAGCTGCAGCGCCAGGGCCGGCTGGGCACCTTCAGCCCTTCGACCGGCCAGGAGGCCGGTTCCGTGGGCCCCACCTTCGCCATGAGCAAGATGGACTGGTTCGTCGGAGCCTTCCGTGAACTGGGCGGACGCCTCATGCGCGGCCACCGCTTCGCCGACGTGCTCCGCTTCTGGAACGGCATGGAGGAGGGCAGCGCCATCCCCGCGGAGCTGCGCACCTTCTACGACTCGGTGATCGTCGGCGCCCAGATTCCCCACGCCACGGGTCTGGCCTACGCGCAGAAGCTCAAGAACGAGGACGCGGCCACGGTCTGCTGGTTCGGCGACGGAGCCACCAGCGAGGGCGACTTTCACGAGGGGCTCAACTTCGCGGCGGTGTGGCAGGCGCCGGTGGTGTTCATCTGCCAGAACAACGGCTGGGCGATCTCGATTCCGCGAGCCAAGCAGACCCGCTCGGAGACCATCGCCCAGAAGGCCGTGGCCTACGGCATCCCCGGCATCCAGGTGGACGGCAACGACGTGCTCGCCACCTACGCCGCCGCGAAGGAGGCCCTGGACCGGGCGAAGTCCGGCGGCGGCCCCACCCTGATCGAAGCGGTGACCTACCGCATGGGCGTGCACACCACCGCCGACGACCCCACGCGCTATCGCGACGACAGCCTCACCGACCAGTGGCAAGCCAAGGATCCCCTGAACCGCTTCCGGATCTACCTGGAGGCGAAGGGCTACTGGGACGAGGCCAGGGAGGCCGCGCTCTGGGACACGGTGAAGGCGGAGATCGCCGCCGAGGTGCATGACTACGAGAACGGACCCGAGCTGAAGATCGATACTCCCTTCGACCACGTCTTCGGTACGCGGCATCCGGTGATCGAGGAGCAGCGGGCCGAGTTCCTGGCCCTCTTGGCCGAGGAGGGCGACCGTGGCTAGGATGACCATGATCCAGGCGATCAATCTTGCGCTCGCGGAAGCCATGGAGCTCGACGACAACGTGGTCGTGCTCGGCGAGGACGTCGGCGTCAACGGCGGCGTGTTCCGCGCCACGGAGGGGCTCCACGAGAAGTTCGGCGAGGCACGGGTCGTCGACACGCCGCTCGCGGAGAGCGGCATCGTGGGCACCAGCGTCGGCATGGCGATGGCGGGGCTGAAGCCGGTCTGCGAGATGCAGTTCTCCGGCTTCTCCTACCTGGCCATGGGCCACATCGAGGGCCACGCCGCCCGCGTGCGCAACCGCAGCCAGGGGCAGTACAGCGTGCCCATGGTGGTGCGCATGCCCTACGGCGGCGGCGTGCGGGCGCTCGAGCATCACAGCGAGAGCAAGGAGGCCACCTACGCCCATATCCCGGGCCTCAAGGTGGTGATTCCCTCGACGCCGCGGAACGCGCGCGCGCTGCTGCGCGCGTCCATCGACGATCCCGACACCGTGATCTTCATGGAGCCCAAGCACAGCTATCGCGCCTGGCGCGAGGAGGTGCCCGAGGAGCCCGACGCGGTGGAGATCGGCAAGTCGCAGGTCGTGCAGGAGGGCGAGGAGATCACGCTCGTCTCCTGGGGCGCCATGATGCGCCCGACGCAGCAGGCCGCCGACGCCCTGGCCGAGAAGCGCGGCACGAGCGTGGAGCTGATCGACCTGCTCACGATCTCTCCCCTGGACTCGGACACCATCACCGAGTCGGTGCGCAAGACGGGCCGCTGCGTCGTGGTGCAGGAGGCGCATCGCAGCCTGGGCGTCTCGAGCGAGATCGTGACCCGGATCAACGACAAGGCGCTGATGTACCTGGAGGCCCCCGTGGGCCGCGTCACGGGCTACGACGTCGTGATGCCGGGCTTCAGCCGCGAGAAAGCCTACATGCCCACGCCCGAGCGCGTTGTGGCGAAGCTGGAAGAGACTCTCGACTTCTGACGCGGGAGGCGCGCGTGTACGAGTTCAAGCTGCCCGACCTGGGCGAGGGCGTGCACGAGGGTGAGATCCTCAAGTGGCACGTGGCCGTGGGCGAGACCATCGCCGAGGACGATCCCCTGGTGGACGTGGAAACCGACAAGGCGGCCGTGACGATTCCGTCGCCGGCCGGCGGCGTCCTGCAGTCCCAGGGCGGAGCCGTGGGCGACGTGGTGATCGTGGGCAAGGTGATCGC
>CAYNQX010000005.1:118471-123300 GCA_964399495.1 uncultured bacterium
TGCAGTCCCAGGGCGGAGCCGTGGGCGACGTGGTGATCGTGGGCAAGGTGATCGCCGTGATTGCCGGTGAAGGCGCCGCGGCGCCCGAGGCGGCCCCCGCCGAGAAAGAAGCCGCGCCCGAGCCGGCTCCCGAACCGGTGCAGGAGGCCCCCGCGGCCGACGAGGTGCCGAGAGTCGAAGCCGCGCCGACGGGCGGTCCCGTGGCGGCGGCGCCCGCCGTGCGGCGCCTGGCCCGCGAGCTCGGCGTCGACATCAACCTCGTCGTTCCCACCGGCCCCGGCGGACGCGTGACCGCCGAGGACATCCACGCCTTCCAGACGGGCGGTCCCGCCGCCGTTGCGGACGAGACCCAGGCCCAGGCGGAGTACGCGGCCGGCGCCGCCTCCGCGATCCCCTTCCTCGACGTGGAGCCCATGCCGGAGTTCGAGCAGTGGGGCCCGGTCGAGCGGGAGCCGCTGCGATCGATCCGCCGCAAGGTGGCCCACAAGATGACCACCTCCATGATTCTCGTGCCCCACGTGGCGCACATGGACGAGGCGGACGTCACCGAGCTCGAGAACTACCGGCTGCGGGAGAAGGAACGTCTGAGCGCCAGCGGCGAGGCGGGGCCCACCCTGCTGTCCTTCGTGGCCAAGGCCGTGGCCGAGGGCCTGTCGCACGCGAAGGCCTTCAACGCGAGCCTCGATCCCTTCCGCGAGGAGATCGTCTATAAGAACTACACGCACATCGGCATCGCGGTGGATACCGGCCGCGGGCTGGTGGTGCCCGTGATCCGCGACGTGGACAAGAAGAGCATCCGCGAGATCGCCGACGATGTGCGCGACCTGGCCGGACGTGCGCGCGAGGGCAAGCTGAACGTGGAGGAGATGCGCGGCGGCACCTTCACGATAACCAACGTCGGCCCCCTGGGCGGCACGGCCCTCGTGCCCACCATCAACTACCCCGAGGTCGCGATCCTCGGCATGGGCAAGGTGCAGGAGAAGCCGGTGGTGCGAAACGGCGAGATCGTGATTCGCAAGATCCTGCCGCTGAGCCTGGCCTTCGACCACCGCGTGGCCGACGGCGCCGACGCCGCGCGCTTCGTGTCCACGCTCATGGAACAGCTCTCCGACCCCCTGCACTGGCTCGTGAGCAAGCCCTAGGAGGACCCGCATGGTCATGGGAAGCCTGAATCTCGAGACCGACGTGGTCGTCATCGGCGGCGGGCCGGGCGGCTATGTCGCCGCGATCCGCGCCGCGGACCTCGGCCTGGACGTCACCCTGGTCGAGTCCGCCGACAAGCTCGGCGGCGTCTGCCTGCGCGAGGGCTGCATTCCGAGCAAGGCGCTCATCAACGCCGTCGAGCTGGCCCACAGCGCCCGCGACGCGGAGAAGATCGGCCTGACCGTGGGCGAGATCTCCGTGGACCCGGACAAGCTGCGGGGCTGGACCCAGCAGGTCGTCGACACCCTCACCGGCGGCATCGCCGGCCTGCTCGAGAAGCGGGGCGTGGAGATCGTGAAGGGCTACGGGCGCTTCTCCGGAACCCACGAGCTTTCGATCGAGGGCGGTGAGGTGAGCGGCATCAAGTTCAAGCACGCCGTCATCGCCACCGGCAGCCGCATCAACGAGATCCCGCCCACCTACGATCTGCCGGTCTGGTCCAGCGCGGAGGCGCTCGAGCTGCCGGAGATCCCCGAGACCCTGCTCGTGGTGGGCGGCGGTTACATCGGCCTCGAGATGGGCCTGGTCTACGACGGGCTCGGCAGCAAGGTGAGCATGGTGGAGCTGTTTCCCCGCCTGCTCATGGGCGCCGACCCCGACCTGGTGAAGCCCGTGCTGAAGAACTGCGAGCGGCGCTTCGAAGAGCTGCTGCTGGAGTCCAAGGTGGTCGGCGTCGAGCATCTGGGCGAAGGGCAGGGGTTCCGCGTCGAGATCGAGCGCGAGGGCGAGCAGACGAGCCGGCACTACGATCAGGTGCTGGTGGCCGTGGGCCGCAAGCCCAACACCGACGACATCGGTCTGGAGACGCTCGGCCTCGAGGCCGACGCGGCCGGACAGATCCCCACCGACGAGGAGTGCCGCACGGCCCTGCCCCACGTGTTCGCCATCGGCGACGCGGCCACCGGCCCGATGCTGGCGCACAAGGCCAGCCGCGAGGGCAAGGTGGCGGTGGAGGTGATCGCCGGGCACAAGAGCGCCTTCGACAACCGCGCGATCCCCGCCGTCGTGTTCACCGATCCCGAGATCGCCTGGACCGGCCTCACGGAACAGGAGGCCGAGAGCCAGGGCATCGCGGTCAAGGTGGGCCGCTTCCCACTGAGCGCCCTGGGGCGCGCGCGGGCGATCGGTCGCACCGAGGGTTTCGTGAAGGTGCTGGCCGATCCCGAGACCGAACGCGTGCTGGGCGTGGGCATGGTGGGCCCCCAGGCCAGCGAACTCATCGCCGAGGGCACCCTGGCCCTGGAGATGGGCGCCACGCTCGAGGACATCATGGTGACGATCCACCCCCACCCCACCCTCTCCGAGTCGATCCTCGAGGCGGTCGAGGCGGCCGCCGGCGCGGCGGTGCATATCCACGCGCCGAAGAAGAAGTAGTCCGAGCCATGCCGGGGCCCGAGACCGAGCGGCACCCCTCGGGGCTGATCATAAGCCCCTGGCTCGGGGACGAGACCCTGATCGATGCGACCCGCGGCGACTCGCAGCCGCGGGTCGTCGTGTCACGGGGCCCGGAGACGCAGCTCGTGCTGGGGCGCGGATCGAAACCCGAGGTGGAGCTGAAACTGGGCGCCGTGCTCGCCGACGGCGTGCCGGTGTATCGCCGCCGGGGCGGCGGCTGCTCGGTGCTGCTGGACCCGGGGAACCTCGTCGTCAGCGTGACGCTGCCCCTACCGGGAATCGGCGGGTCGAAACGCGCCTTCGCGGCCATCTCGGAATGGCTCGTCGCCGCGCTGGCCGGGTGCGGCATCGACGACGTGCGTCAGCGCGGCATCAGCGACCTGGCCCTGGGCGACCGCAAGGTCGGCGGCTCGGCGATCTACCGCGAGAAGGGGCTGCTCTACTACTCCACCACCCTGCTGATCGAGCCGGACGTCGAGGGCATGGAGCGCTGGCTGGCGCATCCGCCCCGGGAGCCGGAGTATCGGGCGGGGCGGGGGCACGGGGAGTTCGTGGCTCGCGTGAAGGGCCTGAACGCCGAAGCGCTGTCGACGCGGCTGTCGCTCTCCCCGCTCATGGAGGCTCTGGCCTGACCGGCTTTCGCATTGTCGATGTTTCCGTTCTCCTGTACTTTCGACGGCGACGAAAGGGGTCAGGATGCGGGATATGAGCAAGCAGGCCTTCATGGAGGCGCTGACGCCGAACGATCTCAAGGGGATGCAGGTCCTGATCGGGGCGATGCCCGTGGGGATCGTTCTCTTCTTACTGGTCGTCCTGTTCCGCACCCTCATCGCCCCGATCGACACGCCCGACGCGGCCAGTGACGGCTCCACGGTGACGATGCTGAGCCTGGTCCACCTCATCCTCTTCGGCGCGGCGATCGTGCTCGCCCCGATTCTCCATCGCGCCCAGTTGCGCAAGGTCGTCGACGGGGGCGCGAGGGGAGAGGAACTGGCCGTCGAGGCCGTGGGAGCGGTTCGCCAGGCGGCGATCGTGCGTCTGGCGGTGCTCGAAGCTCCGGCGCTGTTCGGCCTGATCATCTGCCTGCTGGCTTCAAAGCACGAGTTGTTGAGCGTCCAGCCCATCTACTGGCTGAACGCGCTCTCGTCCCTGATCTTCATCCTGTTCGCCGCGATGAACTTTCCCACCCGCGAGCGGGTGGAGGCCATCTTCGACGCGCACTTCACACGTTGAGCTAGGGCGCCGGGAAACCCACCATCGTCCCAGCGGGCAGGACCACGTGATCCACGTGTCCCGCCACGAAGGGCTCCTCGATGATGCAGTGGATATGCGTGTCGGATCCCATGTGGGTGAACACCCCGTGGTGCGCGGTGGAGTGGAAGCCGATCAGCAGGGCGTCGGTTTTGGGCACCGAACCGGTCACCGCGGCGCGCAGGTGGTCTTCGTGGGAATCCCCCGCGCCGTCGAGCTTCTTCCCGTCGATCACGTGCCAGCCCAGATCGCGCACCTCGCCCTGGATCAGAAAGGGGAAGGGGCGATCCGCGGGCAGGCCGGCGCTGGCGGCGAGATTGCCGATCACTCGATCGAGGTCGGCGAAGGCGACTTCCTTTTCCAGCGGGACGGGCATCCAGGCCTCGACCCGGGCCGTCACGAGCAGGGTCGCCCCCTCCTCGCTCGCGTCGGGCGCCTCGCTGCGCACCCCGCCCTCCCCCTCGGGATAGGACAGGTAGGCCTGGCCGGCCACCACCGTCACCTCTCCCCGCAGGTCCGAGAGAGCGCCGACCGCGTAGAGATTCGGGTCGGGCAGCAACGCCGCGAGGTTCACCGTTTCGCCGGTCTCGCCCTCGTGGAACATGGCGCGCAGGGCGCCATAGGTGGTGAGCCCGCCGCCCGCGGGCTTGGCGTTCATCTGCGCCGCTTTCTGGGAGGCGCCGCAATCGGAAGCCGGCAGGGTCAAGAGTGCGACGACGAGTATGTGGTGAATTCTCATGAGCTTACCTTCTGTTTCGGCGAGGCGCCGCCCCTGAATTCGAATCCGCTATTCCTATTTGTATCTGATTTTCTGTAATTTTCCCCACAGTCTCCCGAATCGCCGTGAGATACTGTGTGCCTGCCGGACCATTCGCCGGCAAACGCAACCTCCAACGATTACCCCGGGAGACAGTGACCATGATCAGAGGACATCATAGCCCATTCGCAATCACACCGCGCCATTTCTCCATGCTCATCGC
>CAYNQX010000006.1:0-5124 GCA_964399495.1 uncultured bacterium
GTTGGCTTTTCTCGTCCAGGACGAGGTGCTGCACTTGTGAGTTGAATCTAGCGGTCTCCCGAAGCGTTCCATATGGTGTTCGATGCATCGACGGGACTCATCATTCTTCGGGGCCAGAGAACGACTCGGGATCTCGCAAGGGGGTTCATTTGCTCCCGCGACAGGATCGGCCGCTTTCTGGCTGAGCATGAACCGCCATTCATCGCTAAGTTCTACTGCTCAGATGACCACTACAAAGATGGTCGAAGAAAGTCTGGCCGCCTGGAACTCAAGTTTCCGCACAGCACCTGAATCGACGCCAACGGTCACCTTCGTAACGTGACGGTGCGCGAGCCCAACTCGCGGCCCTCCGCCCGGATCCGCGCCAGGTAGACGCCGCTGGGCAGCCGGTCGCCGCGTTCGTTCACGCCGTCCCAGCGCAGGCGGCCGTCGCCGGCGGCCGCTACCACGCTTTTCGACCACAGCTTCCGCCCCGCCACGCTGAACAGCTCCACCCGCACCTCGCCCGGCCGCGCCAGCTCCCAGGCGATCCAGGTGCCGTCCGCGCTCGGGTTGGGGTAGGGAGCCAGCGCGCGGCCGAAGGCCGAGGCCTCGGTGCCGGGCGCGGCGGTGACCTCGTCCACGTCGAAGGTGTAGACGCTGCGGCCGTAGCTGCCCGCAAAAAGACGCCTTTGTGCAGGATCGAAGGCGAGGTGGTTCACCACGACGTTCGGCAGGTCGAAGCCGAGCATGCTCCAGCTCGCGCCGCCGTTGGTGGTGACGTACACCCCCACGTCGGTGGCCGCCCAGAGCGTGCCCGGGGTGACGGGGTCGGGGATGATGTCGTTCGCCGGCGCGTCGGGCAGGCCCGCGCCGATCGGCTGCCAGCTCGCGCCAAGGTCGCCGCTGCGGTAGACCTGCGCCGCCGACTCGCCCCAGCGGAAGCCGGAGAGCGTGAGATAGACGGCGTCCGCGTCGAAGGGGTCGCAGCGGAGGCTCGTGACCCAGCGATCGGGCAGGGTGGTGGACACATCCGTCCAGGCCGCGCCGCCGCCGGTGGTGGTCACCGATACGACGCCGTCGTCGCTGCCGGCCCAGATCACCTGGTCGTCGAGGGGCGATATCGCCAGCGCCGTCAGCGTGCCGCGCACCTGCCCGCCGATGTTCTGGTGGGGGCCGCCGGTGAGGTCGCCGCTGATCGCCGTCCAGCTCGTGTTGCCGCTGTTCACGTAGACCTTGTTGGTGCCGAAGTAGCGCCGGTCCGCGTTCGTGGGGTCCTGCACGTGCGGAGCGTTCCAGGCGATGCGGTCGCCGCCGCCGATGCCGCCCGTCGCGCCGGAGAACGAGCCTCCGCCGTTGCCGCTGTACACCAGGCCGCCGTACTGGTAGAGCGCCCAGATCCGCTGGCCGTTCGTGGGGTGCACCAGGGGCGTGAAGCCGTCGCCGCCGAAGATGTGCGTGTAGTCGTCCAGGCCGCCGAGGCTGCGGTTGGTGCCGTTGTCCTGCGCGCCGAGGTAGAGGGCGTTCGGGTTGGTGGCGTCCAGCGCCAGGCGGTAGACCTGCGTCACGGGCAGGTCCGGCAGCTTGCTCCAGGCCGTGCCGCCGTTCGTGCTGCGGTAGACGCCCCCGTCGTTGCCGTTGTAGATCGTCGGGCTCGCGCCAGCGCCGAAGGCCAGGCCGTGGTGGTCAACGTGCATGCCGCCGTCGGCGCTGCTCCAGGAGGAGCCGCCGTTGGTGCTGCGGTAGAAGTTGAGGCCGAGCACGAAGATCGTCTGTGGATTCTCGGGGTGCACGCGCACGTTGCCGAACCACCAGCCGTAGCTGGCGAAGATGCCGCTCAGGGCGCCGTCGTTGGTGCGCGTCCAGCTACTCCCGCCGTCGACGCTACGATAAAGGCCGTCATAATAGCCGATTCTGTCGGCGTAGACGGCGCACATGACGTCGGGGTCGCTCGCGCAGAGGCTGAGGCCGATGCGGCCGCCGTCGGCCGAGGGCGTCGGCAGCCCGCCACCCAGCAGGGACCAGCTGTCGCCGCCGTCCGTGCTGCGGTAGACCGCGCACTCGGAGCCGCCGTAGCTGTAGGCCTCGGGCCCGCGCATGCGCTGCCACATGGCGGCCAGCAGCACGCCCGGCTGATCCGGCCGCTGGATGATGTCCACGCAGCCGGTGTCGTCTGCCACGTGGAGCACGAGATCCCAGTTCACCCCGCCGTCGGTGCTGCGGTAGACGCCACGGTCGGGCCCGGCTTCCCAGAGATGGCCCATGGCCGCGACGAAGAGGCGGTCCGGATCGGTCGGGTCCACGATCACGCGGCCGATGGAGCCGGTCTCCTCCAGTCCCAGCGATTCCCAGTTCGCGCCGCGGTCGGTCGAGCGGAACAGCCCCGCGCCGCCGTAGGCCACGCTGCCGCCGCCGGGGTTCACCTCGCCGGTGCCCGCGTACACCACGTCGGGATCGCTCGGGTCGAGCGCCACCGCGCCCATCGAGAGGCTGGGACCCTGGTCGAAGAGCGGCGTCCAGTGCTGGCCCGCGTCGTCGCTGCGCAGGATGCCGCCCTCGGCGGCGGCGGCGTACACGCGGTCGTCGTCGCGGGGGTCCACGGCCAGGGCGGTGATGCGTCCGCCCACGTTCAGCGGGCCGCGCTCCGTCCAGGTGCCGCGGGCGCCGTCTCGCCGGAGCGCTTCGCGCCGGCTGGCCGCGTCGAGCCGCGCGCGCTGCAGCGCCTCGCGGTCGATCGTGCCCGCGGGGTAACTGCGCTCGGCGAAGAACCAGGGGTTGGGTGCGCGGGGCACGAGGCCGTCGTCGGGAGTCCGTGAGTGCTGCTTCGCCGGGATGACATGGGGCGCGTCGCCCTGCCGGAGCAGGCCGAGGCTTGTGATGAGCGCGAGCGCCAGGAGCAGGGCGAGGGCGGGAAGCCGGTTCGCCCGTTCGGCGCTTTCCTGCCAGCGGGTCTTGCGAAGCATGGGAACCTCGTTCGGATGGATGCATCGGGTCGGAAACCGTGATTATACCGCATTTCAGGGGATTGGCTCCAGCCGGCCGCCATGCTACCTTGCTGGCGGATATCCAACCTGAGGACCACCATGACCCGCCTCCGGACCCCGGTTCTGCCGGCCCTGCTGCTGCTCTGTCTGCTCCTGTTCGATCGCGCCACGGCGCAGCCAGTCGCTCCTCCCGACGACTCCTGGCGCGACGCCACCAGATCGACTCTCGGCGCCGAGGAGCTGGCCCGGTCCGCCGCGCTGCTGTCCCGCGTCCTCATGATGAACGTGCGTCAGGACACGCCCACCTTCGCGCCCACCTTCGACCTGCGCCTGCGCCAGGAGATTCTCGACGGGGTGCTCTACTTCGACCCCGCGAACGCCGACCGCAACTGGATCCGACTGCGCAGCCGCGCGGGACTGCGCTACACGGGCCGCGGCCACCTGTTCGAGGCGCGCCTCTGCAACGAGTTCCGCAAGATCATCGAGCCGGACGTCGAGCTGGATCTCGACGAGCTCATTCTCGACCGGCTGGTCTGGGCCTGGGCCGATCCCATGGACGGGGTCTACTTCAGCGTCGGCCGCCAGGACATGATCTGGCCCGACGGGCTGATCATGCTCGAGGGCCATCCGCTCGACGGCAGCCGCAGCATGTATCACGACGCTCTTCGCCTGGGCCTGGGCAGCCGCCGGGGTGAGCTGTTCGAGCTGGTGGCGATTCACAACTCCAAGGTCGATCCCTTCGTGCTGGCCGGCGACGAGATCCGCTCCCTCGCCGACGCCGACGAGAGCGCGTTCATCCTGCGATACGAAACGGAGAGGCACTCCCGCCTCGCGCTCATCTGGAAACACGAGGATGACCCCGAGCACATCCTTCCCGACCGCTCCAGCGTCACCCTGAATCTGCGCCACGTGGACGAGGGTGAGCGCAGCACGCTGCTCTGGGAGCTCGCCCTGCAAAGGCAGACGGATCCGGGCCTGGCCGTGGCGGCCCAGGCGGAGCTGCGCGGCGCCGTGGGTCCGCGACTCGAGCTGCGAGTCGGCGGTTTCCTCTACAGCGGCGCGAACGGCTCCCGCCCCGCCTTCCGCAGCCCCTGGGGCCGCTGGCCCAAGTGGAGCGAGCTCTACATCTACTCGCTGGTGCCCGAAGGCGGCCCGGCCGCCTGGAGCAACATCGGCGGCGTGCCGCTCGAGGCGCGGCTACGGCTGGGGAAGGCGATGAGGCTCCGCATGGGGGCCACCGCCCTCTTCGCACCCGAGAACGACTGGGCCAGCCGCGGCACCCTGGCGCGATTCGAACTGGGCGGCAAGCTGACGGCCGGGCTCAGCGCCCATCTGCTCTGGGAGGGCCTGGAGGTGGGGTCGCATCTTTCCCCGCCGGACGGCGAGCGCTTCCACCACTTCCTGCGCTGGCAGGTGAACTACTCGATGAAGTGAGGCTGACGTGGGTCCCTTTCACATTCCCTGGTCGAGTTTCGGCGCGGTGCTGCTGCTGGCTGCCGCGATCCTGATGGCGCTGCTCTGGGCCGCGTGGGACAAGGCGCGGGAGGACGGCGAATGACCGTCTACATCACCGTGCTGGTGCTCTACCTGGGCCTGCTCTCGGCCATCGGCTTCTATTTCCGGAGCGCGAGCAAGAGCGCGTCGGACTTCGCCATCGGCGGGCGTTCGGTGGGGCCCTGGGTCACGGCGCTCTCCTTCGTGGCGGCCTATTACTCGAGCGTCGTCATCATCGGCGGCGGCGCCTTCGGCTGGAAGTTCGGGCTCTCCACGCTCTGGGTGGGCGCGTGCAACGTGTTTCTCGGCACGACCTTGGCCTGGATCGTGCTGGGGCGGCGCGTCCGCCGCTTCACGGAGAATCTCGAGGCGATGACCCTGCCCGGCTTCTTCGCGGGACGCTACGGCTCGCCCCAGGCGCGCATCTTCAGCGCCGCGGCCACCGGGCTCTTTCTCATCGTCTACAACGTCAGCGTGCTCAAGGGCATGGCCGAAACCTTCAAGGTGCTGATGGACCTGCCCTACTGGAGCGGCGTGCTGATAAGCGGCGTCGTGATTCTGTTCTACACGGCCGTGGGAGGCTACCTCGCGGTGGTGTGGACGAGCTTCGTGCAGGGCATCGTGATGATCGCCGCCCTGCTGCTGCTCACCTTCGCCGCGCTGAAGA
>CAYNQX010000006.1:5224-91395 GCA_964399495.1 uncultured bacterium
CTGAACGACTGGGGCGGCGCGCTCTTCCTGGCAGGCGTCGTGGCGGCGGGCATGAGCACCTTTGCCGGAGTGCTGATCATCATCTCCAGCTCCATGGTGCGGGATGTCTGGATCGAGGGGCTCGGCCGCAAGCTGGCTCCGGAGGCGGAGCTCAGGGCGAACCGGGTCATGAGCCTGGGCGTGGGCGTGATCAGCCTGCTCATCGCGCTGAAGCCGCCGGCGCTGGTTCTCGTGCTCACGGCCTTCTCCTGGGCGGTGATCGCGTCCACCAACCTGTGGCCGCTGCTCTTCGGCATCTACTGGAAACGCACGAGTCCGCGGGCCACCGTGGCGAGCATGGTGCTGGGCTCGCTTTCCGCCCTGCTCTGGCAGGCCATCCGCGGGCAGCTTCCGGCGCCCTGGAGCGGCGTGCACGGATTCATCGCGGGCACGGTGGTCGGGCTGGTGGTGATTCTCCTGGGAACGCTGCTGGGGCGGCCGGCCCCGCGGGAGAACGTGGAGCGAGCCTGGCGGAGCTGATCCGCCCGGACGATGATTCCTGTTCACGGCTCCGGTTTTTGGGTACGATCCGAAGGGCGACAGCGGCATCCCCCACTCTGTAGCCTGGGGCGGGTTTCGAGCATGGAAAAACACACCCAGACGAACACGGAAACCCCGGCCGGTCATCTCTCCCTGGATGCCGGGAGCTTCCTGGGGGCGCTCGGAGAGCCCGCCCTGCTGCTCGACGACGCGGGACGGATCCTCGGCGCCAACGAGGCCGCGCTACGCCTCCTCGACTCGAGCCCCGAGATCACCGGCCGACATCTCGGCGAATTCCTCACCGAGACTCCCTTCCTGCCGGATTGCGAAGCCCCTCCGCGCGTCGATACCGTCGAGCTGCGGAAGCCGCCCGGCGACACCAGGGAACGGCTTCTCGATCTTTCCTGTGTGCGTGTCGAATCGAAGCGGCTGTTCCTGGCCCGCTTCCGGCCCCTGCCCGTGTCCGTCACCGAGGGCAGTTCATTCCGGGCGGTACTGGAGAGCGCCTTCGACGCGGTCTTTCTCAAGGACAGCAACAGCCGCTACATCGCCACCAATCCCGCCCTCGATGCACTCTACCAGCGCAGCGGCACGGAGATCCTCGGCCTCACGGATCGCGACATCTTCGACGACGCGTTCAGCGACCTCTCCCGCGAGGAGGACAGGAGGGTTCTCACCGGGGGCCGCGTGGAGGATGTCCGCGAGCGCGTGCTGGACGGAGAGACGCGCAGCTTCCATGTGGTGAAGACCCCGCTGCGGGACGAGAGCGGGCGGATCTACGGCATCTGCGGCATCGCGCGGGAAGTGACCCGTCAGCGGGTACTCGAGGCGAAGCTTCGCGAAACCTCCGATCGGTTCAAGGGTGTCCTCGACAATGTTCCCGGCACGGTCTTCTCGTTCCTGCGGCATCCCGACGGATCCCGCACCATGCGTTTCGCGAGCGCCGGCTATTCGGAACTGCTGGGGCCGGAGAGCGCCAGGGCGCTTCTGGCTGGTGAGGTCGATTTTCTCGAGTTCATCCATCCCGAGGATCTCTCCTTCGATGAAGACTTCCGGCGCGACGAGGAGAACGGGCATATCCAGTTCCGCGGCGAGCACCGCGTCCGTCACGAGGACGGAGCCTACCGCTGGATGCAGGCCCGTTCCCACGGCATTCCCCAGGAGAACGGCGATACGCTCTGGCACGGCTTCCTGCTGGACATCGAAGATCGCAAGAGAACGGAGCGGGCGCTGGAGGCGAGCAATCAGCGCATCCAGACCCTGGCCGAGCAGCTTCCCGGGGCGATCTTCTCCTACCTGCGGCATCCCGACGGCGGGATGACCAGGCTCTACAGCAGTCCCGGCTACGGACGGATCCTCGGCCAGGAGCTGGCGCGGCGACTGCTTTCGGGGGAGGTGCATTACTCCGAACTGATCCACCCCGACGATCTCGACACCGCCGAGGAACTGAAGCACGACGAGGAGACGGGCGACCTCGTGTTCAACGTGGAGTACCGGATCCGCGACGAGGTCGGCCGCTACAAGTGGGTGCATATCCACTCTCACGGCACTCCCCAGGAAAACGGGGACATCCTCTGGAACGGCATCCTGCTGGACATCGATGATCGCCGGCGCGCCGAGCAGCAATTGCACGACGCCAGTCAGCGTCTCCAGGCCCTGGCGGAGCAGATCCCCGGGGCGATGTACTCCTACCTGCAGCATGCCGACGACACGCGTACCCGTCTCTACAGCAGCCCCGGATACATACGGATCCTGGGCCGGGAGCTCGCGGACAAGGTGCTCGAAGGCGATCTGAGGTTCTCGGATCTCGTCCACCCCGAAGACCGCCGCATCGCCAAGGAGGTGGCGTGGGACGAGGAGACCGGTCGCCTGGGCTACAACGTGGAGTGCCGTGTCCGGGGCGAGGACGACCTGTACAAGTGGGTGCACGTCGTCTCCACCGGTATCCCCCAGCGGAGCGGGGAGGTTCTCTGGCACGGACTCCTGCTGGACATCGACGCCCGCAAGAGCGCCGAACGGCAGCTCCAGGAGGCGAGTCAGCGCCTCCAGACGCTGGCGGAGCAGCTACCCGGGGCGATCTACTCGTTCTACCGACATCCCGACGGCAGCCTGACCCGCATCTACAGCAGCCCGGGCTACGCGCACTTGCTGGGCGAGGACACGGCGAACCGCCTCTTCGAAAACGATCTGGATTACGTCGAGCTGATCCACCCCGACGATCGCGAGCAGGCCCTCGAGGTGGTGGAGGATGAGGAGACCGGCGTTCGCCACAACTGGGGCGAGTACCGCATCCTCACCTCAAGCGGAGACTATATCTGGCTGGAGGACCACTCCCACGGCTTCCCCGTGGAGAACGGCGACTACCTGTGGCAGGGAATCCTGCTGGACATCTCCGAACGCAAGCGAATCGGCGAGGAGCTGGGGCGCGCCACCATCCAGATCCGCTCTCTGGCCGAGAACCTGCCCGGCGCTCTGATATCCTACACGGTGGGAGCCGACGACGAGCAGGCGATCCACTACCTGAGCCCGGGCGCCGAAGGCATCCTGGGCGCCGAGGCCGTGGGGCGGTGCCTGGAGGATGCCTCCTACTTCGAGACCCTCGTCCATCCCGACGATCGGCACTTCTTCACGCCCGAGCACCGCGGGATGAACCGGGAGCGGCTCTTCTTCAACGAGGAGTATCGCCTGCGCCACCCCGACGGTCGCCATCGCTGGGTCAGCAGCCACGGCCGCGGCACGGTGCAGCGGGAGGGCGAGGTGCTGTGGCACGGGTTCATCATGGACATCGATGATCGCAAGAGAGCGGAGGACCAGCTCCGCCTGCACTCGCAGACCCTGGAGCAGAGCGTCCACTCCCTCAACGAGGCGAAGATGCAGGCCGAACTGGCCGCCCAGGCCCGCGGGCAGTTCCTCGCCAACATGAGCCACGAGATCCGCACCCCGCTGACCGCGGTGCTGGGCTTCGCCGAGATTCTCGGCGAGTCCATCAGCGGCGATCAGGAGCGCGAGGCGCTCAACGTGATCATGCAGAACGGCCGGCATCTGCTTCGGATCATCAACGACATCCTCGACCTGTCCAAGATCGAGGCGGGGCGCATCGACCTGGATGTGGAGAGCTTCGATCCCGCCGCGGAGATCCGCAACGTCGTGAAGCTCATGGAACCGCGAGTGGCGGAGAGCTCCCTGCGTCTCGTCTACACCGTCGACGACGATCTCCCCGCCCGGATCGACGGCGACTCCACGCGACTGCGTCAGATCCTGCTGAACCTGCTCGGCAACGCCATCAAGTTCACGGAACAGGGCGAGGTGAGCGTGCACGCATCCGTGGGAGACGCGGCGCCGCCGCGGCTGCTCATCGAGGTGATGGACACGGGGATAGGCATGGATCCCGAGGAGTTCGAACGCCTCTTCCAGGCCTTCCACCAGGCGGACAGCTCCACTTCGCGCATCTATGGCGGCACCGGTCTGGGCCTCACCATCAGCAAGCATCTGGCCGAGCTCATGGGGGGCGCCCTCGTGGCGAGCGCGCGACCCGGTGGAGGAAGCCGATTCCTTCTCACGCTGCCGCTGCGGCGCGCGAAGGAGAGTTCGCCGCCGTCGACACCCGAACGCGCCGCGCCGCCGGAGCGTCTGGAAGCCCGGATCCTGCTGGCGGAGGACAACCGCACCAACCAGCGCATCGTGCAGTCGATTCTCGGGAAGGTGGGCTGCGAGGTGGAGCTGGCGGGAGACGGCCAGCGCGCCCTCGAGATGGAATTCGAGGCCCGAGCCGAGGGCCGTCCCTACGACGCGATTCTCATGGATATCCAGATGCCGGTGATGGACGGCCTCGCCGCCACTCGCGCGCTGCGGGCCGCGGGGCGGAAGCTGCCCATCATCGCCCTCACGGCTCACGCGCTGAACGAGGACCGGCAACGCTGCCTCGAGGCCGGGTGCGACGAGCACTGCGGCAAACCGATTGATCGCGCTGAGCTTATCGGCAAGCTCGCCGACTGGATCCGGAGGGGCTAGGCCGCGAATGCCCTGTCCCCTGGGCCCGGTAAGCGGTTAGACTGATATTCGCGTGCCGGGAGTGAGTCCCGAGCCGCCGTAGGCATGAGGTTCCGCGTAGATGACTCCTCGGCGTGACAAGACCCTGAATCGCACGGATCCTCGGCCCGTCGAGGGGGAGATCCTGCCGGATCTCTACCGCGCCCTCGTGGACAGCGCCGCCGACGCGATCTTCGTCAAGAACCCCGAGGGCCGTTACATCATGGTGAATCCGGCCATGACGAAGCTCTTCGACCGCGAGAGCGAGGAGATGCTGGGCCTCACCGACGCCGATCTCTTCGACGATTCCTTCGGTGCCCAGATCGAACGGGAAGACAGCCGCGTTCTTGCCGGTGAGCAGATGGAGGAGGAACGCAGCCGGGTGATCGCCGGGGAGACGCGCTGGTTCCGGGTGCTCAAGGTGCCCCTGCGCAACGCGGACGGCGTGATCACGGGCATCTGCGGCGTGGCGCGCGAGGTCACCGAGAATCATCGGCTGGTGGAGGAGCTCCAGGATTTCTCGGATCGCTACCAGGCTGTCGCGGCCCAGATCCCCGGCATGATCTTCTCCTACATTCGGCATCCCGACGACACCCGCACCTCGCTCTACCGCAGCCCGGGCCTCGAGGGGATCCTCGGTCCCCGGCTGGGCGCCGGTGTGAGAAGCAACGAGATCGACTTCCGGGACCTCATCCATCCCGACGATCTCGACAGGGTGCTCGAGATGCACGAGGAGCTCGATTCCGGTCACCTGATCAACGACCTGGAGTACCGGGTCCTCGACGACTCCGGCAAATACCGCTGGGTGCACGGCAAGGCGCGCGGCATTCCCCAGCCGGACGGCAGCGTGCGCTGGCACGGGCTCCTTCTGGATATCGACAATCACGAGCACATGCGGCTCGAGCTGGGGCAGATCTCGAGTCGCCTGCAGGCTCTCGCCGACAACCTGCCGGGCGCCGTCTTCTCCTACGTGCGTCATCCCGACGGCGACCGCAGCCTCCGATACCTGAGCTCCGGAGCCGTCCGGATCCTGGGAGAGGGCCTGACGAAGAAGCTCGAGGAGAACTTCAACCACTTCGACGATCTCGTGCATCGCGACGACCGCTGGCTGCTGTCCGAAGGGGTGGTGAAGGCCTATACCGGCCAGCTCAGCTACGACGTGGAATACCGACTCCGCAACGAGGACGGCAACTACCGCTGGGTGAACTCCCGCGCGCGGGGCACCCGGCTCGCGAATGGTGAGGTTTTCTGGCAAGGCATCCTGCTGGACATCGACGGCCGCAAGCGCATGGAGGCGGAGTTGCGGGAAACCACCGACCGCCTTCGCAGCCTCGCCGACGGCCTGCCCGGGATCGTGTACTCCTACATCGCCGACGTGGAGGATCGCCGGACGGTGCTCTATCTCAGCACCGGCCTCGAGGAGCTGATCGGCCCTGAGAGCGCCAAGCGCATTCTGATGGACGATGACTTCTACGACACCCTCATCCATCCGGACGATCGCGAGCCGCGGCGACCCCAGGCCAGCGAAGGCGATCCCGGCCGCATCGTCATCGATCACGAACACCGGCTGCTCACAGACAGCGGCGACTATCGCTGGGTGCACACGCTCGCCTACGGCTATCACCTCGGCATGGGCAACATTCTGTGGCACGGCATCCTGCTGGACGTGGACGCTCGCAAGAGCACCGAGGAGCAGCTCCACGAGGCCAACGCCAAGCTCCGTCTCTACTCCACCTCCCTGGAGGCCAGCAACCGCTCCCTCAACGAGGCCAAGGCCGACGCCGAGGCCGCCGCCAGAGCCAAGGGCCAGTTCCTGGCCAACATGAGCCATGAAATCCGGACCCCGCTCTCGGCGGTGCTCGGGTTCACGGAGATCCTCGTCGACCGCCTCGAGGATCCGGCGAACATCGAGTCGCTGGAGGTGATCCAGAAGAACGGCCAGTTCCTGCTGTCGATCATCAACGACATCCTGGACTTCTCCAAGATCGAGGCGGGCCGTCTGAGCGTGGCCAAGGAGAATTTCGATCCGGCCGAGGAGCTCCGCGGCGTCGCCGAGGTCATGCGGCCACACGCAAGGGAGAAGGGGCTGGGGCTGCGACTCGAGTTCGCCGACATCCTGCCGCCGACCCTGCGGGGCGATGCGAACCGGCTGAGGCAGATTCTCTTCAACCTGGTGGGCAATGCGATCAAGTTCACCTCCGAGGGAGAGGTGGTGGTGCGGTCCTGCCTGTCCCTGGGTTTGCAGCCGCAGTTCTGCGTGGAGGTGATCGACACCGGCGTCGGCATCAACTTCGAGGAGGTGCAGAAGCTGTTCGAGGCTTTCGTCCAGGCGGAGAGCCACGACTCCCGCACCTACGGCGGCACGGGGTTGGGCCTGACCATCAGCAAACATCTCACGGAGATGATGGGGGGAGAGATCGAGGTTGAGAGCGGAAGGGAAGGCGGAAGCTGTTTCCGCGTCCTGCTCCCCCTGGACGATATCAGCGAGACGGAGAGTGCCCAGGAACCCCAGGAGCCCCTGCCGGCGCCCGGCCGGCTGTCGGCCAGGATCCTCGTGGCCGAGGACAACGTGGCCAACCAGCGCATCGCCGAGGCGATCCTGCAGAAGGCGGGCTGCGAGGTGGCGATCGCCGCGGACGGACGCATCGCCATGGACATGGAGCGGGCCGCCCGCGAAGCCGGCGAGCCCTACGACGCGATCCTGATGGACATCCAGATGCCGGTGATGGACGGCATCGCCGCCACCCGGGCCCTGCGCGCTGCGGGCTGCCGCATGCCGATCATCGCGCTCACCGCCCACGCGCTCGAGGAAGACCGCCACCGCTGCCTCGCGGCCGGATGCAACGAGCACTGCGGCAAGCCGATCGATCGCAACGAACTCATCGGCAAGCTCGCCCGGGAGATCGGAGACTCCTGAACCATGGCCCTCACGATCCTGCTGACCGGCGTCACGCGCGGACTGGGAAGGGCGCTCCTCGACCGCTTCGATGACGGAGGCCACGCCGTGCTGGGCTGCGGCCGCGATCCGGAGGCCATCGCCGCGCTCGCCGCGAGCTTCGCTCCGCCCCACGATTTCGCCGCGGTCGATGTCGCCGACGAGTCCGCCGTGAGCGCCTGGGCCGGGCGACTTCTCGCCGCCGGCAGGATCCCCGACCTTATCGTGAACAACGCCGCCCTCATGAACCGACCGGCGCCGCTCTGGGAGCAGGGCTCCGACGAGTTCGGCCGCCTGGTGGACGTCAACGTGAAGGGCGTCTTCCACCTGATCCGCGCCTTCCTGCCCGCGATGATCGAGCGGGGCGAGGGCGTCGTCGCCAACATCAGCTCCGGCTGGGGGCGGTCCGTCGCGCCCGAGGTGGCGCCCTACTGCGCCAGCAAGTTCGCCGTCGAGGGCCTCTCCCGCGCCCTGGCCGCGGAACTGCCTCCCGGCCTGGCGTCGGTGGCCGTCAATCCGGGGGTCATCGACACGGAGATGCTGCGCGAATGCTGGGGCGAGGCCGCGGCGGCCTTTCCCGGGCCGGAGGCCTGGTCGCGGAGCGCCGCGTCCCGCCTGCTGAGCCTGGGTCCCGGGGACAACGGGCGCTCCATCGATCTCGCCTGAAGTCCGAACTTGTGACTCCCGACCCCGTCGCGGTGTCGGAGTGTGAGAACCCGCACCAGAACGAGGAGGAGCGATGGATCAGGATAAAATCACGCAGATCATCGACACGGTGATCCCGGTCGTCACCAACTACGGCATGCGCGTCATCGGCGCCCTGCTGATACTGATCATCGGCCGGATCATCTCCGGCCTCCTCGGCCGCCTGGTGGACAGGGCCCTGGGACGCGCCAACGTGGACGTGTCCCTGCGCGGCTTCCTCGTCGCCCTCACGAAGATCGCCATTCTCGCCTTCGCGGTGGTGGCCTCGCTGGCCAAGTTCGGCGTCGAGACCACCTCCTTCGTGGCCGTGCTCGGCGCCGCGGGCTTCGCCATCGGCTTCGCCCTGCAGGGCTCCCTCGGCAACTTCGCCGCCGGTGTGATGATTCTCGTCTTCAAGCCCATCAAGGTCGGCGATCTCGTCGAGGTGGCCGGCTACCTGGGCGTGGTGCAGTCGATCGACCTGTTCGTGACCGTCGTCAACACGCCGGACAACCAGCGGGTCATCGTGCCCAACGGCAAGCTCACCAGCGACGTCATCAACAACGTGAACGGCAACGGCACGCGGCGCGTGGACATGATCGCCGGCATCAGCTACGCCGACGACATCGAGAAGGCCAAGGCGGTGTGCCTCGAGGTGATGAGCCGCCACGAGAAGGTGCTGTCCGATCCCGCGCCCTACGTGGGCGTGAACGAGATGGCCGACTCCTCGGTGAATCTGGCGGTGCGGCCCTGGTGTCAGGGCGACGACTACTGGACGGTGTTCTTCGACATCAACCAGGGAATCAAGGAGGCCTTCGACGCGGCCGGCATCAGCATTCCCTTCCCCCAGCGGGACGTGCGCGTGTTCGAGGAGAAGGCCGCGACCTAGCGGACGGGTTCGGAAAGGTACTCGAGCAAAGAGAAAACCCCGGGAGGCGAGCCCCCCGGGGTTTTCGTTTTCCTGCGTCGCCGGTTCTACACCGTGACGCCCTGGTCGGCCAGCACCCGCTTCATGGCGATGGCGGCCACCGGGAAGGTGGAGCCCACCGCCTTCATCAGGTCGGCGACCGCGTTCGGGTTCGTGACGCCCGCGACGTTTTTGCCGTCGGGGCCCACGGTGATGCCGCAGTTCGTGAATGCCTCCAAGAGGAATTCGTGCTGCTTGTGGAATGTCACCTCGAGGGCCTTGGTCAGCGCGGCCTGGGCGATCGTGACGTTGTCCATCTCGTTCTCCTTTCTCGCGCTAGACGGTGACCGTCTGCTCTTCTTCGACCCAGTTCAGCTGGATTCCGTTCTTCTTGGCGAGGCGATCGATCTCGTCGCCCACCTTCAGTCCGTGCGCCGCCTCCATGTACACGGGAATCTGCGCCTTCGGAATGACGCAGCCGTGCTGGGGGCAGAAGCGATCCACGCCGGGCCCGTCCAGGAGCTGCTCGATGCGCTTCAGCGCGTACTCGAGGGCGCGCTTGGAGCCCAGGTACTGACCGAGGAAGGTGGTCAGGAACTCGGGATAGGTCTCGTCGGCCTCGATGTTGTCCGCCACCGTGAAGCCGCCGAAGGCGTCGGAGGTGAACAGGCTCTTCGTGTCGTGGTCGTAGGTGACCATGCTGCCGATGAAGTGCGCGTAGGGGGTCATGAAGAAGGAGATCTTCCTCTTGCCGCCCAGTTCGATGCAGTCGCCGTCCTGAACGCCCACGAGTTCGCTGTCCAGGCCGTAGTGCTGAACCAGCAGCAGGCTCTCCACCGGAGTGTAGATCTTCGCCTCCGGGTGGATGACCTTCTCGATGAGGGGCAGGGCCGCGCAGAGATCCGGATCCTGGTGCTGTACGACCATGTACTTGATCTTCCGCGGGTCGCAGATCGCGTGCACCTTGCGCAGCACGGTGGCGTAGAACTCCGGCTTCGCGGAGCCGGGGTCGATGATCATCGCTTCGTCGCCTTCGACGATCAGATAGGGAATGTTCGCCCAGGAGTTCTTCTCATCCTTCACGCCGAGATGATAGACGCCCGGGGCAACCTCTGTGGGAGTGAGGTCGTCGTAGTTCGCAGGCATTGCGCCCTCCTTGCAGTGGGAGCAGGGTTCATGATCGCATGCGCCTCTCCGTGATGTCGGAGTAGCCGCGTCCTGGATATCGGCGTTTCATGGATGAGCCTGAACTACAATAATGTAACAAATATCGGGGTTTCGGATCCGAATTCGAGTCCTTGAACCCTTGGGGGAGGCCGCCTAGACTGCCTCGATCGCGCAACGCACAGGAAAGGAATCCATATGCTCAGAAGCATTCTGGCCGTCCTGCTCGGGCTGGCCTTGTCGGTTCTGGTGGTCACGCTCGTCGAGGGCTTGGGGCACCGCATCTACCCGCAGCCGGCCGACCTGGATTTCGGCGATACCGAGATGATGACCGCTTACATCGAAACCCTGCCGCTGGGGGCCTTCCTGTTCGTCCTCGCCGCGTGGTCGCTGGGCACCCTCGTCGGCGGAACGGCCGCCGGGGTCATCGCCCGCCGGCGGCCGCGACGGGCCGTGCTCTTCGTGGGCGCGCTCATGCTGGCCGCGACCGCGATGAACCTGTTCATGATTCCGCACCCGGGCTGGTTCGCGGTGGCCGGGGTCGCGCTGGTCGTCCTCATGACCTTCGTCGCGGGACGCCTTGCCGGCGCCCTGCTGGCGCGCCGGATGCCGGCCTAGCGAAAGGAAGCCCATGGCCGACCTCGGCATCGATCTTCTCGGCCTGCAGTTCCCGAATCCCGTGTGGCCCGCGGCCGGACCCAACGTGCGCGACGGCGAGATGATCCTGCGCCAGGCGCGGGGCGGCGCCGGCGGGATCGTCTGCAAGACCATCAGCTCCGTGGCCGCCCCGGTGCCCAAGTTCCACATGATGAACCTGGCGAAGAACCGCCGCGGGGGCATGCTGAACTGCGAGCTGTGGAGCGAGTTGCCGCCCGAGCAGTGGCTCGAGCGGGAGTACGCGCTCGCCCTCACGGCCGGCGTGCCGATCATCGCGAGCCTCGGCTACACGGCCGAGGAGGTGGTGCGCCTCGGCAAGGCCGCCGAGGCCTGCGGCGTCCACGCGCTCGAGGTCACGGTGCACTACGCCAAGGAGGAGCCCTGGCAGGTCATGAAGGCGCTGCGCGAGGCGGTGTCGATTCCGATCATCGCCAAGATCAGCCCCCACGACCCGGCCACGGTGATCGACGCCGCCGTGAAGATGGAACCCTACGTGGACGCCATCGCCGCCATCAACAGCCTGGGCCCGGCGCTGCGCATCGACATCGACCGCTGCCAGCGCGTCATGGGCACCGAGTACGGCTACGGCTGGCTCAGCGGCCCGCCCATCAAGCCGGTGGCGCTGCGGATCGTGTTCGACCTGGCGCGCAGCGTGAAGGTGCCGGTGATCGGCGTGGGCGGCATCCGCACGGGCGCGGACGTGGTGGAGTTCCTGATGGCCGGCGCGAGCGCGGTGCAGATCTGCACGGCGAACATCTACGAGGGGCCGGGCATCTTCGCGCGCATCAACAAGGAGCTCGCCGAATGGCTGGATGCGCACGACTACGGGAGCGCGAGCGAGATCGTCGGCCTCTATCCGAAGAAGCTGAACGCGGCCGCGGGCGCCACGCTGGAAGGCGTCGGCACGACTGGCCGCGTGCACTTCGAGGGGCCGCCGCCGCGCGTGGTGCCGGCCGACTGCACGCTCTGCGACATCTGCGTGAAGAGCTGCGAGTACGACGCCCTGCGCATCGACAAGGAGGAGGACTCCGAGGCGGTGATCGTCGAGGGCGAGAACTGCTTCGTCTGCGGGCTCTGCGTGACCGTGTGTCCCACGGCCGCGCTCTCCGTGGACCTGGACGAGGACCTGGGACCGGCCGGACCGATCCGGCCCTGAGAGCGAGGCACCACGATTGAAGATCCTCATCCGCAACCCGCGCCGGGTCGCGACCCTGGACGCCGACGGCCGCTCCTTCGGCGAGGGCGCCATCCTGATCGAGGACGGCAAGATCGCCGCCCTCTTCGAGGAGCCGCCGCCGCTGTCGGTCGACCATGAGATCGACGCCTCCGACATGCTGGTGACGCCGGGCCTCGTCAACACCCATCATCACCTGTACCAGACGCTCACCCGCAACCTGCCCGAGGCCCAGAACGCGCCGCTCTTCGGCTGGCTGCAGTTTCACTACGAGATCTGGCGCGGCCTCGACGAGGAGATGCTGGCCGTCGCCACGCGCACCGGCCTGGCCGAGCTGCTGCTCTCGGGCTGCACCTGCACGAGCGACCACCACTACGTGTTTCCCGCGGGCGCCGCGCCCGACCTGATCGACCGGCAGATCGAGATCGCCACGGATCTCGGCATCCGCTTCCAGCCCACCCGGGGCTCCATGAGCCTGGGGCGCTCGGCCGGCGGCCTGCCGCCGGATGATCTCGTCCAGGACGAGGCCGTGATCCTCGCCGACAGCAAGCGGCTCGTGGCCCTCTACCACGATCCCGCGCCCGGCGCGATGTTCCGCATCGATCTGGCGCCCTGCTCGCCCTTCTCCGTGACCGAGCAGGCGATGCGCGACACCGCCGCTCTCGCGCGCGAAGCGGGCCTGCGCCTGCACACCCACGTGGCTGAGACCCTCGACGAGGAGCGCTTCTGCCTTGAGGTCCATGACCTGCGCCCCGTCGCCTACATGGAAAGCCTCGGCTGGATGGGCCGCGACGTGTGGTTCGCCCACGGCATCCACCTGAACGACCAGGAGGTGGCGCGCATGGGCGATACCGGCACGGGCGTCGCCCACTGCCCCTCGAGCAACATGCGCCTGGGCAGCGGCATCGCGCGGGTGAAGGAGCTGCTCGCCGCGGGCGCGCCGGTGGGCCTGGCCGTCGACGGCTCCGCGTCCAACGACATGAACCACCTCATCGCCGAGGCGCGGCAGATGCTCCTGCTGAGCCGGCTGCGCGACGAGGAGCAGTGGCTCGGCGCCGAGGAGGTTTGGCGCTGCGCCACGTCGGGCGGCGCGCGGGTGCTGGGGCGGTCGGAACTCGGCAGCATCGAAGTGGGCATGGCCGCCGATCTCGCGCTGTGGGACCTGGGCCGGCTCGACATGGCCGGCGCCCAGAGCGATCCGCTGGCCGCGCTGCTCTTCAGCGCAGCGGCCCCTCGTCCGCGCTGGGTCATCGTGAACGGCGAGATCCGCGTGCGGGAGGGCAAGATTCCGGGCTTCGACGAGCGCGCGCAGGCGGGCCTGCACAACGAGGCCGCCGCGGAGCTGCTGCGGCGGGCGGGGCGCTAGGGCTCGACGAACCGGGTGAACCGGTAGTCGATGCGGCCCGTCATGGGCATCTCGGCGAACCACGTGAGGGTGTCCGGACCGACGGTGTATTCCACCATCATCACGTATTCACCACCGTCCAGAACCAGCTTATCGCCGACGATTCCCCAGGTGAACGTCTCATCGGTGCCGGTGAGGATGGGACTGGTCATCGTGCCGTCCTCGAGGAAGGTCAGCTGCACTCCGATCATCTCGGGCCGCGGGGTGTCGTTCATCTCCGCGAAGCAGCATTCCCACGAGCCGATGATCTGCGACGGCGGCTCGGGTTCGGGGTCGGAGCAGCTGCAGGGGGATTCCTCGCAGGCCCCCGCGAAGAGGAGGGCGAACAGCAGCAGGCCCACCAGCATGAGCGTTCCCGGTTTGATCCCGTTCATTCCCGACACCTCCCGCTGAAAGCCGGATCCCGGTTTCGGACCGAACGGCGCCGAACCGGTGCACGAACGATCATGGGGGAGTTCGGTGGTCGACGGCAAGGTGATAGTGCCGCGGCAATCCACCCGGGGGGACTCGATCCTAAGCGCCGAGATGCCGAGATGCCCGGCTCAGTCTACCGGGGCGCCGAAAAAGGGGGCGCCTTTCGGCGCCCCCGCGATCGAGTCGATCGGTTGCATGGAACCCGGTCAGTTCACGACCGCATCCCAGGTGCCGTTGCCCGTGGGCGTGCCGCCGTCGTCCCAGGTCCACCACTCGCCGTTGCCGAGCGCGTCCCAGATCACCTGGAAGATCGTCACCGAGTTGACGGCGAGCGTGATCTCTCCGGAGCCGTCCTGGTTCACGGTGATGTCGATGACCACCGTGTCGGCGCCGTCGGAGTAGGTCATGGTCATGGTGTAGACGCCCAGCACGTCGGTGCACCACTCCCACTCGATCGTGCCCTGGCCGTCGTAGGCGAAGAAGGTCAGGCCGCCGCAGGATTCGTCGAGCAGGGACCACGCGGAGTAGAAGTGGTAGTTGTCGAAGACCTCCTGATCGACGGTGCCGTCGATGTACACGTCCCAGGTGTACATCGTATCCGTCTCGTCGATGATCAGCGTCACGGTGAGGCCGCCTTGGCTCCAGGAGTACTCCCAGGGCGGGCCGTCCGTGGCCGCGGCGCGCGTCGGCGGGGTGAACATGCCGCCGTGGCCCGCGATTCCGTTGGCCATGCCGATGTAGGCGCTGGCCATTGCGGCATTGGGATCCGAGGAGTTCGCCATGCCGGGCGGCACGGTGACCGTGGTGCCGGAGCCGCCGAACTCCGGAGGATCGCTGGACGTCCCGCCGTTGGTGCTGCTTTTTTCGGAGCAGCCGGTTGCGACGGTCATCGCCAGAATCGCGAGCAGCATGAATATCCATCGTGATAGCTTCATCGGTATCTCCCTGACTGTGTGCATGGATGTCGCCGAGAGCGGTGTCGAGACCCGGCGCTGTGGCGCCCGGGGTCGGTAATCCATCCTGCGGGTAGTGGCACCGCCAACCGGATTGAATCGCAAGCACAAGACAGTCGCAAGCTATTGAAATCAAGGTAAACTGGTGTTGAATAGGGTGTTCCGGCGTGGATCGGCCGGATTTCTCGACCGCCCGGGAAACCGTTCGGCGGTTCTCACCGCTGTCCGCGAGCCTCCTCGTCCACCGTCGGGACCTCCCCCGCGCTAGGGCGGCGGCACCCGCGTGAACCAGTAGTCGAAGCGCGCGCCGGTCTGCTCGGACAGGTGCAGCGTGTCCGAGACGACGGTGTAGCGCATCGGGGCAGTGAGGTCCCCAGTGATCAGCACCAGCACGGAGTCGACGGCCGCCCAGCCGTATTCCGCCTCCAGCACGCCGTCTATCCAGGACTGCATCTGACCATCGGCCTGGAACGCGAACACGTAGCCGATCATCTGGGGGAGGGGCCCGTCGGCGAGGTAGGCGTCGAAGCACTCCCAGTTGCCGACGATCTCGTGCACCGGATCGGTATCGTCGCATGAGCAGGGATCGCTCTTGTCGCACCCCGCGCCGAACATCGCCATGGCGAACAGCAGGCCGATCGCCGTCGAAGCATCCCATCTCGAACGAAGCATCCCGTCCCCTCCCGTGGGAAATGATCCATTCCGGGTCCGCTATCCGCAGACCTCATCGTACACCGCCAGCACCTGGCGCGCGCAGCGCTCCCAGGTGAAGCTCTTCGCATGCTTCCGCGCCGCCTCGCGCTGGGTCTCCGTGCTGCCGAGCGCCCGGTCGAGGGCGGCCGTGATCGACGCGGGCTCGTCCGGATCCACCAGCCATGCGTGTCCGCACGCGATCTCCGGCATGCCGCCGCGCTCGGCGGCCACCACCGGCGCGCCGCAGGACATCGCCTCGAGCACGGGCAGGCCGAACCCCTCGTGGTGGCTGGGCATGCAGAACGCCTCCGCCCCGGAATAGAGGGGCGGCAGGTCCGGGTCGGGCAGGAAGCCGAGCATGCGCAGGCGACTCCCCAGAGCCTTCGCCGCCGGATCGGCCAGCACCTCGTCGGCGCCGTGTCCGCGCGGCCCGATCACGGCGAGCAGGTGATCCTTGCCGATGGGAGAGTCGGCCAGGGCGCGCATGAGGCCCAGCAGGTTCTTGCGGCGGTCGGCGCCGCCGACGAAGAGCAGGTAGGGGGCGTCCAGCCCGTGACGCTCCCGCGCGGCCTTGATCTCCCGCGGCTCCCGCGGACGGAAGCGCGAGCTCACGCCCTCGTGCACCACCGCGACGCGCTCGGCGGGATAGTCGACATGTTCGAGGAACTCCGAGCGCGTGGCCTCGCTCACCGCGATGATGCGATGGCAGCGCTTCGCCATCTGCCGGATCTCGCGACCCTTGCGGTGGCGCACCTCGTCGGGCGCCCACAGAGTCGAGACCAGGGTGGAGAGGTCGTGCAGGGTGGCCACCTTCATCGCGCCGCGCCAGTTGGGCACGCGGACGTCGGTGCCGTGAACGAGCGCGGGGCGCCTCGGCGGCGGCAGGAAGGGATCCTGATACCAGAACCGCGGCAGGTCGGCCATGACCGGTCGGTGGGCGCGGTCGCGCCAGTGTTCGAGGCGGTAGGCGACGCGATAGTCGTGCTCCCCCTCGCCCCGCACCCGGAGCTCGAGCAGCGTGCGCAGGAGCCTGCTGGTGTAGCGCGCCACCCCGCAGGGCCTCGGCGTGCACAGGGCGCTGGCCTCGATGATTATCCTCAAGATGCTCCTTTCGCTCAGTCGCAGTGTAGCCCGCCTGGCGAGCGGCGCAATAGCGGATCACTGCTTGACGCGACGCGCCGGCGGGTCCCTAATGCCCTGTTGCGCGAAGGGAGCACCCCATGAGCTGGATCAAGGACTATCAACTCGTTCGCGACCTGAACGAGGCCGCCGAACTCCTGGCCCGCGAGGGCGAGGGCTGGACGCTTCTGGGCGGAGGCAGCCATCTGGTGGCCGTGAAGCCGCCGGAGGTGCAGCGGCTCGTCGACCTGTTGCCCATCGGCCTCGACGCCGTCGAAGAGACGAACGGCGAGCTGCGGCTGGGCGCGCGCGTGCGCCTGCAGACCCTCGTCGAGCGCGACGACATGGGCGGCCTGCTGAAGGACGCCTCCCTCTCCCTGGCCCACTCCAAGAACCTGCGCAATCAGATGACCCTGGCCGGCGAGATCGCCTGGCCCAATCCCCGCAACGAGCTGGTGACCGCCCTGCTCGCGCTGGACGCCCGGCTCGAACGCTTCGACCGCGCCGACACGTCACTGGACGACTACCTCGACGAAGACCCCCGCGACGGCATCATCACCGCCGTCGCGATGCCGGGCGGCGACGGCTGGCGACACGGCTTCCACAAGGTGAGCCCCGCGCCGGACTCCCGGCCCCTGCTGGTGCTGGCCGGCGCCGCGCGCGTCGAAGACGACATGCTCGCCGAGCTGCGCCTCGCCCTCGGGAACCTGGGCGACCGCCCGTTGCGCGCCGCCGCCCTCGAGCGCCGCCTTGTCGGCGCGACGCTCGCCGACCTCGCCGCCGAGCGCTTCACCGAGTCCGATCGCGAGGGCTTGGAAGCCCTGGCAAGCCGGGAAGCAACAATCGACAGCAAGTGGCAGTGGGCCGACGCGCTGCTCATCGAGTTCCTCGGCGCGCTCGAGGCGACACCGTGAGCAGGCGCCGCGAGATGACCCTGCGCCTGAACGGCCGGGAGTTCAGGGTCGGGATCGCGCCCGGCGCGACCCTGCTCGAGCTCCTGCGCGAGCGGGGCTGCGCGTCGGTGAAGTACTCCGACGAACACGGCGAAGGCGGCGCCGACACGGTGCTGCTGGAGGGCCGGCCCGTGAGCGCCGCGACGCTGCTGGCGCTCCAGGCCGACGGCCTCGCCGTGGAAACGCTCGAGGGCCTGCGCGAGGATCCCTGGATCGCGAAGCTGGGCGAGATCTTCCTGGCCGAGGGCGCCGTGCAGTGTGGTTACTGCACGCCCGCCTTCCTGCTGCAGCTCGAAGCGCTGCGCCGACGCGACGCCGCGCCGAGCGAGGAGGCGATCGCCGAGGCGCTGGCGCCCGTGTTCTGCCGCTGCACCGGCATGGTGAAGCCCCTGCGCGCGGCGAAGGTGGCCTTCGGCCTCGAGGAGGCCCGCGAAAGCGGCGCCGTGCGCGAGGGCGACGCCGAGCCGCTGCGCCTGCTCGGCCGCGACGCGCCGCGCGTGGACGGCCGCTCCCTCGTGCGCGGCGAGCCGGTGTTCGCGGGCGACCTGTCGGCGGACGACGCACTTACCTTGAAGATCCTCGGCAGTCCCCACGCCCACGCGCGAATCCGGAGCATCGACATCGCCGCCGCCCTGACCCTGCCGGGCGTCGTGGACATCGTCACCTGGCGCGACGTTCCGCGCCGCGCCTACACCAGCGCCGGGCAGGGCTTCCCCGAGCCCAGCCCCTACGACTGCTATCTGCTCGACGAGAAGCTGCGCCACGTCGGCGACCGGGTCGCCCTGGTCGCGGCGGAGAGCGCCGAGGCCGCCGAGGCGGCGCTCGCCGCGATCGAGGTGGACTACGAGGTGCTGCCCCATATCCTCGACGAACGCGAGGCGCGGGCCGACGGCGCGCCCGTGATCCACGACGAGCCGCGCCCCGACGATCCCGAGGCCGACATCCTCTTCTGGCCCGAGGATCCGGCGCGCAACATCGCCGCCCGCACGAGCCTGGACATGGGCGACCCGGATGCCGTCTTCGCGGCAGCGGACCATGTGGTGACGCGCGAGTACCGCAGCCACCAGGCGCAGCAGAGCTCCTTGGAGCCGCACATCTGTCTCAGCCGAATCGACGCGGACGGCCGCCTCACGATCTACAGCAGCACACAGGTGCCCTTTCACGTGCGTCGCGTGGTGGCGCGCCTGCTCGACCTGCCCACGAGCCGCGTGCGGGTGATCAAGACCCGCGTGGGCGGCGGCTTCGGCGGCAAGCAGGAGATCCTGGGCGAGGAGCTCGCGGCGCTCGTGACCCGGCGCACCGGACGGCCGGTGCGCCTCGAGTTCACCCGGGCCGAGGAGCTGCGGGCGGCGCGCAGCCGTCATCCGTCGACGATTCGCTACCGCGCGGGTTTCGATGCCCACCGCAAGCTCACCGCGCTGGACATGGAGATTCTGCTCAACACCGGCGCCAACGGCTCCCACGCGCTCACCGTGATGTCGGTGGCCGCGAACAAGGGCCTCAGCCTGTACCCGGCGCCCAACGTGCGCCATCGCGGCGAGGCGCTGTACAGCAATCGCCCGCCGGCCGGGGCTTTCCGGGGCTACGGTTCCCCGCAGGCCTTCTGGGCGCTCGAGTCGTTCATGGACGAGTGCGCCGCCGAACTGGGCGCCGACCCGGTGGAGCTGCGCCTGGCGAACGTCGTGCGCGTGGGCGATTCCCTCGACGTGGCCGCGCAGATGGGCGAGGGCCGCGACGGCTTCGATTCCGTGCTGAAGAGCGGCGCGGCCGAGGCCTGCGTGAGGACCGGCATGAAGACGATCGGCTGGAACGCGGGTCCGCGCGGCGCGACGCCGGAGGGCGAGCCCGCCGGCTCTCCGTTGCGCCGCGGTCTCGGCATGTCCCTGGTGATGCAGGGCTCGGGGATTCCCGGCATCGACATGGCCGGCGCCTTCCTCAAGATGAACGAGGACGGCGGCTTCAACCTGCTCGTGGGCGCCGCGGACATCGGCACCGGCAGCGACACGGTGTTGGCCCAGATCGCCGCCGAGGTGCTGGGGGTGGAGCTTGCGGCCGTCGTCGTGAGCTCCGGCGACACCGACCACACGCCCTTCGACACGGGCGCCTACGCGTCGAGCACCACCTACATCACCGGCGGCGCGGTGAAGCGCGCGGCCGAGACGCTGCTGTCGCGGATCCTCGACTACGCCGCCGACCTGCTCGAGCTTCCGCGCGAGCGGCTGCGCGCCGAGGGCGCGAACGTGATCGCGGAGGACGGCCGCCGGCTGGGCTTCGCGGAGATCGGCCGCCGTAGCCTCTACACCGACCACCAGCGTCAGCTCATGGCTTCCGCGAGCCACATCTCCACCGATTCGCCGCCGCCCTTCGCGGCCCAGTTCGCGGAAGTTCTCGTGAACACGCGCACGGGCGAGATCCGGGTGCCGCGCTTCGTCACCGCCGTGGACGCGGGGCGCATCCTCAACCCCGCCATGGCCGAGGGGCAGGTGGAGGGCGCGGTGGCCCAGGGACTCGGTTTCGCTCTGGTGGAGCGCATGGACTACGACCGGGCCGGCCGCCCCCTCGCCGCGAGTTTCCGCGAGCACGGTTATCTGCTGCCGGGCGATCTGCCGCGGCAGGAGGTGCTGTTCGTGGAGGATCTCGAGCCCACGGGTCCCTTCGGGGCCAAGGCCGTGGCGGAGATCTGCATCAACGGTCCGGCCCCCGCGCTGGCCAATGCGCTGTTCGACGCCTGCGGCGTTCGCCTGCGCGAGACGCCCCTGACTCCCGAGAGGGTGCTGCGAGCCCTGAAGGGTTCCCGGGACTTCGCCTGATTCCTCGAGAGTTTCCCTGCGTTCCCGTCGTCGCCCGATCCGATGCGCGGGAGCGCTACTCCTATTGAAACTGGCCCGTCCTCTGCATTGAGGCATGCGTGGGCCTTCGCCGGGGAATTCCTTCCGGCGACAGGCTCACGCAGCGCGTTGATATTGAATCAGTTACGGGTCACCCGGCGCCAAGTGGACGCCTGAGGTGGATCCAGCCTGCACTGCAGAAGGCCAAGATTGCCCGGTTCGATTCGATTCGGGCATGGATTCCACGCGCTGCTCCACCCGACCGCCGGCCTCCCATGGGCCGCGGCGCGACGGAAAGGTCGAGGAGATGAGCGCAAAGTCAGCGCGGCACGGTACCGGAAAGGGGGTCGTCCCGAAGTTCCTGGCCTACTTCTTCGGATCGGCCCTGCTCGTACTCTCCATCGGCGTTCTGCTGTTCCTGTCGGAACGCGAGAACCGACTCGAGAGCCTGGCCGAGCAGGAGCAGGGGCGCCTGCGCCTGCAGACGGACTACGTCGAGCGCGAGATCCGCGAGGTCTCGAGCGACCTGCTGGCCCTCTCGCTGAAGCCCGCGCTCACCACGGCCCTGTCCCACGGCATCGGTGAGGCGCCGGAGCAGCTCTCGCGCGAGGACGCGCTGCTGCTCGCCGAGGACATCGAGAACTTCGTGCGCGCGAAGGGCGTGTACGACGAACTCCTGCTCCACGATCGCAGGGGCCGGGAACTCCTGCGCATGGAGAAGACGGGCGACGATCCGGTCGTCGTGTTCCCCGAGCTCGCGACCTGGGAAACCGAGGCGCCTCCGGTCACCCTGGAGAGCCTGGCGGGCGACCGCGTCCGCTTCTGGATGCCCGAGACCGGCGGCGACCCGCTGTTCTTCGCGGCGGCGGTGACGGTGGACGATCGCGCGCTGGGCAGCCTCACGCTGGCCTACCGCAGCCGTCACCTGCTGGGCAAGATGGGCGAGCAGCGGATCCGCGCCATGGGCGACTTCAGGATTCTCGACCGCCAGGGCCGCAGCCTCTTCGCCGCCGCGGCCGCTGGCGGCGGCGACACGGCCTTCGATCCCACCCAGGCCGCGCCGGAGCTCTGGCGCGCGATCCAGGGCGGAGACCAGGGGCAGATCCACGACGGACTGGGCCTGTCCACCTACAACACGCTCGCGCCGAGCCGGTGGCTGAACGCCGGCGAGGAGAAGCTGGACGAAGCCGCCGCGACCGACGCCTGGAAGCTCGTCTCCCACGTGCCCTCGGCGCGCATCGCCGCCGCCATGGATCCCTACTTCCAGCAGCTCGTGAAGATCTACCTCGTCGTGCTGAGCGTCCTGCTGGTGGGCTCGCTGCTTCTCTCCATGAGCCGTCGGCGCTCGGTGCAGGCGCGCCACGACGCGACCGCGAGCCAGGAGCGCTACCACCGTCTCCTGGACAGCGCCCGCGAGCTCGTGATCACCGCGAGTCTCGAGTCGGAGGAGAGCGGCACCGCCCAGCTTCTCGATCTCAATCGCGCGGCCAGGGAGCTGTTCGGTTACGACGCCACCAGCATGGCCAAGATGAGCCTGAGCGAACTCGTGACGGAGCGCTCGCTGGAGGATCTGCGTCGCCACCTCGAGTCCGCGCGGATCGGCCGCGCCTCGGCGGTGGAGATCGAGGTCATCGACAGCCGCGGGCGGAACCACATCGTCGAGATCGGATTCCAGCGAAGCGTCGCGGAGGACGGCCAGACCGGCGTCCTGAGAGGGACGGGCCGCGACGTGGGCGCTCACAAGCGCACCGAGGGCAAGCTGGCCGAGGCGGAGTACCTGCTCCACCTCGAGCGCTCCTTCTTCGATGAACTCACTCGCAGCGCTCCCGCGGACGATGCCCGAACGCTCTACGCCTTCTTCCAGGCCCTCGGCCTGCCGGGCGGCTCCTCCTGGTTCGCCCGCTACGGCAGGGCCGAGGCGGGGGACCTGCGCCTTGTCGAAGCCTGGGGCGAGGGCCGGGACGCCGCGGAGAACGCGGAATCGCTGCTGCCCGAGTCGCTGCCGCCGCACCCCTTCCTGGACAGAACCGGAAGTCCCGTCGAGTACCTGGCCTGCAAGGGGGAGCAGCCCTTCGGCGTCGCCCTGCCCGCCCCTCACGTGGGGTGCCTGGTCTTCGATCTGGACGGTGACGGCGAGGAACTGATTCTCGCGCTGATGGCCAAGGATCCCGCCGACACCGAGCATCTCCTGCCTCTGCTCGAGCGTCTGGCGCTGCACCTGCGCGCGCGCCGGCAAGCCGCGCGGCTCGTCGACACGGTCGAGAGGGAGCGTAGCGAGGCGGCCGCCGCGGCCGAGGAATCGAAGGTCGCGGCCGAGAGCGGCACCGGCTGTCTGCTCGGCGTGGCGGCGCGGCTGCGCCGTCCCGCGAAGGAGCTGGCGAAGCGCTGCGAGGCGCTGCTCTCCGAGTCCGGCGAGAGCGCCGATCGCGACGAGCTCGAGGTCCTGTCCTATGAGGCGGACCGCATGTTCAGGAGCGTCGAAGAGGTGCTCACCTTCGCGAGCATCGAGGACGGTCGCGCGAAGTCGATGCGTGAAACCTTCGCCTGGCGCGACGTGCTCAAGGAGTCCCTCGGCGTGGTGGCCCCCATGGCCACGGCCAAGGGCATCGCCCTGCGCGCCGAGATCGAGAAGCAGATCCCCGATCAGGTCGTCGGCGATCCCTACGAGCTGCGTCAGGTGCTCGACCAGTTGCTGGACAACGCCCTCCGTCACACCGAGGAGGGCGAGGTGCTCGTCAGCACCCAGCTCGGACGCGAGGAGGGCGACGGGACCGCGATCAACTTCATGGTGAGGGACAGCGGCCCGGGCATCTCCGATCAGCAGCAGCAGGACCTGTTCGACAGCTTCGCCCCCGGCGGCAGCGGCCGCAGGACCGGATGCGGGTTCGGCCTGTACCTGGCCTGGCGCCTGGTTCAGAGGATGGGCGGGCGCCTCTGGGTGCAGAGCAGCGCGGGCCAGGGGAGCACCTTCCACTTTTCGGTGTTCTTCGGCAGCCCATCGAAGGGCGCGCAGGTGGAGTCGTCCGTGGACGCAGCGCCGGTCGTCGAGGGGGCACCCGCTCCCGAGGTGACTCAGGAGCCTTCGGCGGAGTCCATACCTCGGACCGAGGCGCCTCCCCTGCCCTCCATGAACGTGCTGGTGGCGGATACCAGCGAATCGAGCCGCATGAACCTGATGCTGCTGCTCGAGGCGCAGGGCCATCGGGCGCGGGTCGTGGACTCGGGAATCGCCGCCATCGAGACCATCGCCCAGGAGGACTACGACGCCGTCCTCCTGGCGGCCCAGATGCCCGAGATGGACGGCCTCACCGCCGCCCGCGCCATTCGGGATTACGAGAAGAGCAGCGGTGGCCACCTGCCCCTGGTGGCCATGTCGGCGGAAGCCCTCGGCGGCGATCGCAGCCGCTGCGAGGCGGCGGGGATGGACCACTACCTGTCCAAGCCCGTCGAAGCCGACGAACTCCTTGCAGTGATGACATCGATAGCGGGAGAGGCGGCGCGGGAAGCGCCCGTCTCTCCGGTACAGGACAGCGTGAAGGAAAGGAAGACGATGAACCTGGAAACCGATCTCAGCATCTTCGATCGCGCCGCGGCCATGGACCGGGTGGGCGACGATCTCGAACTCCTCATCGATCTGGCCGGGATGTTCCTGGAAGACTGCCAGACGTTCCTCTCGGACATCGAGTCCGGTCTGGCCAACGGCGACAGTGATCTCGTCCACAGGAGCGCGCATCAGCTGAAGGGCGCCGTGGGCAACTTCTCCGCGCAGAGGGCCTACGATGCGGCCTTCACCCTCGAGAGAATGGGCGACAACGGAGAGCTCGACGAGGCTCCCGCCGCGTTCGAAATCCTGAAGTCCGAACTGGCTCGTCTGGAGCCGATCCTGAGCAACCTCTAGATCCCCGCGGGGATCGAGGCCAAGGAGAGGGCGGACGAGTGATCGGATTCAACCGAAACCGGTGGGTACGCCTGGGATGGGGACAATCCTCACCCGGCGAGTCCGGAAGACATGCGAGGCGAATCAGCCCGGCGGTGATCTATTCGATCAGCGCCGCGCTGAGTCTTGCGCTCATCGCGATGCTGGCGACTCTGTTCTGGCAGCTTGACGATGCGTGGGAGAGTCACGTTCATCGGGACAGCCTGATGCTGGACAGGCTCCATGGCCACATCCAGCCTCAGGGCGACCCGGATCCATCCGATCCGCACGCCATCAGTCAGGAGCACCTGGACGCCGTCAACGCCGAGATCGCCGCCGACGCGACGAAGGCCGATACCCTCCGAACCTACCTGCTGATTCTCCTCCTGGCGATCACGGCCATCTGGCTCTTCGGCCTGATCATGCTGCACAGCTCGCTGCGCTGGCAGGAGGCGGCCATGCGGAAGGCGCGGAAGGCCCAGGCGGAGGCGGAGGCCGTGGGCAAGAGACTCTCGGAGAGCAATCGCAAGCTCTGCGAGGCGGTGGAGATCGCCCACACGAACGCCCTCAGCGCGGAGGTGGCGAACCGGGCCAAGAGCGAATTCCTGGCCAACATGAGCCATGAGATCCGAACGCCGATGAACGGCATCGTGGGCATGGCCTCGCTGCTCGCGGACACCGGCCTGGACCCGGAACAGCGGGAGTTCCTGGAGGCGATCCAGGTCTCCTCGGACGGCCTGCTCAACGTGATCAACGACGTGCTCGACTTCTCCAAGATCGAAGCCGGCAAGCTGGAGCTGGACCCGAGCGAGTTCAGGATGCGCGACCTGGTGCACGACAGCCTCCGCGCCCTGGTGATGCAGGCGCAGCGCAAGGGCCTGGAGGTCGTCACCTACGTGGATCCCGCTCTGCCGGGAGCCCTGTGGGGCGATTCCGTGCGTCTCGGGCAGATCTTGATCAATCTCGTGGGAAACGCGGTCAAGTTCACGGGCGAGGGCGAGATCGTCGTCAAGGTGGAGATGCTCCGGAGGAATCGGAGCTCGGTGCGGTTCCGCGTGAGCGTGAGCGACACGGGCGTGGGCATCTCGCCCGAGAAGCTGGCCACGATCTTCGAGGCCTTCGAGCAGGCCGACGGCAGCGTCACCAAGCGGTATGGCGGCACGGGCCTGGGCCTGAGCATCTCGCGGGCTCTCGTCGAGATGATGCGGGGAACGCTCGAGGTGAGCAGCGCCGAGGGTCAGGGCAGCACCTTCCGGTTCGAACTCGCCCTGGACCTCGCGGAATCGAACGGCTCCGACGAGCCGGAATTCAACGATCGCCTGGAGGGCCGACGCATCATGCTGGCCACGGCCTCGAGCAGCGTCAAGGAGCTGATCACGAAGACGCTGATCGCGCACGGCGCCGAGGTGAAGGGCGCGAACTCGCTGCGCCAGGTTCAGGAGTGCATCCTGTCCAATCCGGAGTCGAGCTGCGATCTGCTTCTGCTCGACTATCCGCTGATCTCATGGTCGGAGGGCGGGAGCCTGCTCGACGAGATCATCGAGAATCGGAGCGTTGCCGCCAGGACGCTGCTGCTCGCGGGCGCCACCGATCTGGGCGATGCGATGCGTCTCCAGAGGGACTTCAAGCTGATGGGTTGCCTGAACAAGCCCGTGTACGCGGACCACCTCCTGGACCTTCTCTCCTCGAAGCGAATCCCCGAGCGGAAAGAGGTCGAGAGCTCCGCCTCGAATCCCACGCCGAGTCGACGGGTCCTGCTGGTCGAGGACAATCCCGTGAATCGCCACCTCGCCCTGCGCATCCTGGAGAAGGCGGGGCACCGGGTGTCGACGGCCGAGAACGGCGTCATGGCCCTGGAAGTGCTGGAGCGCGAGAGAGTGGATGTCGTGTTGATGGACGTGCAGATGCCCGTGATGGACGGCCTCAGCGCCACCCGCGAGCTCCGCCGCCGCGAGAGCTCCGCGATCGATCGCCGCACGCCCGTGATCGCGCTGACGGCCCACGCCCTGTCCGGTGACGAGGACCGTTGCCTCAAGGCGGGCATGGACGACTACGTGATGAAGCCCTTCCAGGCCAAGGAACTCCTGGATCGGATCGAAACCGTACTGGGGAAGGGAGCGCGCGACGAGGAGGATCACCGGATCCCCGAGTTGAGCATCGAGTCGGGATAGGTTCGCACTGCGATGATGATAGAACTGGGAAACAACTTCTTCAGCTTGGTGCTGGGTTTCAGCATCCTGCTGCTGGGCGTGGTGAGCGACATCGCTCGACGTCATGGGAATCGTCTGCTGCCCTGGAGCTGTCTCACCTTCTCGCTGCTGGCCTTCGGCTCGGCCGAGATTCTCCACTACTTCGAACTTCTCAGCGAGGGCAGCGGAACGCCGGTGATGATTCGCCACTGGCTGCTCCTGGCCGGCTACGCGACCCGCCTCGAGTTCGCGCGGCGCGCCATCGGCGTCATCGCGCGTCAGCGCCGGTTGCTCCCGGCGCACCTGATCCTGCCGGTGGGCCTGATCCTCGGTTTCGCGGGGCAGCCCGTGGCGCTTCTCGGCGCACTCTGGCTGGTGAAACTACTCGCCGCCTTCGGCAGCGCCACGGCGTTCTTCCTGATCATCCGGCGCGCCCGGGTGAGCTTCGCGCCCTGGCTGGTGCTGCTCGGCATCCTGATGCTGCCTGGCACCATCATGATGGACTTCCCCCTGCTCGGCCTGGCCGGGGAGCTTCCCCCCGCCGCGATCGCCTTCTCCGAGACGGCCCATGTCCCGACGATGTTCCGGCTGTTCATCGCACTGCTTCTGTTGCCGGTATCCCTGGGGCTCTACATGGGGACGCACGAGAGGACCCGCGATGACGGCTCTCGACGGATCCATCCGCGCATGCACGTGGTCTGGGCCATCCTGTCGTTGGCGGCCATCTATGCGTTCACGTCGATCGTGCCGCGGAAGATCGGCGACTCGGTGATCCGGGGGGAGCGGGATCGCGGACAGGTGCTCCTGGCGAGTCTCGCCGGCAACCTTGCCGTGGAGCTCGAGCGCATCGACGGCCTGGTCGAGGGCCTCTGCGAGATCCCCGAGCTCGGAAACGGCGGCGGGACTCACGACCTCGCGTCGGGAGTCATGTCGGGGGCGAGGATGAAGGGGTATCTGGAATTCGGCGGGGTTCGCGCCGCGCTCGTTCTCGACGGGAGCGAACAGGTGGTCGCGGCCTGCGGCGACGAGGACTCGGAGAGCTACCTCGGCCGACGGCTCGACACCCTGCCGGGCGTCATCACCGCGCATCACCGTGGAGACTTCCTGAGCCTCGACATCGCGAACAAGGGAGAGCTGCCCGGTCCCTACCTCTGCAGACGGATCACGGACGAGGACGACAACGCGGCGGGCACCCTGCTGGTGCGCCTCGACGAGCGCCGGCTGCTGCAGTACTTCCGACTGGTTCCCGGCAGCGCGCTGGTGGACGGCCAGGGCAGGATCCTGGCGGCCGAGCGCCTGGACCGGGTCGGACAACGCCTGTGGGCCGACCCCATGCGGCCGGAAGCGGGGACGCACCTGCTCGACCGGCAGCCCGTACCCGACAGGATCTACTCCATCGACGGGCGATTCCACCTGCTGCAGCGGAGCGTCCTGTTCGCGGACATGAACCTCTACCTGATCAGCCCGGCGGACTTCCTCTCGAAGCCCTTCATCTATCCGAGTGTTCTCGGCCTCATTCTCTGTCTCCTGGTCCTGAGCGTGCTGATAGGCCTGGACAGACTCGCGGACATCAACAGCCGTCTCGCCCGCAGCCGCGGCGAACTCCGCAACAGGAACCGCTTCCTGGACGAGCTGCTGAAGGCCATTCCCGGAGGCGTCTACTGGACCGATGCCGATCGGCGGGTCCAGGGGGCGAACCCCGCCTTCAAGCGGATCGCGGGAATCGAGGCGTCGGAGGAGATCGTCGGCAGATCCTTCGAGGAGATCGACTTCGAGGGTCGCGGCAAACTGGAGCACATCCACCGCGACGCGCTGGCCGCGCGGAGGAGCGTGGATGGCCGGGAGATCTCTTTCGGAACCAAGGACGGGGATCGCCGGCACCTGCTCAGCAGCATCGTACCGATTACCGACGCCGACGGAGAGCGCGGCCTGCTGGGCGTGCTCACGGATACCACGGTGATCCATCAGGCCGAGGCGACGCGCAGCGAGGCCGACCGCCGCTACCGTGAGCTGGTGGACAACCTGCCCACGGCGACGGCGATCCATCGCGCCGGCAAGCTGATCTACTGCAATCGCAAGGCGGCGGAGCTCATCGGGGCGGAGAGTCGAGACCAGATGATCGGCCATTCGGTGATCGAGCTCATCCATCCGGACGACCGGGAGCTCGTCGGCAAGCGGATGAAGGAGATCAACGAGACCGGCCGCCCGGCCGAGGTCCTCGATGAACGCTTCATCCGGTTCGACGGCGAGGTCTGCGACGTCCAGGTGGCCGCGGTGCCGATTCTGTTCGAGGGCAAACAGGCGATCCTGGTCGCCTTCGAGGACATCACGGCGCGCAAGCGCCAGGAGGGCGAGCTGCGCGCCGCCAAGGAGGAAGCCGAGGAGGCCAATCGGGTCAAGAGCGAGTTCCTGGCCAACATGAGCCACGAGATCCGCACGCCCATGAACGGCATCATCGGCATGACCGACCTCACCCTCGAGACCGAGCTCGACGTGGAGCAGCGCGAGTACCTGGAGGCCGTGAAGTTCTCGGCCAACCACCTGCTGGCGGTGATCAACGACATCCTCGACCTCTCCCGCCTCGAGGCCGGCCGCATGCCCGTGGACAAGGTCGACTTCAACCTGTCCGACCTGCTGTCGGATCTCACCACCACCTTCCGGCATCGCGCCGAGTACAAGAGCCTGGAGTTCGTGTACGAGAACCCGCTCGAATCCGGGCTCTGCCTGCACGGCGACTCGCGAGCGCTGGTGCAGATTCTCACGAACCTCCTGGGCAACGCCGTCAAGTTCACCGAGTGGGGGTCCATCTCGCTGATCGTCGAGGGCGCGCGCGGGGCCGACGGCTTCGACGTTCGCTTCCGCGTGATCGACTCGGGCGTAGGCGTTCCCCCCGACAAGCACGAGAGCATCTTCGTGCCCTTCGATCAGGTGGACGGCTCCATGACCCGCCGTTTCGGCGGTTCCGGCCTCGGCCTTTCCATCTCGCGGAAGCTCGCCCGGATCATGGGCGGCGACATCACGGTGGAGAGCGGCGAGGGCGAGGGCAGCGCCTTCATCCTGGACGTTCCGCTCGAGCTTGCCGACGCCGACGGCGGCCGGCGAACCGCCGACGCGAAGCGGGGGAACGATTCCATCCTCGGCCTCGAGGTGCTCCTGGCCGAGGACAACCAGGTGAATCAGCTCCTCGCCGTGAGGCTGCTCGAGAAGGCGGGCTGAAAGGTGGAAGTGGTGGACGACGGCCGCGAGGCCCTCGAGGCCGTCGCCGGCACCCGGTTCGACGTGGTGTTGATGGACGTGCAGATGCCCGAGATGGACGGCCTGGAGGCGACCCGCCGCATCCGCGACGCTGAGTCGGACTCGGATCGCCGCCTGCCCGTGATCGCCATGACGGCCCACGCCATGAGCGGCGACCGCGAACGCTGTCTCGAAGCGGGCATGGACGGCTACGTTTCCAAACCCGTCAAGGCGTCGGACCTCGTGCGGGAGATCCTGCGCGTGCTGGACAAAGGATCATCGCGCCTTGACTCGACCCGCGTCCTGCCCGTAAACGAGAAGGATCCCGTCATCCCCCGATGAGGTTTCCTTGGACTGGCACCGGCACCACGACCCCGAAGCCCTGCGCCGTTTCTGCCTGCGCGATCCCGGCCGCTATCTCTTCCACCTGGGCGATCTGGATCCCGGCGAGTGGGAACACAGCGACTACCTGGCCCTGGGCGAGCCGAACGACCCCGACGCCCTGCTCCTGATCTACCGCGGACTCTCGGTGCCCTGCGTGATCGCCTTCGGCGACGAGGGCGCCCTGGGCGACCCCTTCTCCTCGGCGCTCGACCGCTTTCCCGCCGACGGCTTCATCCACGGTTTCGACGAAGACCTGCGGGCGCTCGAAGGCCGCGCGGAGGTGACGCGCCGCGGGCTGTTCCGTCGCATGAGCTGGCGCGGTTTCCCGGCGGACGGCCGCGACGAGGGCATCGATCGCGCGACGCGCCTGGACGCGTCCGACCTCGACGACCTGCAGGCGCTCTACGCCGACTCCTATCCCGACGCCCACTTCGAGCCGGTGCAACTGGAGAAGGGCCTGCTGTTCGGCGTTCGCGAAGGGGGGCGCCTGCTCAGCGCGGCGGGCCTTCACGTTCTCGCGGAGTCGGAGGGCGTGGCGATGCTGGGGAACATCGCCACGCACCGGGATCGCCGGGGCGAGGGCCTGGCCGGCGCCGCCACCGCCGCCCTGCTGGCCCACCTGTCGCGGAGCATTCCCCACATCGGGCTCAACGTGCACGCGGGCAACGCCGCCGCGCGGCAGCTCTACCGCCGCCTGGGCTTCATCGAGGAGTTTCTCTACGAGGAGGCGTCCTACCGCGCGAGGAGCCGCTCCAGCCGGTAGGCCAGGAGGCGCTTCACCATTTCGCGGCGATAGGGGGCCGAGGCGCGCAGGTCGTCGATGGGCCGGCACTCGGCCGCCGCCGCGGCCGCCGCCGAGCGGATCCGTTCCGGCGTGAGCGTATTGCCCCGCAGCTCCGCCTCGGCCGCCGCGGCGCGCATCACCGTGGGCGCCACCGCGCCCAGGACCAGGCGCGCCTCGCGCACCCGATCACCCTCGAACTCGAGCGCTCCCGCCACGCTCACCACCGCGATGGCCATGGCATCCCGCGACGCCAGCTTGTGGAAGAAGCCGCGAACGCTGGCGGCCGGCGGGGGCAGCCGCAGGGCGAGGATGAGCTCGTCCTCGGCGAGGACGGTCTCGCCCGGCCCCGTCGCCAGCGCCTCGACCGGGATCTCGCGCCGGTCGGAGACGCAGACGGCCCCGTAGGCGATGAGCGGCGGCAGCGTGTCGGCCGCGGGCGAGGCGTTGGCCAGGTTGCCGCCGAGCGTGGCGCGCTCGCGGATCTGCCGACCCGCGAAGGCGCCCATGGCCTCGGTGAGCAGGGGAAAGGGCGCCAGTTCGGGCGCGCCCATGAGATCGGCCAGCGGGATGCCGGCGCCGATGCGCAGGTGTTCGCCCTCGACACGCAGCTCGCGGAGTTCGGGCAGGGCCTTCAGGTCGACGAGCCCGGCGGGCCAGCCCTCCTCGCGGCCGAGGCGCACCAGCAGATCGGTGCCACCGGCCAGAGGCCGCGCGCCGCCTTCGCGGAGTTCCGCGAGCGCGTCGTCGAGGGTGAGTGGGCGACCGTAGCGCATGGGTCCTCGCGATCAGTGGCCGCCGGCGTCCACCTGGATGAGGAAGATGTCCGCGTTGCCGCCGGCGCCGGCGTCCGAGACGCCCGCGATCAGATAGCCGCCGGGAATCTCGGCCAGCGCGTGGCCCTCGTCGGAGCCGTTGTCGCCGATTTCGAGCACCCAGCCGCCGTCGGTGAGGCCCGTGGCGTCGGTCTTGGCCACCCAGAGCTGCTTGTCCGTGCCGACGTCCGGCGTCGTGAAGCCGGCGAGCAGGTAGCCGCCGTCGTCGGTGGCGATCAACGCGCTGCCCTGGTCCCAGCCGAGACCGCCGTATCTACGGCTCCAATCCTCGTTGCCTGCTTCATCAACGCCGAGGAACCACACGTCCCCGCCGCCGCCGCCCAGCACCGCGTAGCCGCCGTCGCGTTCGAGCACGGCGCGGCCCACCGACAGGGGTGTGTCGAGCGCGTGGTCCCGGGCCCAGACCTGGTCGCCCTGCGCGTCGGTCTCGATGAGCCACAGGTGCTCGTCGCCCCAGCTCATCTGGCGGTAGCCGGTGACGATGAAGCCGCCGCCGGTCAGTTCCTCCACGGCGAAGCCCGCCGCGCCCGGCTCGCCCGGGTAGCTCCGGCGCCATACTTCGTCGCCGGAAGCATCGGTCTTGATGAGGGCGAGGGCCGTGCCGCTCGCGTCCGTGCCGGCCACGACGTAGCCGCCGTCGTCCGTGGGGCGCACGCAGTGGGCGTACTGGTAGTCGGCCGTCTCGCCGTGGACGCGGCTCCACTGCGCGCGACCCTGGGCGTCCAGCTTGAGCAGCCAGAAGTTGGGGCCGTCGCGGTCGGGCGAGCGCCAGGTCCAGCCGCAGGCGATGTAGCCGCCGTCGGCGGTGGGGCGCACCGAGCGCAGGTGCTCGCCCGCGCTGCCGCCGAAGGCGCGGAACCAGCCGTCGCCGCCGGGCTGGATCTTGATGAGGGCGCCGTCCACGTGGCCGTCGGGCATGGTGGTTTCGCCGGCCAGCAGCACGCTGCCGTCCGCCAGCGCGAGCATGTCGTACACGCGGTCGTCGCCCGCGCCGCCGAAGGAGCCGGCGAGGTCGCCGTCCATCTCGGGCACCATCACGTAGAGCGTGTCGGCGGCCAGGGGCGTGCCCCCGTCGTCGTAGCCCATCGCCTCGAGGCCGTAGATGCCGGGGCCCGCGTCGCGCACGGGATCCCAGACAGCCGTGAAGGGCGCGCTCGTGTCCTCTCCGATCGATTCGCCGTTCACAGTGAAGCTCACGCGGGACACGGGGTCGCCGGCCAGGGGCGCCACCTCGATCGCCAGCGGCGTCTCGGTGACCAGCGTGTTCAGGGAGTCGGGCGCGAGCCAGGTGAAGGGGCTCAGGATGCGCGTCACCTGCACGGAGATGGCCGGCGATGTGTACTCGGCGCTGCCGTCGTAGCGCACCGAGAGGGTGATCGAGGTGGTGCCGTCGTCCTCGCCGAGCAGGCGGAAGCGCCAGCCGGACTTGTCCGTGACGCTCGCGATGTCGGTGTCGGCCACCGTCGCGCGAAATCCGAAGCCGGACTCGGGGGTGAACTCCTGGCCCTGATCGTCGACGAAGGTCACGGTGATCCGGGACGTCTCCTCGTCCACCACCACCGGAATGAAGCCGCTCGGGTTGCCGTTCGCCACGACGATGCTGTCCATGCCCGCCGCGCGCAGCACGAGGCCGGTGACCGTGGGCAGCACGGGCGGAACTTCCTCTTCCGGCGGCAGGGGCGAGCAGCCGAACAGGGTCAGGGAGAGCAGGAGCAGGGCAAGCAGCGAGTTGGCGGTGGCCCTCATCGGATCATCCTTTCTTGCGGTCGTCGGTCCGGGTGCCGGCCGCCTTCTCCACGGCGTCCAGGATCTTGGCGTAGCCCGTGCAGCGGCAGAGGTTCCCGGCCAGGCCGGCCTGAATGCTAGCACGATCCGGGGCCGCTGTCTTGTCGATCAGGTCGGCGGCGCTCATCACCATGCCGGGAAAGCAGTAGCCGCACTGCACGGCGTGGGTTTCGGCCATGGCGGCCTGCACGGGGTGGTCGATGCCTTCGATGGTGGTGATCTCGCTGCCCTCGGCCTCGACGGCCAGCACGAGGCAGGCGTTCACGACGCGGCCGTTCATCATCACCGTGCAGGCGCCGCACTCGCCCTCGGCGCAGACCTCCTTCGTGCCGGTGAGCCCGAGCTCGTCGCGCAGGAAGTGCAGCAGGCGCATCGTGGTGGGCACCTCGCGCTCCACCGATTCGCCGTTCACCCGGCAGCGCAGGGTGAGGTGGGTCTCATTATCCGGCGGCAGGTCCCAGCTCATGGCAGGTCCTTCAGGCTCTCGATGATGGGCGGCTCGTCAGTTATCGGGGAGAGCGCGTCGGGGTCTTTGAGACCGTGGCCGGTGACGAGGGCGATTGTCTCGGCGCCCTGGGGCACGAGGCCCTCGGCGGCCGCCTTGCGCAGGCCGGCGATCGAGGCCGCGCCCGCCGGCTCGGCGAACACGCCCTCGGTGCGGGCCAGGTCGCTCACGGCGGCGAGGATCTCGTCGTCGGTCACCGTTATCGCGAAGCCGTCGGTTTCATGCAGAGCCCGCAGGGCCTTGTCGGCGTCGCGGGGCAGGTCGACGGCGATCGAGTCGGCCACCGTGTCGGCCCGCACCGCGCTCACGTCGCGCTTCCCGCGCCAGGCGTCGGCGATGGCGCTCGAGCCCTCGGCCTGCACGGCCACGAGCTTCGGCAACTCCTCGATCCAGCCCATGCGCCGCAGGTCGGCCAGGCCCTTGTGGATGCCGCCGAGGATGCAGCCGTCGCCCACGGGCACGAAGATGAAGTCGGCGATGCGATGCTTGAGCGAGTCGGCGAGCGCCAGCGCGGCGGTTTTCTTGCCCTCGCCGCACCAGGGGTTGTGGCCGGTGCAGCGGGAATACCAGCCGCGCTCGGCGACGGCCTCGAGGCAGAGGTCGTAGGCGCGGTCGTAGTTGCCGTCCACCAGGTAGAGGCGGGCGCCGTGGGCCTGGATCTGCCGCAGCTTGGCCGGCGGCGCGGCGCGCGGCGCGAAGATCACCGCCTCCATGTCCATGCGAGCGGCCAGGCAGGCCAGGCTGGCCGCCGCGTTGCCGGTGGAGGCCGCGGCCACGGTGTTCAGGCCGAGTTCGCGGGCGCGCATCAGCGTGAAGAGGCTCGCGCGATCCTTGAGGCTGCCCGAGGGCAGGCCGGTCTCGTCGAGCAGGGTGAGCTTCGGCGCGCCGAGTTGCGCACCGAGTCGCGGCGCCGGCCGCTCCCTTTTCCAGGAGAGCAGCTCGAAGAACAGGTCGTCCTCGTGGCTCAGGGCCACGGGCGACAGCAGCACCATGGGGTTGAGGCCCTGGCGGCCGCTTCGCTCGAACCGGCGGCGCAGGGCCTCGTAGTCGTAGAGCAGGTCGAGCGAGCCTCCGCAGCGCGAGCAGGTGTAGAGCACGCCCGAAACTTCATGGGGCGTGTCGCAGCGCACGCAGGCGGCGCCGACGAGTGCGGGGGCGCCGCTCACATCGTCTCCGCCATGATCGCCTTGCAGGTGTGCAGGCGGTTCTCGGCTTCCTGGTAGACGACACTGTGCTTGCCGTCAATCACCACGTCCGTGACCTCGTTGTTGCGGTCGGCGGGCAGGCAGTGCATGTACTTGACGTCGTCGTCGGCCATGTTCATGCGGCGCTCGTTGCAGATCCAGTCCTTGTGCCTGGCGGCCAGAGCCAGGCCCTCCTCGGGCTTGCCGAAGTAGTCGAAGGCGCCCCAGCTCTTGGGATAGACCACGTGCGCGCCCTCGAAGGCGGCGTCCATGTCGTCGGTGAAGCTCAGACCGCCGCCGCCGGCCTCGGCGTTGGCGCGGGCGATCTCGATCTGGTCGGGCATCAGCTCGTAGCCGGGCGGGTGGGCGAGGGTGACGTCGACGCCGAAGCGCGGCATCAGCGTTATCAGCCCCTGCGGCACGCTCATGGGCTTGGCGTAGCTCGGCGCGTGGGCCCAGCTGACCGCGAGCTTGAGGCCCTTCAGGTTCTGGCCGAACAGCTCCTGCATGGTCATGAGGTCGGCCAGGGTCTGGCAGGGGTGGTCGACGTCGCACTGCATGTTGATCACCGGCACGCTCGAGTGCTCGGCCACGTCGCGCATGAGCTTGTTGCCCTCGCCGGGCACCAGGTCGTGGCGGATCGCGATGCCGTGGCCGTAGCTGCTCAGGATCACGCCCATGTCCTTGGGACTCTCGCCGTGGGCCATCTGGCTGGTCTCGGCGTCGACGAAGTGCGCGTGGGCGCCGAGCTGCGTGGCGCCGGCCTCGAAGCTGTTGCGGGTGCGCGTGGACTTGTCGAGGAAGAACAGGAAGATGGTCTTGTCCGGCAGCAAGCGGTGGGGCTCGTCGGCCTTGAACTGGGTCTTGAGCTCGCCCGCGCGGTCGATGAGGTGCTGGATCTCCTCGGTGGAGAAGTCCTGGGTGGCGATGTAATCGCGGCCCTTCAGGTTCATTCGGTGCCTCCTGGTGTTTCGTAACTCCGGAGATTAACGCGGGGTGAGGGGCTTGGCAATGGGGCGATTTCCCGCCGCGTTTCCCCGACCCCTGGTGTCAGGTGAATAATTCAGTCATAATTGCCGGATTGCACCCCGGCTCCGCACAACGATACGCAATCATCGAGGTCCTCATGTTCCGCACCGCCCTGACCGCCCTCCTGCTGGTCCTCACGGTGGCATCCGCCCAGGGTGCACTCGAGCCCGCCTCCCACCCGCTCTTCGACGGCGACGCCGTCCACGAGATCCATCTGACCTTCGATCAGCCGGACTGGTGGAACACGCTCGTGGACAACTACGAGAACTACGAGGACATTCCCTATCTTGCGGCCTCCTTCGACTGGGGCGCCGTGCACTTCGACAGCATCGGCGTGCGCCTGAAGGGCAACAGCAGCTACATGGCCTATCCCGGCGTGAAGAAGAGCTTCAAGCTGGATATAGACGAGTACGTGGCGAGCCAGGAGATCGACGGCCTCGACAAGCTCAACCTGAACAACGGCTTCCTCGACCCCAGCTTCGTGCGCGAGAGGGCGGCCTACGAGGTGTGCGCGAGCACGGGCCTGGCCACCTGCCGCACCAACTTCGCGGCGGTGTACATCAACGGCGACTACTGGGGGCTCTACACGCTCATCGAGCAGATGGACAAGGAGTTCATCGAGAGCCGCTGGGGCGCGGGCGAGGACGGCAACCTGTGGAAGGGCGAGCCCCACGGCAGCTTCGAGTGGCTCGGCTCGAACGAGTCCTCCTATTACAACATGTACGAGCTGAAGACCAACGAGACCCTGAACGACTGGTCCTCGCTGGTCGACCTGATCGACCGCGTGAACAACACGCCCACGGCCGCGCTCGCCGATAGCCTGCACAACGCCATGGACGCCAGCACCGCCCTGGCCATGCTGGCCATGGACCTGTTCACGGTGAACCTCGACAGCTACGTGGGCCGCTGCGCGAACTACTACTTCTACCACCGCGACCTCGACGGCCGCATGGTCTTCGCCAAGTGGGACATGAACGAGTCCTGGGGCCTGTTCAACATGTGGGGCATGTCGGTAACTCAGCTCCAGCAGCTCGACATCCACTGGACCAACCCGCAGCCCGGCGAGGACAGGCCGCTGGCCGAACAGCTCTGGGCCGTCCAGTCCTATGACGACATCTACAAGGCGCACATCCGCCGCCTCATGAGCGGCGCCGCGCAGCCCGACACGCTGGTGGCGCGCATGGAGGCGATGCGCGACCTGATTCGCCCCTGGGTGCAGGCCGACCCGAACAAGATGTTCACCAACTCGGAGTTCGAGATGGCGATGAGCTCGAACGTCTACAACGGTCCGCGCGTCATCCCCGCGCTCGAGCCCTTCATCCGCAACCGCGACGCCTACCTGCAGACCCAGCTCGGCACCTGGGCGCCGGCGGGCGGCCTCGTCATCAACGAGCTCATGGCCAACACGAACGCGGCACACCCCGACGAGTGGGGCGACTTCGACGACTGGGTGGAGATCGTCAACGTGGGCGCGAGCGCGATCGACCTGAGCGGTTACAAGCTCACCGACCATCACGACGGCTCCGCCGCCTACGAGTTCCCCGCCGTCACGCTGAACCCCGGCGAGTACCTGGTGATCTGGTGCGACGAGCAGCCCGGCCAGGGCCTCTACCACGCGCCCTTCCGCCTGGACGGCGACGGCGAGGACGTCTACCTGCTCGACGGCATGCATATCCAGGACCAGGTGACCTGGCCCGCCCTGGCGAGCGACGTGCCCTGGGGCCGCTGGCCCGACGGCGACGGCGCCTGGCAGATGCTCAGCCTTTCGACTCCCGGCGCCGAGAACCAGAATCCCACCGAACCCGAGGTCGTGAATCTCGTCATCAACGAGTTCCTCGCCCAGAACAACACGGGCATCCAGGACGAGATGGGCAGCTACGAGGACTGGCTCGAGCTCTACAACCCCGGCCCCGAGGCGGTGGAGCTGGGCGGCCTGTTCCTCACGGACGACCTCGCGCTCACCACCCAGTGGGCCCTGCCCGAGTACACGCTGAACGCCGGCGAGTACCTGGTGATCTGGTGCGACAACGACGAGTCGGACGGCCCCCTGCACACCAACTTCAAGCTGAGCAGCGGCGGCGAGGAGGTCGGCCTCTACGGACGCCTCGCGGCCGGCAACGCGCTCGTGGACGGCTACGCCTTCGGCGCCCAGAGCCCCGACATCAGCGAGGGCCGCGAGTACGACAACGCCCAGAACTGGGTGTTCTTCGACCCGCCGTCGCCCGGCGCCAGCAACTCGGACGGCACGGTGGTGGACCCGAACGCGAGCCCCGCGGCCCTGCGCCTGCTGCCCGCGTATCCCAACCCCTTCAACCCGCACACCACTCTCAGCTTCGATCTGCCGACGACCGGCCCGGCGAGCCTGGAGGTGTACGACGTCTCCGGCCGCCGCGTGTCGCGCCTGTTCGAGGGCACGATCGAGGCGGGCCACCACGAGCAGGCCTGGGACGGCCGCGACGACGCCGGCAACGACTTGCCCAGCGGCGTCTACCTGGCGCTGCTGAAGTCGGGGGAGACTCGCGAGTCGACGCGACTCGTCCTGCTCCGCTGATCGCTCACCTCCGCCGGCCTCAAAACCCCCGCCGAAGCAGGCGGGGGTTTTTTTCGTCCCCCCGGGGGGACTTTCGGCGAACGTAACTGCTCTTACGAAAACGGTCTCCGACCCCGTTGACGGTTCCTCGCAATGGGAAAAAGATCTCATTGTCTGAAACCGTACTCGGCGGGGAGGCCTGCCTGCACACGGCCCCCGCCCCCCGAACCCTGCGAGGTTGCCATGAGACGACTACAATTGGCGGGCGCGAGCGGGATGATGGCCGTGATGTTCCTCGGCATCCTCACCCTGACGGCGCTCGCGGACTGGGATCCCGGCGGACCCTTCAAGTGGGTCCAGTACCCGGATCTGAGCGACATGGGCATGGACGTCAAGGCCACCGGCCCCTACGTCCTGGCCGACGACTTCGAGTGCACCCAGACGGGTCCGCTCACCCAGATCCATATCTGGGGCTCCTGGTATCACGACTTTCTCCCCTTCTTCGAGCATCCCTAGAGAGTCACTTTCACGCTGAGCATTCACAGCGACATTCCCGCCGAGCAGAACCCCGACGGCTACAGCAAGCCGGGCGATCTGCTCTGGATCCGCACCTTCCAGCCCGGCGAGTTCGCGGCGCGCATCTGGGCCGAGCAGCTCATGGAGGGCTGGTTCGAGCCGCCGGACATCTACGAGTTCCCCGGCGACACGGTGTGCTGGCAGTACAACTTCCTGATTCCCATCGAACAGGCCTTCGTGCAGCAGGGCACGCCGGACGAGCCGATCGTCTACTGGCTCGACCTGCAGGCGATCCCGGAGGATCCCGAGGCCTTCTTCGGCTGGAAGAGCTCGCCCGATCACTGGAACGACGACGCGGTCTGGGGTCTGGGCACCGAGCCCTACAACGATCCCTGGTACGAGATGGTCTACCCGCCGCAGCATGAGCTGGCGGGGCAGTCCGTCGACCTGGCCTTCGTGATCGTGGGCGAGGAGCAGGCGGAAGAGCTGGATCTCGGCGACGCGCCGGACAGCTACCGCACGCTGCTGGCCACGGCTGGGCCGCATCACGTGGTGAATCCCAACATCCTGCTGGGCTTGCTGATCGACGCGGAGCCCGACGGGCAGCCCACCGTCGACGCCAAGGGTGACGATCTGAACGGTCTCGCCGACGAGGACGGCTGCGTCTTCACGACGCCGATCCAGATCGGCGGCACGGCGACGGTGAACGTGACGGCCTCGACGAGCGGCTTCCTGCAGATGTGGATCGATTACGGCGCCGACGGCACCTTCTCCGAGGCCATCGACGTGGTGTTCATAGACCTGCCCATCGGCGGCGGTCCCAATCCGCTGAGCTTTCCCGTGCCCGCCGCGGCGCTGCCGGGCGGGAGCTTCGCCCGCTTCCGCTTCAGCACGGTGCCGGGTATCGGCATTGCCGGCCCCGCGCCCGACGGCGAGGTGGAGGACCACCAGGTCTGGATAGAGGAACCGGAGCCGGAAATGGACTTCGGCGACGCGCCGGATCCCACCTACCCGACGCTCCTGGCCAGTGACGGCGCCCGCCACGTGATCGTGCCCGGATTCCACCTGGGCCCGAACATCGACGCGGAGGCCGACGGCCAGCCGAGCGCCTGGTGCGATGAGGACGACCTGGCCGGCATCGACGACGAGGACGGCGTCACCTTTACCTCGGCGATCTATCCCGGCGGCACGGCCACCGTGGACGTGGTCGCGAGCACGGCCGGCCGCCTCGATGCCTGGATCGACTTCAACGGCAACGGCTCCTGGGCCGACGCCGGTGAGCAGATCTTCGCGAATCAGCCCCTCGTGGCCGGCGTCAACTCGCTGAACTTCCTCGTGCCGGCAAGCACGCCCGCGGGCATGCAGACCGCCTCCCGCTGGCGTTTCAGCGCGACGGGCGGACTGCCCGATCACGGCCTCGCCCACGAGGGCGAAGTCGAGGACTACCTCAACGTGATCGACGAGATCCCGCAGTCGACGGTCGGAGATCGTGTGTGGAACGACCTGAACCTGGACGGCATCCAGGACGCGGGCGAACCGGGCCACCCGAACGTGCAGGTGACCCTGTACGACGCGGCCAGCAACCCGATCGCCAGCACGGCGACGGCGGCCGACGGCAGCTACGGCTTCACGGTGCCGCCGGGCACCTACATGCTGGGCTTCACCCTGCCGGCCGGCTACCTGTGGACGGCCCAGGACGTGGGCGCCGACGACACCATCGACAGCGACGTCGATTCGGCGGGCAACACGATCTGGTTCACGCTGCCGCCCTACGTCACCGACGACACCTGGGACGCGGGCCTCATCGTCGAGGATCCGCAGGTCTACAAGTGGGAGCAGCTGCCCGACCCATCGCCCTACGGAATCGACATCAATTGCCAGATTCCCTACATCCTGGCGGACGACTTCCGCTGCGACCGCAGCGGACCGCTCACCGAGATCCGCGTGTGGGGTTCCTGGCGCGGGGATTACTATCCCTTCGGGCAGTTCCCCGACCAGGTGGGTTTCCACCTCAGCATCCACACGGACATTCCGGCCGATCAGAACCCGGACGGCTACAGCATGCCGGGCCAGACGCTCTGGCTGTACGACATGCCACCGGGCACCTTCACCGTGGATCACTTCTTCGAGGGCGCCGAGGGCTGGATGGATCCGCCGGACATGTACTTTTTCCCCGGCGATTTCAACTGCTGGCTCTACACCTTCCATATCGATCCGGCCGAGGCCTTCTGGCAGTACGGCACGCCGGACGAGCCCGTGATCTACTGGCTCGACGTGCAGGCCTACCCGATGGATCCGGATGCCTACTTCGGCTGGAAGACCAGCGAGGTGCACTGGAACGACAACGCGGTGTGGGGCATGGGCAACGAGCCCTATCCCGGTCCCTGGTGGGAGTTGTTCTATCCGACGGGACACGACCTCAATGGCCAGGACATCGATCTCGCCTTCGGCATCACGGGTGAGGAGATGCCGCTGTCGCTCGACTTCGGCGACGCGCCGGATCCGAGCTATCCCACACTGCTCGCCTCGGGCGGCGCGCGCCACGTGCTCGTGGGCGGTGTCTTCCTGGGCAACAGCGCGGACTCGGAGCCCGACGGTCAGCCGACACCGCTCGCCGACGGCGACGACAACGACGGCAACGACGACGAGGACGGCGTGATCTTCACGAGTCCGCTCATCCCCGGCGGCACCGCAACCGTGGACGTGAACGCCAGCACCGCCGGAATCCTCGACGCCTGGATCGACTTCGACGGCGACGGCACCTGGAGCGGACCCGGCGAGCATATCTTCGCCGGCGTACCTCTGGCGCCGGGCGTCAACAGCCTCTCCTACTTCCCGCCCGCCAACGGCCTGGCCGGCCACACGAGCTTCGCCCGTTTCCGCTACAGCCTGAGCGGCGCGGCGACGTTCACCGGCATCGCCTACGGCGGCGAGGTGGAGGACTACGAGGTCTGGATCGACGACGACACCACCGACGTGCCCGACGCGCTGCCGAAGCGCTTCGGCATGCGTCAGAACATGCCCAACCCCTTCAACCCGGTCACGACGATCGGCTACGACGCGCCCGCCGGCGGCGGCCACGCGACCCTGGAGATCTTCGACCTCGCGGGCCGCAAGGTGGCGACACTCATCGACGGCCACGTTTCCGAGGGTCGCCACCAGGCCACCTGGCGCGCCACGGACGTGAACGGCCGCGAGCTGCCGAGCGGCGTGTACTTCGCGCGCTTCAAGGCCGCGGACTGCGATGTGACGAAGAAGATGGTCCTGCTGCGATAGCGGCGCGGAACCTCAAGCAGAAAGCCCCCGGCGTGGATGCGTCGGGGGTTTCTTTCGTTCACCCGAGGGGACGCGCGTCGCCGCGTTCCGGCGCGTTCGTCTGTCTCTCGATGGATTCACGGTTCCCCGCCACCCCGCCCCTATCCTATCTTCCTGGAACCGCGCAGGGTAGCGCCCGTTCTTGAACGGCCCGCTCTCACTTCACATGATCGGACCCGCCCATGGCGCAGGCCGCCGCCATCGCTCGCGAACCCAGGAGGATCCCGGTCTGGCTCCTCGTCTTCCTGCTGTCCGTGGTATTCCATGTCGGCGGCGCGCTCCTGATCCAGAAACTCGATCTGCTCTCCCCGAAACCGCTGCCCGAGCGCGAGGACGACGTGGTGGAGTTCGTCTTCGCGCCCGAGCCGGCCCCCGTGCCGGTTGAGCAGCCCCAGCGCTTCACCGAACTGCCCGAAGACCGCGCCGACGAGGCGCCCGAGCGGCCGGACATGCTGAGCAACGTCGACAGCCGCGCCCGCGACACCGCCCCCGGGGGCGAGTCGGCCGGCGCGCCGCGATCGGAGGGCATCGTCCCCGAGCCCAAGGTGGCCATGGCCCCGGTGGAGAGCGGCGGCAGTCCCGAGGCGCCCACGCCGGAACCCGAAGGCATCGGCTCGATTTCGCGCCCACACCCGCTCGCGGCCTTCCAGGGGATCCGCCCCGAGGTCGAGCAGCCTCCGGCGCCCGAGGCCGACGTGTCCGATTACGAGCAGCTCTCGGGCGACGCACCGGACGGCAACGCCGCGCTCGAGGGCGCCATCAGCCTGAGCACACAGTTCTACGGCTCGGCCCAGTGGCTGATGGCCTTCAAGCGCGCCGTGCAGGACAACTGGTACCCGCCCTATGCCTTCAAGGCGGGGGTGATCCACGGCTGGACCCACGTGGAACTGGAGGTGGCGCGCAGCGGCGAGCTGCTGCGCGCCGTCGTGCAGGGCGAGCAGGGCCACGGCAGCCTGCGCGAGGCGAGCCTGGCCGCCCTGCGCGCCGCGGCGCCCTTTACGGCGCTGCCTCACGATTTTCCCGACGAGACGCTCGTCATCAATCTGCGAATGGACTACCTGAACCCCGCCCTGGCGCGCGCCGCGCGCTCGAACGCGGGAGCACGCTAGGAGACGCGATGCAGGAATTCATCACCAAGGTCGGACCGCTCATCTATCCCCTGGCGCTGTGCAGCCTGGCGGCGGTGGCCGTCACGCTGGAGCGGCTCTTCTCGCTGCGCCGTGCGCGGGTATTGCCGCGGGAGATCGTGGAGGTGGTGAGCGCGATGACGCCCGAGCGCGATCCCGCCCTGGCCATCGAGGTCTGCCGCCGCAACCCCGGCGTGTTCGCCGACGTCATGCGCGCCGGCCTCGAGCACGCCGCCGAGCCCTGGGAGATCATGCGCGACGCGCTCCAGGACGCCGGCCGCCAGCGCACGCCGCAGCTCGGCCGCCATCTCGTGTGGCTGTCGACCATCGCCCAGGTGGCGCCGCTGCTCGGCCTGCTCGGCACGGTGCTGGGCATGATCAAGATGTTCGCGTCGATCTCGCTGGCCGGCCTCGGCGACCCGCACGCCCTCTCGGGCGGCATCAGCGAGGCCATGTTCACGACGGCGATCGGTCTGGCCGTCGGCATCCCGACGCTCGTGGCCTACAACCTGCTGTCGACGCGCTCGGAAGCGCTCGTCACCGAAATCGAGGCCCACGCCACGCACCTCATCGCGAGTCTCCGCGGGCGGAACGGCGAGGGGTCCTGACATGCAGCGAGCGCTGAACTTCAGACCGGAAGCCAAGGAGGGCAAGAGCGTCACGCTCAACCTGACGCCGCTCATCGACGTGCTCTTTCTCTTCATCATCTTCTTCATGCTCACCGGCACTTTCAAGCGGGTGGGCGAGCTGCAGCTCAGCCTGCCCGAGGCGGCGACGGCGCAGGTGGCCGCCGAGGCCACCGACGCGCGGCTGGAGCTGGTGGCCACCGAGGACGGCCGCCTGCTGCTGCGCGATCGCACCGTCACGCTGGATGCGCTGAAGTCCGAGCTCACCGCACTGCTGGCCGAGGACGGCGAGCGAGGCATTCTCATCAAGGCCGAATCGGGCGTGCAGCACGGCCGGGTGGTGAAGCTGCTCGACATCGTGCGGGACGCCGGATTCGCGGGGGTCGGCATCGGCACGCACTCGGGGGTGGCGGGGGATTCGTTGCGCTGAGCCGGCTTGCAAACCGTTGGCCCGCTTCGGTAGTTTGGCTGCAACCAAAGGACCTCTCATGAATCGCCTCCTGATCGCCGGCCTGGTCGTTTCCGCTCTGTTTTTTCCCATGGACGCCGCCGCCTTGGACGGCAAGCGCATGATGGACGTCATCGAAACCCTGGCGAGCGACGACTACGAAGGCCGCGGCATCGGCACCACGGGCCTGAGCAAGGCCGCCAACTACATCGCCGCGCGCTTCGAGGCCGCGGGGCTGAAACCCGGCGGCGAGTTCGGTTACTTCCAGACCTTCTCCGTGGATGGGCCGGACGGCAAACCCGTCCGCGTGAAGAACGTCGTCGGCGTCATTCCCGGATCCAGCGGCCCACCCGTGGTGCTGTCCGCCCACTACGACCACCTCGGCTACGGCTGGCCCGATGCGCGGGACGGATTCGAGGGACGGATCCATCCCGGCGCCGACGACAACGCATCGGGCATCGCGGTGATGCTGGAAGTCGCCCGTTCGCTGGTCGACTCCGCTCCCGAGCGCGGCATCATCGTGCTCGCGACCTGCGCGGAGGAAGTCGGGCTCCAGGGAGCGCGGCACTATGTCGAGAACCTCGGCGGCCGGCCGGCGGAGAAGGTCCACGCGAACGTCAATCTCGACACGGTCGGCCGCGCGGGGGACAGGGTGATGGTCTTCGGCGGCGCCTCTGCCGCCGAGTGGTCGGGCATCTTCACGGCCGCCGGAACCTCGACGGGTGTCGAGGCCGATCTGGTCAAACAGGAGATCACCGCCTCCGATCACACCGCGTTCCTGGAGGCGGGCATTCCGGCCGTTCATCTCTTCGGCAGCCCCACGAGCGATTACCATCGCCCATCGGACACGGCGGACAAGATCGACCCCGCCGGCATGATGCGCGTCGCCGCCCTGACCCGGGAAGTGGTCGAGAATCTCGTCTCGCGCCTCCAGCCGCTGACCGGCCGGGTCCAGCCCTTGGCGCAGGCGGCCAAGACTCCGCCGCCGGCCGGTAAGCGCAAGGGACGCACCGTGTCCACCGGCACCGTGCCCGACTTCACCTACGCCGGGGAAGGGGTAAGAGTGAAGATGCTCGCGGACGACAGCCCCGGAGCCAGGGCCGGACTGAGGCCCGGAGACGTCATCACCGCCTTCGGAGGGGAGCCGGTCAAGGACCTGCCCGCCTACACGGTCGAGCTCGGCAAGTACGATCCGGGCGACAGGGTCGAGGTCGAGATCGAGCGCGACGGGGAGAAGCTCGTGCTGGAACTGGTTCTGGGCAGACGGTAGCGCGCGGTCCACCCGGGTGGACGGCCCAAAGACGCCCCGCAGAGGGACGATTCCCAATTGCGAATTCCGGGTCCGGTTCCCATCTTAACCCGGTAGCAGTCCGCGAGCGCCGCCGGATCCGGGTGTCCGGCTGGGGCCGGATCGTTTCGTGTTCGGGAGTGGCCATGTCCCCGCAACTCGTCGAGATCCAGGAGATCCTCCACCGCTATCCGCCCGAGCCGGCGAGCCTCATCATGGTCCTGCAGGACCTCCAGGCCGCCCAGCAGCGGATCAGCCCCGAGGCCATCGACGCCGTGTCCGCGCGGCTCGGCGTCCCGCGCAGCCGCATCCACAGCGCGGCCTCCTTCTACAAGGCCTTCAGCCTCGAGCCCCGCGGCAAGCACCGGGTGGACGTGTGCACCGGCACCGCCTGCCACGTGAAGGGCGCGCCCCGCGTGCTCGAGCAGCTCACCGAGGAGCTGGGCATCGCGGCCGGCGAGACGACGGCCGATCGCGAGGTCTCCCTGGACACCGTCCACTGCGTCGGCGCCTGCGCGCTGGGGCCTGTCGCGATTCTCGACGGCAAGGTCGAGGGCGACCTCACCCCGCGCAAGCTCACCCGCGCGCTGAAGAAGTGCCGCACCGGCTCCTGCACCACCTCGGGAACCCACGACCCTACGATGAACCCCGCCGAGGGCCTCACCCGCCTCGCCGACCTGGCCGCCTTCCGCGCCCACCAGCGCGAACTCGCGTCGGCGCGACGGGCGGAGACGCTCACCCTCTCGATCTGCCAGGGCAGCGGCTGCCGCGCGCTGGGCAGCGCCGAGCTCATCGCAGCCTTCGAGGAGGTGCTGCCCGAGGGCACGGAGCTGCGTCTCCAGAGCAACGGCTGCCACGGCTACTGCGAGCGCGGGCTGATCGTGGTGACCCGCCCCGAGGGCGTGTTCTACGAGAACGTGAAGCCTTCCGACGCCGCCGAGATCGTGGAAGCCGCCCTCAAGGGCGATCTCGTCGAGCGTCTGCTGCACGAGGATCCCCCCACCGGCCGCACGATCACGCACGAGCGCGATATCCCCTTCTACGCCCGCCAGGAGCGGCGGCTCATGGGGGCCAACGCGCACATCGATCCGCTCGCCATCGACGACGCCATCGCCCACGGCGCCTACGAAGGCCTTGCCCGCGCGCTCTTCGACATGGAGCCGACCGAGGTGATCGACGAGGTGAAGGCCGCCGGCCTGCGCGGGCGCGGCGGCGGCGGCTTCGCGGCGGCGCGCAAGTGGGCGGCCGCCCGACGCGCGCAGGGCGAGACCAGGTACATCCTCTGCAACGCCGACGAGGGCGATCCCGGCGCCTTCATGGATTGCGCGCTCATGGAGGGCAACCCGCACGCGGTGATCGAGGGAATGATCATCGGCGCCTGGGCCGTGGCCGGCGGCCAGGCGGCGGCGCGCGGCTACGTCTATGTGCGCGCCGAGTACCCCGTGGCCGTGGCCCACCTGGAGCACGCGCTCGCGCAGGCGCGGGCGCGCGGCCTGCTGGGCGAGAACATCCTCGGCAGCGGCTTCGACTACGACATCCGGGTGAGCCGCGGCGGCGGCTCCTTCGTGTGCGGTGAATCGACGGCGCTCATGGCGAGCATCGAGGGCAAGATCGGCGAGCCGCGCGCGAAGTACGTGCACACGAGCGAGCGCGGGCTCTGGGAATCGCCCACGGTGCTGAACAACGTGGAAACCTGGGCCGGCGTGCCGGGCATCGTCACGGGCGGCGCCGCGGCCTTCGCGAGCGTGGGCACCGAGCGCAGCAAGGGCACCAAGATCTTCTCGCTGGTGGGCAACGTGGCCAATACGGGCCTGGTGGAAGTGCCCATGGGCATGACCCTGCGGGAGATCGTGTTCGACATCGGCGGCGGCATTCCTGGCGGCAAGCGCTTCAAGGCCGTGCAGACCGGCGGGCCCAGCGGCGGCTGCGTGCCCGAAGCGCAGCTCGACCTGCCCGTCGACTTCGACGCTCTGGCGAAGGCCGGTTCGATGATGGGCTCGGGCGGCATGATCGTCATGGACGAGGACACCTGCATGGTGGACGTCGCCCGCTACTTCACGAAGTTCCTCACCGAGGAATCCTGCGGCAAGTGCGCCGCCTGCCGCCTCGGGTTGGAGCAGATGCTGGAGATCCTCAGCCGCATCTGCGCGGGCGAGGGCGCGCCCGAGGACATTCCGAAAATGGAGCAGCTCTTCGACGTGCTCGACGACGGCTCCCTCTGCGGCCTGGGAAAAAGCGCCGCCAACCCGGTCCGCAGCACGCTCAACCATTTCCGTGACGAGTACGAGGCGCACATTCACGGCAAGGAGTGCCCGGCCGGCGTGTGCCGCGAGCTGATCACCTTTACCATCGACGAGAGCTGCAACGGCTGCACGCTCTGCCTCGGCGTCTGCCCGGTGGAGGCGATCACGGGTGAAGCGAAGAAGCTGCACAGCATCGACCCCGCGCTCTGCGACCGCTGCGGGCTCTGCGTGGTCACCTGTCCGCTCGACTCGATCGCGGCGGTTCCGGGGAGGGTGACGACATGAGCGAGCGCGTGCGCATCAATGTTGATGGCCGCGAGGTCGAAGTTCGCCCCGGCGCGATGCTGCTCGAGGCCCTGCGCGAAGCCGGCAGCGAGGTGCCGACCCTCTGCCACCATCCGAGCGTGGAGCCCAGCGGCGCCTGCCGGCTCTGCAGCGTCGAGATCTCCCATGCGGACTGGGGCGGCTGGTCCGGCCTCGTGACGAGTTGCCTCTATCCGGTGGAGGAGGGCCTCGTCGCCAGCACGCGCAGCGATCGGGTGGCGCGTACGCGCCGCACGCTGCTCGAGCTCTACATGGCCCGCTGCCCGGACTCGCCGGAGATCGCCGCGCTCGCCCGCGCCGAGGGCATCGACGTCACCGCCTTCGCCGCGCGTGACAGTGCGAATCTCTGCATCCAGTGCGGCCTCTGCGTGCGCGTGTGCCAGGACCTCAGCACCGCGGCCATCGCGCCGCTGGGTCGCGGCACCGAGAAAGGCGTGGGACCCAGGCCCGACGGCCTGGCCGAGGACTGCGTGGGCTGCCAGGCCTGCGCCCACGTGTGCCCGACCGGCGAGATCAAGTCGGAGCAGGGTAACGGCGTGCTGCGCATCTGGCAGCGTGAGTTCCCGCTGCCGGTCTGCGCGGTGACGCCCGAGCACTGCCGCGCCTGCGGCCTCTGCGAGGAGGTGTGCCCCACGGACATTCCGCGCATCGCCCCGCGCGTGGACGGAACCCTCGCCGCCACGATCTCGGCCGAGGCCTGCGAGGGCTGCGGCATCTGCGCGGGCAGCTGCCCCACCGGCGCCATCACGCAGCCGGGCTTCGAGGGCGCCGAGCTCGCGCCCCGCGCGCCCGGACAGGCGATCGTCTACGCCTGCGCGCGCTCCGACTTCGGCGACGACTTACCCGAAAACGTGGAGCTGGTGCGCGTGCCCTGCGTGGGTCGCGTGGGCCCGGAACATCTCGTCGAGACGATGGCGCACGCCGCCGCCGGCGCCCTGCTCATGTGCCGCGACCGCGAGAGCTGCCCGCACGGCGAGGGCGGCAGACTCGGCGAGGAGCGCGCCGTGGTGACGAGCGAACTGCTCGCCCTGGCCGGACTCGGCGAAGGCCGCGTGGACTACCTGCGCCCCGAACCCGGCATCGGCGGTCCGGCTCGTGGCGCGATGGAGTGGCGCGAGGGTCTGACCCCGACGCCGCTCGCAGAGCCCACGGAAGACGCAGCCGCGCCCGGCGGCCTCGATCGCGCGCTGGAGTTGCTGCGGACGCTGCGCACCCGGCCCGAACTCGCCGCGGCCTCGCGCGCCTATCGCGAGCACACGCTGTTCGACTGGGGCGCGACCGAGGGCGATCTGCCGGAGCTGGCGCTCCTGTCCGAACCGCTCGGCGGCGGCGCCGGCACCGGCCTCGTGCAGGCGATCAAGGCCGGCGCCTGTTCGCTGTCGGGCGAGCACGGCTTCCGCTTCCGCATCACCCAGCGGGAACGCCGCGCATTCGCCGCGCGCCTGGCCTCCGACTCCGAGGGCGTGGTATGCGAGGAGCCCTGCGAGTACCTGCAGCTCGCGCTGCTCGCCCGCGAGGGCGCGTGGCAACCGGGCGCCTGCGCGCCGCCGCGCTTCCACACCGAGGAGGTGACGTCGTGAAGCCAATCGATCAGCGTATCGCGCATCACCCGATTCTCGACGACCTTCCCGAGCGCTTCGTCGACTTCACCTGGAACGGCGCGCCGCTGAAGGCGCGGCGGGGCGAGGTGATCTCCTCGGCGCTCTACGCCGCGGGCATCACGGTGTTCGGTCATCACGAGAAGGACCACGGCGCGCAGGGCATCTACTGCGTGAACGGCCAGTGCTCCCAGTGCACGGTGGTGGCCGACGGCCGCCCGGTGAAGAGCTGCATGGCGCCGGTGACCGAAGGCATGACGGTGACCAGCTGCGAGGGTGCGCCGGCTCTCGGCGACGTCGAACCGTCGGACACGAAGCCGGCCGACGCGGACTTTCCCGTGCAGGTGCTGATCGTCGGCGGCGGCCCCGCGGGGATCTGCGCAGCGATCGAGCTGGGCAGACTTGGAATTGCCGTGCTTATAATTGACGACAAGCAGGAGCTCGGCGGCAAGCTGAGCCTGCAGACCCACAACTTCTTCGGCTCGGTGGCCGACTGCTGGGCCGGCACGCGCGGCCACGACATCGGGCATCTGCTTGCACGCGAGGTCGAGAAGCTGCCCACGGTCAAGGTGTGGCTGGAGTCGACGGTCATCGGCGCCTTCGCCGACGGCAAGTTCGGCGTGGCGGGCGCGGACGGCTACCGTCTCGTGACACCCGAGGTCACGCTCATCGCCTGCGGCGCGCGCGAGAAGAGCCTGAGCTTTCCCGGCTGCGACCTGCCCGGCGTCTACGGCGCCGGCGCCTTCCAGACTCTGGTGAACCGCGACCGCGTGCGCGCGGCCGAGCGGCTGTTCGTGATCGGCGGCGGCAACGTGGGGCTGATCGGTGCCTACCACGCCCTTCAAGCCGGCATCGACGTTGTTGGTCTGGTCGAGGCGCTGCCCCGCTGCGGCGGCTACAAGGTGCACGAGGACAAGATCAAGCGCCTCGGCGTGCCGGTGTGGACGCGGCATACGGTGCTGCGTGCCGAAGGCGACGAGAAGGTGAACGCGGTGGTGACCGCTGCCATCGACGATCAGTTCCGACCCATCCCCGGCACCGAGCGCCGCTTCGAGGTGGACACGGTGCTCGTGGCCGTCGGCCTCGCGCCCGTGGACGAGCTGCTCGAGAAGGCCGAGCTCTATGGGATGAAAGTGTATGCGGCCGGAGACACGAAGGAGATCGCCGAGGCCTCGGCCGCGATCTTCTCGGGCAAGATCACAGGTCGCCGGATCGCGCGCGACCTGGGCATGGACGTGCCGATCCCCAGCGACTGGGAGGGCTTCGGCGAGATCCTCAAACACCACGGCGGCGAGCCGGGCGGCTACGTGGAGCCGAAGAACGACGGTCCGATCTACCCCGTGATCCGCTGCGTGCAGGAGATCCCCTGCAACCCCTGCAGCGAGGCCTGCCCGCACGGACTCATCGGCATGCCGAACTCGATCCTCGACCTGCCCGAGTTCGCGGGCGTGTGCGAGGGCTGCGCGGGTTGCGTGATCGCCTGCCCGGGCCTGGCCATCAACCTGGTGATCGAGGACTACGACCCCGATCGCGAGATGGCGCTGCTCATGCTGCCCTTCGAGTTCGACGACGCGCTCGTGCCCTGGGGCGAGGAGGTCGTGACGACCGACATGGAGGGCGAGATCGTCGGCAAGGGCAAGGTGATCGCCCAGCGCAAGCGCGACGACCAGGACCGTCGCCGCCTGCTGCTCGTCGAGGTGCCTTGGGAGGAGCGCCTGCGCGTGGCGAGCTTCCGGATTCGCGAGCCGGAGGCGGGCGAGCCGGTCGCCGAGAAGATCGAGGCCGACCCGATCGTGTGCCGCTGCGAGCGCGTGAGCAAGAGCGAGATCGTGGGGGCGATCCGCGATGGAGTGCGCGACATGAACCAGTTGAAGGCCGTCGTGCGTCCCGGCATGGGCGGCTGCGGCGGCAAGACCTGCACCGAGCTGATCCTGCGCATCTTCCGCGAGGAGGGCGTGAACCTGGACGAGGTCACCCTGCCGACGATCCGCCCCCTCATGGCCGAAGTACACCTGGGTGATTTCCTGGAGGAGGCCGGCGAATGAAGAGCTACGACGTCATCGTGGTCGGCGCCGGCAGCGTGGGCAACCCCGCGGCCACCTTCCTCGCGCGCGAGGGCCTGAGCGTGCTGGTGATCGACCGCCGCGCCGCGGCCGGCCAGGGCGACAACAAGACCGCCATCGGCGGCGTGCGCGCCACGCACTCCGACCCCGGCAAGATTCTCACCTGCTCCGAGAGCCTGGACATCTTCAAGCGCTGGGAGTCGGAGACGGGCGACAGCGTCGGCTGGAAGCCTGGTGGCTACTGCTTCCCGGTGTACGACGACGCGATCGAGGGCACGCTGAAGGGGATCCTGCCCGGACAGAAGCAGGCGGGCCTGGACATCGACTGGGTGGACGCCGACGCCGTGGCCGAGCTCGTGCCCGGCATCGCGCGAGAGGGCCTGCGCGGCGGCACCTACAGCCCCGGCGACGGCCAGGTGTCGCCCCTGCTCGCGGCCGTGGCCTTCCAGCGCGAGGCGGAGCGCCACGGCGCCGAGTACCGGTACAACGAGCGCGTCACCGGCTACCTGCGCGTCGGCGACTGCGTGACCGGCGTGAAGACCGATCGAGGGCAGTACGCATCCGACACGATTGTGCTCGCCACCGGCGCCGACGCGGCCGAGCACGGCGAGTTGCTGGGCATTACGATCCCCGTGATCCCCGACTCCCACGAGGCGGGCATCAGCGCGCCGGTGGAACAGTTCCTCGCGCCGCTGGTGGTCGACCTGAGCCCCGGCCCCGAGGGCAAGACGGCCAACTTCTACTTCGGCCAGAACCACGAGGGGCAGATCATCTTCTGCTACACGCCGAAGGAGCTGTTCGTTGGAACGGAGCGTGAGTCCATATCGGAGTTCCTGCCGATCCTCGCGAACCGCCTGGTCAGCCTGATCCCGCGTTTCAAGAACCTGCTGATCCGGCGGGTCTGGCGCGGCTGCTACCCGATGACGCCCGACGGTGTGCCTGTTATCGACACGGTGGCCGAGCGGCCCGGCCTGGTACTGGCCGTCGGCATGTGCGGCCAGGGCTTCATGATGGGGCCCGGCGTGGGCATGAACGTGACCTCGCGCATCGTGAAGGGCGAGTGGTCGCTGCCGGCCGACGTGCAGCAGTGCTTCCGCTTCGATCGCGACTTCTGGGCGGCGAAGGTGGAGGCGCTCAAGTAGCTCGGTCACACTTCACGTCGGTTCACTTCGCCTCGGTGAGTAGCCTTGCCTGGCGCCGATCTCGCGGCTCGGCTCAGAGGCCCTCCTTAGAAGTGTTCCCTCGCTTCGTCGGGTGCGTGGAGATCGTCCTCCCGGGGGGACGCGCCAGTCACGCCACCACCTTCACCGCCGGCAGCAGGATGTGCGGCGTCTCCTGGTTGTAGTGGTTGACTTCGGTCTCCCGGCTGAACTCCTTCACCTCGGCCAGCAGCTCGTGGACGTTCCCGCCGATGCTCGCGTTCTTCACCCGTCCCACGATCTCGCCGTCCTCGATGAGGAAGGCGAGCTGCAGGGGATAGTTGAAGTCGCCGTTCGCGGAGGCGTTCATGCCCACGCCGAGGACGTCGTGCGCCATGAGCCCCCGGTCGATGCCGGCGATCAGCGTGTCGACGGACTTCTCGCCGCCCGCGATCGTGGGGTTGCCGTAGCCGGGAGCGGGCGGCCGATGGTCGGGGTCGCGGAAACCGTGGCCCGTGGGCCGCGTGTCGAGCAGGGCGGCGGTGGACAGGTCGTGGAACGCCGATCGCGGGACGCCCGCCTCGATGAAGACCCGGCGCGTGCGCGGCGTGCCCTCCTGGTCGTGCGTTTCGGAGTGGTGGCGGTCGGGAAACGTGGGATCGTCGTGCAGGGTCAGGCGCGGATCGTAGACGCTCTCCCCCAGCCGATCACACAGCGGCGAGTTGCCCTCCGCGATGCGCTGTCCGTTCAGGGCCGAGAGCAGCGGAACGAGCAGCGCGCTCGCGCCCTTTGGCGTGAAGAGCACGGGCATCTCGCCGCCCGTCACCGGTGCGATCCTCTTCGAGAGCTTCAGTTGCCGTCGCAGACGATCCAGCGCCTGCTCGGGACGCGGATCCGTGTCGCTGTTGAAAATGATCTCCCACAGGCCGAGGATGTCGCCCTCCTCGAAGCGCTGGAGGAAGATCGAGGTGTAGAGCCAGTTCGCCGCCAGCGAAAGGGCCGCGTCGCCGCCGTGACCGATCTCCCGGTGTCCGCGCTCCTGATGCAGGTCGACCCGCACCTTCAATCCGGGCTCGAGGGCCTGCGCCTCTCGGGCGAGCCGCTCGCCCATGGCGTGAAGCTCATCGATGGATCGCGCTCTCCAGCGCGTGTTCGAGTCGTGGTCGGCCTGCGTCTCCGAGACCGCGGGGAAGCGCAGCGCCGATTCCTCGCCGAATGATGCGGAAACACGCGCGTTTGCGTGGATGCGCCCTCGCGCGGATCCGTCCGCGGACTCGAGACCGCCGGAGGCGAAACCCAGGCGTCCGTCGCGGAGCACACGGGCGGCGCCGATCCTCTCCTTCCGGATCTGACGCGTGTCGCAGCGGGTTCCCTCGAAGGCGATGAGAGTGATCTCGTTCTCCGCCTCGAAGAACTCCAGCTGTTCGTCACTCTCCGGGCGCCGGTCGTTCATTGCGTACCCACCTGAAGGTTCGGGATCCGGACATGAGGTCCGCCGAGGTCGACCGGCAGGGGTACCTGTCCCTGCTTGCCGCAGCCGCCGGCCTGACGGACCCAGGCGAAGTCGTCGGCGACGGCGTCGATGGCGTGGAGGGTCTCGAACAGATTGCCGGTGAGGGAGACGGGCCGAACGAGTTCGGCGACCCGTCCGTTTCGTATCATATAGGCGTGGGTGGAGCCGAAGGTGAAGGACTCCTTGGCGGTCATTCCTCCCGCGCCGCCGCAGGCGAGGATTCCGAGATCGATGCCGGCGATCATGTCGTCGAGCTTGGCTTCACCCGCGGAGACGGCGGTGTTGGTCATGCGCACGATGGGGGGATGGCGATAGTCCATCGCGCGGGCGTTGCCGGTGGGTTCCTCGCCGAAGTGCGCGCCCGTGGCGCGGGAGTGGAGCCGGCCCACGAGGATGCCGTCTTCCACCAGCACGGTGCGCTTGCCGGGAGTGCCCTCGTCGTCGAATCGCAGGCCGCCGTCGAGTTCGACGAGCGTGCCGTCGTCGAACACGTTGAGCTGCTTCGAGCCGACCTGACGACCGAGGGTCATCAACTCCTCCGCCTTTGGGTCGCCGATGAGGTGGTCGGCCTCCGAGAGATGCCCGAAGGCCTCGTGGATGAACAGCCCCGTCAGCTCGGGATCCATGATCACCGGGTAGCGGCCCGCCTCCACGGGCTTGGCGACCAGAAGATCCGTGGCCATGCGGGCGACCGCCTCCACCTCCGTGTCCATGGCGTTCACGAAGGCGAAGTCCCTGGGGCCGCCCAGGCCGTTCCAGGCGCTCTGCAGCTCGCCGTTCTCACGGGCCACGGCCCGCGCCACGCAGAACACGCGCGGGTGATCGCCGTGGATGTAGCTTCCCTCGGAGTTGGCGAAGGTGCGGGTGACGAACCTGTCTCCGTAGTAGATCGAGCAATCGACGATGCGGGGGTCGTGCGACTTCAGGATGTCGCGGTAGCGCTCCGCGAGGGCGACCTTGTCTTCCACGGAGCGGCCGCGGGAATCGTCCGGGAGTTCCGCGCGGAACTCGGCCTGGGCCGCCGGCACGGGCGCGAGTTCGATGGGCTCGTCCGCATTCCCAACGCGCGCGCAGTCGTAGGCCGCGGCGACCTCGCGATCCAGGTCGCTCGAGTCGTTGAAGGACACGACGCCCCAGCCCCGATCCTTCAGCAGACAGCGCACGATGCCTCCGCGGTCCGTGCCCAGCGCCACCGGCTCCCTGTGGCCCCTGTGCGTGTGAATAAGCGTGGATTGCGTGGTTTCCAGCCGGATTTCGGTGTAGTCGGCCCGACTGCGCGCGATGGTGCTCTCGATCTTCTCCCGCATGCCGCTTCCCCTCGATGGAATACGATGTGAGTATCAGGGATGCACAGATTTACAGCAAGCCGGAACATGAATAGAATTGCCCGAACCGCAGTGGCGATCCGGTTGCTTGCTTCACCGAGTTCGCAGTCTTGTCCGCCATGTGGGCTGCGCCATAGTTGAGTTTCCTCCACGGGACGATAGTTCTCGATCAGTCCGACAGATGCTCTCTTTCGCTTACCAAGGGATACAGAACTTTCTCAATTCCCCACTCATCACTTTCGAGAGCCCGTGAAAGGAGTAGCCGCCCCTTTCCTTCCACGAGGTCGTTTCCCCGATATTGGTGACCTCGAGCACCCGCTTGAGCAGTTGATCATGGGGATAGAGGTACCAGTCCACGCCGTCGATGTGCTGGGCGATGCAATCGGCGCCCTGCCAGTCGTCGGTGAGTCGGATCGAGCTGTATCCGTACTCGGCCAGCATCGCGGCGAGACGGTGGAAACTGCAGGTCTCCTTCTGACGGGAGTTCAACTCGTCGTAGTCGATACGAGTCCACGTCAAGGGCATCGGGTCGACCTCTTTCGGGGTCAGGCCATCTCTGTTACTACTTCAGTATCAATGCCTTGGTGTTTTGTCACGTGACAAGAGTGTCAGGGCTACTCACGGTACAGAGAAAGCCCGAGCTGTCGTTCGACAGCCCGGGCCGATGATTCAATGATGGTGATCGTATCGGGGGACTCGTCCCCCCGGGGGGACGCCGCCACCGCGGTTACTCCGCCTACGGAGCCCTTACTTGATCAGCGTCATCTTCCGCGGCGCATCGAGATCCACGCCGCCCGCGCCCTGCAGGCGCGCGAAGTAGGTGCCCGACGCGCTGGCGTTGCCGGCGTCGTCGACGCCGTTCCACTCCTGGCCGTGCTCGCCCGCGGCCAGGTAACCTTCGAAGAGCACCTTCACCAGGCGGCCGCCGGCGTCGTAGATGCTCAGGCGCACGTCGGCCTCGCGCTCGAGGCTGTAGTCGATGCGGGTCTTCGGGTTGAAGGGGTTCGGGAAGTTCGGCTTCAGGTCGGCGAACACGGGCGGGGCGCCGGCGTCGGTGGCCGCCTCGGGAATCTCCGCGTAGATGCTGTAGATGCGGTCGCCGCCGTTGCTGAAGTTGTTGTTGGCGGCGTTGGCCATTCCGTACACGTACACGGTGCCCGTGCCGCCCGCCGGCGCGATCCAGTCGACGAACCAGCTCGCCCAGCCGCTCGTGCCCTGGTAGGTGCCGACGCTGGTCTGCTTGGCGTACTGGCGCGTCTGGCCGGATACGTTCGAGCTGCTCACCTGCACGTTGCCGTCGGCGGCCATCAGGGTGCCGGCCTGGTTGCCGGCCGCGTCGAGGATCGTCACCTCGAAGCCCCAGCGCAGGGCGCCGTCGTCGGCCACCTCGAAGGTGAGGAAGTGGAGCTGCTCGGCCTGGTACTCGTTGGGCTCGTCGAAGTCGAGCATGTAGGCCTCGCCCAGGCCGGAGTCCAGCGGGAAGCTGCTGTGGCACTGGGTGCAGTTGCCCTCGCCGGGGGCGCCGGTTCTGCCGTCGGGCGGGCCGGCGGAGAAGGCCGAGGCGATGTCGACGCCGAAGATCGTTGTCATCGTCGCGACGAGCGCGAGGATCCCGAGGTTTCGTAGGTCGGCGGGGTAGCGCATGGGGGTGTCCTTTCCAGGTACGATTGCGTGGCGGAACCTTCGATCCCTGACTGCACGGGCCCGAGTGTCGCCCCGTGAGGATCGCGAGAAAGTATACAATACTCTAGTTTATCAGGTATAGTTGAGAATTCAAGATCTCAATCGCCGGATACCGGCTATCGGAGCGAGATCTCGTCGCAGAAAATCCAGGCCTTGCCGCCCGCGCCCACGTGCCACTCGGGGCAGCGTCCGACGCCGCGGGCGATCACCTTCACCCCGCGGACCGCCTCGGCCGGAAATTCTACCCGCGCCTCCTCGACGAAGGCCGACCGGCGGCGTTCGGAGATCGCGTGCTTCCAGATTCCGGCCGGGCGATAGCTCTCGCCGTCCGTCGAGATCATCACCTCCATGCTCCTGGGCAGCCAGATCCAGACGGCGAGGTCCTGGAGAAAGCCCGCCGACACCTCGGAAATCGAGATGGGCGGATCGAACTCGAACTCCAGCGACATGTCCACTTCCTCGAAGCCCATCCAGAAGCCGTCCATGTAGTCGGGCGACGCGCGCCAGCCGTCGGTGAGCGCGTTTTCCCCGCCGCGGTACTTCTCGGTGTAGGCGAACTCGATCTCGGGTCGCGCGTGCAGGCCCGCGTGGGGGAAGAGCTGCTTGGAGCCGACCTTCGGGTTGAGCCAGCGCTCCTCGTCGAGGGGCTCCATCAGCAGCTCGAAGGCTTCGGGGCCGCATTCCATCGCAACCAGGACCTGGTTCTTGCCCACGGTCATGGGAACGTGGGTGACCTCGCTTGCAAAGGAGGCGAGACACCCCCGCGGCCTATCCAGGAAGGGCTTGCCGTTCACCCAGGCCCGGTGCGGCGCGCCGCTCTCGATCAGAAAGGGAACCTCGGCGTTGTAGCGCGACCAGTACTCGACCAGAACCAGGTAGGCCGCGCGCTCCCGGAAGGCGGGGTACTCCAGATGGCCGCCCCGCGTCATGCGCCGGCTTCGCCAGGGATACGACCGTTCGCCGATTCGCAGCGGCTGCTCGGGATCCAGAGCTTCGCCGTCCACGAGCTCCGGCATGCTTCCGGGCGGCAGCCGGTTCAGGTGGCGCCACAGAGGCGCCTTGTCGGCGTCGCCGAGGCCGCTCAGCTTCATGCGCAGCTCCTCGGCCTGGCCTTCGCTCAGCCCGGCGGCCTCGCCGCGATCCGGCCGCCTCGACAGCGCCAGCCTGACGAGGGGGCGGGTCTCGGTTGCGTTCATGCTCGCCAGCAGGCTCGAGGCCGCGGTCGACGGTGACGCCTTCAACTGGCGGATGAAGTAGAGCTTCAGGTCGACGCCGATGTCGGGCAGCAGCGCCTCCATGACGCGGATCATGGCGGGCGGGTCCACCCTCTGCAGCGCGCCCAGGGCGAAGGGGATCATCTGCTCGCGCTCGGCGAGTCGGGCGACGAGGGCGTCGATGTCCTCACGTGAATGCTCGACGAGATCCGCCGCGCGCTCTTTGAGCGAGGTGAAGCGGCCGTCGCCGTCCGCGTCGATCCAGACCGGGTTCGTGAAGCCCAGGGGCATCACCGGTCCGGGCGCGTCGTGGATCATCGGCGCCAGGGACTCGTCGCCTTCGGCGATCGCGTGCAGCCAGGTGTCCGCGGCGAGTTCGAGTTCGAAGGTCTCGTCGAGGCGCAGCGCGGATCGCGTGTCCGCGACCGCGAAGGTCTTCAGGGCGCCGCCGTTTCCGATCAGCGTCACGGAGTCGCAGGACACCCAGTCCGGCGCCTGGACACGCAGGCGCACCCGGGCCTTGCCGCCGCTCAGGGTCGTGTCGCTCCTGGCCTGGATACCGTTCACCCACATCTGGACGAAGATCCCGGTGGCCACCGACACCCGGCCCCGCTTGATGTTTTCCGCCAGCACGGCCTCGTCGATGAGCCCGGGATCGTCCGTGGGGCTGACGATGTAGTTGCGCGGCACGCCCGCCAGCATGCGCTCGACGTCGTGGCTGTCCGAGTTGCCCACGCCGGTGATGCGGCGACCGCCGTTCAGCAGGTTGTACCAGTCCTGCCGCACCGAGATCGGGTTCCTGGCCGTCGCCTTCCAGCCGTAGCCGGAGTTCTCGTTGAGGATCTCGACGGCGTCGAAGTCCCAGCTCCAGTGCGGGTCGTCCGTTTCGGCCAGGTGATCGTCCAGGCCCTTGATGGTGAAGTAGTCGATCCCCTCGTAGCGCGGGTGGTTCACCTGAATCACCACGGATTCGGTTTCCGCGCGGATCAGCTTGAGCAACACGTTGGCGTCGGAGGGATCCATGGCCACCGCCTGTGAGCCCTTGACCAGCGGGTAGCTGTTGAAGTGGCCGAAGTCGGAGCTGACCTCGTTGCCGCAGGTGGCCGCGAGCCGGCCCTCCGCGCCGAAGGCCGTGATGACGGTGTCGTAGTCGGTGACCGTGTTGTGGTCGGTGGCCACCGCCCACTCCAGCCCCTCGCCGATGCAGGAGACGATACGCTCCTCCATGTTCGAGTCGCCGTGACCCGAGTGGGTCAGCGTGTGCAGATGCATGTCGCCGCTGACGAAACCCTCCGTGTCGATGACCCTGGCCAGGCGCAGCTCGAGCTCGGCCCGCCGCCCGTCGACCACCCGCACGGTTTGCCTGTCGATGCCGTACTCCATGCCCCGGCCGGCCCACAGCTCGTACCGGCCCGCCGGCATGGCGAGCGACTCGTGCCCCGCCAGCGTGTAGAGGGTGTTCTTGCGAATCGCCACCCGCCCCGCGGACTCCCGCGCCAGGTGGAAAGGTTCTCCGTCCCTGAAGAAGAGAACCTTCCCGGGCATCTCCTCGCCGGTCTCGGCCGCGACGATTCGCAGATCGAGGAGCCCTTCTCCGGGATTGAGGTTCGCGGGCTCGTCGGCGCAGGCGGCCGACAGCAACACCAGGCAGAGGGCGAGAATCCGAGTCGATCCGCTGATCATGCCTTCACTCCTCATGAGATGGCGAGAACGGGCCGAGTATCGGGCAGGCTCCGGCCCCGGGCAAGATCGAAGCTCCTTTTGTCAACCCGGCCGAGCATCGTGTAGACTCCCGCGACGCTTCCCCTCGTACCGACTCGAATCGACTCCCGGCGAAAGACCTCACCTTCAATGACCGCTTCCGGAATCCGGCGGTTCCTTTTCTTCACTCTCGCGGCGCTCGCCGCGACCGGCCTCGTCACGCCCCCGATCGCCCTGGCGCTGGGTCTCGCGCTGGCCCTAACCTTCGGCAATCCCTATCCCGCGCGGGCGGGTCGCGTCGCCAGGATTCTCCTGCAGGCCTCGGTGGTGGGGCTCGGATTCGGCATGAACCTGGCGGCGGTGTGGGAGGCGGGCAGGACCGGCTTCGGCTTCACCGTGGCCACGATACTCGGCGCGCTGGCCCTCGGCTTGCTGCTGGGCCGTCTGCTGCGCGTGGATCGTCAGACCTCGCTGCTGGTGTCGGTGGGCACGGCCATCTGCGGAGGTAGCGCCATCGCGGCGGTGGGAAGCGTGATCGACGCGGATGACCGAGCGATATCGGTATCTCTGGGCACGGTGTTCCTGCTCAACGCCGTGGCCCTGTTCCTCTTCCCGCCCCTCGGAAACTGGCTGGGGCTCGGACCCGAGCAGTTCGGCGTCTGGTCCGCCATCGCGATTCACGACACCAGCTCGGTGGTGGGGGCGGCCGCGCGCCACGGCGACGCGGCGCTCCAGACCGCCACCACCGTCAAGCTCGTGCGCGCGCTGTGGATCCTGCCGCTCGCCCTGGGCATCTCGCTCGTGCGCGGGGGCAACGGAGGCCGGCCGGCCTATCCCTGGTTCATCCTGCTGTTCCTGGGAGCGGCGGCGCTGCGCACGGCCTGGCCCGGCGGCGTGTCCGCCTATGGTGCGATCGTGAGCGCCGCCAAGCTGGGTCTCACGCTCACGCTGTTCCTGATCGGTTGCGGGCTATCCCGCGCGGCGCTGCGCGAGGTTGGATTGAGGCCGATGGCCCAGGGCCTGCTGCTCTGGGCCGTGGTGGCGGTGGGGGGACTGCTGGCCGTGCGGGGATGGCTCGGTTGAGCGACAGGCCTTACTTCTTGGCCTTGCCCCCCAGCCGTCCCGGCACGGGCAGCTCGCCCACGATCGGCCGCGCGTAGTCCAGGAAGGCCTTCGTGACGTTGTTCCCCGCGCGGTTGATGTACTTGGCCGGCATCTCGCGGCTGTCCCGCGCGACATCTTTCAGGGCCACGCGTTCGAAGCTGACCTCGTACTTCGCGCCGGCCTTGCGCTTGATGGCGATGGAGCCGTCGATGTCCCCGCTCACCGCCTCCAGCACGGCGCGCGCGCCCACCTCGCGGGCTTCGCGTGCATCCACCGCGGAGACGACGCCCGGGAAGGAGCGCTGCAGGTAACCGAAGGTGTCGGCGCGCACGCGCGAGATCTCGGTGCGGTCGCGCAGGGCGTTGGCCAGGCTGTCGCCCAGGGAGCCGGAACCGCTGAGCTGCACGTTGCCGTGGGAATCCACTTCCTTGCTGAACTTGGCGGCGAAGGGAATGCCGACCTCGTCGGAGATTCCCTCCGACACGGCCACCACGCAGCGTCCGTACTTCCTGTACACCTTCTCCACGTCGGCGGTGAACTGCTCCATCGAGAAGGGGCGCTCGGGCAGGTAGATGAGATGGGGACCGTCGTCGTCGTGCACCCGCGCCAGCGCGCTGGCCGCCGTGAGGAAACCCGCGTGGCGACCCATGATCACCGAGATATGCACGCCGGGCAGCGCCCGGTTGTCCAGGTTCACGCCCATCAGCGCCAGGGCCACGAACTTCGCCGCGCTGCCGAAGCCGGGCGTGTGGTCGTTGGAGCGCAGGTCGTTGTCGATGGTTTTCGGAATGTGGAAGCAGTGCAGCTCGTAGCCCGCGATCACGGCCTCGAGGTTGATGATGTGCACCGTCTCGGCCGAGTCGTTGCCGCCGATGTAGAAGAAGAAGCGGACGTCGTGCTTGTGGAGAATCTCGAAGATGGCGTGGCAGTCGTCGCCCGAGGGCTTGCGGCGCACGGAGCCCAGCGCCGAGGACGCGGTGGCGGCCACGGCCTCCAGCGTCGTCTTGCTCTCGCCCTGCAGCTCGATGAACTCCTCGTTCAGGATCCCCTGGATGCCGTGCCTGGCGCCGAAGATCTTCTTTATGCTCTTGTGCTTCTTGGCTTCCATCACCGCGCCGACCAGGCTCTGGTTGATCACCATCGAGGGTCCGCCGCTCTGGGCGATGAGCATGTTGCCGGAAAGACGCTTCTTCATCGGAGTCACTCCTTGCGGGCTTTGATCGGGTCGGGTCCGCCCCCGGCTTACTTCATGCCTTCGAGCTTGTCGCGCAGGCTGTCCAGCCGCGTCGAGAAGGCTTCACGCTGATCCGCGACCAGGCGCGAGGCCAGTTCCCGGTAGTGGCGGATGCCCTCCGTCAGATTCTCCCGCACCTTCGCCGTGTCGCGGTTGCGTTCGGCGATGCCGGCCCTCAGGTCGTCCATGTGGAGGGAGAGCTCCTTCAGGAACATGTGCGGACGGCCCTTCTTCAGCGGCAGGTGCATGCGGCCGTAGATGTGGTCGACCATCTCGCGCAGCTTCGCCACCCGCGAGAAGTAGACCGTGTTGGGGCCGCAGCAGACGGCGGTGTTCGCGTCGGGGTCGATGCCCTGGGGCACCGTCGCGCTGCCGGCGAGGTCGTGGCAGATGCAGGCCTTGGCCATCACCTGACGCTCGCTGTCGGTTCGCGACACCTCGCAGGATTCGCTGCCGGCGAGCTCGTCGAGCTTGCGCCGCTGGTAGGCGCGGCTGGCCGTGCAGATGGGGGAGTCGGAGAACTCCGTGTTGGACATCAGGAAACCCTTGGTGCAGGCGCTGCCCGGCTTGCCCTCCTCGATGAGCGCGCGGCGCCGCTCCTCGCTGGCGGAGGTCTTCAGGTTCCAGAAGGGCACGCCCAGGGGCGACGCCTCGCTCAGGACCACGTCGTCCTCGTCGGCCGAGACGATCTTCTCCAGGTGGTCCTCGTCGATGTTCACGACCTCGGGCACCAGCAGGAAGGGGCTCGCCCAGCCCATGCCGTCCACCTGGTAGGTGTTCTCGAGGAGTTCGTTCTCCTCGGAGGTGCCGATGCCGCCCTGCACCGTGACGCGGAAATCGGGCGAGACGCCGGGAACCGGGCGGCCCAGGCCGGCCATGCCCTTCACCCAGATCCCGTGAAGCTGTTCGCGCAGCGCCTCCCGCTGCTCCTTGAACTCCGCGAGCACCGGCCCCAGCAGGGTGCCGTCGCCGCCGAAGGAGTGGCCGCCGCAGTTGAGCCCCGACTCGATGCGGAACTCGCTCACCCACAGGCCCTGCTTGGCCAGGAGCTTGCCCTGGATCAGGGCCGAGCGGAAGTCGCCGACCTTCAGCACGATCCGCTTGCGAATTTCGCCCACGTCGTCCGGGAAGCAGTCGCCGAACTCGGCGAGGTAGGAGAAGAGCTTGCGGTTCATGCCCGCCGACAGCACCACCGACGAGCGCAGCCGGCTCGCGGCGTAGCCGCGCAGGGCGCTCATGGCGTCGGAGAACTTCGGCCCCAGGTCCTTGCCCTTGATGAGCTTCGCGCGATCGAGCTTGGTCATGATGTTCACGTCGATGGCGCCCGGCATGATCCTGGCCCGCAGGGTCTCCTGCATGCGGGCGCGCTCGTCCGGGTCGAGCGTCTGCATCATCTTCGTGTAGAGGGCGCGCAGGGGTGATTCGGGCAGCATCTCGAAGTAGGTGCAGATCTCGCTGCCCTTCTCGAACAGGGAGCTGCGCAGCCGCTCCACCTGCCGCTCGACCATGTCGTCCATCATGTTCAGGTAGGAGGTGATGCGGCGGGCGCGGGAATCCTCCTCGTCGGGGCCGATCTCCTCGTAGTCCTGTCCGCTGTCGCGGGAGAGCCGCTGCCGCATCTGCTCGATGAGGACATCGTCCACCAGCGACACCACCGAGGAGATGCCGTAGCGCGCCACCTTCAGCGGCGTGTCGATGGTGAAGCCCGTGCCCATGACCGGAATGTAGAACTTGTGGACCGGGTTCATGAGCGGGTGATCGACGGATGTCATACATGCCTGCCTGAAAAGGTGAAGACGAGCGCTGTGCTGGGGAGTGGATCCTCGCCGGATGAGGGCGGGAATGTACCAACTATCCGGGGAATCCTCAATCAGCGAGTGGCGGGTGAAGCCGGATCGACTCGTATCTGCTTCTCGCAACTGAAGTTCCAGCCATTCGTCCACCCGGGTGGACTCGCGTCCACGGTATCGAGCGCCCTCAGGTGATCGGGTAGTTCACGCCCTCGCCGGGCCTGCCCAGCAGACGGCAGAGCGACATCACCAGGCCCATGTGATGATAGTGGTGCGTGATCGTGCGCAGGACCACGTGTCCGGGAATCAGCACTCGCTTGTCGCCGCCCCAGGTGACGAAGAGGCCGCCTTCGGCCAGGCGCTCCGCCGGCGTGTCGTTCAGGTAGGCGCGGGTCGAGTCGAATGCATCCACGCGCAGCGCTTCGAGCGAGGGCATGTCGGGATACGCGGCGTCATCGTGCTCGAACTCCGTGGCGCCCCGGAGCACGTCCACCCAGTACTTCTCGGCGGCGAGGCTGTGGTGGAGCTGCAGGCGTACGCTCGGATAGCCGAAGCCGTCGGTCTCGCGATCCAGCTCCTCGGCCGTGAGCGTGGCGCAGTGGGCCATGAGCTCCTTCAGGTTGCGGTGGGTGCGTTCGTGAATCTCGATGAGGTCGATCATCATGGCTCCTCCTCGGTGCTCCGCTCGCGAATCCTTGATTCACCTTGACACTCTCGGAAGGTCAAACCTAGGCTTTTCAGTTACGAACCTCCGCAAGAAGGGATGAAAACGATGTCCAGAATCGTACGCGCCGGTCTGATCCAGGCCACGTTCTGTTCCGACGCCGCCGAGTCCGTGGCCGTCATCAAGAAGGCGATGCTCGACAAGCACGTGGCCCTGATCGCCGACGCCGCCGCCCAGGGCGCGCAGATCGTCTGCCTGCAGGAACTCTTCGACGGTCCCTACTTCGCCGCCGAGGAGCAGACGAAGTGGTACGACATGACCGAGGCGATCCCGAACGGCCCCACCATCGGCATCATGCGCGAGCTGGCGAAGCAGCACGGCATCGTGCTCGTGGTGCCGATGTACGAGGAGGACGGTCCGGGCATCTACTACAACACGGCGGCGGTGATCGACGCGGACGGCAGCTACCTGGGCAAGTACCGCAAGCACCACATTCCCCACTGCCATCCCGGCTTCTGGGAGAAGTTCTACTTCAAGCCGGGCAACGTGGGCTATCCGGTGTTCCAGACGGCGGTGGGGCGCGTGGGCGTCTACATCTGCTACGACCGCCACTTCCCCGAGGGCTGGCGCGAGCTCGGCCTGAACGGCGCGGAGATGGTGTTCAACCCCTCGGCAACGGTGAAAGGCCTGAGCGAGTATCTCTGGAAGCTCGAGCAGCCGGCCTCGGCCGTGGCCAACATGTACTTCGTGGGCGCCATCAATCGTCCGGGCATGGAGGCGCCCTGGAACATCGGCGAGTTCTACGGCCAGAGCTACTTCTGCGATCCGCGCGGGCAGATCATCGCCGAGGCTCCCGCGAGCGGCGACGCCGTGCTGGTGGCCGATCTCGACCTGGAAATGATCCGTGAGGTGAGGAACGTGTGGCAGTTCTACCGGGACCGGAGACCCGAGTCCTACACGAAGATCACCGCTCCCTAGAGCACGGAGGCCCATGTCACGGAAGCGCATGAAGGAGATCGAAGGCTCACGTCTTTATAATGAAGACCTCGCGCCGGTACCCGCGGGCAAGCGGAGCTGGGGCATGTGGAACATCGCCGCGCTCTGGGTGGGCATGGCCGTGTGCATTCCCACCTACTCGCTCTCGGCGGGACTCATCTCCCAGGGGATGACCTGGAAGCAGGCCCTGCTCACCATCACACTCGGCAACCTCATCGTGCTGCTGCCCATGTTGCTCAACGCACACGCCGGCACCCGCTACGGCATTCCTTTCCCGGTGCTGCTGCGCGCGTCCTTCGGCACCAAGGGCGCCAACATTCCCGCGCTCATGCGCGCGCTGGTGGCCTGCGGCTGGTTCGGCATTCAAACGTGGATCGGCGGCTCGGCCATCTACGTGCTGCTGTCGGTGATCGTGGGCTTCGAGCCCGCGGGCGAGGCGGCGATGCTGCCGGTGATCGGGCTCTCGGCCGGCCAGTTCGGCTGCTTCCTGCTGTTCTGGGCGATCAACGTGGCCGTGATCCTGTCGGGCATCGACACGATAAAGTGGCTGGAGACCCTGGCCGCGCCCTTCCTGCTGCTGATCGGCATCGGCCTGCTCTGGTGGGGCGTGAGCGAGGCGGGCGGGCTCGGCGTGGTGCTGTCCGGCGACACCGTGGCGAAGGTGCGCGGCGGCATGGCGGAGGACTTCAGCTTCTGGCGCGCCTTCTGGCCCAACCTCACGGCCATGGTGGGCTTCTGGGCCACGCTGTCGCTGAACATTCCCGACTTCACGCGCTACGCGAAATCCCAGCGCGACCAGGCGATGGGCCAGCTCATCGGCCTGCCCACCACGATGGCGCTCTACTCCTTCATCGGCATCGCGGTCACCAGCGCCACGGTGATTCTCTTCGGCGAGGCGATCTGGGATCCGGTGCAGCTGCTCGGGCGCTTCGAGAATCCCCTCGTGGTGGGCTTCGCTCTGTTCGCGCTCACCGTGGCCACGCTCTCGACGAACATCGCCGCCAATGTCGTGTCGCCGGCCAACGACTTCTCGAACCTCTGGCCCAGGCGCATCGACTTCAGGCGCGGCGGCCTGATAACGGGCGTCATCGGGATCCTGATCTTCCCCTGGAAGCTCTACACGGACCTGGCCCAGTACATCTTCACCTGGCTGATCGGCTACGGCGCGCTGCTGGGCTCGATCGCGGGCGTGATGATCGTGGACTACTACCTGATCCGCCGCGCCCGCCTGGACGTGGACGAGCTCTACCGCGAAGGCGGCGCCTACGCCTTCGGCGGCGGCTTCAACTGGCGGGCCGTCGTCGCCCTGGCGCTCGGCATCGCGATCAACGTGCCGGGCTTCCTCGCCCAGGCCACCGGCGGCGCCATCGCCGTGCCGCCGCTTTTCGCCGGACTCTACACCTACGCCTGGTTCGTCGGGCTGCTGGTGGCGGGCCTGGCGCACTTCATCCTGAGCCGCGCGTTCCCCGCGGCCACGCAAAGCGAGACCCACTGATGTCCGACGCGACGCCCCAGCTCCCGCCCTGCGACCACGAACCCCGTCCCTACTCGGGCCCGCCCCGCGACGAGGTGATGGCCCTGCGCGCGGAGCACCTGAACCCGGCGATCTTCACGCTCTACGGCGAGCCGCTGATGATCGTCGAGGGTCACATGCAGTACCTGTTCGACGAAACGGGCCGGCGCTACCTCGACCTGTTCGCGGGCATCGTCACCGTGTCCTGCGGCCACTGCCATCCCAAGGTCACCGAGGCGATGGCCAGGCAGATCGGCATGATCCAGCACACGACGACGATCTACCTGAACCCGCTCATCGGCGAGTACGCGAAACGCCTGGCGGCGAAGCTGCCGGGCGACCTCGACGTGATCTATTTCGTGAACAGCGGCAGCGAGGCCAACGACCTGGCCCTCACGATGGCGCGACTCTACACGGACAACTACGACGTGCTCGCCCTGCGCAACGCCTACCACGGTGCCAGCCCCACGGCGATGGGCCTGACGAGCCACCACACCTGGAAATACCCGCTGCCCCAGGGCCAGGGCGTGCATCACGTGCCCTGCCCCGATCCCTACCGCAGCGCCTACGAAGGCACACCCGAGCAGATCGCCAGCCGCAGCGCCGCGGAGATCCGCGACCTCATTCGCTTCGGGACGCCCGGGCGGATCGCGGGGTTCATCGCCGAGCCGATCCAGGGCGTAGGCGGCGTGACCCACGGCGCGCCGAACTACCTGGGCGAGGCCTACGAGATCGTGCGGGAGCACGGCGGCGTGTGCATCGCGGACGAGGTGCAGACCGGCTTCGGCCGCACGGGCGAGCACTACTGGGGATTCCAGAACTACGGCGTGCAGCCGGACATCGTCACCATGGCCAAGGGCATCGGCAACGGAGCGCCCCTGGCGGCCGTGGCGACGCGGCGCGACATCGCCGAGACGCTGACGAAGCGGATCCACTTCAACACCTACGGCGGCAATCCGGTGTCGATGGCCGCGGGCATGGCAGTGCTGGACGTGATCGACGAGGACGGCCTGCAGGAGAACTCCCGCGTGGTCGGCGCACGTTTCCGCGCCGGGCTCGATGCGCTGGCCGCCCGTCACGACCTGATCGGCGACGTGCGCGGCATGGGCCTCATGCTAGGCGTCGAACTGGTGCGGGGCGACAAGGAGCCCGCGCCCGCCGCCACGCTCGCCGTGCTCGAGGAGGCGCGCGAGCTGGGCCTGCTGCTCGGCAAGGGTGGGCTGCACGGCAACGTGCTCCGCATCAAGCCGCCCATGTGCATCACGGCCGAGGACGTGGACTTCGCCCTCGAGGTCATGGAGATCGCATTCACGAAGGCCGCGAAGGCCTAGGAGGAGGATCATGAGCTCCGAGCGCATCAAAATTATCAGGGGCGGGCAGGTGGTGACGCCCGACGGGCTGATCGCCGCCGACGTGGCCATCGCGGGCGAGACCATCGCCGCGGTAGGCCCCGATCTCGAAGTTAATGACGCCGAGATCATCGACGCCGCCGGCCACTACGTGCTGCCGGGCGCCATCGACGTGCACACGCATCTGGAGCTGCCCTTCTGCGGCACGGTGTCCGCCGACGGCTGGCACACGGGCAGCCGGGCGGCGGCGCGCGGGGGCGTCACCAGCATCATCGACTTTGCCATTCCCTTCGGCGAGCAGACGCTGGTGGAGGCCCTCGACTCCTGGCACGCCAAGGCCAGGGGCAAGAGCCTGGTGGACTACGGCTTCCACATGGTGATGACCAACGCCGGCCACGTGGCGCAGATGGAGCAGATGTTCGAGCGCGGCGTGCCGAGCTTCAAGGAGTTCATGATCTACGAGGGCGAGGGCTGGCAGTCCGACGACGGCATCCTCTTCCGCACCCTCGAAAAGCTCAAGAAGATGGGCGGCCTGCTCATGGTGCACGCCGAGAGCGCGCGGGTACTCGACGAGCTGATCGGCCGCTACCACACGCCCGAGCTCATGGCCGAACACGGCGCGAAGCTGCACACGATCACCCGTCCCGAGTTCACGGAGTCCGAGGCGATCCAGCGCGCGATCAAGTGGAGCGAGGTCACCGGCGGCCCGCTCTACATCGTGCACATGTCCACGGGCGAGGGCGCGGACATGATCAAGGGCGCGCAGGCGAAGGGCGTGCCGGTGCTGTCGGAGACCTGCCCGCAATACCTGGTGCTGGACGACGAGGTGTTCTCCCGCGAGGACGGCCACCTCTTCGCCACCTGCCCCCAGGTCAAGCCCAAGGGCAACGACGACCGCCTGTGGCAGGGCCTGGCGGACGGCGAGGTGGCCGTGGTGGCCACCGACACCTGCAGCTTCAACCGCGAGCAGAAGGCCATGTGGGAGGGCGACTTCACCAAGATCCCCATGGGCATGCCCGGCCTGGAGACGCTGCTCCCGGTTCTCTACACGCACGGTGTTCTTCTGGGACGCCTCGACCTGGAGAACATGGTGCGCAAGCTCTCCAGCAACCCGGCGAAGATCATGGGCCTCTACCCGCGTAAGGGCGCCATCGCGCCGGGGTCGGACGCGGATATCGCGATCATCCACCCCGACAAGACCTTGCCGGTGGATCCCGACGCCATGGAGACCAACACCGACTGGTCGCCCTTCGAGGGCTGGGACCTGGCGGGTTTCGCGCGCACCACGCTGTCGCGCGGCGACGTGATCGTGGACGACTACAAGGTGATCGGCGAGATGGGGCGGGGCCAGTGGCTGCACCGCGAGACCGCCGGCTTCGTGAAAGGACTGTAGATGACACTCCCGAACTTCATCGGCGGCGCGCAGACCGACAGCAGCTCCGAACGCACACTGCCCGTGACGAACCCGACCACCGGCGCGGAGCTCGCCGTCGTGCCCCTGTCGGGCGCCGCCGAGCTCGATGTCGCCGTGCGCGAGGCCGCCGTGGCCCAGCGCGGCTGGGCCGAGATTCCGCTCAAGGACCGCGTGCAGGTGCTCTACCGCATGAAGACGCTCATGGAGGCCGACGTCGATCGCCTCTGCGAGCTGATCGTCGTGGAGAACGGCAAGACGGTCGAGGAGGCGCGGGGCAGCGTCCTGCGCGCGGTCGAATGCCTGGAGTTCGCGTGCAGCCTGCCGCAGATCGCCCCCGGCGGCGGCCTCGAGGTGAGCCGCGGCGTCGAGTGCCGCATGGCTCGCTATCCGCTGGGCGTGACGGCCGGCATCACGCCCTTCAACTTTCCGCTCATGGTGCCGCTCTGGATGGCGCCCATGACCCTGGCGGCGGGCAACGCGTTCATCCTGAAGCCCAGCGAGCAGACGCCGCTCTCCGCAGGCGAGCTGGCGAAGCTCTTCGCGAAGGCGGGCCTGCCCCCGGGCGTGTTCTCGGTGGTGCACGGCGACCGCGAGATCGTGGAGGCGATGTGCGACCACAAAGGCATCGCGGCGGTGGGCTTCGTGGGCTCCACGCCCGTCGCCCGCGCGGTCTACGCGCGCTGCGGCGCGGCGGGCAAGCGCGTGCGGGCGCTGGGCGGCGCGAAGAACCACCTGGTGGTGGTGCCCGACGCCGACCCCGAGATGACGGCCAGCAACGTGGTGGCCTCGGTGACCGGCTGCGCGGGTCAGCGCTGCATGGCGGCCAGCGTGCTGCTGGCCGTGGGCGAGGTGGATCACGTGATCGAGCTGATCCGCGAGAAGATGGGCGCCATCGTCGCCGGCGGCAACATGGGGCCCATGATCAGCAACGCGGCGAAGCAGCGCGTGAACGGCTACATCGAGCGCGCTGAGGCCGGCGGCGCCACGCTGTTGCTCGACGGCCGCGGCCAGGTGGCGCCGGACGCGCCCGAGGGCGGCCACTTCATCGGCCCGGCCATCATCGACCGCGCGACGCCCGACCACGAATCGGCCTGCGACGAGATCTTCGGCCCCGTGCTCACCGTCATCCGCTGCGACACGCTGGAGGAGGCGCTCGCCATCGAGAACGCCAATCCCTACGGCAACGCGGCGGCGGTGTACACGTCGTCGGGCAAGGTGGCGCAGCGATTCGTGGACGGAGCCAGCGCGGGCATGATCGGCGTGAACATCGGCGTGCCCGTGCCGCGGGAGCCCTTCGCGTTCGGCGGCTGGAACGACAGCCGCATCGGCGAGGGTGAGATTACCGGATTCAACGCACTGGACTTCTGGACACGCTCGAAGAAGATCACGAGCAAGTGGTCCACCGAGCACAGTGCGAACTGGATGAGCTAGGAGGTTTCCGTGCGCAAGACGACCCGGAGCGAGGCGGAGCTGAACGCCGCCTTCGCGCCGCTGTATCCGTCCTTCACGGTTGAGGAGGCGACGGCGCAGGCATCGCGCTGTCTCTTCTGCTACGACGCGCCCTGCACCCGCGCTTGCCCGACCGCAATCGACGTGCCGCGCTTCATCCGCCAGATCCTCCACGGCAACGACACGGGCGCCGCCGAGACGATTCTCGAAGCCAACGCGCTCGGCGACACCTGCGCGCGGGTCTGTCCCACCGAGGTGCTCTGCGAGGGCGCGTGCGTCGACCGGCCGCTGCAGGGCGCGCCGGTGCCGATCGGACGGCTGCAGCGCTTCGCCATGGAGAACGGCGCGCCGAGCTTCGAGGCCGCGGCGGACTCCGGGCGCAGCGTGGCCATCGTGGGCGGAGGCCCCGCGGGGCTCTCCTGCGCCTGGGAACTGCGCCGGCTCGGGCACGCGGTGACGGTTCACGAGGCGGGCCGCGTCGCCGGCGGCCTCGGCGCCCTGGGCATCGCGCTCTACAAGGTGAGCACCGACGAGGTGGAGGCCGAGGTGGAACGGATCCGCGCGGCGGGCGTGACGATTCACCTCGAAAGCCCCGTCGGCCCCTCGGAGTTCACCGAACTCAGGCAGACGCACGACGCGCTGTTCCTGGGCGTCGGCCTGGGCGACACCTTCAGCCCGGGAATCGCGGGCGAAGATGGGGACGGCGTCTTCGAGGCGCTCGGCTTTATCCGGTCGCTCCATGAGGCGCCGTGGACCGAGGCCGTCGTGGGCAGCCGCGTCCTCGTGCTGGGGGGCGGCAACACGGCCATCGACGCCGCGATCAACGCGGCCAAGCTGGGCGCGGAGAGCGTGACGCTGGTCTACCGCCGCGACGAGGCCTCGATGCCGGCCTACGCCCACGAGGTCGGGCACGCGCGAGCCGCCGGCGTGGAGTTCGAGTGGATGACGATGCCGCTGGAGTTCCTGCGCGGGAGCGGCGGCCTGCGCTGCCTGCGCGCCCAGCGCCTGGCGATGGACGGCGACGGACGCGCCGCGAAGCTCACGCCCATCGACGGGGCCGAGTTCGAACTGGAATGCGACATGACCCTGCTCGCCATGGGCCAGGAGCCGTTGACCGACTTCTTCAGGTCCATCGACGGGCTCGCGATGGAGGGCAACCGCCTGGTCGCGGATCCCGACACCTGCGCCACGGCTCTGTCCGGCGTCTTCGCCGGCGGCGACTGCGTGAACGGCGGCGCCGAACTCGTGCACGCCGTGGCCGAGGGCAAGCGCGCCGCCTTCGGCATTCACGCCCACCTGGGAGGTGGCTCATGAACAGGCCCAGCCTGAGCACCGACACCTGCGGCATCAAGAGTCCCAACCCGTTCTGGCTCGCCAGCGCGCCGCCCACCAACTCGGGCTACCAGGTGCGGCGCGCCTTCGAGGCGGGCTGGGGCGGCGTCGTGTGGAAGACCCTGGCGGACGAACCGGTGGTGAACGTGTCGTCCCGCTACGGCGGTCTGGACTACGACGGTCGCAAGATCATGGGCTTCAACAACATCGAACTCATCAGCGACCGCACCCTCGAGGACAACCTGCGCGAGATCGCCGAGGTGAAGCGCGAGTTCCCCGACCGGGCGATCGTGGTGTCGCTCATGGTGGCGAGCGAACGGGAACGCTGGCACGAAATCGTGAAACGCACCGAGGACACTGGCTGCGACGGCCTCGAGCTGAACTTCGGCTGCCCCCACGGCATGAGCGAGCGCGGCATGGGCTCGGCGGTGGGGCAGGTGCCCGAGTACACCGAGATGATCACCGAGTGGGTGAAGGAGGTCGCGCGCACGCCGGTGCTGGTGAAGCTCACGCCGAACGTCACCGACGTTCGCGCGGTGGGACGCGCCGCGAAGCAGGGCGGGGCGGACGGCCTGTCGCTCATCAACACCATCAACTCGATCATGGGCGTCGACCTCGACGACTTCCGCCCCATGCCCCACGTTGCTGGCCGCGGCTCCCACGGCGGCTACTGCGGGCCGGCCGTGAAGCCGATCGCGCTGCACATGGTGCACGCGGTGAGCGCGGACCCCGAGATCGGCCTGCCGGTGTCGGGCATCGGCGGCATCCAGGCCTGGCAGGACGCCGTGGAGTTCATGCTGCTCGGCGCGAGCAGCGTGCAGGTGTGCACGGCCGTGATGCACTACGGTTTTCGATTGGTGGAGCACATGATCTCGGGGCTCGAGGGCTGGATGGCCGAAAAGGGTTTCGCGGGTCTGGACGACTTCGTCGGCCGCTCGGTGCCGCTGATCGGCGACTGGTGCCAGCTCGACCTGGGCTACCGCGTGGTCGCGGAGATCGATCAGGACAGGTGCGTGCACTGCGGCATCTGCTACATCGCCTGCGAGGACGGCAGCCATCAGTCCATCGATATCACACAGGTGCCCGAAGACGAGTTCGTGGCCGCGGGCGCGGGCGCGCTGGGCGGCTTCGAGACGAGCGGCGGCGCGCGCTTCATGCCGGGCGCCGGCGACGGCTACGTGAACGTGTTCGAGATCGACGCCGACACCTGCGTCGGCTGCAACCTGTGCTCGCTGGCCTGTCCCGTGGCGGACTGCATCGCCATGGTGGAGAAGGAGTCGGGGCTGCCGTCGATGACGGTGTCCGAGTACAACGCCAAGGTGGCCGCGGGGGAGCTCGAGGCGATTCGGCCGCCGGAGGGGCATCGGTAGGGCCGGACGCTACAGGTGGCCCTCGAGCGGTCCGAGCGGAATCACCTCGCGATACTTGTCGGGATTCCTCGTCACGAAGTCCCAGATGTCGTCCGGCGACGCCGCGCCGGGCGGCGTGCCGAAATGCTTGCCGGCCGCGCCGAAGGCATGGGCCACGACCCAGGAGCAGATCGGGTAGCGGTCGTCCCTGGTGAGGCGACGGAACACGTAGGCGCCCTGCAGCAACCAGTCGGCGAAGTGCGCGGCGATCTTGCCCCAGCCGTACTCGTAGCCCACGTACTTCTCGGCCTTGTCGACGATGTCGTCGATCTGTTCCCGGCTCAGGTCGGTGGGTCGGAACACGGCCACGTCGTGCTTGCTGCCGCGGCCGTAGCGTTTCAGGAGCGGGTGGAACTCCACCTTGCTCAGGGCCTCGACCACCTTCACATCGTTCAGCCGCCCGCCCAGGGTCACGATTCCCACATGGTTCACCCGTGTCCGGCTCTCGCCGATGCGCCGCGTGAAGACGCGGATCAGCTTGGACAGCGTGCCGCGCCCACGGGTGAAGAAGATGTCTCCGGGTTCGAGGATCGGCGCGTCGCTCATGACTTTCCCATCGGCTAGCGATACAGCGAACGGACCCTGCTCCAGGAGTTCGACTCGGCGGCGAGCGTCGGGCTCGAAACGTTGATCAGGTAGTCGCCGGTCTCGAGGCCGAACCCGTCGACGACGATCAGGTAGACGTGGCCCGCCGTCACGGGCAGGTCGTCGATGCGCGAGGTCTGGTTGCCGTGGAAGTCCTCGTCGCAGGCCAGCTGCACGAGGGCTTCGCCGAAGACCTCGTAGGCGAACAGCGTGGTGTCGTAGTCCGATCCCAGCAGGTCGATCGAGATGGAGCCGTCGGCTGGCGGCGTGTAGAGAAAGCAGACGTCGGCGGCCTCGCCCGATTCGGGGTAGATGCAGTCGCCGTGGTAGTCCGCGCCGTAGCCGATCGTCGTGCCGATCTCCGCGAAGGGCAACGAGGTGATGACGAGCGCGTCGGCGAGTGTGTCTCCGCCCTGGCGCGTGGATTCGAGCGCCAGCGCCGAGGTGGCGACGAGCATCAGCGCGAGACACGCAATCAGGTTTCGCATGAAAGGCCACCCGAGATTTAGAGTGCGGCCGAGACTCCAGGTCGCGACTTCCTAATCATAATGCTCTCGAACAGGCGTGGTCAATTCGCCGTGCCTTACATCACACCCGCGGGTCGGCGATCGGCTCATCACCACCCTCGTCGTCGTCGAAAACCTGGATGAAAGGCCTCGGCGTACGGTGCACTTTCAGTTCGAAGACGTCGGGGCGCGCGTAGTGGCCCGCGACGTCGAACTGCCAGCGGGGACCGACGAGCTGGTGCGGCTCGATGTCGGCGTAGAGGATCCCCTCCTCCTCCTCGAGCGGACCCGCGACGATCTTGCCGTCGGGATCCACGATCAGGCTGAGGCCCGGGTTGATCCAGCCCTCGACCTTGTCGAGGTACTCGGCCTTGAATTCGAGCGTGTCGGGGATGTCATCCTTGTGGAAGGCCTGGCAGGACGCGATGACGAAGCTCCGGTTCTCCTTGGCGATGTGCCGCATGGACGAGATCCAGGGCTCGCCGCGATCCCAGGTGGGCGCGAGATGGATCTGCTCGCCCCAGGCCGCGAGCGTGTAGCGGGCAAGCGGCATGTAGTTCTCCCAGCACAGGAGTCCGCCGAGGCGGCCGAAGGGGAGGTCGAACACCTCCAGGTCGCTGCCCGCGGACTGGCCCCACACCAGACGCTCTCCCGCGGTCGGGATGAGCTTGCGATGCTTGCCGATCACCTTGCCGTCCGGGCCGAGGTAGAGGAGCGTGTTGTAGAGCGTCGAATCGCTCGCCTCGGAGTTCCTCTCGTTGACGCCTATCGCCACCGTGACCCCGCAGTCGGCCGCGGCCTGCCCCAGGCGCTCCACCTCGGGACCGGGAATGGAGACCGAGTTGCGGTGCAGCTCCGTGTAGACCGCGCGCAGCGGATGCGTGTGTCCCGGCGGGATGAACCACACCCACACCGGATAGCCGGGCACGAAGGCCTCGGGAAATGCGACCAGCGTCGCGCCGCCCTTGGCGGCCTCCTCGATGAGCCGGCAGGCCTTGTCGATGGTGGCGGATAGGTCCAGAAAAACGGAGGCGGCCTGGACCGCGGCGACCTTGAAGGGTGGGGAGCTCATACTGTCGGATCCTTCGGTGAGAGGAGTCGGCGGGCGGCGGTCGCCCCGCGAAGGATCCTAGCAGGTTGATGCGCCTATGTGGTGAAATAACAACAGGTTGAGGAGTTTCAGGGGTGCAAGTCCGCCATGGCGAAGCAGCCGGTTTCAGCCCGCGAGGATGGACACAGCCACGCTCATCATCGCCACGTCGCCGAGCAGATGCAGCAGCCAGGGCGCCACGATGGAGTCCGCGCGCTCGTAGAGTCGTTGCAGCACCAGCGCGAGAACGAAGAGACCGGCGGTGGCGATGGCCAGCGGCACCGCCGTGAGCCAGGGCATCATGAACAGGATGTGGTGCACGGTGAACACGAGCGCCGGCAGCAGTGTGCCAAGTGCGCGATGGCGCTTCATGAGCAGGCCGAAGGCGAAGCCGCGGTAGAAGAACTCCTCGAGCAGCGAGTTCACGAATATCGTGAAGGGCGCCACCAGGAACACCGTGCTCAGGCTCACGCTGAACTGCTCGTCGAGTTTGCCGGCGATCAGCTCGGTGTCGAGCAGTCGGTCGCCCAGCGTGGCGAAGAGAACCCAGAACAGCGCAATCGAGAAGACGCCGAGGCCGAGGGCCTGGGGAAGCTGCCGCCGCCAGTTCCGGAACTTGAGGATATCGGCGAACAGGCCGACGCCGCAGCGGCGGCAGTAGATGAGGGGCGGCACGATGAAGCAGAGCTTGTAGAGCGAGTAGCCCGCGAAGCCGAAGGTCTCGTGCAGGTTGAGCGCGAGCTGGAGGACGATCGCCGCCAGGGGCAGCAGGGTCAGGATGATGAGGATGGGCAAAGGCGTCTCCCACGCGAGGACATGGTGAGGTTTCGATTCGTCCACCCGGGTGGACGGCGACTCGGGGTCAAGCCCGAGATCTCGTCAATGCTGGGCCTCGGGGTCGAAGACGTTCTCGGAGATCGCCTCGTAGAACTTCCGGTCCAGGCCGCTCTCGCTGGAGATCGGGAAGACCACCTCGATCCCCGTGTAGGTGGACAGGGAGACGAAGCTGTCGGTCCAGAAGGAGTCGTCGTAGGCGATCTCCAGGGAGGCGATGTCCTCGAAGAGGATGATCGTCGCCGGCTCCGCCCACGCGCTGGAGTAGAGCACGACGTGCCGGTCGGTGACGAAGTAGAGGCCGTCGGAGATGTCGCGGAGGGCGTCGGAGTAGAAGTAGCGGATCGTTTCGTCGTCCTCGAGCAGGCCGAGCGCGCGCACCGTCTCGACGTACTTCTTCGGGACCATGTGGCCGGGGTAGATCGAGGTGTCGGGACCCTGCGAGCCGACGACCATGAGGATGATCAGCACGGTGCCGACCGAGGTGCCGATGAGCACGCCGGTCGCCTTGACCCAGCGCGGAACACCGCTCTTCGCGTCGGGGCGGTGCAGCAGGACGTTGTCGAGCTTGGGTTCGGGCATCGGCGCCGCGTCGGCTGCGGCGGGCGCGGCGACGTCGACCTTCATCCTCGTGCGCACGCAGTAGGTGCGGGCCATGAGGTCGTGCAGCGTCCGCTTCTGCCGCTGGTAGCCGAGGATGAACAGGTAGTCCAGGAGCGAGAGGAAGGACGCATAGAGCCGCAGCTTGTAGAGCGGATGGGCATGGATGGGATTCTCGGACTCGCCGAGGATGACGTGTCCGATGTCGAAGGGCGCGCCGCGCATGACCAGCACCAGTATCAGCATGAGGGCCTGTGGCAAAATCTGCAGCGAGTTGCGCAGGTAGGCCGCCCCGATCGAGATGTTGCCGCCGTCGGCGTTCACCACCCGGATGCCGCAGGCCATCTTGCCGAGGGTCGCGCCCTTCAGCGATTCCATGAGCGGCTTGTAGAGCGGGAAGCCGAGGAAGGCGATCGCGTAGAGATAGGGACTGCCACCGTAGAAGGCGAGGACGCCGAGCACGGTGAAGGGGAACAGCACAAGGATGTCGATGGCCAGGGCCAGGACGCGGATCCAAAAGCCGGCGTAGCGGGTGGATGTGGTGGTCATGTTTGCATCCAGATCCATGGGCTGAGTCGAGAAGAGAGCTCCAGGCTTGCTGCCGCTCTTTTCGACGGGATATCCTCCTATGATCCGAAGTTCGTCTTCAGCCTTCCCCAGTTCGCCCTTTCCACAGGCGTGCAGTCGATCTCAATCACATAGCCGCGCAGAAGCGTATCTCCAGGAGCGTCATTCCAGAAGTTTCCGATCAGCACGCCGGATTCTCCGCTGAAGAAGTGAACGTAGTCCTCATCGGGTAGGCCATCGTTGGGTTCACCCTCTGCCCAGTTCTCGTAACTCCAGGCTTCGCCCGTCTCCGCCCAGTACCAGCCCATCATCGGTTCCAATGCGCCATTCTCCTGGACGCCTCCAATCCAGGGGCCAAGTCCGATCTCATAGAATGGCCCCCAACGCCAGAGCAAGGGATCTTCACTCAACAGGCTGAAGACGAAGTCGTTCTCGGCTTCGGACGTCAGAGTTGCGAGGTAGCCGCCCTCTGCCAGGCACTCGTTTTGAGCTGTTTGCCAGCCGATACCTTCTGGTCTCAAGCGAGCTTCATAGCAATGTCCATTGGTTGGCCAGACAACGGGATCGGCAAAGGATGGACATATGAATACAGTAAGAGCAGCCAAGGGAAGGAGTAAGAGGAGTAATCGGGAGGTTGTTGTCATGGTCGCTCTCCATGTAATTATGGGTTGCCTCTCTCCATTGGGTTGCTAGTCGACCATACCACAATTCCATGAGCTTGATTGCATCATATTCCGGGACTGAATTGATAATGGCGCTAGAGGCTCTGATTTCCCCTGACTCACTGACGCACATCGATGTGATTCACGTTCGGGGCTGGAGAAGTGGCCACATCCCCGATTGATCCTCATCCCCCTTGCTCTCCCGCAACCCTTGCACTATCCTGGCGAAAACCGGGACCCCAGCCCCCCGGCATCCCTGCCCACCCCAGCGGGAAAGCCAACCTTGCAGGCAAGGATCGCACTCGAGACAGGCCTGTGCTTCACGGGCCGACTCTTCGGAGCGCCGCGCGACGCGGCCGGTGAACTCGTTTTCCATACCGGGATGACCGGCTACCAGGAGATCCTCACCGACCCCAGCTACGCCGGCCAGATCGTCCTCTTCACCGCTCCCCACATCGGCAACTACGGCGTCCACGCCGAAGATTGGGAATCCGCCCACGTGCACCCGGCCGCCGTCATCGTGCGCGACCACTGCCGCCGCACCTATCACCGCGGCTCCGAGCGCTCCCTCGACGAGATCCTGCGCCGCGACGCCGTGCCCGGCCTCAGCGACGTCGACACCCGCGCCCTCACCATCGCCGTGCGCGACCACGGCACCTGCCGCGCGGCGATCGGCCAGGCGGACGCGGATACCATGATCCAGCGTGCCCGTGCGGTAGCACCCATAGAGAGCACCGACTGGGTCGCCCGCGTCACCACCCGCGAAACCTACGATTTCGAAGCCACCGAGCCGCCGCCCGACAATGCCAAGCCCTTCCGCGTGGCAATGCTCGACTTCGGCGTGAAAAAGAGCATCATCGCCCGCCTGGCCGCCGAGGGCATCGAGGGCCGCGTCTTCCCGGCCCACACGAGCGCCGCCGAGCTTCTGGCGAACGGCTTCGAGGGCGTGTTCCTCAGCAACGGCCCCGGCGATCCGGCCACGCAACCGCGGCTCGTGGCCACCGTGCGGGAGCTCCTCGCCGCCGACCTGCCGCTGTTCGGCATCTGCCTCGGCCATCAGCTCCTCGCCCGCGCCATCGGCGCCGACACGATCAAGCTGCCCTTCGGCCACCACGGCGCGAACCATCCGGTGCAGAAGCTCGCGACGAGCCGCGTGGAGATTACGAGTCAGAATCACAACTACGCCGTGCCCGCCGACTCGCTCGACCCGAAGGCGGCAAGCATCACGCACCTGAGCCTGAACGACGACACCGTCGAGGGGCTCGAGTTGCCTGGCCGCCCGGTCTACTCGGTGCAGTACCACCCCGAGGCCGCGCCGGGCCCGCGCGACAGCCACTACCTGTTCGAGCGCTTCCGGCAGGACATGTCCTCAAGGCGCGGCGAGCGCGCGACCGCGGCGAAGGGCGGTTCCTGATGCCCCGCCGCGACGACATCAACACCATCCTTGTCCTCGGTTCCGGCCCGATCGTGATCGGCCAGGCCTGCGAGTTCGACTACTCCGGCAACCAGGCCATCAAGACGCTCAAGCGCGAGGGCTACCGCGTCATCCTGGTGAACAGCAACCCGGCCACCATCATGACCGACCCTGAGCGCGCCGACGCCACCTACATCGAGCCCCTCGTGCCCGAAATGGTCGAGCGGATCATCGAGGCCGAGAAGCCCGACGCCATCCTCGCCACCGTGGGCGGCCAGACGGCGCTCAACCTGGCCGTCGAGCTCGAGGACAGTGGAGCGCTCGAACGGCACGGCGTCGAACTGATCGGCGCGGGCACCGAGAGCATTCAGCTCGCCGAAGATCGCGAGCGCTTCAAGCAGGTCATGGAGCAGAACGACCTCCGCGTCGCCAAGAGCATCATGATCCGCAGCATGGACGAGGCCGAGCACGCCCTTGAAGAGATCGGCCTGCCCGCCATCCTGCGCGCCAGCTTCACGCTGGGCGGCGCGGGCAGCGGCACGGCCACCACGCGCGACGAATTCCTGGCCATCGCGGACGAAGGCTTGAGAGCCTCGCCCTCGAGCAGCGTGCTCGTGGAAGAGAGCCTGCTCGGCTGGAAGGAGTACGAGCTCGAGGTGATCCGCGACGAGGCGGGCAACGGCATCATCGTCTGCTCCATCGAGAACGTGGACGCCATGGGCGTGCACACCGGCGACAGCGTCACGGTGGCCCCGGCCCAGACTCTCACCGACCGCGAATACCAGCATCTGCGCGACGAGGCCCTGCGCGTGCTCGACGCCGTGGGCGTCGTGTGCGGCGGCTCCAACGTGCAGTTCGCCGTGAACCCCGAAAACGGCGACCGCATCATCATCGAGATGAATCCGCGCGTGAGCCGCAGCAGCGCGCTCGCCAGCAAAGCCACGGGCTACCCGATCGCGAAGATCGCCACGCTGCTGGCCGTCGGCTACACGCTGCCCGAACTGCCCAACGAGATCACCGGCTGCAGCAGCGCCTGCTTCGAGCCGAGCATCGACTACACCGTGGTGAAGGTGCCGCGCTGGAGCTTCGAGAAGTTCCCCGGCAGCTCCGACCGCCTCGGCACCAGCATGCAGAGCGTGGGCGAGGTGATGGCCATGGGCCGCAACTTCCGCGAGGCTCTGCAGAAGGCCATGCGCAGCCTGGAGCAGGGCTGGGAAGGTCTCGGCAGCGCGGTCGACGCCTCGCGCAGCGTCGACAAACTCGACGCCGCCCTGCGCCGGCCGAGCCCGCGGCGCATGTTGGACATCTACGAGGCCCTGCGCCGCGGCTTCGAGGCCGAGCAGCTCTACCGCGCCACCGGCATCGACCCCTGGTTTCTCGACCAGCTCGCGAGGCTCGTGGAAGTGGAGGGTCGTCTGCGCGGCTTCACGCTGCAGGAGATCACGCACGACCAGCTCCGCGAAGCCAAGCGCGAAGGCTACAGCGACGTGCGCATCGCCGAACTTCTGCACGAAGGCTCTACCGCCGACCAGGTGAAGGCCAAGCGCGAGGGCTTCGATCTTCGGCCGGTTTTCCGCCGCGTCGACACCTGCGCCGCCGAGTTCGCCAGCAGCACGCCCTATCTGTACTCCACCTGGGAGGACGGCCCCTGCGAGTCGGCCGCCACGGAGGGCACCCGCAAGGTGATCGTGCTCGGCAGCGGCCCCAACCGCATCGGCCAGGGCCTGGAGTTCGACAGCTGCTGCGTGCACGCCGTCGAGGCCCTGCGCGAGGCGGGCCGCGAGGCGATCATGGTGAACTGCAACCCCGAAACCGTGAGCACCGACTACGACACCAGCGATCGCCTCTACTTCGAGCCGCTGCGCTTCGAAGAGGTGATGGCGATCGTGGAGGCGGAACAGCCCGACGGCGTCATCGTGAGCCTCGGCGGTCAGACGCCGCTGGGCCTGGCGCACGCGCTCGAGGCCGCGGGCGTGAACATCCTCGGAACCCCCGTCAATGCCATCGACCGGGCCGAGGACCGCGACCGCTTCGCCGCCCTCTGCGCCGAACTCGGCATTCCCGCGCCGGCCTTCGGCACGGCCTTCAGCCCCGACGAGGCGGCACGGGTCGCCGCGAAGATCGGCTACCCCGTGATGATGCGCCCCAGCTACGTGCTGGGCGGTCGCGCCATGCAGGTGGTGTACGACGAGAATCACCTGCGCAGCGCCTTCGCCGAGACGGCGGGCGTGAGCCCCGAGCATCCGGTGCTGCTCGACCGCTTCCTCGAGGACGCGGTCGAGTTCGACGTCGACGCCATCGGCGACGGCCACGCCGTGATCCTGGGCGGCGTGCTGCAGCACATCGAGGAGGCGGGCGTGCACAGCGGCGACAGCTTCGCGGTGATTCCGCCTCAGCTCGTCACGCACACGCAGTTCGACCTGATGCGCGACTACACCTTCCGCCTGGGCAAGGCGCTCGGCGTCGTCGGCCTGATGAACGTGCAGTACGCCGTGCACGAGGGCGTGGTGAAGGTGCTCGAGGTCAATCCGCGCGCCAGCCGCACCGTGCCCTTCCTCGAGAAGGCCACCGGCCTGCCGCTCACGGCCATCGCCACGCGCGCCATGCTCGGCGAGAGCTTCACGGAGCAGGGCGTGGACGACGCGGAGCTGCCCGTGGGCCGCCACTTCGTGAAGGGCCCCGTGTTCCCCTTCCGCCGCTTCCCCGAGAGCGACCGCATTCTCGGCCCCGAGATGAAGAGCACCGGCGAGGTGATGGGCGTGGGCGCCAGCTTCGGCGAGGCCTTCGCCAAGGCGCAGCTCGGCGCGGGCCAGGGCCTGCCGGCCTCCGGCGCCGTCTTCCTGAGCGTGAACGACCGCGACAAGCCCGGCCTCGTACCGGTGGCCAAGGGCCTCGTCGCGCAGGGCTTCACGCTGCTGGCCACCGGCGGCACGGCGGAGTTCCTACGCGAGCGCGGGCTGCGCTGCGAGACGGTGGCCAAGGTGGGCGAGGGCTCGCCGCACATCGCCGATCGGATATTGGACGGCGAGGTGAAGATGGTCGTGAACACGCCGCTGGGCGCCGCCAGCCGCTACGACGAGCTGCCGATTCGCCGCTCGGCCACCACCATGGAGATTCCCTGCGTCACGACCCTGTCGGGAGCGCGCGCGGCCGTCGACGGGATTCGCGCGTTGCGCGAGGGGCTCGGGAATCCCGAGAGTTTGCAGGGCATGGCCGCGCAAGGGGGATGACATCCCGCCAGCGGAAGCCTAGACTTCCTGCACCGGCGGCAGGGCGCCGGAAACGTCGTGGGAGGGGCCGTCGTGAACACTTCGATTCGCCGTCGTATCCGAAATCCGCTCATCGTTCTCATCACACTGCTGTCGATCCCGTGGCTCGTCGGCAGCGGTTGCCCCGGCGACACCACCGGGGGCGGGAACCGCACCCGAGATCGCCTCGCCTTCGTGCTCGACTCCTCTGCGGGCGGGACCCGGAACATCTACACGGCCGACTCGGACGGTGATCGTGTGACGCGCGTCACGAATCACCTGGGTTCCGAGTCGGACCCGGCCTTCGGCCCGGATACCTTCGACGGCCTGCTCTGGATCGCCTACACGGCCAGCCACCACGGGAACAAGGAAGTCTACCTGGCGAACCTGGCCAATCCGGAACAGTGGATCAACCGAACCCAGAATCCGGCCAACGACCGCTCGCCCTGCATCGCCGCCAACGGCCGCATCGCCTTCGCCTCCGATCGCGACGGCGACTACGAGATCTACGTGATGAACTTCGACGGTTCGAACCTGGTCCAGGTGACGGACAACGAAGGCCATGACGACGATCCCCAGTGGTCACCCGACGGCACGACGATCCTCTACGAGTCCAGCCTGGGCGGCGGCGAAGGCGATCTCTGGACCGTCGTCTACGAGACCGGCGCGCTGAATCACCTGACGCACGATATCGCCAAGGACTGCGACCCCGCCTGGTCGCCCGACGGAAACAGGATCGCCTTCGTCAGCGATCGCCACGGAACCGAGGATCTGTTCATGATGGATGCGGACGGCGGCAACCTGACGCGTCTCACGGACTGGAGCTCCGATGAGGGCGACCCGGTCTGGTCGCCGGGCGGAACCAGGATCGCCTTCGAGACGGATCACTCGGGCGACTGGGAGATCTACATCCTGGAGCTGGGGGATCCCATCACCTGGTTCAACTTCACCAACGATCCCGGTAATGGCCAGTGGGATCCCGCCTGGTCCCCGGAGCTGTTCTAGCTCTACGCTCGATTCCCACGCCGCACCGCCGCCACCATCGTTGCGATGAACAGCACGAGCGCCACTTCGTTCAGCAGCCCGCCCCAGCGCCGCCCCGGCATCCACACCAGCATGTCCCCGGCCACCCGCAGCAGCAGCGAGGCGTGCAGCAGCGCGAGCGGCCCGTAGAAGTGCGGGCGCCAGTCGACGTTCTTGCCGAGCAGCGCGGGCACGATGATCGGCGCGTGGCCGAAGATCATCGTGAGGACGAAGCCCACGTAGAGGCTGTGCAGGGCGGCGTCGTAGCGCAGGCCCGCGAGCTGGCCGGGGCCGGTGAGCAGCAGCAGGCCGCTCACCACCAGCCAGGCGTAGCCCGAGAGCAGGCAGACGGCCGTGTAGCGGGTCACGCCTTCCATCCGCACCGTGCGGCGCGCGATGTCATTCGTCACGAGCCAGGCGCCGAGGATGAAGAAGGAGAAGCCGAGCAGGCGGTCGGC
>CAYNQX010000006.1:91495-116450 GCA_964399495.1 uncultured bacterium
CCCGCCCAGCGCGAACAGCGCCGCGCCGCCGCGCAGGACGTCGAAGGGAAAGTCGAAGGGCGTCGTCGCGCCGATGAGCAGCAGCAGGCCGCCGAGACCGTTGGCCGCCACGGCCATCCAGGCCCAGGTTTTCTTGAGCGCGGCCGCGCGCTCGGCGGCGATGACCGTGCCGAGGAAGCCGCTCACCATGAGCGGGCCGTGCAGCAGCGCGACGCTGGTGCCGAAGGGCAGCTGCCAGGGCAGGCGGATCAGGCCGGCCACCAGCGCGAACAGCAGCGACAGCAGCGCCGGGATGACCAGGGGAAAGGGGTGACGTCCTTCGTGCGCGCTCATCTGCCTACCATCCCAGCTTCTTGCGTGCCTCGTCGGACATGCGTTCGGGGGTCCAGGTCGGCGTGTTCACCACTTCCACTTGCACGTCCGCACTCTCGCCGGCCGCTTTCTTCAGCGCCTGCTCGGCCTGGGTGGCCAGGTGCCCGTGCATGGGGCAGGCGGCGCTGGTCATGATCATCTTCACGTGCACCCGCTCGGGCGAGGCCTCCAGACCCACGATGAGGCCCAGGTTCACGATGTCGATGCCGACCTCGGGGTCGAGCACGGTGGCCAGGGCATCGCGGGCTTCGGATTCGGTCATGGGGGTCTCCCGGTGAGGGGGTGCGGGAGACAAGTTAGGCAAGGCGAACTGAATGCGCCATGATATGGATCAAGGGGCGATCGGCCGGCGATCCAACCCCTTGATTCCACGCCAGATAACGCGGAAGTCTACCCGGGTAGACAGATCCCCGTAATCGCCCAAATCACAAGGGGTTGTTCAATCGGAACTCCCCCTCTATATTCGCCGAAGCGTCCACGTCACCCGGTCCGCGGCGCGCCTCGATAAAAGACCGGCCACCATGGCCCGCAAGGCCACGGAAGGGGGGATCCCATGTCGAATTCGAACGAGATCATCAAGAAGGACAACACCTACGGAGCGCACAACTATCACCCCCTGCCGGTCGTCATCAGCGAGGCCGAGGGCGTCTGGGTGTGGGACCCCGAGGGCAAGCGCTACATGGATTTTCTCAGCGCCTACTCCGCCGTGAACCAGGGCCACCGGAATCCCAAGATCATCGGCGCGCTGAAGGACCAGGCCGACAAGGTCACGCTGACCAGCCGCGCCTTCCACAACGACGTGATGGGCGACTTCCTCGAGAAGCTCTGCGCCTACACCGGCTACGAGATGGCCCTGCCGATGAACACCGGCGCCGAGGCCGTCGAGACGGCCATCAAGCTCGCGCGCCGCTGGGGCGTGGAGAAGAAGGGCGTTACGAACGGCAAGCAGGAGATCATCGTCTGCGAGGAGAACTTCCACGGCCGGACGAGCACGATCGTCAGCTTCAGCACCGACCCCGACGCCACCGTGAACTACGGGCCCTACACGCCCGGCTTCAAGATTGTCCCCTACAACGACGTCGCCGCGCTCGAGGCCGCCATCACCGAGAACACGGTGGGCTTCCTGGTGGAGCCGATCCAGGGCGAGGCCGGCGTGTTCGTGCCGGACGAGGGCTACCTGCGGGCCGTCGCCGACCTGTGCAGGAAGCACAACGTGCTGTTCATCGCCGACGAGGTGCAGACCGGCTTCTGCCGCACCGGCATGAAGTTCGCCGTCGACCACGAGGCCGTGAAGCCCGACGTCATGACCCTGGGCAAGGCCCTCGGCGGCGGCGTCTTCCCGGTGAGCGCCGTGGTGGCGGACAAGGCGATCATGGGCGTGTTCACGCCGGGCAGCCACGGCTCCACCTTCGGCGGCAACCCGCTGGGCGCGGCCGTCGCCATCGCTGCCCTCGAGGTGCTCGAGGAAGAGCACCTGGCCGAGCGCTCCGCCGTGCTGGGCGAGAAGCTGCGCGGCGAACTGACCAAGATCGAGTGCCCGCGCATCGTCGAGATCCGCGGCAAGGGCCTGCTGAACGCGGTCGTCTTCGAGGACGGCTTCGAGGCCTGGGAAACCTGCCTCGCCCTGCGCGACGCCGGCCTGCTGGCCAAGCAGACCCACGGCAACATCATCCGCTTCGCTCCGCCGCTGGTGATCAGCGAGGAGGAACTGGATCAGGCCATCGCGATCATCACCGACGTGTTCTCGGCGATTCCGGCGACCGTCTAGATCGACAGGCTTTCAAATGCAGCGCCCCCGCCGGCCGGCGGGGGCGTTTTCATGTCCCCCAATACGATGAAATCGCGTTCCCGGGAGTGACCCCTCTCCCAGGAGCCAATCATGAACACCGCCGCCCGCCTCTCGATCGGGACGCTCCTCGCGTCCCTCCTCCTGTTTCACGCCGCGATCGCCCTGTCCAACGACGGCAGCCTCGGCAGCAACGACTGGAACATCAGCTACGGCTCCGGCTACTTCGGCTGGGCGCTGAGCACCGTCGGCGACGTCAACGGCGACGGGTTCTCCGACGTCCTCGTGGGAGACTTCTCCCACAACAGCTACGAGGGTATGGTCTACCTGTTCTACGGCTCGGCGGAGGGTCTTAACGACACGCCGGACTGGTACTACGGGGCCACCGTCTACGGCGAGTTCGGCGTCGCGCTGTCGCCGGCCGGAGACGTCGACGGCGACGGCTACGGCGACTTCCTGGTCGGCGCGCCTCGCGAGAGCCGCGGCCAGACGGCCGAGGGCGTGGTGTACCTGTTCACCGGCGGTCCGGGCGGCCCGAGCCTGCACTCCACCTTCGAGGCCGACGGCGAGTACGACCACTTCGGCGCCGCCCTCGCCTGGGCGGGCGACGTCAACGGCGACGGCTACGACGACTTCCTGGCCGGCGCCCCGGAGTGGGGCGACTACGGCAGCCCCTTCTACGTGCCCGAGCAGGGCGCGGCGCGGCTCTACTACGGCGGCCCCGGCGGTCCCGATCAGACGCCGGACTGGTCGAGGACCGGCGGCGACATCGGCATCAAGTACGGCGCGAGCCTCGCGGGACTGGGCGACATCAACGGCGACGGCTACGCCGACTTCGCCGTCGGCGCGCCCGGCTACGATCCCTACATCGGCAACACCGACCACGGCACGGTGCGCGTCTACCTGGGCTCCGCCGACGGCCCCTCGGGACCCGAATGGACGATGGACGGCTCGCAGAACGACTCGAGGCTCGGCGAGGCGCTCGCCGGGCCGGGCGACGTCAGCGGCGACGGCTACGCCGACCTCGTCATCGGCGAGCCCGGACTGGGGATCTTCTACGTCGCCTACGGGGCGCCGGGCGGCCTCGAAGGCCTCACGGGAGTCTTCCCCGGAGGCACGCGGGCCGGCCGGACGCTGGCGCCGGCGGGCGACGCGAACGGCGACGGCTTCGCCGACTTCGTCGTCGGCTCGGAGAGCGGACTCGTCTGGCTCTTCACCGGCAAGGAGGGCGGCATCGATCTCGAGTGGACCTACACGGGCAACTACGCCGCGTACTACGGCCGCTTCCTCGGCGGCGCCGGAGACGTGGACGGCGACGGCCTCGGCGACTTCCTCGTCGGCGCGCCGCTCTACAGCAACGCCCTCGCCTACTTCGGCGCGCGGCCCGCGACCCTCGAGCACCTCGAGATCGGCGTCACCTACGGCGCGGGCGCGGGCGATCACCTCGGCGCGGCCGTGGCCGGCGCGGGCGATCTGAACGGCGACGGCTTCGACGACATCGCCTACGGCGCTCCGAGTCCCAACGGCGCGACCCCCGGCGAGGTGAGCGTCCACTACGGCTCGACGAACGGCATCGGCGGCATGCCCGACTGGACGGTGACCGGCGGCGCGGGCACGAGCTTCGGCGCGGCCGTGGCCCGCGCGGGCGACGTGAACGGCGACGGCTGGGACGACCTGGTCATCGGCGAGCCCGGCGCCAACTCGGTGCAGGTGCACCACGGCTCGGCGAGCGGCCCCTCGCCGACGCCCGACTGGGTCCACCAGTTCTCCGGCGATCCCCTCGCGCGCTTCGGCGACGCGGTGGACGGCGCGGGCGACGTGGACGGCGACGGCTTCGCCGACATCGTCGTCGGCGCGCCCGGCTTCGACGGTGCGCTCATCGACCAGGGCCTCGTGCGCGTGTTCTACGGCTCGGCGACCGGGCTTCGCTCCGAGGGCTTCACCGAGCTCGTGGGCGACCAGGCCGGCGCGCACTTCGGCGCGGCGGTGACCGGCGCCGGCGACGGAGACCGCGACGGCTTCGACGAGGTCGCCGTGGGCTCGCCGGATTTCGAGGTGAACGGCATCCCCTGGGCCGGCTTCGTGCACGTGTTCGCGGGCGGCGAATCGGGGCTCGGCGACGTCGTCTGGACCGTCGCGGGCGACGAGTGGGCCGACCGCTGCGGCGTTTCGATCGACGGCGGGGCAGACGTGAACGGCGACGGCTACGCCGACCTGATCATCGGCGAGCCGGGCGACAGCAATGGGGAAGGGCGCGTCCTCGTGCGCCTCGGGGGTCCGACGCCCTACGTCGGCGGCTCCTGGCACACGGGCGAGTCCGCGTTCGGCAGTTCAGTGAGCGCGGCCGGCGACACGGACGGCGACGGTCTCGGTGACTTCCTGGCCCTCTGGAACAACGGCGTGGACACGGGCGTGAGCATCATCCGTTTGCCCGCGAGCGGCGGCACCCGCAAAGAAGACGTCACCTACGCCTACGACTGGTTCGGCGCCGTCGTGGCCTCGGCCGGCGACGCCAACGGCGACGGCACTCCCGACGTGGTCGTCGGCCTGCCCCACGCCACGAACATCGATCGGGGCTACGTGGAACTGCGCGCGATCGGCAAAAACTGGGACACGCAGGGCGAGATCGGCCCTCGTCCCCGGCTGGCGAACGCCGCCGGCGATCCCGTGGCCCTCGGCGGACGCCTGGCCGACCAGAGCGATCTTCGCTTCACGGCGCTCGCTCTCACGCCGGCCGGCCGCACACGCACGCGGGTGGAGTGGCAGGTCGCATACGTCAACCAGGCGTTCGGCGACCCCGAGCTCGGGGACTGGAGCGCGGGCGTGCCCGTGGGCAATCCGCCGCCGGAGATCTTCGCCGAACTGGGGGGCGGCCTGACCGAGGACGCGCGCTACCGCTGGCGCCTGCGCGTGGCCGCCGCGAATCCCTACCTGCCCCACGGCCGCTGGCTGACGGATGCACCGGGCCTGGAGACCCTCCACGGCTTCACGGTGGGCAACCCCTGGACCTCGGTGGGCGAGCCGGATCCCGGCGACTTCGCCGCGACGGGTTCGCGCTTCGAAAGCCTGGGACCCAACCCCTTCCGCCAATCCACCGAGGCGAGGTTCGCCCTGCCGGCGGCCGGCTCGCTGCGAGCCCGGGTGTTCGACGTGAACGGCCGCGTCGTCGCCACCCTCGCCGAGGGCTGGCGCGAGGCGGGTCGGCACGCGATTCGTTGGGACGGGAACACGGACTCGGGCCGGCGGGCCGCGGCGGGCGTGTACTTCGTTCGCGCGAACGCCGCCGGCCGGACGGTTAGCGGGAAGGTGATCCTGCTCCGCTGATCCGGTAGAAACGTAAACATGAGTCGATTCGCGTCCGTCCATTTGACAGGGCCGCACCGACGCCCCATTCTTCCTCGTCGGTCGCCTCCCCGGCGTTCGATCCCCACGAAAACCCCATGGCCCCGATGCCCCACCGCCAATCGCGGAGGCGCGCCCGTGCGCGCACCCGGAGAAACCGACCCCTGCTGCGGAGGGCACACCCATGGGACGGGTGACCATCAGAGCGATCGCGCTGATCGCTTCCATCCTGTTCGCCGACATCGCCCGGGCCGACGAGCCCGGCCTCATCCACGGCACCGTCACGGACGCCGCCACCGATCGGCCGCTGCACCAGGCCGACCTCGTCGTGCCCGGCACCACCCTCGGCACCTTCAGCATGGCGGACGGCGAGTTTCGCCTGCTCCTGCCGCCGGGTGTCTACAGCCTGCGCGTGCAGTTCCTGGGCTACGAGCCGATCCTGGAAGAGGGGATCCACGTCGTGTCCGGCGGCCAGGTGAAGCTGGAGTTCGCGATGAAGCCCGGCAAGGCCTTCACCGTGGAGCCGGTCGAGGTGGTCACGGACCCCAAACGCCAGGAGGTCGGCGACACCCGGGCCGTGCGCCGAACCACCCAAGACGACCTCGAGGGCTTCACCGTGGACAACCTGCAGGAGGCGATCGGCCTCGAGGCGGGCATCATGGTGATGAACGGCGAGATCCACGTGCGCGGCGGCCGCGACACGGAGGTGTCCTACACCAGCGACGACGTGCCCATCGACAACCCCCTCGGCGGCTCGATCAGCGTGGCCAACGTGGCCATATCCAGCGTGCAGACGGTGGTGGGGGGCATGGACGCGGAATACGGCAACGCGCAGTCTGCGGTGATCAACGTCACCACCCGCGAGGGCGGCGAACGCTTCGACGGCTCCCTGCGCTACTGGACCGACGACTACGGCCGCCTGGACAAGACCTACTCGAACTTCGATCGTCTGGCCGTCGGCGTCGGTGGGCCGCTCGGCACCGGCGCCCTGCGCTGGTTCCTCGCCGGCGAGATCAGCGGCGAGGACGGCCAGTACCTCACGGCCGACAGCCGCGAACAGTGGAGCGCCTTCAACGATTTCCTCCAGTTCAGCAGACGCAACAGGAGCCAGCTCCAGCTCACGGGCAAGCTGACCTGGCGGGCCTCGCCCGCCCTCAAGTTCAGCGCCGAGGGCAACTTCAACGCCATGCGCGACGACCCCTACGTGCACAACTGGAACCAGACCGGCTACGTGAACCGGATCCACGTGTTCGAGCGCCTGGAGCTGAGCGGCGAGACCGACGAGCAGGGCGACCACTTCTTCCATGTGCCGCGCGGCACGCAGCCCGTCTTCCACGGCCCCTGGTACGAGGAGTTCTACCTGCCCAACAGAACCCGCCAGAGGCAGGGCCTGCCCAGCGACTTCGAGAAGGTGCTGATCAAGTTCAAGCCCTCGGGGGCGACGCAGCCCGTCTACCAGGTGGTGGACGCCTTCCGCGCCCGCAGCGCGCGCAGCGGCATCGAATCGCTGGTGCTCACCGAGGAGCTCTTCGACGGCTACATGGACACCCTCAGCCGCTGGAGCTACGTGCGTAACGACAGCTCCCAGACCTACCACAACTCGGCGGAGCGCACGCCGATCACCACCAACTCCGGCAACGCGCTGAAGCTGCTGGCCATCCACAACATCAGCGACGACGTGTTCTACAAGCTCGCGCTGACGCGTCTGGACTTTCGCCGGCACAGCGCCGTCGGCGGCAAGCGGCCCGAGCAGTACGACACGGCCGGGCATCCCGTGACGCTGCACAATGGCGCGACCCACCGCAACGTCGCGCCGGAGGCGTACTACACCGACTCGGACAACCCCTTCCTCGCCACGGCCTACGACTTCCCCCAGTACTTCGACCAGCGCGCGAAGAGCTGGATCCTGAAGTTCGACCTGACGAGCCGGCGGTGGCCGCGCCACAAGATCAAGACCGGTTTCCTCGTGCAGTACAACGACATGGAGAACACGCAGATCACGTCGCCCGGCCTCACCCGTCCGCTCATGGACGACACCAGCGGCCGCAGCCTCGGCAGGGCGCAGGGCCTCAGCGCCAACGAATTCCACAACTACGCGCCGCGCACGGCCTTCTACCTGCAGGATCGATGGGAGCATCGCGGCATGGTGATCAACGCGGGGCTCCGCTACGACCTGTTCAGCCCGGGCAACGGCGTCGAGGTGCTGCTGCGCGCCCCCGGCGTGGATCCCACGATCACCCGCTACAAGCAGGTGATGAGCCCCCGCCTCGGCCTGGCCTTTCCCATCACCGAGCGGGACGTGTTCCACTTCCACTACGGACGCTCGTTCCAGGCGCCCGGCAACGACATGCTGTTCCAGACCCAGGATCCCAACTCGGGCGAGACCTTTCTGGGCAATCCCGACCTGGACCCCGCGATCACGGTGTCCTATCAGGCCGGCGTGCGGCACCAGTTCACGCGCAACGTGACGGGGGAGTTCGCCATCTTCTACAAGGACATCTTCGACCTCATCACCTCGACCACGGCCATCGACACCGTGAGCAGCAGCCAGTTCGCCCGCTACATCAACCGGGCCTACGCGACGGCGCGCGGCCTCGAGGTGTCCGTCGACCGGCGCCTGGCCGACGGCTACGCCGGCTCGCTCTCCTACACGCTCAGCTACGCCGACGGCGTGGCCTCCGACGCCGAGTACGGCGCCCAGGGCGCCATGGGCCTGACCCATCTGCCCACGGGCGAGCTGCCGCTGCGCTGGGATCAGCGTCACATGCTCAGCGCGCGCCTGCGGCTGGTGGACGCGGGGAGCTGGGGCGGCTCGCTGATCTACTCGATGGGTTCGGGCTTGCCCTGGACGCCTGCCTTCCGCAATCAGCGGCGCGCGGACCCGGGCCTGGAGAACTCACGGCGCCACCCCGTGTCGCACAGCTTCTCGCTGCAGGCCGAGAAGTACTTCGATCTCTGGGGCAAGCAGCTCACGCTGTTCTTCGATGGCCGCAATCTCCTGGATCAGGACCAGGTGGCGAGTCACGCGCCGGGGATCTTCCCCGGCATGCCCTACGCGGATGTCGCCTACACCAGCTACCTCACCGAGACCGGCAACTACGGCGGCGCCTATCTCACCGACCTCGACGGCGACGGCCACGACGAATTCCACCCCGTGGAGGATCCGCGGGTCTTCGGCGCCAGGCGGAATTTCAGAATCGGATTCGGATTGGAACTGTAGGGTTGCCCCCCTGCTAGCAGCGCGCGTCATGCTGCGGGCCCCCGCTTCGGCGGGGGTTTTTCTATGCCTCCACCCGCGCCGCCGGCAGTGTGTGGTCGTCGCCCAGGGGCGTTTCTCATGGAATCGCGCAAGCGCTAAACGGAGATCTCGCTGTCGCTCATTCCGGCCGAGTGCTTCTTCCCCACCCAGCGCAGCATGCACTCGGTCAGTGCGCTCACCTGGATGGGCTTGGACGTGTAGTCGTCCATGCCCGCGGCGATGCAGCGCTCGCGGTCGCCGACCATCGCGTTCGCCGTCATGGCGATGATGGGGATCTCCGACTTCTCGCTCTTCAGGGAACGGATCGCGGTCGTGGCCTCGAAGCCGTCCATCGTGGGCATCTGGCAATCCATGAGAACCAGGTCGTAGTTCCCGGCCTGATGCAGTTCCGTCGCCTCCAGCCCGTTGTCGGCCACCTCCAGCACGCAGCCCAGCTTGCCGAGCAGCGTCACCGCGAGCTTCTGGTTGATCTTGTTGTCCTCGGCCAGAAGCACGCGAACACCCTCCAGAGGAAGGCCTTCCTCCACTCCGGCGTCCGCAGCCGAGTCGTCCTTCTTGCCCTGTTGCCCGAGGTGCAGGGCCTTGGCCAAGGCCCTGTCCAGGTGGGACAGCGGGGAGGGCTTTGTGAGCCAGGCGCAGGGGTCCAGGTCTTCCACGAGCTGCTTCTGGTTCTCCTGGTCTCCGCTGTCGAGAACGATGATGGGCATGTCGGCGATGCGCTCGTCGGCCCGGAACGATGCGGCGAGCTCGCTGCCCCTCATGCACGCCATCTGCCGGGAGATCACCGTCACGGTGAAGGGGTCGTTCGCCGCGAGTGCGTCGTCGATCGCCTCTCGCGCGGCGGCCGCGGAGTCCACGTCGACGGGAACGGTGCCCAGACCCTCGAGGTCCGCGGCCAGGGCCTTGCGGCTCGCCTCGAGGCAGTCCACCAGCAGGACCCTGTTGCCCGCGAGCCGGGGATACTTCGAGAGCGGAGGCTGCTTCGGGCCGACCAGCAGGGGGAGCTCCAGGAAGAAGGTGGACCCGACATTCGGTTCGCTGGTGGCGCCGACGGAGCCGAACATCAAGCTGGCCAGTTGCTTGGAGATGGCCAGGCCCAGCCCGGTGCCCCCGAACTCCCGTGTCGTGGAAGCGTCCGCCTGGGTGAACTTTTCGAACAGCGAGTCGATCTTGTCCGGCTCGATGCCGATGCCGGTGTCGGACACCTCGAGCCTGAACCGGGCTCGCTCCGGCCCCGGTTTCAGGCAGCGGGCCCTGATGACGATCCGGCCCTCGCCGGTGAACTTGACGCTGTTGCTCACGAAATTGACGAGGATCTGCCGAATCCTGTTGGGATCGCCCTCGACCATGCGCGGCGCTCCGAGCTCCCAGTCCACGATCAGCTCGAGCTCCTTCTCCCGTGTGCGTTCGCGCATCATCTCCGCCACGGATTCGAGAACCCGGTGCAGGTCGAAGGGGATCCGTTCGAGCTCGATCTTGCCTGCTTCCACCTTCGAGTAGTCGAGGATGTCGTTGATGATACCCAGCAGCAATTCGGCGGAGAACAGGGAGGAGTCGACGAAGTCGCGCTGCTCCTCGCTCAACTCCGTGTCCCGGAGAAGGGTGGTCATGCCGATCACGCCGTTCATCGGCGTGCGGATCTCATGGCTCATGGTCGCGAGGAACTCGCTCTTGGAGCGGTTGGCGGAAATCGCATCCACACGGGCCCTGTCCAGCTCCTTGATGTGGGCGGCCAGATCGGACTGCGTCTCCTCGAGGTTCACCGCGAAGCTGTCCACGGCGCGGAACATGCGGCCGATCTCATCTCCGCGGTTCGAGCCGATGGGCTGGTGGCGTTTCCCCTCGCTGAGATTCTCCATCGACTCCACGACACCCGTGAATCCGCGGAGAATGCGCCGCGTGATGTAGGTGCCCATCACGACCGCCAGCACGAGGGCCAGGATGGAGAGCGACGTCACGAGCAGGAAGCGTCGGTCCGCGGCGCGGTTGAGCTCGTCGGACATCTCGGTGGTCATCGAGGCGATGGCCTCGCCGATGGCCAGACCGGAGTCGATGGCGCGGGTAGAGGTCGCGAACCACTCGTCCGCGGTCAGTGTGTAGTCGGGCACCGGTTGCTCCGTGATGATCGCCCAGGACAGGGTTTCCCGTCCATCGCGGAGCAGCACCGGCTCCACGTCCAGGACGCGGTCGTCGAACACGACCTGGCGCGGTCGGCCCGCCAGGATGGCCCCGGCGGTCTCCGCGCCGAAGTCCGTGTACAGATTCTCGTTGCCGCGTTCCAGGGAATCCATCATTCCCCAGCACTTCTCCGGATCGGGGTGATGAAGGTAAAACCCGTTCTGGTCCACGAAGCTGTGTTTCTCGTCGATGAGTTCGAGCAGCCTGTCCGCGAACACGTTGAGAACGATCACGCCCGCCGGGCGGCCGTTTGCCTCCCGTACCGGCTTGGCGTAGCGGACGACGGGCTTGAAGGGCCGCTCCACCGCGCCGTGCTCCATGTTGAGGTCGAGGGGAGACGTGTACAGGTCGTCCGGAGGCAGGCCGATCGCCTCGGAGAAGTAGTCGCGGTCGCTCTTGGCCTGGAGGGCATCCGCCGCCCGGAGGACGACCGTCTTCCCGTCCGAATCGGTGCGGATCCACTCGTTCCCGTCGTGATTGAGATAGCGGACCTGGGTGTAGATCCTCTTCTTGGTCTGGGCGAACTGGGAGAGAAAGAGTTCGGCCCTGACAAGCGTCTCCGATGATGAATCGCGGTAGGCCAGCCTGCCCAGATCACGGATTACGGGCAGGTCGCAGAGCCCGTCCAGATCGCGGCGGATGCCCGCGAAGTACTCGCGGATCTTCTCCTTCTCCCGGACCTGGAGTTCCTTTCTCTCATGCCGCATCTCGACGGTTCGCCTGCTCTGGGCGAAGACGGTCTCTCTCAGCCCGTAGTACTGATCCATGAACCTGGATTCGAAGTTTATCAGCACGTCGACGACCGAGGGCGGCGTCTGCTCCAGGTCCTTGATCAGGCGGACGGAGCGGAAGGAGTGCTCGATGACGCCATGGTACTGTTCCAGGCGCTCGAGATCCTGCGGAGTCAGAACCCTCTTGCCGGCGATGGCGGCCGCGATGGTGGCGCACTCCAGTCCGGCGTACTCGGCCATCCAGGTGATGTTCGGCATCAGGATGGTGTGCAGGTAGAGAATCATCTCCTGCGGGTCGCTGGGCGCGAAGGCGATGTCCCTCAGGATGAACTCGGCATCGCGGATGTTCCTCGTGGTCAGATCCAGCCACTCCTGCTCCGAGATCGAGCGCGTCAGAACCCGCGCGCGGGCGGAGTCCTGCTCGGACCGGTACTCATCCCAGAGGTCCAGTCGCTCCTGCAGGGCCTGGATGCTCTCGCGGGAGTCGAGCAGGGTTGCGCAGCGCCTGGCGTCCGCGGCCTGGATGTCCGCCTTCTGTCCGGCGGCCAGGAACGATCCCACCATGACGGAGTCGCCGGCGATGATCGCCTTCCCCATGCCCCGTTCGATGGCCTGCCACTTCGCGGCCGTGTTCAGATGCCTGGCCAGTTCGATCTTGATGCGATAGTGATCGGCGATCTCGTGCTCTCTGTACGAGGACATGAACAGCGGAGTCGCCAGCATCGCGCAGATGGCGAAGAGGAGTCCGAAACTTATCAGCGTTTTCGTCCGCAGACTCATGGAAGGTCGCGATCCCCGACTGATTGCACGAATACCGCCACGAGCCGCAACTCGGGCATTCCCTGGGTTATCGGCAGAATTGCGATACGACTTGATCGCTACTTAGGGGAGAAGGACACAGCCGTGTTCCGTAGGGGTGGACGCCGCGTTCGATACTGCGCACGAAAACCCCCGGGGGAGCAGGAATCCCCCGGGGCCGTTGACCTGTATCGAGTTGCCTAGTTCTCCACCCGCGCCACCACCAGCGTGTAGTCGTCGCCCAGCGGCGTCTCGCCGCGGAAGGCGTCCACCGACTCGCGGATCACCGTGAGCAGGCGCTCGGGCGTCTCGTTGCGGTGCGGCATCACGGCCTCGACGATCGCTTCCTCGCCGAAATCGTCGCCCGCCGCGTTCATCGCTTCGCTGACGCCGTCGGTAAAGGTGATGAGCAGGTCGCCGGGTTTCAGGGTGACCGTCTGCTCCCCGAACTCCAGTCCGGGGAACACGCCGAGTATCGGCCCCACGGGATCCAGATCGCTGACGGAGTCGTCCGCGCCCACGACCCGCGGCGGATTGTGCCCGGCGTTGACGAAGGTGAGCTCCCGCTTCGACGGATCGTAGGCGGCCGCGAAGAAGGTGATGAACTGCTCCACCGGCGTGTTGGCGTGGATGATGTCGTTGATGCCGCCCACCATCTCGCCCAGCGGCACGCCCACCCGCGCCATGCTGCGCAGGGCCGCCTGCAGGTTGGCCATGATCATGGCGGCGCCCGCGCCCTTGCCCGACACGTCGCCCACGGCCATGAGCGTGCGGCCGTCGGGCAGGCTCAGCACGTCGTAGTAGTCGCCCGCCACTTCCAGGCTCGACTGGTAGGTGGCGGCCAGGTCGAGGCCCGGCGTCTCGGGCAGGCTCTTGGGCAGGAAACCCTCCTGCACCCGTCGCGCCATGGCGAGCTGCTCCTCCAGACGGCGCTTGTCGAGGGTCTGCTCGAGCAGACTCAGGTTCTCGCACTCCAGGGCCACCTGGGAGCCGAGCGCGATGAGCTCCTCGAGGCTGGCGACGCCGAGGCCCTCCCACGCCTCGTCGGTGACGAGGAACAGCAGGCCGATCAGCTTGCCGCGGGTCCGCATGGGCAGGATCACGCCCACGTGCCGCGCCTGCAGCCAGTGCAGCTCGTCGTCGCCGAGCACGATCTTCTCCGCCGCGCAGAGCTCGTCGACCAGCAGGGGCCTGCTGTAGTCGCGCAGGGTGCGCATGAGCTGACCCGTCTCGGAGAAGGGCAGTTTCTCCCGGCCGGGGAGCAGGAAGGTCGCGTCCGGTTCGTCCCACATGGCCGGCACCACCGCGGTGATGCCGAGGCCCTCGTTCAGGCTCTCCTCGAGGCGCCGGAACAGGCTGTCGCGGTCGGCCATGGAGGCCGTGGAGGTGTGGAAGCGGTCGAGGATCTCCCGCAGTCGGCCCCGTTCCGGATAGATCCTCGTCTCGAAGAGATTCTGCACCCGGCGGTGCAGGGGCGAGAAGCCCAGCGCCATCACGAGCGCCACCGCCAGCGTGGACTGGCGCCCCCCGATGTCGAAGGCGCCCAGCATGCCCAGCAGGAACTCGCTGGCCACGTAGAGCAGGGCGAAGAAGAGCGCCAGCAGCGCGCCGGTCACCAGGATGTGTCGCGTGCCGCGGTGCAGACGGCCCTCGACTTCCAGCAGCCGGTAGCGCCCGAAGGCGAAGGCGAAGCTGATCGGCGAGAGAAGCAGAGCCAGGAAGATGAGCACCAGCATGAAGCTCACGAACATGCTCGGCAACAGGGGGCGAAAGCCGGGGATGTTGAAGATCAGCATGAGCAGGAACAGCATGCCCAGGCCCAGCCCGCTGCCCCAGGTCACCAGGGAGAGCTGGCGCCTGGCCAGCGGCTCCTTCTCCTTGGCTCGCCGCGTGAACAGCACCGCGAACCCGCCGGCGACCTGCAGGGAGAGCAGTATGGCGTAGATTCCGGCCGGGAAGCTGAACGCCTCCACCATCTGGTCGACGACCAGTACGACCTGAGGCAGGTAGAGGGCCAGATGCACTCGTTTGCTCCGTCGCGACACCCAGTCGAGCGCGCGTGGGAAGAAGAGCTGCAGGTTGAGCCAGAACGCGCCGAAGGTGGAGACCATCGTGTTCAGGACGGCACCGATGATCTCCTCGCCGGGGATCTCGTAGGCCGCAGGAAAACGGGTGATGCCGAAGTTGACACCCGACACCATGAGCGCCGACATGGAGAAGCTGAACAGGGCCAGGGCCCGCACGCCCGCCACGTCCGGCCGCTTGATCAGGGCCCAGATGCCCACGCCCAGGAACCCGACGGTGATGAGGAAGCGCAGGATCTCCATGAGAAAGGCGAAGAAGAGATCGCCGAACTCGCGCTCGCCGAAGATGAGTTCGGTGTCGAAGGTCTCGCCCTCGTGGAGATAGCGGAGATCGATCGCCTCGCCGGGCTCTCCGAAGGTCGAACCCCACCCGCCGGCCCGGATCGTATCGCCCGCGGCGGTGACGGCCAGGATCAGGGTGTCGCCCTGCGCGGGCATGTTTTCGCCGGGAAAGTCGACGGGATCCGCGTGGGTGAAGACCCAGCGATCCTCGCCGTCGACGTCGCCCAGGGAGCTGTTCAGCTCGCCGCTGTTCATCCACCCCGGGATGCGGCTTGCCTCCTGGCCGTAGAACGCGAACTGATGCACGAGCATCAGCAGACCGAGGAACAGGATCAACTGGCTGAATCGCTTGCCCGCCATGGTAAGCCACCTCGTCTGGGGGTCGTCGTGTGGCGGCCCAGTCTGTTCGAAGCGGGAAGGTCTGTCAATGTGATGAACGAACACGAAAAAGCCCCGGAGGAGTCGCCTCCTCCGGGGCTCGCTTACGCCGGGTCAGAAGCCCAGCGTCCCGTCCAGGACGAGATCGCCCGAACCCCAGACCGGGCTCAGGACAACCCCCGTGCAGGTGAAGCCGAGGCCGGTGGCGGCGCTGCCCTCGATGGGGTCCATGCCCGTCGCCGCGATGAAGTAATTGGCTCCCTGAGACACGGATATCCAGTAGAGGCCTTCGTGGGCGAAGCTGCTCAGCTTCACCTTCACGGTGACGCCGTTGTCGTCCGTGAGCGAGATGTTCCCGCCCTGGAAGTCCATGCCGGTGGGCGTGAACGTGGTCGAGGGCATGGCGGCGGCTCCGTCGCCGCTGAAGGTCAGCGTGCCGGAAAGGGGCGTGCCGATGGTCAGCACGGCGTTCACGGTGCCGTCGAGCACGAGCGTGCTGCCGCCGCCCTCCTCGTCGAGGCTCAGCGCGGTCAGGGTGACGGCGTCTCCGCTCACCGCCACGCCGTTCAGGCCGGTCCACTCGGTCGCGTCCCAGTACCTGTCGCCCGAGACGAAGCGCACGTGAGTGATGTTCGTGGGCGTGCTGTTGTCCATCCACACCTGGAGCTGGCCCAGGGTGTTGTCGTGATCGAACCAGTAAAAGTAGCCGTCGCCGATGCTCAGGTCGCCCGGAATCGCCGTGTCCGGCGCGAAGTCCGTGGAGGGCAGCAGCGCGGCTCCGTCGCCGGACAGGGTGAGGCCGCCGATGTCCGGCGCCTCGCCCACCGGCGCGCCGCTCTCGGTGGCGCTGGGCGCGCCTTCGCCCGACGCGTTCACGGCCGTCACGATCACGTAGTAGGTGAGGCCGTTGGTGAGTCCGCCGGGAAAGGTGAACGGGCTGGCGACGTCCGCGTGCATCGCGCCGTCGGACAGGCCGGCGTAATTGGCGGGCGTGATGCCGCTATCGCGCGCGACGTACAAGTTGTAGGAGTCCGCGCCGGTCACGGAAGACCAGCTCACCTCGAGGTTGCCGTCCTGGGCCGTCAGGGTGACGCCGGTCGGCGCGTCGGGCGGCGTGAGAACCTCGGTGGGCACGTCGAGGGTGCCGTTGATCGTCACCGACGCCTGGTGATAGATGTTGTCGCTCACGACGACGTCGGTAAAGGTGATCTTGCCGCTTTCGACCACCACGCCGCCCAGGCTGCCCATCGCCCAGGTGTTCCAGGCCCCCGGCTGCGTCGCGCTTTCGCTGAACAGCGAGACGCTCGTGACACCTGCGGGGTCGACGGGATTCGGGAAAACCATTAGCCTTACGTCACCCGCGGCGCGGCCGGCGTTCTGGTCGACCCAGATCAGGTTGCCGGTCTCGTCCACGTACGAGGCGTTCACCGGGAAGTCGGTGGCGGGCAGCAGGAGCGATCCGTCGCCGCTGAAGACGATGTCGGTCTCGATGGGCGGGTCATCGTCGTCGTTGTCGTTCCCCGGATCGGTGGGGGAGCTGTTGCAGGCGCCGACGAGGGTCAGCAGTATCAAAAGGAGCAGGACGGCAAAGGGATGCCGCTTGCCGTGAAGGGTGTCGGGATGGCGTTCGGGACGCATGGTGGCCTCCAGGAGTGAGTGAGGGAATCGCAGGGGGGCGACCATTCGCCCCTTACCCGGATACGCGCAATCGACGGCCGGAACGGGCAACGCGGCGTTCGTCTTTATCGGAGATACGATGCAAGAGCCGGATCGACAGCAGGTTACGATGTTCCTGCAGGCCCTCGCGGCCGGCGACGCGGACCGCGTGGAGATAACCGACTCCCTCTTCGCCCGGCTCTACGAGGAGCTGCGCGGGCTCGCCGGCGCGATGCTTCGCGGCGAGCGAGGCGGCCACACCCTGCAGCCCACGGCCCTCGTGCACGAGGCCTACGCGAAGCTCGTCGACCAGAGCCGCGTCGACTGGCAGTGCCGCGCGCACTTCATGGGCGTGGCCGGCCAGGCCATGCGCCGCGTGCTGGTGGACCACGCCCGAAAGCGCGCCGCCGCCAAGCGCGGGGGCGACCGGGAGCGGGTGACCCTGGCCGCCGTGTCCGGCGTCGGCGACCGCGACCTGGAGTTGATCGAGCTGGATCAGGTGCTCACGCGTCTCGCCGACGAGAGCGCGCGGGCTGCGCGCGTGGCCGAGCTGAAGCTGTTCGCCGGCCTCACCAGCGAGGAGATCGCCCTGGTGCTGGGCGTCTCGCGCCGCACCGTGACGGGCGACTGGACCACCGCGCGATTGTGGCTGTCTAAGGAGCTGAACGGATGAGCGAGAATTTCGAACGAATCCGTGAGTTGCTGCTCGCCGCATTGGAGCGCCCTGCCGCCGAGCGCGCGGCCTGGCTCGACGAGGCCTGCGGCGACAACGAGGCGCTGCGCGCGGCCGTCCAGTCGCTGCTCGATCAGGAGGACTCGGGCGGAGAGTTCCTGCGCACGGCCGGCGCCTTCGGGCTGGCGGACGCGGAGGTCGCCCTGCCGGAGCGGATCGGACCCTACCGCATCAAGGAGATGCTCGGGGAGGGCGGCTTCGGGGTGGTGTACGCCGCGGAGCAGACCGAGCCGGTGAAGCGCGAGGTCGCGCTGAAGCTGCTCAAGCGGGGCATGGACACGCGAGCCGTGCTGGAACGCTTCGGCGCCGAGCGGCAGGCGCTGGCCTACATGGAGCACCCCAACATCGCGCGGATCCTGGACGCGGGGGAGACCGAGAACGGCCTGCCCTACTTCGTCATGGAGCGGATCCGCGGCCTGCCCATCACCGAGCACTGCGCTCGGAACGGATTGGACGCACGGGAGCGGATCGATCTGTTCACGCAGGTCTGCGCGGGGATCCAGCACGCCCACGGCAAGGGCGTGATTCACAGGGACATCAAGCCGTCGAACATCCTCGTGGCGATGGAGGGCGGCCGCGCGGTGCCCAAGGTGATCGACTTCGGCATCGCGAAGGCGCTGCATCCGTCGCTCGAGGATCTGGCGGCGCTCACCTTCGGCGGCCAGGCCATCGGCACGCCCAGCTACATGGCGCCGGAGCAGGCGGTCGGCGGGGCGGTGGCGGACGTGACCGCCGACGTCTACTCCCTCGGCGCCGTGCTCTACGAGCTGCTCAGCGGCGCGCCGCCTTTCGAAACCGAGACGCTGGTGGCGGCGGGCGTCGACGGCATGTTCCGGATCCTGCGCGAGCAGGACCCGCCCACGCCCAGCACCCGCGTCTCCCGCGCGGGCGCCGAGCCGTCGCGCGGCCCCCTGCGCCCCGGCGAGCTGCGCGGCGAACTGGACTGGATCACCATGACGGCCATCGCCAAGGAGCCCGCCCGCCGCTACGGCTCGGCGGCGGCGCTGGCCGACGACCTTTCCCGCCACCTGCGCCACGAACCCGTGCAGGCCTCGCCCCTGGGCGCGGCCTATCAGATGCGCAAGTTCGCGCGCCGGCATCGCCTCGGCGTGGCCCTGGCCGCCGCGGGGCTCGCGGTGCTGCTGGCCTTCACGGCGGTGACCGCGTTCCAGTCGCGGCGCGTGGCCCGCGAGCGCGACCGCGCCGAGCGGATCGCCGGCTTCCTCGCCGAGATGCTCGCCACGGTGGATCCCGAGGCGGTGGGCACGGGGCTCTGGGACGATCTGCGCGGGCGCGTCGCGAGCGGCGAGGAGTTCGACCGGCTGTTCGAGGACGTCAACCCCACCGACGCCGCGCTGCGCCTGCTCGACGAGGAGGTGCTCGCGCCGGCCGGCCGCACCATCGACGACGAACTGGGCGACGACCCCCAGCTCGCCGCCCGCATGCGCGTGCGTTTCGGGCAGGCCTACCGCGCGCTGGGTCTCTACGAGCGGGCCGAGCCCTACCACCGGGAGGCTCTCGACCAGCAGATCGCGCTGCTCGGCCACGGTCACCAGGAGACGATCCACAACCAGAACGGCCTCGCCGTGCTGCTCGAGGACATGGACCGCTACGCCGAGGCCGAGTCGCTGGCCCTCGACGCCCTGGGCCGCGCGCGCGCCTCGCTGGGGGAGGAATCGAAGGAGGTCCTCTCCGCGCTAAACAACCTGGGAGTGATTCTCTCGCGAACGGGCAGGGAGGAGGAGGCCGAGGCGATGCGCCGAGAGGCGCTGGAGCTGCACCGGCGCGTGCTCGGCGACGACCACGTGGAGACGATCGTGGCGATCGGCAGCCTCGGCATCCAGCTCCACGAGGTGGGTGAGTTCGACGAGGCCGAGCCCCTGCTGCGCGAGTGCGTGGAGCGCGCCGATCGCGCGCTGGAGGAGGACAGCTCCGTGCGCCTCACCGCCCTCAACAACCTCGGCATGCTGCTGGACACCACCGGCCGCTACGCCGAGGCCGAGCCGCTCAAGCTGGAGATCGTCGAGATCTCCCGCCGCGTGCGGGGCGAGGACCACCCCGAGACGCTCACCTTCGCCCTGAACTACGTGGCGTCCCTCGACCTGCAGGAGAAGTTCGACGAGGCGGAGGTCGCCTATCGCGAGGTGCTGGAACGGCTGGTGCGCGTGCTCGGCGACCACCACACCCTCACGCTCACCACCCGCGCGAGCCTGGGCGCCATGCTCACGGCCATGGAGCGGTTCGAGGACGCCGAGGTGATGCTGCGCGCCGCCTACCAGGGCTATCTCGCCACCGTCGGCCCCGACAACTTCATGACCCTCAACGCCGAGAGCAACCTGGGCGCCGTGCTCACGGAGCAGGGCCGCCTCGATGAGGCGACGGCCCTCCTCGACGACACGCTCGCCCGAATGGACGCCGCCCTGCCCGAGGGCCACTGGTTCCGCGCCAAGCTGATTCGCAACAGCGGCGCCTGCCTGCTGGCCAGGGGGCTCCACGAGGAGGCGGAGGCGCGGCTGCTCCACGCGCACGAGGTCTTTCAGGGGACATTCGGGGACGAGGGCTTCCACACGAAGCTCGCGGTCGAACTGCTCGTCGAACTCTACGAGAGCTGGGGTCGAACCGGGTCGGCGACGGAGTGGCGCGCGCGTCTGCCCCGCGAATAGGCGCGCCGGATCTCCTCGCCTCCGCTCCTTTTCACCGTACGTGCCGAATTTCATATAAGGGCTTGCGAGGGCCCCGAGACGTGCCGATCATGGTAAACGAATACTATCTCTCAACACGGGTTCGAGAGCCCGGAGGTTCGGCGATGGGGCGAGCATTCAAGGCCCGGACGGCGTTTGCCGCACTGGTTTTGCTGTCTATCTGGATGGCGCCGGTGGTCGCCGCGGCCGACAGCTACACCCGCGCCGATATCGAGCCTCACCGCCCCACGGCCGACCACGGCAAATTCGATATCCTCAAGCAGAAATTCCGATCCGGCCCCGAGGTCACCATCGCCTGCCTGAGCTGCCACACCGAGGCCGCCAAGCAGGTCATGAAGACCAGCCACTGGACCTGGGTCTGCCCCGAGGCCAAGAAGGAGCTGGCGGCGGAGAATCACATCGCTCTCGGCAAGGCCGAACAGTTCGTGAACAACTTCGCCATGGCGCTCTCCTCCAACGAGCCCCGCTGCACGAGTTGCCACTCGGGATACGGTTGGGTGGACAAGAGCTTCGACTTCACCGACGAGACCCTCGTCGACTGCCTCGTCTGCCACGACACCACCGGCAGCTACCGCAAATTTCCCACCGCCGCGGGGCATCCCGTCTACGAGACGACGCCGTGGGAGGAGCGCGAGTGGCCCGAGGGGTCGGGCAAGCACTGGGATCCGGTGAACCTGGGCTGGGTCGCGCGGAACGTGGGGCCCACGAACCGTGACAACTGCGGCCAGTGCCACTTCTACGGCGGCGGCGGCGACGGCGTGAAGCACGGCGACATGGACGAGCACATGTCCCACCCATCCCTGAACCTGGACGTCCACATGGCCGACGACGGCGCCGCCTTCCGCTGCACCGAGTGCCACACCACGCGCAATCACAAGGTGTCCGGCCGCTGTTTCGAGGTGCCCGCCACGGCCGATCGCGAGCTCGTGATCCGCGGCAAGGAGATCAATCTCCTCGCCTGCGAATCCTGTCACTCCTCCAAGCCCCACCGCGAGATCGACGAGAAGCTCGACGACCACACCGACAGGGTCTCCTGCCAGGCCTGCCACATTCCCACCATGGCCCGTGCAAAGCCCACGTTGATGTGGTGGGACTGGTCGAAGGCGGGCCGCATGGACGAGGCGGGCGAGCCCTTCGAGGAGAGGGAAGACCCGACCGGCGAGCCCAGCTATCGCACGAAGAAGGGCGAGTTCATCTGGGCCGAAGATGCAGTGCCGGAGTACATCTGGGTCAACGGCGCCGGCGAGCACACCTACATGGGCGACGTCATCGACGATGTCACACCGGCCGCCGAGAAGTGCGAGGGACACCTTCACGGCCGGTACGATCGCATCGACGAGTCGCAGCCGATCGTCCACCTGAACCGCATCGCCTCCGACCACGACGATCCCAACGCACGCATCTGGCCGGTCAAGATCCACCGCGGCCTACAGCCATACGACACGGAGAACAAGACCCTCGTGGTGCCCAAGCTCTATCCGTCCGGGCCCGACGAGGCCGAGGCCTACTGGGCGAGCTACGACTGGGGTCGTGCCATCGAGGCCGGCATGCGCTACACTGGCCTGCCCTACAGCGGCGAGTACGGATTCATCCAGACCGAGATGATTTTACCCCTGAAGCACAGCGTCGCGCCGGCGCAGCATGCGTTGAAGTGCATCGACTGCCACCACCCGGAAGGGCGCCTGAAGAATCTCCCCGGGTTCTACGTGCCGGGCCGTGATCGGAGTCGGGCGCTCGACGCCACCGGAATGATCCTCGTGTCGCTTTCGCTGCTCATCGTCATCGTTCACGGCGCGCTCCGGGTGTTCGTCGCTTCGAAAGGATAGGTGTCATGAGCCGTACCTTCATCTACACCAACTTCGAGCGCTTCTGGCACTGGACCCAGGCCGCCCTGGTGATGTTGCTCACCCTCACCGGCTTCGACATCCATTTCCACTGGGGGATCTGGGACTTCGGCGCGGCTGTCAAACTGCACGTTGCATTCGCCTGGGCCTTCATAGTCCTGATCGCATTCGCGATCTTCTGGCACTTCACCACGGGGGTCTGGAAGCAGTACGTGCCCGGCCGGGGAAACGCGATTGCGATGGTCATGTATTACGTTTTTGGTATCTTCAAGCGGGAGCCGCACCCCGTGAAGAAAACCAAGCTGTCCAAACTAAACCCCATCCAGCAGGGCTCCTATCTGGCGCTCAAGCTCCTGGTGATTCCAGTCCAGGTGACCACCGGATTCGTCTACTACTTCTTCAACGACTGGCGCGAGTTCGGCCTGGGTGGACTCAGCCTGACGCCGGTTGCCCTCATTCACACCTTCGGTGCTTTCTTCCTGATGGCCTTCATGTTCCTGCATATCTACCTCACCACCACCGGCCACACGCCGCTGTCGAATATCAAGGCGATGATCACCGGCTGGGAAGAGGTCGACGAGGATTGAAGCGCTCGCGGCCAGACCCGGATCGAGCCCGCGACGCGACACCCCTCGGCCTAAAAGTTATAATTCGGCAACACATTAAACTAGTTCTTGTCGATTGCGGAATGGACCGATATCTTTCTCTGAACATGAATACAGCTCCGTGATACGACTCCAGCGCACGCCGCACGCCGGACGAGTGGCGGAGGCGGTCGACGGACCCGGCGTTGCCGGCTCCTGAGTTCTGCGGCCTGGTGTCATGCACAGTCCAAATAGCCCGAAGAAGGACGATCAACTCGAGATCCTCCAGCTCCTGCTGGACTTCGACATGATCAGCCACCTGGATATCTCCGATCTCATCGAACACAGCTTGGCCTTCATCGTCGACCGGGTCGGTGTGGAGAGCCTCTCCATTTCGCGCTACGAGGCGAAGACCGACACGATCCGTTTTCTCGGCGCTCACGACCAGATCGTCGAACTCCGTGCCGGGACCCTGCTCGCTCGCGGCGAGACGCGGCTGTTCGATGTCGTCGATCGACAGGCTGCCATCTATCGCTCCGAGATCGGCGTGGATGAGGTCACGTCGCCCCTGGCCGAGAAGTTGATGGAGTTGGGATTCCAGTCGGACTTCCTCGTACCGCTCCTGGCCGAGGGTCGGTGCATCGGCACGCTGAACGTTGCCTCCAGGGAACCGGACGGCATCTCCGAGCAGACACGCTCGCTGCTGGTTCTGATCGCGCCCCGTCTGGCCCAGGCCCTCCACAACGCGTGGCTGCACCACTCGCTGGCGCGCAGGAAGGCTCAGCTCGCCGAAGCTCAGGCCATCGGACAGGTCGGCAGCTTCTTCTGGGACGTCGAGGCCAATCTGATCAGGTCCAGCCGGGAGGCCCAGCGCATCCACGGTTGGCCCAGCGATGCGCCGATCCGCTTCGAGGAGCTGCTCGAGCTGGTTCATCCCGATGACCGCGCCGAGATCCGCAATGCCCTGGAGACGGCTCGGGACGGGGATGTTATCAAGGAGCACGAGTATCGTGTCGTCGGCGACGGCACGCAGCGACGGATCCACGTGCGCATCAAGTCGCATCACGAGAACGGACGCCTGGTCTACCTGAGCGGAACGGTGCAGGACGTCACCGAGCGCAGGGCCGCCGAGCTGGAGCTTCGTCTCACGCGGGACGCGGCCGAGGAGGCCTCGCGCATCAAGAGCCAGTTCCTCTCGAGCATGAGCCATGAGATCCGCACGCCCATGAACGCCATCATCGGCTTCGCCGACCTCGTGCTGGACACCCGGCTCGACGACGAGCAGCGCGAGTTCCTGGACTCGGCCAGAGCCGCCGCGAACCAGCTCATGGGGATCTTCGATCAGCTCCTGGAGTTCTCCGAGATCTCCAGCGGCGGCGTCGAGCTCGAAAACCGCCCCTTTTCGCTGCATGACCTCGTCGAGGATCTCATTCGACGAACGGCTTCCGTGGCCGCGGAGCGTGGCCTCACACTGACGAGCCATGTCGGGGAGGAAGTCCTCGGCCTGGTGGTGGGGGATCCCGACCGGCTGCGTCAGGTGCTGCTGAATCTTCTCGACAACGCCATAAAGTTCACGGAGGAGGGTGAGGTTGTCCTGACGGTGGAATCCTCCGGCGAGGGCGAGAAGGACGCCAACCTCCACTTCATGGTGTCGGACACCGGAATCGGTGTGCCGGAGAGCCAGCAGGCGGAGATCTTCGAGTCTTTCACGCAGGGCGAAACCGGGCTCAAGCGGCGTTTCGGCGGATCCGGACTCGGCCTGACCCTGAGCTGCCAGCTCGTCGCTCTGATGGGCGGCAAGATCCGACTGGTCAGCCCGAGCAATCCCAACCCCGATATCGGCGGTCCCGGGAGCATCTTCCACTTTGCCCTATGCTTCGGAGAACCCCGCAAGCGCGACGCCTCCGCGGGTCTCCCCTCCTGACGGCGAGCCCGCGAGTTTTTCCTGCGTAACACTGACAAGACACCCCAGAACACGCTATACTGGCAGTTCATTGCAGGAAGAATGCAAAGGGAGCTCGGGCGCACCCTGCCACCACAGCCGCTCTTCGTTGGGACCCCACCCGATCCTACGGAGGCTCTATGAGCAATAATCGTAAAGTGAGCAGCCTGGTCAGCCGCATCTTCTTCGTCATCGCTTTCGCCCTCTTCGCCCTGGCGGTTTGGGAGAAACTGTTCAACGTGCTCGGATCGAGCTTCATCACCTCGTCCAAGCCGATCACGATC
>CAYNQX010000007.1:0-103172 GCA_964399495.1 uncultured bacterium
TCATGCTCCAGGCCGCCACGGCGATGCTGTCCCACGCGAACAGCTCGCCCCAGGTGGTTCTCCAGCTCATGGGCTAGGAGTCCTGGAACTGATGGAACGACAGTGAGTAACGGGCTCCCCTTCGGATCGAAGGGGAGCCCTCGTTTTTGAGGGAAAACCCTCAAGGCCGCCCGCCGGAAGGTCGATAAGTTGAACGGGAGCCCCGGGAAGGCTCCCTGGAGCAAAGCTTTGGGAGGAGCGATATGCCACTCGGAATCAATTCCATCTCAGGTCTGGCCAGCGGAATGGACACGGCGTCCCTCGTGGACTCGTTGATCGAGTTCGAGCGCCGTCCCGCCTACATCCTCGAGGCCCGCAGGGCCAGACAGGAACTCAAGCTCGCCAGTTTCAACGCCCTCGAGGCCGCACTGGCCAACCTGAAGGGTGTGGTGGAGACCCTGCGCCGACCGTCCGATTTCCGGACGATGCGCGGAACGGTGTCCCACTACGATCTGCTCTCCGCCTCCGTGGACAGGGGCGCCCCGGCGGGCGTCTACAGCGTCACGGTGAACCAGCTGGCCCAGAGCCATCAGGTGGTGAGCAACGGCTTCGCCGACGACGAGACCGTGCTGGGCAACGGCACGGTGACCATCAGCGTGGCCGGCGTCGAGGAACTCACCGTGAACCTCGCGGAGGGGGACAACAGCCTGCGAGCGCTGACCGACGCGATCAACCAGGCCGAATCCGGCATCACCGCGACGCTCATCAACACCGGCGACGGCGATACGCCCTACCAGCTCATCCTCTCCAGCAGCGAGACGGGCGAGGAGCAGCTGATCGGCGTCAGCACCGATCTCACCGGCGGCACCGGCATCGACTTCGGCGGCGTGTCGGCCGTGACCATCGGCTCGCAGTCGGGATCCAGCAGCATCGCGAGCAGCGGCCACTACACGGGCAACACCGACGCGGTATTCAGCTTCAACGTCGCGACGGGCGGGGTCGTGGGCAGCGACACCATCGTCATCGACTGGAGCAACGACCAGGGCGAGAGCGGCCAGGTCGTTCTCGACAGCAGCTACGCGGGCGAGACCGTGGAGATCATGGGCAGCCTGCACCTGAACTTCGGCGCCGGCGATCTGCAGGCCGGCGACAACTGGACCGTCTCCGGCACCAGCAGCACGATCCAGGCGGCCCAGGACGCCAGGGTGAGCTTCGGCAGCAGTTCGCCCATCGAGGTGAGCAGCTCCACAAACACGGTGGACAACCTGATCAGCGGCGTCACGCTGAACCTTCTGAACGCGGATCCGGACGAGACGATCACGGTGAAGGTGGAGCAGGACGTCGATGGGCTGGTGGACAAGCTCAGCACCTTCGTCGCGGAGTACAACAACACCATCGACTTCTTCCTGAACCAGTTCGCCTACAACGAGGAGCTGGAGTCGGGCGGCATCCTGCTCGGCGACCGCACCGCCATGCGCCTCGAGTCGAACATCCGCGACGACATCATCCGCTCCGTGTCGGGCCTCTCCAGCCAGTTCAGCCAGCTGGTGCAGATCGGCATCGGCAGCAGCGTGGGGGAGACCCTCGACGTGGACGGCAAGCTCGCCATCGACGAGGACATCCTGCGCCAGGCCATCACCGACGACCTCGACGGCGTCATCTCCCTGCTCGGCAGCACCGGCGAGAGCAGCGACGACGACGTCGTCTTCCTGAACGCCGGTCCGAACGTGACGCCCACCGGCGCGCTGAGCGGCTACGAGGTGTTCGTCACGCAGGCCGCCACCCAGGGCCGCTACACCGGCTCCTCCTTCGCGACGCCCACGGGCGGTTCGCCCCTGAGCATCAGCGCGAACAACCGCTACCTGAAGGTCAGCGTCGACGGCGTGACCAGCAGCACCCTCAGCATCGACGAGGGCAGCTACACGAGCGGCGAGGATCTCGCGGACGCCATCCAGGCGGCGATCAACTCCGACGAGGAGCTGGGCGACAAGGGCGTCGTGGCGAACTGGGTGGACGACGGCGGCGGACAGGGCCACCTGGAGATCACCAGCAAGACCCACGGCGGCAACAGCAACGTCATCATGGAAGAGGTGGACAACTCCATCTACTCCGACATCGGCCTGGACTCCGGCAGCCCCGTCGCGGGCCAGGACGTGGCCGGCTACTTCATGGTGAACGGCGTCATGGAAGAGGCCAGCGGCTCCGGCCGGATCCTCACGGGCAACGAGGATGGCGGCTCGACCCAGGGCCTGAGCCTTCAGGTGAACCTCACGGAGGCCACCCTGGCCAGCCAGGGCGCGGCCCAGGGCGATATCCAGGTGTGGAGCGGCGTCACCAACCGCCTGCACGAGACCCTGTCGAGCGTCCTGGATTCGGTGCAGGGCACGGTCACGCTGCGCCAGGACGCGCTGCGCGACACCATCGATGACTACCAGGAGCAGGTGGACAAGATCGACGCCCGCCTGGCCAAGCGAAAGGACCGCTATCTCAAGGAGTTCCTCCACATGGAGCGGCTCCTGTCCGAGATGAACTCCACCAGTTCCAGCTTCATGTCGATGATCTCCAGCCTGCCCAATGTTTCCTCAAGTTCTAGTTCGGGGAGTGGATCCTAGCCGATGACTGCGCAGAACCTGACCGACAACAAAGCCAGGGCCCAGAAGGCCTACCTCGCGAACCGGGTCCAGGGGGCCGATCCCCAGGAACTGCTGGTGATGCTTTACCAGGGACTCCAGCAGGGCGTGCGGGCCGGTAAGATCGCCCTGGAGAACAAGATCTGGGACGACGCCCACGCCGAGCTCGCCAAGGCGCGGCGGATCGTCACCTATCTCACCAACTCCCTCAGGCCCGAGGGCGGCGAGATCACCGAGCGTCTGCGGCAACTGTACGGTTTTTGCTTTGAGAACATCGGCCGGGCAAGCCTCGAGCAGGATCCTACTCTGCTCGACGGCGTCTTGAAGGTCGTCCAGGAACTCACCGGCGCCTGGTCTGAGCTGGCGAAGGGGGAGCCGATGAGCCTCCCCACCGGCGTACCCGAAGAGGATGGGAAATCGTGAGCAACGTCACCTCTCGCCTGCAGCGTCTGCAGGAAGTGAGCATCCAGCAGCTCGACGCCGTCCGGAAGGGCGAAATCGATCGACTCGAGTCCCTGGAGACCGAGCGGCGCGGCCTGATGGACTCCCTCGATCAGGAGGAGATGGCCGAACTGGCCAGCCGCGAACCCGATCTCGTCGGCGAGCTCCTGCGGGTGATCGTCGAGAACGACAGACTGGCGCGAATGGGGCTGAAGCAGAGCCTCGAGCGCCTGGAGAAGGAACTGGGCAGGGCGGACGTCCAGCAGAAGGCGGAGAAGGCGTACCTCAAGATGGCTTCTCGTTCCTGATTGCGGTCCGAGCCTTGCTAGAGCCTTGGGAGAGGCCCCAGTTTTGGAGGTAACAGGTGGAAATCGGTAAGACCGTGGTCACGGGTGGTGCGGATCTGGCCAAACTCTACGGCCAGAAGACCGACACGAGCGAGTCCCGCGAAGCCCAGGCGGAGCGCGGAGAGAGCCCGCAGCCCGCCAGCGTCGCGAAAGGCGGCGGAGCCGCCGCGGCGATGGTGGAGATAAGCCCGGAGGCGCTCGAACGGTCGGAACGGCAGGAGGCCCTCCACTTGGCGAGAGAAACCTACGCCGATCTGCCGGACACACGCGAGAACGTGGTCGCGGACGTCAAGCAGCGGCTCGCCGAGGGTTACTACGAGACGGAGGCCGTGCGCGAGCAGCTGACCGATCGTCTCGTCAACCTCGCCCGCAGCTGGAGAGACGGCAGCTCCTAAGTCGCTGGCCGAGCTTAAGATCTTCGAGGACGCTCCCTTCCGGGGTGTCCTCTTTTTTTGCCCCCCGATCCTGGTAAAAAATCTTGCAGGAATTCCAAGTGCCTGCTAGGTAGAGGCTAGGGGGAGAGAAAATGCAGGTTGATCTCATCGTGCGCAGACTCTGCGTCCTGTCCGAGAACAGGGTCGATCTCGACGATCTGGGTATTCCTTCAGATATTCCCGATTGGCAGACCGAGTGCCTGGCCATGGCGGAGGCCGAACCCAGCCGCCTGCCCATCGACGTGCTCCTTCTCGCCATGCCCCCCGAGACCACGGGTCTCCGGCGCTGGCTGGCCCGCTTCCGCATCTTCAATCCCGGAGCCCACATCCTGCTGGCCGAGTACGAGGAGTCGATGGCGTGGTACCGATCCGCCATCGCGCTGGGCGTCGACGGCCTCCTGCGGCTCCCGCTGGGCGCCGACGGCTGGCGCGAGACCCTGATCGACTGCGCCGAGGCCCTGGCCGCCAGCGAAGCCCAGCGGCGGCTCATGGGGCACCTGGAGCGCAGCTCCCACTCCCTGGAGGAGAGCCGCCGCCAGCTCGCGGACATGCTCCTGAACTCCTACGAGAACCTGGGCCGCGTGCACTCCCAGCTCGAAGCTCGGCTCGGCCAGCTCTCGATTCTCTATTCCCTGGGTCGCGACCTGAATCGCGAGAGCAACTGGGATCGCGCCCTGGAGCGCTTTCTCGGCTCCTGCGTGGAGACCCTCGAGTTCGGCGGGGTCGCGCTGATGCTCTGGAGCTTCGACCAGCAGCGACTGGCCGTCAGGGCCGAGACCTCGCTGGCGGGGGAGACCCTGGCGCGCTCGCTGCGCCTGCTCAAGAACCTGCCCATCGAACGGCAGCTGGCCTCCGGGATCTTCGGACTCCACGGGGGAGAGGTGCTCGAGGGCGAGGCGCTGCGCGAGGTCGTGAAGGACGTCGAGCTCCTGGTGATGCCGCTCGTCCAGGGCGACGAGGCCGAGGGTTTCCTGGTCTTCGACAAGCGCTACGAGCGCCCCGCGCAGCTCGACGACGACTTCCACTTTCTCAAGACCGTGCAGACCCTGCTCAGCGAGGCCCTGGCGGGAGCCAAGGCCGTGAGCCGACTCAAGCGGCTGGGGGAGTTCAACCGCAGCGTCCTGGAGAGCGTGCACGCGGCCGTGCTCACCGTGAACGGCCGGGGCGTCGTGAGCTACCGCAACGCCCGCGCGGCCGATCTCTTCGGCGAGCGGCTCGACGTGGGCTGCGAGTTCCGCTTCGACGAGGGCTTCCGGCTCATCGACGGCGACGCGCTGGGCCTGGAGGATCGCGACTGGATCCAGCGCGAGTGCCGTCTCGCTCCCCACGGTGCCGGGCGAAACGCCGGGGCCGACGAACGGCGGCTCCTGCTGTCGGTGACCTGCCTTCCCCTGCGCCACGAAACCGACACCCGGCACGTGATGGTGTGCGAGGATCTCACCGAGTACAAGCGGCTCGAGGGCGAGCTGCGCCGCGCCGAGCGGCTGAGCAGCCTCGGCCAGCTCTCGGCGGGCATGGCCCACGAAATCCGCAACCCGCTGGCCGGAATCGCCATGACCACCCAGGTGCTCCAGTCCCGTCTGGCGGACCGCCCGGAGACCGAACCCTACCTGCAGCGGATCCAGGCCGAGATCCAGCGCCTGGAGCGGATCGTGCGCAGCCTGCTCGAGTACAGCCGTCCGGCGCAGCCCTCCCTGAGATCGCTGGATCTGGCCGAGGCCGCGCGCATCGCGATCGGCGACCTGCGCGGCACCGCGGAGACGGCCGGCGTGGCGCTGGAGGATCTCCAGGCGGGGACGAGCTGCCCCGCGCGCGCCGATCGCGATCAGATCCAGCAGGTGCTGCTAAACCTGCTCCAGAACGCGATCCAGGCCTGCGAGCCGGGACAGCGCGTGGGCCTGCGGATCGAACGCGCCGCGGCGGTGGGCGGCGGCGGCAGCGCGCGGCTGATCGTCTGGGACAGCGGCCCCGGCGTGCCGGAGGGCGCCGTCGGCAAGCTCTTCGATCCCTTCTACACGACCAAGGCGGAGGGCACCGGACTCGGGCTCTCCGTCTGCCAGCAGATCATCAAGGAACACGGCGGGCAGATCCGGTATCGCCCGCGTGATGGCGGCGGCTCGGAGTTCATCGTCGAACTCGTCGCCGCCGACGACCACCCCAGTCACGAGGAGATGTGACGGTGAACTACAGCATCCTGATCGTTGACGACGAGCAGACCCTGCGCTGGTCCCTGGGCGAGGCGCTGGGGGACGACTATCGCGTCCTCGAGGCCGAGGACGGAACCACCGGCCTCAAGATGATCAAGGAGGAGGACCCGGACCTGGTGCTCCTCGACGGTCGCCTGCCCGGACTCAGCGGCATCGAGATCCTGGCCGACGCCCGCGCCGCCGGTTACGAGGGCCAGGTGATCATGATGACCGCCTACGGCGAGCTCGAGACCGCCGTGCGCGCCATGAAGCTGGGAGCCTTCGACTTCGTCAGCAAGCCATTCCCGCTCGAGAAGATGCGCAAGAGCATCGAGAACGCCCTCGAGACGAAACAGCTCCGCCGCGCCAACACCGGCTGGGAGGAGAACCAGAAGCGCAGCGATCCCTTTACCGGGTTCATCGGCGAGAGCCCGCGCATGAAGGAGCTCTTCGAGAAGATCCGCAAGATCGGCGCGAGCCAGGCCTCCACCGTGCTGATCCAGGGCGAGAGCGGATCGGGCAAGGAGCTCGTGGCGCGCGCCATCCATCGCGCCACCCTGGGCGTGTCCGGCCCGGTGATCGAGATCAACTGCGCCGCCATCCCCGAGACCCTGCTCGAGAGCGAGCTCTTCGGGCACGAGAAGGGCGCGTTCACCGACGCCAAGAGCCGCAAGAAGGGGCTCATCGAGGCGGCCGCGGGCGGCACGCTGTTCCTCGACGAGATCGGCGAGATGGGGCTGCAGCTCCAGGCCCGTCTGCTGCGGGTGCTCGAGAACCGCACCTTCCGCCGCGTGGGAGGCATCGAGGATCTGCAGGTGAAGGCCCGCATCGTGGCGGCCACGAACAAGGACCTCATGAAGGAGGCCGAGCAGGGGCACTTCCGGAGCGATCTCTACTTCCGGCTGGGCGTGATCGTCCTCGAGGTGCCGCCGCTGCGCGATCGTCCCGAGGACATCGGTCCCCTGGCCGACTTCTTCGTGGACCGCTTCAATCGCGAGCTCGGCAAGTCCGTCGCGTCTCTCGACGACGAGATGCTCGGGATCCTGCAGGGCTACTCCTGGCCGGGGAACATCCGCGAGCTCAAGAACCTGATGGAGAGGATCCTCCTGCTGGAGAACTGCGAGGCCCTGCAGCCGGAGCACATGCCCCAGGCGATCCTGCATCCCAACGGTTCCAGGCCGAGCGCCAGCACGGAGCACTTCCGGCCCGAGCCGATCAGCGCCGTCGAGCTGCGCCACATCCAGCGCACGCTGGAGTACACGGGCGGCAACAAGAGTCGCGCGGCGACGATTCTCGGCATCAGCCGCCAGACCCTCCGGGAGAAGCTCAAACAGGGCGAACGGAAGGCCCAGGCCGCCGCGGCCACTGGCTGAAAAGAGGCCAGAGCGCCGACCAGGAACTGGCCCCTCGCCGATCGGGCGAGGGGCTTCTCTATTGGGGTCCCATCGGCACGTGTCTTGGAACTGGCGCGGTGGCAATAAGATAGAGCGGCGTTTCTCCGGAGGGCGCAAGAGGCCCTGCAGTTTCCTCCCGGGCATGGAACTTGTTTTCCCGGTGTCCAGGAACGGGAGGATACCGCTCGATGAAGCTTTCCATGCTCGCCATACTCATCGCCGCTTTGCTAGCGGGGGGATCCGTCGCCGCGGGACCGGAGGACGATGCTCCGGTTGCCGGCGCCGATCAGGATTCCCTGGATCAGGCGATCACCATCCTGCTGCCCGAACTGGAGCGCAAGATGGAAGGCCTCCAGGACGGCGCGGAGGCGCAGGACCTGGTGGGAGCCCTCAGCATCGCCCGCGGCTACCTGAAGCTCGGTCTCAACGACCAGGCCGGAGAGTGGTACGAGCGCCTCGAGAACCTCGAGGGCGCCGAGCTCTTCGGCGATGCGATCTTCCACGGCCGACTGACCATGGCCGCGAACAGCGCCGACCCGGACTCGATCGCGACGATTCTCGAAAACTACACCGGCACCGTCGAAGACCCCGACCCGGAGCTGCTGGTCGAGGCCTTCACCAGTGTCGGCCGCAGCGGCGCCTGGAAAGAGGTGGGTCAGCTCGTGAAGAGCAGCCTCGCCCTCTACGGCGACAAGATCCCCGGCGACCTGCTCTTCCTGCAGGGCCGGAGCCTGCGCCGCGAGGACCGGCTCATCGAGGCCGTCTATCACTTCGAGCGCCAGCTCAACGCGATGAAGGTGCCCGACGCGGTGCACCCGAGCCTGCTGGCCCAGCGCGGCCGCTTCCTGCGCGCCGCCGCCGACTGCTCCTTCCTCATGAACGACCGCCTGCGCGCCCGTGGGCTCTACCAGCAGCTCATCGAGGAAGGCGACGCCCGGCAGCGCGAGTGGGGCCGGTTCCAGATCGCCCAGATCGACATGCTGGCCAACGACTATGCCCGCGCCGAGCGGGTGTTCAGGGAGATCGCCTCGGACAGTCTCGGCACGCTCGCCGAGGTGTGGGCCGAGTCCCTGGCCGAGCACTGCATGGAGATGCGTGCCCATCGCAAGTACTACGTATCGTTCAGCCCGCGGCGCAAAGCCGCGATGCCCTAGGAGTTCCGATGGAGGAGAGCCTGCGCAGACTCATCGAGGTCTACCAGCGTGAACTCGCGCTGTACGGGGAGATCCGGCAGCACGTCATGCGCCAACGAGAGCTGATCGAGTCCGGCTGCGCCTACAGCGAGATCAACGCCGAGCTCACCCGCAAACGCGACCTGCTCATGGCGATCGAAGACCTGGAGCAGGGGATCCGACGGGATCGCGAGCTCTGGCGGATGCATCGACATCGCCTGGACGGCCGTTCGGCGAAGATCCTCATGGAGCTGCTCGCCGAGGTGACCCGGCTGGTCGAGGAGATCATGGGCGAGGAGCGCGAGAACGAGATCCTGCTCACGAGCCGTCGTCGTCACGGGCTGCGCCCCGTGATGAACGCCCGCCGCGCCGCGGCGAGCTACCGCAGCCACAGCCGCGCGGAGGTGGAGTGATGAAGTCCACGGCCGCGGCTCCCGCCCGCATCGCCGCCGATCCGCTGGAAGCGGTGGCCCGCTTCGTCGCGGGATTCAGCCACAGGATGCAGAGTCCGCTCACGGGACTTCGCGGCTACGGCGAACTCGCCGAGCGGGAGCAGGATCGCGCCCGTCGGGCCTACTGGCACCAGCAGCTCCAGGGCGGCATCGACTCCCTGGACAGCATGCTGGAGGGCTTCCGCCGCTACCAGATTCCCGAGAGCCTGGCGTCTCGGCCCACGAACATGGTCGAGCTGCTCGAGGAGGCCTGGCGCCTCGCGTGTCGGGTGACGCCCGGCGGCTCGCGCAAGCGACTCTCCCTGAAAGTGGAGCTGCCCGAGGATCTCGAGCGCGACGTGGATCCCTATCACTTCAGAAACCTGCTGGTGAACCTGTTCCAGAACGCCGTCGACGCGAGCCCCGAGCGGGGCGAGGTCGTCGTCGCCGCCTCCGCGGGAGAGATCCTGCGGATCGAGGACGCCGGCAAGGGCCTGGGCGGCATCGTCGCCGCCGTCATGGTCGAACCCTTCTTCACCACGCACCCGGACCGCGCCGGTCTGGGCCTGGCGGTGGCGAATCAGATCGCATTCCAGCACGGCTTCCGTCTCGACTGGCGGGACCGGGGGGCGGGGGGCGTCAGCGCCCGCGTCCTCGATGGAACCCACACCCACAGCAAAGGAGCTCGCGGTGACCGATAACCGTCGCATCCTGGTCGTCGATGACGAGCGCGTCATGAGCGACTACGTGTCCGATCTGCTCAGAGACCGTCACCAGGTCGAAGCCGTGTCCAGCGCCGACGAGGCGCGGACCCTTCTCCTCGATCGGCACTTCGACGCCGTCATCACCGACCTCCAGCTCGAGCGCCCCGAGGGCGGCCTCGAGGTGGTGCGCGCGAGTCGCGACAGGGGGATTCCCTGCCTGGTCATGACCGCCTACGCATCCCTCGACACCGCCGTGGCGGCCATGCGCGAAGGCGCCGAGGACTTCCTGCCGAAGCCCTTCGGCGCCCGCGAGCTGGACAGGGCTCTCGCGCGCCTGAGCGACGCGATGGAGACCGGTCCCGTCGCCGCGCCCCAGCGCCGCCGGAGCGCCGCGGATCTGCCGGGCCGCAAGCTGGTGCTCGGTGCGAGCGAGGCCATGCGCCGCGTCTACGAACTCGCGGAGAACGTGGCTCCGACCAAGGCCACCGTGATGCTCACGGGCGAGAGCGGCACCGGCAAGGAGCTGGTGGCCTCGGCGATCCATGCTCTGAGCCGGCGCACCGGCGGCAACTTCGTCAAGGTGAACTGCGCCGCCATCACCGACACGCTGCTCGAGAGCACGCTCTTCGGTCACGAGAAGGGCGCCTTCACCGGCGCCATCAAGCGGACGGCGGGCAAGTTCGAGCTGGCCAACGGCGGCACGCTGCTGCTGGACGAGATCAGCGAGATGCGCGTCGAGCTGCAGAGCAAGTTGCTGCGCGTGCTCCAGGAACGCGAGTACGAACTGGTGGGCGGCACGAAGACGATTCCCGTCGACGTGCGGATCGTGGCCACCTCGAACCGCAATCTCAAGGAGGAGGTTCGCAAGGGCAACTTCCGGGAAGACCTCTACTTCCGCCTCAACGTGGTGCCCGTCCATCTGCCGCCCCTGCGCGAGCGCATGGACGACATACCCGACCTGATCGAGCACTTCCTCGACCTGGCGGCCTCCGAGAACGCGCTGCCGCGACCCACGCTGTCGCCGGCCCTGATGAAGGAGCTCCAGCGTCAGCCCTGGCCCGGAAACGTGCGCCAGCTTCAGAACGCGGTGGAGCGGGCCGTCGTGATGTCCCGCGGCGGCGAGCTGAGCCTGGACGAGTTCATCCTCGACGACGACATGCACGGCCAGGACGAAGGCCAGGCAGGCTTCAGCCAGGACATGACGCTGAAGGAGATGGAGAAACGGATGATCATGGCCACCCTGTCGCGCTTCCGCGAGAACCGCACGCAGGCGGCGCGTCATCTGGGCATCAGCGTGAGGACCTTGCGGAACAAGCTCAACCTCTACCGGCAGCAGGCCCGTTCGGCCTCCGCCTAGGAGAATCATGTCCAGGGATCTCTTCGCACGCACGGGTCTCGATCTTCTCAAGCGCAGCCTGGATGCCTACACCCTGCGCCAGAAGGTGATCGCGGAGAACATCTCCCACGCGGAGACGCCGGGTTACCGGGCGCGCAGCGTGGATTTCGAAACGCGTCTGCAGGCGGCGATGGGAACCAAGGACGGCATGTCGCTGACGCGCACCGGCGGCGGGCATCTGCCCAGCCCCACGGCGCCTCTGCCCGCGGCGAAGGTCATGAACGCATCGGATCGGGCGCTGGACAACGGCGTCAACGACGTGAACATGGATCTCGAGATGGCGGCCCTCGCGGAGACCAACCTCCGCCACAAGCTGGCGACCCGGATCCTCTCCATGAAGTACCAGCTCCTGCGCAGCGCCGTGCGCGGCCAGGGCCGATAGGAGGTGAGCCGTGAGTGATGGAATCTTCAGCTCCTTCAAGATCAGCGCGATGGGCCTGAGGGCCCAGCGGATCCGGCTGGACGTCGCGTCCGAGAACCTGGCCAACGCGGAGACCACGCGCACGCCCGAGGGCGGACCCTATCGCCCCAAGGCCGTGACCTTCTCCGCGCTGCCGGTGGATCGCCCGCGCCCCGGCGGCGTCGGCTCCGGCATCTCGTTCCGCGATCTGCTGGCCGCCCAGGGCCCCGACGCCGGCGACTCGACGCTGTCGCCCACGCCGGCCTCCGGCCCCGGCATCGGCCTGGACGTGATGGTCGGCGAGGTCCGCGATCCCTTCGTGAGCGAGTACGCCCCGAACCACCCCGACGCGGACGAGAACGGCATCCTCATGCGACCCAACGTGGATGCCGTCGGCGAGATGATGACCCTGATCAAGGCGACCCGCGCCTACGAGGCGAACGCCACGGCGCTGGACGCCGCCAAGGACATGTTGAACCGGGCCCTGGATATCTAAAGGAGTAGACCGTGAAGGACGTCAATCTGCGACCTCTGGTCACACACAACCTCCTGAAGGCCTACGGAGGAGCGAATCCGTCTCCCGCCAAGGAGAGCGGTTTCGCGGCGATGCTCAAGGACAGCATCACGAAGACGAACGAGCTCCAGCAGACGGCCGGCATGGCCGTCGAGAAGGCGGTGCTCAACCAGGAGACCGACCTCCATCGCGTGATGATCGCGCAGGAGGAGGCCGGAATCACCTTCGAGCTGCTCATGGAAGTGCGCAACAAACTGCTCGAGGGCTACCAGCAGATCATGCAGATGCAGGTTTAAGGGCAGCGGGAGACGGAGATCGATATGGCGAACATGATGGCACGAATGCGCGAACTCTGGGAGCTGATGGGCACCAGCCAGAAGGTGCTCTTCCTGTCCCTGGCCGGCGCAGTGCTGGCGACCTTGCTCATCTTCTTCACCTGGTTGGGACGGGCGGACTACACGCTCCTCTACTCGAACCTCGGGCCGGAGGATTCCGCCCGCGTCATCGAGCAGCTTCAGAAGAAGAACGTCGAGTACCGGGTCACCACGGGCGGCACCGGAATCATGGTGCCCGCCAGTCGCGTCGGCGAACTCAAGGTGATGATGGCCGGCGAGGGCCTGCCCACGGGCGGTCTGGCCGGCTACGAGCTGTTCGACAACCAGGGGCTGGGCGTCAACGAGTTCACCCAGAACATCAACTTCCGCCGGGCGCTCGAGGGGGAGCTGTCGCGCAGCATCTCCACGATCAACGGCGTGGAGAAGGCGCGGGTCCACCTGGTGATGCCCAAGCAGGCGCTCTTTCGCGAGGACCAGCGGGATCCGAGCGCCAGCGTCGTCGTGAACCTGTCCCGTCCCGGAGCGCTGCGCGCGGAGCAGGTCCAGGCCGTGCAGCGCCTGGTGGCCGGCAGCGTCGAGGGGATGCTACCCGATCAGGTGACCCTGCTCGACAGCTTCGGCACCCTCCTCTCCCGCGACGGCGGCAGCGACGTCGCCGGCCTGACCTCGAGCCAGCTCGAGATCAAGCAGGAGGTGGAGACCTATCTCGCCCGCAAGGCCCAGGGCACGCTCGAGAGCGTGCTGGGGCCGGGCGCGGCCATCGTGCGGGTGAACGCCGAACTGGATTTCGAGAAGGTGGAGCGCACCCGAGAGGTGGTGGACCCGGAGAACTCGGCGGTGCTCAGCGAGCAGCGCAACCAGAGCAGCAACGAGGGCGACGGCCAGATGACCGAGAGCTCCGTCATGAACTACGAGTTCAACCGGATGGTGGAGAACATCGTCGGCTCGACCGGCGGCATCCGCAAGATGACCGTGGCCGTGCTCATCGACGGCGTCTACGCCGAGACCGACGCCGGCGAGGTCACCTACACGCCGCGCAACGCCCAGGAGCTGGAGGGCTATCGCAAGGTCGTCGAGAACATCGTGGGCCTGGAGGCGAACCGCGGCGACAAGATCGAAATGCTGAACGTCCGTTTCCAGGAGACGGAGATGCCCGAGCCCAGCGCCATGGGCGGCATCCTGGACAAGGCGCCGCCGATCCTGAACAAGCTGCTGGTGGTCGTGGCCCTGCTGTTCCTGCTCGGCACCTTCCGCAAGCTCAGCGGCCAGCTCGTCACGGGGCTGCCCGGTGGCCGGGATTCGAGCCGCGGCTTCAACGTGGCCATGGATCAGGCGCAGGGCGACGGCAAGAGCGCCAGCGCCGGCATCAGCGGCAAGGTCTCCCAGAGCATGGAGATGGAGGAGCAGGCGCGCGCGCTGGCGCTCGAACGGCCCGAGGACATCGCCCAGCTGGTGCGAACCTGGATGCACGCGAGGAGTTGATCAATGGCTGATACCATGACGAAGCCCGAGCCGGCCGCGGCCCCCGTCAATCTCGAGGAGATGAGCGGGATCACGCGCGCGGCCATGCTGATGATCGCGCTGGGCACCGAGGCCGCCTCGGAGATCACGCGCCATCTCTCGGACGAGGAGCTCGAAGACCTCTCCGCGGAGATCGTCGCCCTGGGCACGATCTCCTCCGAGGAGAAGAAGTCCATCATGGGGGAGTTCATGGACTCCGCCCAGGCGCGCGACTACATCCTCCAGGGCGGCGAGGACTACGCGCGCGACATGCTGATCAGCAGCCTCGGCGAACGCAAGGCCAAGGCGATCATGAGCCGCTTCCGCGGCATGGGCGAGACCAACTACTTCGGCCTCATCAGCAACGTCGATCCTCCCTCCATCGCCAACTTCCTGAAGAACGAACATCCGCAGACGGTGGCGCTGGTGCTCAGCACCCTGCCCACCACCCAGGCCGGGCAGATCCTCGTGAACCTGCCCGAGGAGAAGCGCACGAGCGTGGCCTACCGCATGGCCACCATCGAGCGGCCCAGCGCCGAGATGATCGCCGAGATCCAGGGCGTGCTGGGCGATTACGCCCTCACCGACTTCCAGGACATGGGCATCAAGTTCGGCGGCACGACCCACGTGGCCGAGACCTTCAACGAGATCGAGCAGAGCGTCTGGAAGGGGATTCTCGAGGAGATCGAAGAGGTGGATGTGGCCGTGGCCGACGACATCAAGGGCCAGATGTTCACCTTCGGCGACCTGGTGCTGCTGGACAACAAGTCCGTGCAGTCGGTGCTGAAGGAGGTGGACACCAAGGATCTCGCCCTGTCGATGAAGGGCTCCACCAACGAGGTGAAGGACCTGATCTTCGGCAACATGTCCAAGCGCGCCGCGGCGGCGATCAACGAGGAGATGGAGTTCATGGGCGCCGTCCGCGTGAGCGACGTGGAGGCCGCGCAGGCCCGCATCATCGAGGTCGTTCGCAGTCTCGAGGCCGAGGGCACCATCTTCATCGCCGGTCGCGGCGGAGAGGAGGGTGGCCTCATTGAGTAAGCAGAGCGTCGCCGCCGACCTCTACCTGGAGGACTTCGCGCGCAAGGGCATCGAAAGCGACCTGCAACACCTGGAGCGCATGTCGGGCTTCGATGAAGTAAGAGCCAGGATCCGCGAGGAGGGCCGGCAGGCGGGCTGTCGCGAGGCCCAGATCGCCTTCGAGGCCGAGCGCGCCAGCCTGGTGAGCGGACCGATCAAGACCATGGAGAGCCTGCTCGGCGGCCTGCAGCGCGAGCGCGACGAATTCCGGGTCCAGAACGAGCGGGAGACGATCGGTCTGGCCGTGGCCATCGCCCGTCGCCTTCTCCGCGCCGAGCTCAAGACGAACCCCGAGCTGCTGGCCGGCAAGCTGGCGGAACTCGCGCGTCTGCTCGAAAGGGAGAGCGCCTACGTCGTCCGGGTGAATCCCGGCGAGCTGCACATCGTCGAGGCCCTGCTCGCGCAGGAGGGGCGCACCCTCTTCGGCGATATTCCCTTCCGGCTCAAGCCCGATCCGCGTCTGCCCGAGGGCGCGGTGGCCCTCGAGGGCGATCGCGCGCGGCTGGAGTCGATCTGCGAGGACGAGCTGACGCGCCTCGAAGCGTCGCTGCTCGCGGACCTGGATGCCGGAGCCCCCGATGAGTCTTGACCTGAACGCCGCCGCCGCGCGCGCCGCCGCCATCGATCCCGTCCGCCGCGTGGGCCAGGTGAGCCGAGTGGTCGGCCTGCTCATCGAGGCCGAGGGGGCCACGGCCTCCGTGGGCGAACTCTGCGACATCGAGAGCTCCGCGGGCGCACGTGTGCCGGCGGAGGTGGTGGGCTTCCAGGACGGCCGCCTCCTGCTGATGCCCTACAAGGTGATCACCGGCATCTGTCCGGGCGACCGGGTCCTGCCGAGCGGCCGGCCCCTGAGCGTCGGCGTGGGGGAGAGTCTCGTGGGCCGCGTGCTCGACGGCCTCGGCAACTGCATCGACGGCGGGGAAGCGCCCTGGATCCAGAGGCGACGATCCGTCCATGGCCAGGCCCCGGCGGCGCTCACCCGCAGCCGCATCAGCGAACCGCTGGTGACCGGCGTGCGCGCCATCGACGGGCTGCTCACCTGCGGCGCCGGCCAGCGCGTGGGCATCTTCGCCGGCAGCGGCGTGGGCAAGAGCGTGCTGCTGGGAATGCTGGCCCGGCGCGCTCAGGCCGACGTGATCGTCGTCGGCCTCATCGGCGAGCGCGGGCGCGAGGTGCGCGAGTTCATCGACAACGATCTCGGACCCGAGGGGCTGGCGCGCAGCGTGGTGGTGTCCGTCACCAGCGACGCGACGGCCCTGGAAAAGATCAAGGGCGCGGAGCTGGCGTTCACCGTCGCCGAACACTTCCGCGACCGCGGTCAGCGGGTGCTCCTGATGATGGACTCCCTGACCCGCTACGCCATGGCCCTGCGCGAGATCGGCCTCGCCACCGGCGAACCGCCGGCCAGCAAGGGCTACACGCCCAGCGTGTTCGCCACGCTGCCCCGTCTGCTCGAGCGGGCGGGAACCGGTCCGACCGGCTCCATCACCGGACTCTTCACGGTGCTCGTGGAGGGCGACGACATGAACGACCCCGTGGCCGACACCGTGCGTTCGATCCTCGACGGGCACATCGTCCTCAGCCGGTCGCTGGCGACGGCGGGACACTACCCGGCCATCGACGTGCTCGGTTCCGTCAGCCGTCTGTTCACGGACGTGACCCCGCCCGACGACGTGGCGCGCGCCCGGTCGCTGCTGGCCTCGATGGCGATCTACCGTGAGAACGAGGACCTGATCCAGATCGGCGCCTATCAGCCGGGCAGCAGCCCGGAGATCGATCGGGCCATCGCCCTGCGCCCCGGATGGCAGACCTATCTCCAGCAGACCCGCGAAGAGGCGAGCGACCTCGAGGCGACCCGTGTCGGCCTGCGTGAACTGGTGGGCGCCTGATGGCCTTCCGATTCCGTCTGGCGAAGGTCCTGGGCCTCCGGGAGCACGCGGAACAGGACGCCGCGCGCGAGCTGGCGCGGAGGCAAGGCCTGGTGAACGCCTGCCGCCTCGAGCTGGACCGGATGGCCCGCTCCCGCGAGGAACTGCTCGCCCGTCGCGATTCCCTGCAGCAGGGCCGCGTGCTTCCTCCACTGCTGGGGGAGAACCGCTACCAGCTGATCGTGCTCGAGAGGGCCACGGATCTCACGGAGCGGAAGCTGGCGGGCCTGGAGCGGGAGGCGGAGGCCGCCCGCAGGGAACTGATGGAGCGGAGCAAGGAGCGGCGACTCCTCGAGAAGCTGCGCGACCGTCGCCGCGAGGAGTACGAACTCGAGGAACGACGTCGCGAACTCAGGGAACAGGATGCGAGACCCCAGCCACGCCATGGCATGGCGATTGCCATGCAAAAGCGATGAGGCAACCCAGAAGGTGATTCTATGAAATCGGTCATTCTCTTCAGCGTCTTGAGCTTTTTCGTCATTTTCGGCGTTACCTTTTTTGTTACTGGGGTTTTCCAGAGCGTGAAGACGGCGATGCAGTCGAACGAAGCCGACAGTCTCGCGGAAGCCCCGGTCGACGAGGTCGACCTCGAGCGGCAATCCCTGCAGGCGCGCACGGCTGAAATTACCCGACGCGAAGGCGCCATCGAGGATCTCGAGGAGAGCCTCGATCTCGAGCGCGCCGTCCTGGGCGAGGAGTTCAACAAGATCGACGCCATGCGCCGTCGCATCGAACTCGCCGTCGACCGCGTCGAGGAGCAGAAGCTCAAGAGTCTCAAGAAGCTCGCGAAGGTGTACGAGGCGATGCCGTCCAAGGACGCCGCCTCGATTCTCAGCGGCATGGACGTCGAGATCGTCCTCGAGGTGCTCCGCAACATGAAGGAGCGCCCCGCCGCGAAGATCCTCGCCTCCCTGGACCCGGCGCGCGCCGCGGCCATCAGCAATATGCTCAGCGATCAGAAGGAGAACTGATGGAACTCCTGAACCTCATGGCCGACCGGCCGGAGACCTCTTCCCAGGCCGCCGCCCCCGCGCCCCGCCGCAGGGACGATGGTGGAGCGGAGCGTTTCGAGAAGGTGCTCGCGGGAGCCGTGGAGCGCGACCGCGACGCCCACGCCGACGAGCGTAGGCCGGTGGAACCGACGGAGAAGGCGGAGTCCGCCGCTCCCGTCGACGAGAACGAATCCCGTGACGACGAGGCCGCGGAGGAGACCGCCGCCGCGTCGAATCCGGCGGGGGAGTCGGAGAGCACCGACGAAGGCGACCTCGCGGACGCGAACACGAAGCACACCCTCTCTACGGAGGCGGCCGAAGAGCTCCTGCCGGAGATCCAGCCCGCCGAGGCCGAGACCCCGATGGCGGACACGAAGAAGCCTGAACTCGGCGTCGCCGTTCCCGCCCCCGAGCCCGAGCCTCTGCCCTCCGAGATGAAACCGCTGCGGGGCGACGTCCATCGCGCGCTCGCCGACGCGAAACCGGTTCGACCCGCAATCGCCACCGAGGGCGTGTCGACTCCGGTCATGGAGATCGCCGCCGACGACACTCCCGTCATCAGCGGTCCCGACGGAGCGCTGATCGGCGACGATCTCCCCGCGACACAGGTTCCCGCCACCGACGTCGAGACGGTCGACGCCAAGCTGGCCATGCAGGCGGAGGGCGCCTCGGCGGTGCCTGCCACGGGCGCGGGCAAGGAGATCGCGGCCGCCCAGGCCCAGCGCGAGTCGGAGCCGATCCTCGCGGCGCCGCGCGTGGAAACCGAGGAGAGCCGTCCGCAGGAGTTGCCCAGGACCGAACGTATCGCAGTAGAGGCACCTCGCGACGCGTCGCCGACGGGTGTGAATCCCACCGAGGGCGATCCCGAGAGAATCAGCCGCTTCGGCACCGAGCGGGTTCACGCCGAACTCGCCGCGGAGGCGGGCGTGACCGAGGGGGATGCGAGCAGGGTGGGCGTCAAGTCCGGCGGCCCCGTCGAGGCGCTGGGACAGACGCCACTGACAGGTGTCGAGGAGAGCCCGCTCGCCAAGGAGAGCGCGCAGGCGTCGGCGACCCAGCGCGTGGCGCCCGCGCGTCCCACGCCGCCCGAGGCTCTGCCGGAGCGCACCCTGCGGATCGTGCAGGAGATGAAGGCGACGGGACAGACGTCCTACAAGGCGGAGATCCGGCTGGATCCCCCGGAGCTGGGACGGATGCAGATCGAACTGAACGTGGAGGGCGAGAGAGCCTGGGCGCGGCTGGTGGTGGAGAGCGCCGCCGCCCGCGAGCAGATTCGTTCCGAGCTGCCCCAGATCCGCGAGCTGCTGGAATCCCAGGGCCTGGCCGAGGCCAGGGTCGAGGTGCAGCTGCGGAAGGGCGGCGATCAGGAACAGGGCGAAGGTAACGGAAAGGCCTCGGACGAAGCGTCCGAAGGCGACGAATCGGGCGCCGACGGCGCCGGGCGGATTCTCCGCAGCGCCCACGACGGCGTCATCGACCTGAGAGCTTGAGAGGTGAGTCATGCCAACTCAGATTTCTGATCTCGGTATCGGCAACTCGATGGGCATGAGCGGAGTGGCCGGACCCAACGGCGAACTCGGCCGCGAGGACTTCCTGAAGCTGCTGGTGACCCAGCTCCAGCACCAGGATCCCCTCGAACCCACGACCAACGAGGACTTCATCGCGCAGCTCGCGACCTTCTCGAGCCTGGAACAGCTCCAGAGCATCAACACGGGAACGCAGACCGGGCTGATGATGCAGCAGAGTGTCTCCAACGCGCTGTCCACGAGCCTGATCGGCAACGACGTCCTCATCGACACGGGCAACGTGGTCGTGGAGAACGGCAGCGACCACGACTTCGTGGTGGACCTGGCCGGCACGGGCACGATCGAGGTGGTGGTGAAGGACGTCGACGGCACCGTGGTGCGCCGCATGGAAATCAGCGCGGACAACGACGAGATGCTGGAACCCGGCGAGCACACCTTCACCTGGGACGGTGAAAACGAATTCGGCGAGAACGTGCCGGACGGCAGCTACACCATCTCCGTCACCGGCAAGACCGCCACCGGAGAGTCCATTCCCGCCAACACCTGGTTGAGCGGACATGTCAGCGGCGTCCGTTTCTCGCAGGGGACGGCCTACGTCCTCGTCGACGGAATGGAATTCACGCTTGCCGAGATCATCGAGATTCGAGAGCCCATGTCGGAGGTTTCCCTGGTCGCCGGGGATCCCGAGCCGGATCCAGATCCTCAGCCGGATCCGGATCCCTTGCCGGACCCCGATCCGGATCCGGATCCAAAACCGGATCCATTCCAGGTCATACCGGACTGGCAGTCCTTGGGCTAGCAGTTAACGGGAGAATTCGGAGCCAATGTACTCAGGGAGGTCATTACCATGTTGAGAAGCCTTTTCGCCGGCGTGTCGGGTCTGATCAATCACCAGACGAAGCTGGACGTGATCGGTAACAACATCGCGAACATCAACACGATCGGCTTCAAGACGGGCCGCGTCTCCTTTCAGGAGATGTTGAACCAGACCGTCCGCGGCGCGAGCCGGCCCAGCGGGGGAGCGGGCGGAACCAATGCCATCCAGGTGGGCCTGGGCATGGGCATCGCGTCGGTGGACACCATGCACACCCAGGGCAACCTGCAGGCCACGGGCAACATGTTCGACATGGCCTTCCAGGGCGAGGGGTTCTTCGTGGTCCAGATGGGCGACATGATGAACTACACCCGCGCCGGCAACTTCTCGATCGACGGTTACGGCAACCTGGTGCACCAGTCCAGCGGCGGCATCCTGCAGGGCTACCTGCCCGACTCCGACGGGATCATCCGCGAGAGCTCGACGCTCGAGGATATCGTCGTCGACAAGGCCAAGGTGGTGTCGGCGAGCGCCTCGAGCTACATCGGCCTCACGGGCAACCTCAAGGCCGACGCCGAGGCGCAGTCCACGATCACCGAGTCCGCCCGCTACCTGAAGATGGCCGAGGCGACCACGCTGCTCACCGACGTGAGCCAGCAGGATCGCGGCGTCGATCTGAACGTCGAGGTGGACGACGTCATCAACATCAGCGGCCTCATCGACGAGACCGGCGGCACCCACGTGGTGTCCTGGTCCTACACCGTCACCGAGACCACGACCATGCAGGACATCGTCGACGAGATCCAGTCGGCCCTCAACGACGCCTGGGGCGGCTACAGCGGCACCGTGCGCTGGGAGAACGGCTCCATCGTGGTGCCGGGACCGGGCGCCGGCACCGACTCCGTGAACGATCTGCGCCTGAGCATCGAGGGCAACCCGGACTTCAACTCGGCCTTCGTGTTTCCCTCCATGATCACGGGCGGCGCGGGCTCCGAGGCGATGATGGGGCAGACGCTGCTGCAGGCGGCCGACACGACCGATCTGCTCGTCGACCTCTACAACGAGGACGGCGAACCCCTGGACGGTCCCGAGAGCGAGTACAACATCGACGGCATGACCCTGCGCATGCAGGCCTACGTGGGCGGCGAGGCCCACTCGCCGAGCGACTTCAACGTGGACGCCACGACCAGCCTGCAGGACCTCATGAACGCCATCCAGGCGGTCACCGGCATCGCGGACTACGGTTCGGCGGGCGTCACCCTGACGAACGACGGCGCGATCCGGGTCGTGGGCAACGCCGGCCTGGACAACGAGATCGACAGCATCACCATCGCCGATGCGTCCTCCACCACGACCTTCGGCGGCACCTTCCTGTTCGACGAGATCCAGGCGGCCAAGGATGCGGAGATGCACCCGGTGAGCGTGGATATCTACGACAGCATCGGCACCAAGCACCATGTCACCATCAGCTTCCGCAAGCCGGCCTCCGAGAGCGGCAATATCGAGTGGTACTGGGAGGCCGAGGTGGACGGCACCAGCGAGATCCTGACCGGCGGCCAGGGCAGCATCGTCTTCAGCCCCGAGGGCGAGATGGTGAGCTTCGCCTTCGACGACGGCAGCGGCTCGCTGCGGATCGACCCCGGCAACGGCGCCAGCACCATCGACTTGCAGGTGCAGACCGAGGTCGGATCCAGCTCGCTCACGCAGACCGCCGGCAACTCCACGGCCAAGGTCGTGGCGGCCGACGGATACGCCTCGGGCACCCTCGAGAGCGTGTTCGTGGACGAGCGGGGCGTCGTGGTGGGCCAGTTCTCCAACGGAATCTCCGAGGACATGGCCCAGATCGCCGTGGCCCAGTTCTCGAACTCCTCGGGTCTGGTGCGCCAGGGCAGCAATCTCTATTCAGAAACGCCGAATTCCGGCCGATCCCTAATCGGGACCATCAGCGGCTCGGTGGTGAACCGGATAACCCCGGGTGCGCTCGAGATGAGCAATGTGAACCTTGCCCAGGAGTTCACGGAGATGATCACGGCCCAGCGAGGCTTCCAGGCCAACGCCAGGATTATCAGCACCGGTGACGAGATGCTCACGGAACTCGTGAACATCAAGCGATAGTGACCGTGCAGTGAAAGAGGCCACATGATCAAGCTGAACAAGCTCAACGGGCAACCCATCGTGGTGAACGCGGATCTGGTGGAGTTCGTGGAGGAGACGCCGGACTGTCTCCTGACGATGACCACGGGACGCAAGATGATGGTCCGGCAGAAAATGGAAGAGGTGCTGAGGCTCCTGCTCGAATACCGCCAGAAGCGGGAGGGACCCTATGCGGTTCCGACGGGCGGCGAGGACTTCGCGCCGACGGACATCAAGGCCTGAGGGTCCTAGGATCATCGGGAAGGGTACCGCGTGGATATTGCAACACTAGTCGGCCTCGTGCTCGTCATGGCCGTTCTCGCCTTCCAGCTCCTGCTGGGAGGCTCGATCGGTATCTTCATCAACCCCCCGTCCCTGCTCGGAACGCTCGGGGGCACCTTCGCGGCCCTGTTCATCAACTTCTCGCTGCCCCAGGTGATGGGGGCGTTCAAGGTGGTGCAGACGACCCTCAAGGATCCCAGCCGCGACGTCGGGCAGATGATCAGCAACCTGGTCACCTACGCCGAGAAGGCGCGCAAGGAGGGCATGCTGGCCCTCGAGGAGATGGCCGAGAAGGAGGAGGACAACTTCCTGCGCAAGGGGCTGCGCCTCGCCGTGGACGGCACCGATCCCGCGGTGCTCACCCGGATCATGGAGATCGACATCGATCAGATCGAGACCCGCCACAAGCAGGGCCAGGAGATCTTCAACCAGATGGGCGCCTACGGCCCGGCCTTCGGCATGATCGGTACCCTGATCGGCCTGGTGCAGATGCTGGCGGGCCTCGATGACCCGAGCACGATCGGCGCCGGCATGGCCGTCGCGCTGCTTACCACCTTCTACGGCGCGGTGCTGGCGAACACCTTCGCGCTGCCCATGGCCGGCAAGCTCAAGGTGCGCAGCGGCGAGGAGATCAACCTCAAGTGGATGATGGTGGAGGGGATCATGGCGATCCAGTCGGGCGACTCTCCGCGCATCGTCGAGGAAAAGCTGAAGAGCTACATGACTCCGGCGGCCCGCGCGGCCATGGAGGCAGAGAAGGAAACCGACTAGGGAGGGACGATGGCCAAGAAGAGCTGCGATTGTCCCCCGCCGGGCGCACCGATGTGGATGGCGACCTTCGGTGACATGATGAGCCTGCTGCTCACCTTCTTCATCCTGCTGGTGAGCTTCTCGAGCATCCAGGAGACGAAGTTCCACGAGGCCGTGGGCAGCCTGCAGGGCGCCCTGGGTGTGCTGAGCCAGTTGCCCAAGGTGCCCGTGAAGATGGACATCGATCGCCCGATCCGTAAGGGCGACGTGGACTCCGAGAAGCTGAACAAGCAGATGAACGCGCTGAAGCAGCAGATCGAGGCGATGCGGAAGTCCGACTCGGTGAAGATCAGCCGCAGCGAGAAGGGCCTGGCGATCCGCCTGGACGACAAGACCCTGTTCGACCTGGGCAGGGCGAACCTGAGATCGGAGGCCCACGAGCTGCTGGCGATGGTGGCCTCCACGCTGGTGGAGTTCCCCAACCCGGTGCGCATCGAGGGCCACACGGACAACCTGCCGATCCGGACCGAGCAGTTCCCCAGCAACTGGGAGCTCTCCTCGGCGCGGGCGGCGGCGGTGCTGCGCTTCTTCCAGGAGAGGGGTCTCGATCCCCGCCGGATGAGCGCCGTGGGACTGGGTGAATGGCGGCCAGTGGCCAGTAACGATACACCCGAGGATCGCGCGCGGAACCGCCGGGTGGAGATCTTCATGGAGACCCGGAACGAGGAGCGCCCGCTTCGCCTGGGCGAGCATTTCTGAGCATTTCGAAGGAGCGATCGTAAATGGATGAAGAACAAGAAGATGTGGTCGTCGAGGAGGAGCCCAAGAAGAAGCTCGGCGGTCTCGCCAAGAAGCTGATTCTCTATGGCGGCATCGTCGTCGTGCAGGCGGCGCTGGCCGTGGTCCTGGCACATTTCGTGATCTTGCCCCGTCTGCCGGCCTCCGGGGAGAGCGACTCCCTGATGACCGAGGAGGTCGTCGAGGCGGAGGAGAAGGAGCCCTCGGAGCGCGGAACGATCCTGATGATGGAAGACGTGGTGGTGAACCTCGTGGACGAGGACGGCACCCACTTCCTGAAGGTCGCGACAGGGCTCGAGTTCACGGGCAAGGATCTCGAGGCCGAGATCACCGAGAGGATGCCCGAACTCCGCGGACTCGTCATCGACCACTTCTCGAGCCGCACGGTGGCCGAGGTGGTTAGGCGCGACGGACGGGAGCGAGTCAAGGAGGACCTCCTCGAGGACTTCAACTCCCGCCTGACGGAAGGCGAGCTGCTGAATATCTACTTCAGCGATTTCGTGGTCCAATGATACGGAGCCTGAACGGTGGAATTCGAGGACAGGGACAAGCAGGACGAGCTGGATGAGGACGTCGATATCCTCGGCGAGGCCGACGACGAGGACGCCTTCGATGATGACAGCGACCCGTTTCCGGACGATATCTTCGCCAGTCCGCCGGCGCCGACCGAGGCCGAGCTCGTAGAGGTCGAGGAGGCCGAGATCGCCGCCGCGCCCGTCCAGGAGCAGCGGCCCGCGATCGATCCCGCCACCATCGACGACGAGATCGCCATCGCCGCCACGGCCCGCGCCGGCGGCGACCCGCCCACCACCGACGGCAGCTTCGTCATGACCCGACGCGGTCGCGAGGTGAAACCGGTCGCCTACGACTTCCGTCGCCCCATCCAGCTTTCCAAGGGCTTCTCGCGCAGCCTGACCATCGTCAGCGAGACCTTCGCGAAGCTGCTGACGCTCTCCCTCAGCAACTACCTGCGCATCCCGGTGACCGTCAAGGCCAAGGGCGTGCGCCAGGTGCTCTTCGAGGAGCACACCAAATCCATCGCCAATCCCAGCTGCATCAACATCCTCGACCTGGCGCCCATCAAGATTCCCGGGATGCTGGACATCGACATCAAGCTGGTGTTCGCGATGATCGAGAAGCTGCTCGGCAGCAACGAGATTCACGACGACGTGCAGCGCGAGTTCACGTCGATCGAGGCCCGCATCGCCCGGAAGATCGTGCTGCGCATGCTCACGGATCTGCGCGAGGCGCTGCTGAGGGTTCTCGAGGTGGACGTCGGCCTGACCGCCATCGAGCACAACCCCGACTTCACCTACATCATGAACGCGAACGACGCCTGCATCCTCCTGCACTTCGAGGTGGAGCTGGGCGAGTTCACCGGCAAGATGAGCGTCTGCATCTCCCTGACCGGCCTGGACGCGGAGGTGGGCACCGAGGGCGCCTCGCCCTACCGCGATGTCCGCAGCGAGAACGAGCGCACGGAGGACGGCAACCGCCTCGCCCTGGTGCTCGACAGCACGGCCTCCGATCTCGTGGCCGAGGTCGGGCGCATCAGCGTGGGCTACGATGAGATCAAGGATCTCGCCGAGGGCAGCGTGATCAGCCTGCGCAAGCATCTGGACGATCCGCTGAAGGTGCTGGTGGGGGACTGCCCGCTCTTCCTGGCGAAGATGGGACGATTCAATAGCAAGTCGGCCGTGCGCATCACCGAGGTGCTGAGGCCGCGTGAGAACCCCCTCGGGGGCAGCAACCGTTCGAACCCCTAGCGAGAGGGCTGGAGCATGAGCGACGAGACCACCGTGAACGACCTGGAGACGCCCGAGGAGAACGCCGCCAAGGCGCCCGAGGCCCCGGATCGGACCGCGGACGCCGGCGCCAAGGAGCCTGACTACCCCGCCTTCAACGCCGGCATGGACACCAAGCCCGGCGCGGAGATGGGCGGCGACAAGGTCGGCGGCATCGAACTGCTGCGCGACGTGAACCTGGAGCTCACCGTGGAGCTGGGTCGCACGCGCATGAACATCGGCGAGATCATGGACCTGGGGCAGGGCTCCGTCGTGGAGCTCGACAAGATGGCGGGCGAGCCCGTGGACATCCGGGTCAACGGCGTCCTGCTGGCCTCGGGCGAGGTGATCGTGCTGGACGACGTGTTCGGCGTGAGGATCACGCGCCTCCACAACCGGGTGGACCGCATGGCCACCTTCGGGGACTAGGGGGCGGCGATGCGCTTTCCGAACCTGCTGCGTCACCCGATCATCGTCGCCGTCTGCGCCTTCGCGGCGCTGGGCCTGGTGGGCCTGATGCCCGCCGACCCCGAGGGCGGCGGCACCCTGCCGATTCTCCGGATGACCCTGGCCCTCGTCGGAATCCTCGCGCTGGCGCAGGCCGCCGTGCCCATGCTGAAGCGGCTGCCGGGCGGCGCCCGCGGCGAGGGACGTCGTCTCCGTTGCGACGAGACCCTCTCCATCGACAGCCGCCACCGTCTCGCGCTCGTGAGCGTCGACGGACGCGAGCTCCTGCTCAGCCTCCAGACCGACGGCACGCGGCTCATCGCGGACCTCGGCCAGGAGGGCGCGAGCCCCGACCCGGAAGCGCTGGAGGCCGAGCCCGAGAACTTCGCGGCCCTGCTCGCGCGCCGGCGGGGGACCTGATCGCATCGGATCCTGGTAAATATCCATACAGAGGGGCTTCTCCGGATCGGAGAGGCCCCTTTTCCGTTGCCGGCGACCCCCGCCGCGCGACCTTGCAACAGATGTGATGACTACGAGTTGCGCGCCGGTCTTCGGCCGGGGGATAGGCGTCCTCCGGGAGGTATTGCGGCACGCGCCTTGATGAATCCCCTGGGGAACCCCCGAGAGGAGGCGAGAGTGCGCAGATTCCAGCCGATCGTCATGGCCCTGGCCATCTTGATCCCGATGCTCATCCTGGGCGCCGCACCGGCGTCGGCCCTCAACGTGCCGAGCATCCAGTTCAGCATGGGCGAAGGAGCCGAGGGCGGCGGTCTGAGCACGGCCCTGCAGATCATGCTGGGCCTCACCGTGCTCTCCCTGGCGCCCGCGATCCTGGTGCTCATGACCAGCTTCACCCGCATCGTGGTGGTGCTGGGTTTCCTGCGCCAGGCCATGGGCACCCAGCAGATGCCCCCGAACCAGCTCATCATCGGCCTCTCCCTGTTCCTCACGGCGGCCGTGATGACGCCGGTGTTCCAGCAGATCCACAGCGAGGCGCTGACGCCCTACCTGGCCGAGGAGATTGCCGAGGAAGAGGCGATCAAGCGCGGGGTGACGCCCCTGAAGGCCTTCATGCTGAGCCACACCCAGGACAAGGATCTCGCCCTGTTCCTCGACCTCGGCGGCCGCGACATGCCGGAGTCCCGCATGGACACGCCGCTGACGGTCGTGGTGCCGTCCTTCGTCATCAGCGAGCTGAAGCGCGCTTTCCAGATAGGCTTCGTGCTCTTCGTGCCCTTTCTCGTGATCGACATGGTCGTCGCGTCGATCCTGATGAGCATGGGCATGATGATGCTGCCGCCGGTGATGATCTCCCTGCCCTTCAAGGTGCTGCTCTTCGTCCTGGTGGACGGGTGGAACCTGCTGATCCACAGCCTGATGGTTTCGTTCCAGTAAGGAGTCGACGATGGGCGAACAGATGATCCTGGACCTCGGCCGGCAGGCCCTCACCACCACGCTGATGGTGGCGGGTCCCATGCTCGCGGCGGCTCTCATGATCGGCCTGGCGGTGAGCATCTTCCAGGCCGTGACCCAGATCAACGAGATGACCATGACCTTCGTGCCGAAGATCGTCGGCATCCTGGTGACGGGGCTCGTGGCCCTGCCCTGGGCCCTGCGCATCATGCTGGGCTTCACCCGACGGGTCTTCGACCTGATCGCAACTCTGTGAGGACGGGCGCGTGACCTGGCCGGTACTCGACAACACGAGCGTGGTGCTCTTTCTGCTGATCCTGGCGCGGACCGCGGCGTTCTTCTCCGTGTTCCCCGCGCTGGGGGGGCCGGCGGTGCCGATGCGGATCAAGGCCGCCGCGGCCGCGACCCTGAGTATCCTGCTCTACACCGCGGTGCCCGCGCCGGCCGTGATGCCCGTCGAGCTGGCCGCCCAGGTCCTGATGCTGCTGCGCGAGACGCTGATCGGCCTGATGCTCGGCTCCCTCGTCCACTTCGTGTTCATGGGCGCGCAGTTCGCCGGCCAGGCGATCGGCGTCCAGATGGGCCTGGCCGCCGCGAGCCTCTTCGACCCCAGCACCCGCGAGACGGTGGGCGTGAGCGGCCGGTTCTACTACCTGCTCGCCCTGCTGCTCTTCCTCAGCCTGAACCTGCATCACCAGTTCCTGGCCGGCCTGGGCCGCTCCTTCACCGTGCTTCCCCTGGGTGAGACGAGCATTCCCGGGCCCGGCTTCCTGCACTGGGCCGAGCTCACGGGGCAGGTGCTCATGCTCGCGCTGCGTCTGAGCATGCCGGTGCTGGCTGCGCTGCTGCTGCTCGACCTGGCCCTGGGCTTCCTGGGCCGGCTGGTGCCGCAGATGAACATCTTCATGGTGGGTTTCCCCCTCAAGATCGCTCTGGGCATGGCCGTCCTGGCCCTGGGCGTTCGCGTGGCGGGGCCCCTACTGGAGCGCTCCTTCGAGAGCCTGCTCCTCGACTTTCACTCTCTCATGAGCTGGATGCGCTGAGATGGCCGAACACGCTGGCCAGGAGAAGACAGAACTCGCGACTCCGCGCAAGCGGAGGAACGCGCGCAAGAAGGGGCAGGTGGCCCGCAGCCAGGAGCTGTCGAGCTTCCTGCTCCTGCTGGCCGCGCTCCTCAGCCTGACCGCGCTCGCGCCCGTGCTCGGCCGGGGCATGAGCGGCATGATGCGCGGCACCCTGGAGATCGCGTTCAACAGCACCGTCGAGCCGGGCACCCTGCCGTCCCTCACCCGCGTCTGGCTCGAGCACGGTCTGCGGATGCTCATGCCGCTGTGGATCGTGCTGCTGATGGTGGGCACCGGCGCCTCGCTGGCCCAGGTCGGATTTCAGGTGAACGGCGACCTTCTGGCGCCCAAGCCCGAGCGCCTCGACCCGATCAAGGGCTTCAAGAGAATCTTCAGCAAGCGGAGCGGCTTCGAGTTCCTCAAGAGCCTGCTCAAGATGGGCCTGCTGCTCACGATCACCTACGTCACGCTCAGGGGCGAGGCCTCGGCGATCATCGGGCTGGCGGAGCTCGAGGTTCTGCCGGCGCTGACCGTCCTCGGCAAGGTGGCCCTGAAGCTGGCCAGCCGCCTGATCCTGCTCATGCTCATCCTCGCCCTCGCCGACTACGCGTTCCAGCGCTGGCAGCACGAGCAGGACATCATGATGACGCAGCAGGAGCTCAAGGAGGAGTTCAAGGAGACCGAGGGCGATCCCCTTCTCAAGTCCCGCCTGAGGGCGCTGCAGAGAGAGATCTCGGTGCGGCGGATGATGGAGGACGTCAAGACGGCCGACGTGGTGGTGACCAACCCGACCCACTTCGCCGTCGCGCTGAACTACGAAGAGGAGAAGGGCGCGCCGAAGGTCGTGGCCAAGGGCGCCGACCGTGTGGCGCATCGAATCAAGGAAGTGGCCCGCGAGGCCGGCGTGCCGGTGGTGGAGAACAAGCCCCTGGCCCGCGCCCTCTACGCAGAGTGTGAGATGGGCGAGACGATTCCCATCAAGTTCTTCCAGGCCGTGGCGGAGCTGCTGGCCTACGTGTATCGCCTCAGCCACGGCGCGGCCGGGGCGAGGAGTTAGCGAAGAGTCCCGGGCGACCGGGGAAGAGAAGCAGGAGTCTGATCGATGTCGGAGATCAACAAAGCAAATCGGCTGGACGGCATCCTGAAGGGGAACGCCAACATCCTGGTCGGGATATCGATCATCGGTATCCTGGCGGTGATGGTGCTCCTGCTGCCCGCCGGCGTGCTGGACCTGCTGCTCTCCTTCAACATCACCTTCGCCCTGATCATCCTGATGGTGACCTTCTACATCAAGGATCCCCTGGGCTTCTCGGTGTTCCCCACGCTGCTGCTCTTCCTCACGCTGTTCCGGCTGGCGATCAACGTCGCCTCCACGCGCCTCATCCTGCTCAACGGCTACGCGGGCAAGGTGATCGAGGCCTTCGGCAACTTCGTGGTGGGGGGCAACGCCGTCGTCGGTATGGTGGTGTTCCTGATCCTGGTGATCATCCAGTTCGTCGTCATCACGAAAGGCGCGGGCAGAGTGGCCGAGGTGGCGGCCCGCTTCACCCTGGACGCCATGCCCGGCAAGCAGATGGCGATCGACGCCGACCTCAACGCGGGCCTCATCGACGAGAAGGAGGCCAAGTACCGCCGCGAGCGCATCGGCGAGGAGGCCGACTTCTTCGGCGCGATGGACGGCGCGAGCAAGTTCGTCCGCGGCGACGCCATCGCCGGCATCGTGATCACGGTGATCAACATCCTGGGCGGCTTCATCATCGGCGTCGCGCAGCTCGGCCTCAGTTTCGGCGAGGCGCTTTCCACCTACACGCTGCTCACCGTGGGCGACGGCCTCGTGAGCCAGATTCCGGCGCTGATCATCTCGGTGAGCTCGGGCGTCGTGGTGACGCGCGGGCGCAGCGAACAGGAGCTGGGCGACGACTTCATCAGCCAGCTCTTCGGCCAGGCCAAGGCCCTCGGCATCGCGGCGGCGGCGCTCTTCACCCTGGGTTTCGTGCCGGGACTGCCGCATCTGCCCTTCCTGACCCTCGGCACGGTCACCGCCGTGGCGGCCTGGCGCGTCTCCCGCCGGCCCGACGAGCCCGAGGCGGAGGAAGAAGACGAACTCCCCGCCGGCCCGACGGATCCGCTGGAAGACCCCTCGCTGTTCCAGGTGGATCGCCTCGAGCTGGAGATCGGCTACGGCCTGATCTCCCTGGCGGACACCGCGCGCGGCGGCAACCTGCTCGAGCGCGTCACCGCGATCCGCCGCCAGCAGGCGAGCGAGCTGGGTCTCTACGTGAGTCCCGTGAGGATCCGGGACAACATCCATCTCAAACCCAACGAGTATTCGATCAAGCTCAAGGGCGTCGAGCTGGAGCGCGCGGAGATCCTGCCGGGCCATCACCTGTGCATCGCGGCTCCGGAGGAGCGCGGCGGCGTGGGCGGCATCGAGACGGTGGAGCCCGCCTTCGGCCTGCCCGCCCTCTGGATCCCGGACGCCGACAAGATCACCGCCGAGGAGCGGGGGCTCACCCTGGTGGAGCCGGCGGCGGTCGTCACCACGCATCTCTCCGAGGTCGTGCGGCGTCACGCCGACGAGATCATGAGCCGCGAGGACGTGAAGCGTCTCGTGGACGGCGTGCGCGACGTGGCGCCCTCCCTCGTCGAGGAACTGATCCCCGGACAGGTGAAGCTGGGCTTCCTGCAGCAGGTCCTCGCGAACCTGCTCCAGGAGCGCGTGCCGATCCGGGACATGGTGACGATTCTCGAGGCCGTGGGCGATCACGTCGGCCACAGCCAGAACCCCGACTTCATCTCCGAGAAGGTTCGCGAGCATCTCGGGCGCTCGATCGTCCGCGACATCCTCGACGAGAGCGGCGGACTCTCGGTGATCACCCTCGACCACTCGGTCGAACAGCTCTTCATGGAGGCCCTGCAGCAGTACGGCGAGACCGGCGGCATCTTCCTGCCTCCGGAGCTGGCCGAACGGTTCCAGCAGAGTCTCAGGAGCGAGGTGGAGCGCGCGTCGCTGCACGGGCATCAGCCCGTGCTGCTGGTGGCCAGCTCCATCCGGCTCGTCTTCAAGCGCTACTGCGAAGTCTTCCTGTCCGGCCTCACGGTGCTGGCGTTCAGCGAAGTTCCCGTCGGCACCGAGGTCAACGCACTGGGGATGGTGACTGTCAATGACTGAACAGAAGGTCGTGGCGCCCGACATCAGGACGGCGCTCAGAATGGTGAAGGAGCAGTACGGCGAGGACGCCCTGATTCTCGACACCCAGACCCGGCGAAGTCCCAGGGAGGGCTCGTTGCGCCTGGAGGAGGAGGTGGAGGTGCGGGTCGTCGCACCCGAAGGACGCCGTGACGGCGCCAGGGCCGAGGCCGAGACGCCCGGCGCCGCGGGCGCCGCGCCCCTGGAAGTGGAGGTGGAGCGTCTCGAATCCCTGCTCGAGGAGTTCGAGCGGCAGTTGGGGGAGATCGAGGCGGCCGACCGCCATCCCCTGTCCGCCTTCCTCCGCGGCATGGGGATCTCGACCGCGGCGATGCTCGCCGTCGCCGCGGATCACGCCGAGGAGGTGCCTCCGTTCCAGCAGAGCGAGATCGAGCCCGCGCTCGACCGCCTGGCCGGCATGCTGCCCTGCGTCGAGGCGATGGAGATCGCCGATCTGCGCGGGCACCACGCCCTGATGGGGGGACCCGGCTCCGGCAAGAGCACCGTCGCCCGGAAGATCGCCGCCACCCTGTCGCGATCGGGAGCCCGCGTGGCCATGATCGCCTACGCCCCCGAGCATCCCGGCGAGCGTCTGCGCCTCGAGACCGAGGCGGATCGGCTCGGCTACGAGGCGGTGCTCGCCACCGATCCGCGGGGCCTGCTGGAGGCCGTGGAGTTTCTCCAGGGTAGGGACCTCGTGATCATCGACATGCCCGCCTTCGCGGAGAGCCATGTGGCTCTGCTGGGGCGGGCCGAGGCGCTGCTCGAGGGCGCGCCGCTGCTGCGTCACATGCTGCTGCCCGCCGACGGACACGCCTCGGGCCTGGAAAAGGCGATGGAGGCGGCGCACTACCTGGCGATCTCGCGCTCCGATCTCGCCGATCCGCTTCGCCGCGCCCTGGAGGCGGGCTCCGCCGAGGCGGGCCTGTTCTCCTTTCTGTCGGGAACGGGCGATGGGGAGATCGACGTCGCGCTGGCGACGACCGAGATGCTGATGACCCGGATCGTCAGGGCCCACCGGAAGGCCGGAGCCGCTGAGGCGGGAGGCGGCCGATGAGCGGGATGCAGCGCCTGAACCTGGTGGCGGCACTCCTGACCTTTCTCTGGGGCGCGATGCAGGGCTGGCCACTGCTCCTCTCCATCGAGAAGGCCTTCATCGCCTATGTCGTGGTGTTCGGAGCGCAGATCCTCGTGATCGTGGGTCTGCTCAAGCTCGCGAGGAGCGGAGCGGCGGATTCGTCGCGTTGACCGTTCTTCCCCGGAAGGGAGGGGGATTCCCTCTGCTTGCGGAGAACGGCGAATTGCGCCCCAGGATGGCGCGGGATCAGTAGGGGAAGCGATGGCACAGTTGCTGCAAGGAATCATCGGAGTTCACAGCCCAACCCATGCCACTTGGAGTAACAACCGGAGAGGACGCGCCTAAGTTGGAAAAAACTCGTGCGTTATGGGAGTCGTATCACAGCGACCGGTCTTCCCGGGGACGGGAAAGACTCATCATTCACTACCTAGGTTTGGTCAAGTACGTTGCAGGACGACTTGCCGCCGGCCTCCCCGACTCGGTGGAGATGGACGATCTCGTCGGCGCCGGCATGATCGGCCTCATGAAAGCCGTCGAGGCCTTCGACCCGGGTAAGGAAGTCAAATTCGAGACCTACTCCATTCCGAGGATCCGGGGAGCGATGCTGGACGAGCTGAGGAACCAGGACTGGTTCCCGCGCTCCATCCGCCGCAAGGCCAAGCGCATCGACCTGGCGATCCACGAACTGGAGAGGCGCCTCGGGCGCAGCCCCAAGGACGTCGAACTCGCGCGTCACATGCGCCTGGACCTGGATGATTTCTACCGCCTGGTGGGGGAGGTCTCGCACTCGAGCCTGCTCTCCATCGAGGAGGAGCTCAGGGTCGGCAAGGACGGCACCTATGCATCGGTGAGGGACATCCTCTCCGATCTGCGGATGCCCAATGCCCACGACAACCTGGCGGACAAGGAACTTCGCCACATCGTCGTCGAGACCCTGGAGCGCCTGGACGAGAAGGAGCGTCTCGTCCTCACGCTCTACTACTTCGAGGAGCTGACCCTCGCGGAGATCGGCGAGGTGCTCGGCGTGAGCGAGAGCAGGGTCTGCCAGATCCACGGCAAGGCCGTCAACAGGCTCCGTCTGCGCGTCAGGAGCCGGACCAGAGAGAACCCGCTTCCGCGCCGCCAGAAGGCGAAGCGCAAAGAGGCCTTCGGCTAGGGAGCGAGTACCGGGGAGGAACTCATGGAAGAGCTCCGCCGGATCGACAGCCCAGTGAAGTCCCCTCAGCCCGTGGGCGGGGGATCGCGCAATCAGCCGGGGAAACGCCGTCAGGGCGACTTCCGCGACATCCTCGACCGGGAGCGGGACGAGGACCAGGATCGAGTGGAGAAGGAAACCCCGCCGACGTCCGAGAGCGACGACAGGGAGGCGGGGGAGGAGAAACCGGTCATCGATCCCGACCGGGGACTGCTCATCGACGAACGAGCCTGAGGCTCATGGGAACGGAAGAAGAGAGGAGCGGCGAGTGAACTGGAGCGAAGGCATCGCGAGCGCATGGGGAAGCGGCACCTTCTGGGTTGCCCTCGGCGCGGCTCTGGTCGGTTTCGTCCTGCTCTGGATTCTCCGCCCCGTCATCGCCAGGAAGATCGGCGGGGAGATCGGCGCCATGCTCGCCCCGAAGCGCCGCGATGTCGTTCCGGGGAGCACCGGGGAGGTCGACGACATGACCTCGCATCCCGACGGAGGGCCGAAGGCGGAGGAGATCCCCGTGCCGATGGCGCGCGCTCGAGCCGCTTACGCCGGCCTGATGGGCGCCGAAAAGGAGCATCAGCATTCAAGTTCACATCCGGGTGAGCCGATAGAGCAAGATGGGGAGGCAGCAATCCCCACCTGCCCTCCGGAACTCAGCCGGAGGATCGATCGCATCGAAGCCAAGGTTCGAGCCAGGAAAGCCGGTAGCCGTGGGTAGCACTCTCGATAAGCTGATGGCCAGGGTGGGCAAGCTGCCCACCATGCCGCATGTTGCCGCCAAGATCCTGGAGATGGTCAGCGACCCCGAGACCAGCGCCAGGAAACTGCAGACCGTCATCGACAGCGACCAGGTGCTGGCGATGCGGATCCTCAAAGTCGCCAACAGCGCGCTCTATTCGCTTCCTCGCAAGGTGAAGACCTTGAAGGAGGCGATCGTCATGCTGGGCTTCAACCACATCCGCAGCCTGGTGCTGGCCGAGGCGATCCAGAATCTGTTCAAGGGCAAGGGCAAGAAGGGCGACCTGCTCGAGTCCATGCTCTGGGAACACTCGGTGGGCGCGGCGATGGCCGCGAAGACCGTCGCGAAGGATCTCTTCCCCGGCCTGGCCGAGGAGGCCTTCGTCACCACGCTGGTGCACGACATCGGCAAGCTGATCCTGCTCCAGGGCGATCCGCAGGCCTACCAGGAGATCATCCAGCAGATCTACGTGGAGTACCGTCCCTTCAACGATCTCGAGCGCCAGCATTTCGACATGGACCACGCCGAGGTGGGCGCGGCCCTGGCCGAACGCTGGAATCTGCACGAACGCGCGGTGGAGTCGATTCGGCTTCATCACGAGGAGGAGGGCGGCGACGTCCTCACGGACCTCGTCCGCATCGGCAACGCCATGGCCTGGAAGGCCGAGTGGGGTTTCCGCAAGGAGCCGGACTACGATCTCGGCTCCCTCGCCGCCGCGCAGCGCCTGGGGCTGGGCAGCGAACAGCTGGACGCGCTGCTCGTCACGGCCAAGGAGCTCATGGACACGGAGCGTCAGACCTTCGGCGTGCCGAACCTGAGCGCGTCCTCCGGGGACTCGGAATCCGCCGGCTCCGCCGAGACGAAGGCCTCGTAGTCCGATCTCTCCGCCAACGGCACGATGCGGCGCGGGTCCTCTTCCGCTCCCGGTTCCCTATCCAGCCTTGACAGCTCTCCGCGACGACACTATTCTGGTGCCAAGTTGTCAGGAAGCTACTTAATCCGTTTATCGTCAAAGGCTTGAAGTATGCCAACCGTCATGGGCGACGGCATCGTCGTCGTGAGCGAAGACTCTGCTCTGCTGAAGACCCTGGAGTCCTGGGGGCCGCTCGAGGGCGCGCCCGTCTTTACCTTTCCCGGGCTCCAGGAGGCCTACGGCCAGCTGGAAGCCTACGACCCCCTGCTCCTGCTCATCGATCGCCGCAGCGAGAGCGGCAGCATTCTCGGCTTCCTGCGCAAGATCCGACGGCGACGCCAGCACATGGAGATAACCCTCCTCGAGAGTCCGCGCAGCGAGAAGGTGAGGCAGTCCGAACGCCTGGCCGGCGTGGACCGCTTCATCGACCTGCCGCTGCCCGACCGTGATCTCCGTCTGCTGCTGGAGCGGCGGGTCCGTCTCGGACGATTCCGTCTCGACTGCAACATCACGGGCAAGAGCGAGGCCCTCGAACAGATCCTGGAGATGATCCTCCACATCGCGCCCACGGAGATCAGCGTGCTCGTCACGGGCGAGAGCGGCACAGGCAAGGAGCTGATCGCCCAGACCCTTCACCAGTCGAGCAAGCGCGCCAAGGGCCCTTTCCTGGCCCTCAACTGCGGCGCCCTGCCGGAAGGAACCCTCGAGAGCGAGCTGTTCGGCCACGAGAAGGGCGCCTTCACCGGCGCCACCGCCTCCCACGCCGGCCACTTCGAGCGGGCCGACGGCGGCACGCTGTTCCTGGACGAGATCGGCGAGCTCAGCCCGCAGATCCAGATCCGACTGCTGCGGGTGCTCGAGACCGGCGAGTTCATCCGCATGGGCGGCGTGCGCACCCAGAGGTCCGACGCGCGTGTCGTGGCCGCGACCAACCGCGACCTCGACCTCGAAGTGCGGGAGGGGCGCTTCCGCCGCGATCTTCTCCATCGCATCAAGGTGTTCGAGATCGAGGTGCCGCCGCTCAGGGACCGTCACGAGGACGTGCCCCTGCTCGTCGAGCTGTTCATCCGCGAGATGCACGAGAAGGAGGGCACGCGCCTCTTCGAGGTATCGCCCGAGCTGATGTCGGTGCTCAGCGAGGCGCCCTGGCTCGGCAACATCCGGGAACTGCGCAACACCGTGCAGCGGATGGCCGTCATGGCGACCGGAGGCAGGCTCGGCCTCGGCGATCTGCCGCCGGACTTCGTCCGCGACGAAGAGGACGCGCCGCCCAACCTGCCGATGGCCCTGACGCTCAGGCCCGAGGAGGCGGAGCGGGAGCTGCTCTACCGATCGATCCTGGCCCTGCGCGAGGACATGCAGGAGGTGCTCGGGATCCTGCGCGGCTTCGAGGAGAAAGTACAGGGCGACGAGCTCGATCCGGAGGGTCACGGTCGACTCCACGCGCGCGGGCTCGGAAGGGATCTCAGCCGCGCCGAACTGGGAGGGAGTCTCGAGGAGATGGAGCGCCGGCTCATCGAGCAGGCGCTCGACGAGAACCGGGGGCACCGCCGCCGGGCGGCGCGACAGCTCGGAATCAGCGAGCGGACACTTTATCGGAAACTCAAGGAGTACGGACTGGGTTAGACCGCCAAGTGTTTTCACTGGCGGGAAACCGCAGCTTCTTCTATTATTCGAGCACCCCAGCCCTCTGCTCACCCCTGATAACCACGATCGACCTGAACCCTCGACGGGCACGGTGAACCCATGAGCAAGAGATACTTCCGACTGACGCCCCTGCTCTGCGTCATCCTCCTTGCGCTTCCCCTGGAAGCGACCGCCACCAAATACGCGGCCGACTTCATGACCAAGGGCACGGGCGGCCGCCCGCTGGCGATGGGTGGAGCATTCACGGCGGTGGGGGGCGACAACAACTCCCTGTTCTTCAATCCCGGCGCCCTGGCCGCGATGCCCGGCGGAAGCATCAGCCTGATGCACTCCGAACGCTTCGGCGGCCTGGTGCAGGTGGACCATGTCGGCTTCCATCGCAAGATGGAGCTCTACGGCCGCGAGGCCAGCCTGGGAATCTCCGTCCTGCGGCTGGGGGTGGACGACATCCAGTTCACGGGCACGCCGGAAGATCACGGCTGGGTTCCCGACCACGAGGAGGACACCTTCGGCCCCGAGGACTTCGCCGAGCTCGACATCGACCCCTCACTCTTCCACAAGGTCAGCGACCAGGAGTGGGGGATCCTCGGCGTCTACGCCACCAAGGTGGGCAACTGGTCCATGGGCGGCAGCGTGAAGGTGATCTACCAGTCGATCGGCACCTTCAACAGCTTCGGCTTCGGGCTGGACGCGGGCATCCTGAGTCCGCCCCTGGCCCACGGCTTCCGCGCCGGAATCAAGCTGCAGGACATCACGGGCACCTACATCGCCTGGAGCACGGGCGTCTCCGAGTTCGTTGCGCCCTCGCTGCGCCCCGGACTCGCCTGGCGTCACGGCTTCGAGTCGCTGCGCGCGGACCTGCTCTTGGCGGCCGACGCGGAGATCCGCTTCGAGGACTACGGCGAAGCGGCCACCTTCAGCGGCGGCGGATTCAGCATGGATCCCCACCTGGGGCTCGAGCTCTGGCTCCTCAAGGCCGTGGCGCTGCGCCTCGGGCTCGACGGAGAGGCCTGGACGGCCGGCGGCGGGCTGAGGCTGGCCGGCGCGCGGGGCATCCTCCCCTGGGATCTCCTCGAGGAGTTCTCGGTGGACTACGGTTTCGGCAGTCACGAGGATCTCGACGGCACCCATCGCCTGGGTCTCGCGATCCACTTCTGATCGTCCACTAGCGGGCCCGCGCAAGGGTCGTCGGGGAGGGGAATGGACAACGTCTTGACGATGATCCTCGCGGGAGGGTCGCCGGACGCGCTGGGCGTGCTCGGGCATCACCGGGCGAAGACGGCGGTACCCTTCGGGGGCTCCTATCGACTCATCGACTTCCCCCTCAGCAACTGCGTGAACTCGGGGCTGCGGAGCATCTACATCCTCACGCAGTACAACCCGCGCAGCCTGCGGCGACACATTCGGCTCGGGCGGCCCTGGGACCTCGATCGCAGCCAGGGCGGCGGCCTGCGCGTGCTTTTGCCCTACTCGGGAGCCCGGCGCACGTCGTGGTACAAGGGAACGGCCGACGCCCTCATCCAGAACCTGGACATCATCCGCAAGAGCCGCAGCCGTTACGTGCTGATCCTCAGCGGCGACCACATCTACAAGATGGACTACCGCGAGCTCTTCCACCGACACATCGTCACGGGCGCGGCCTTGACGATCGCCACGCGACCGCAGCGTCCGGGCGACTCCCGCCGTTTCGGCCTGGTGGATCTGGACGACCGCGGCGTCGTGACGGGTTTCCGGGAGAAGCCCGGCGAGGCCTTCGGCAGCGACAGCAGCCTGGGCATCTACCTGTTCGAGAAGGAGTACCTGGTCGACTCGCTGGAGGCCCTGGCCGAGCAGGAGGGCTCCGATCTCGTGCGCGAGGTGATCACGCCTACGGTGAGCCGTGAGACGGTGGCCACCTACCGCTACGACGGCTTCTGGGAGGACGTGGGCGACCTCGACGCCTACTACCGCGCCAGCCTGATGCTGGTGGACGAGCAGCCCGCGCTCCGCCTCGACGATCCCGCCTGGCCGATCTTCACCCGCATGGAGAGCGAGAGTCCCACCTGGTTCGCGCCGGGCTCCCTCGTGGAGCGCAGCATCGTCGGGTCGGCCTGCCGGATCGCCGGGCAGGCGATCGGTTCGGTGATCTTTCCCCAGGTGACGATCGAGGAGGGGGCCTGCGTCGAGAACGCCGTCCTGTTCTCGGGTGCCCATGTCGCGGCCGGAGCCCGGGTGAGTCGCGCGATCCTGGACAAGAACGTGCGCATCGGCGCGGGCGCCGTGGTGGCCGGCGACGGCCAGGTGCTGGTGCTGCCGAAGAATCACGAAATCTCCGCGGGGAGTCGCTGCGACGCGTCTCCCGCGAGCGGGCTCAAGGGGAACGGAGCAAAGGGATGAAGAGACATCAGGGCGGCACCGCGGTGATGATCCTGGCCGGCGGACGCGGCGAGAGGCTCGACCTGCTCACCCAGCTGCGCGCGAAACCGGCGGTACCCTTCGGGGGGAACTTCCGCATCATCGACTTCGTCCTCTCCAACTGTTTCCACGCGGGGCTGAGCGAGGTGTCGATTCTCACCCAGTACCTTCCGCGCAGCCTCGAGGACCACGTGAGCTTCGGCCGCGCCTGGGACCTCGACCGCCTGGACGTCGGCCTCCAGTACCTGCATCCCTTCCGCGGGCTGGAGCGGTCGAACTGGTACGGCGGCACGGCCAACGCGCTCTACGAGAACCTGCGGATCCTCGAGGAGTCCCAGGCGGAGAACTTCCTGATCCTTGGCGGCGACCACATCTACCGCATGGACTACCTCGACCTGCTGGAGCGGCATCGGGAGTCCGGCGCCCAGGCGACGGTGGCCGTGCGGCCCGTCGAGTGGGAGCAGGCCCATCACTTCGGCATCTTCGAGGCCGACGAACAGGGCAACGCCGTCGCCTTCGTCGAGAAGCCGGCCGAGCCCAAGAGCAACCTGGCCAGCATGGGCATCTACGTGGTGCGACGCGAGTACCTGCTCGACCTGCTGCGCAGGCGGGGGCCCGATGAGCCCAACCTGGACTTCGGCAAGCACCTCGTGCCCGGTTGGTTGGCGGAGCAGCAGCTCGCGCTCTACAGCTTCGACGGCTACTGGCTCGACGTCGGAACCCTGGACAGTTACTTCCAGGCTCACCGCGATCTCCTCGGAGGCAACCCCGAGTTCCGGATCGACGACCCGGACTGGCCCATCCTCACGCGCACGCCGCCGCGCGCGCCGATGAAGATGGGCGGCGGCGCCCGCATCGAGAACTCCCTGATCAGCGACGGCTGTCGGGTCCAGGGCATCGTGCGCGGCAGCGTGCTGGGACCGGGCGTCGTCGTGGAGGCCGGCGCGGAGGTGAACGACGCCATCATCATGGAGAACGTTCACATCGGCAAGGACAGCAGGGTGGAGCGCTGTATCCTCGACAAGCGCGCGCTGGTGGGAGAGGGATGCCGCGTGGGCGGAGAGGCCGGCGGCGCGCCCAACGCCGATCGTCCGGACGTGCTCAGTACGGGGATCACCCTGGTGGGCAAGGATGCGCGGCTTCCGGCCCGATGGACCGTCGGGCGCAACATCCGCTGGGGTGTGCGTCGGAAGGAGGCGGACCTGAGCGGTTTCGACGCGAAGACCGTCCCGGACGGCGCCAGCCTTCTCGACTGACGCCCCCCGAGCTCAGCTACCCAGGTAGAGCACCAGGCGATCGCCCGGATGCAGCAGGGTCTCCTTGCTGAGTTGCTTGTTCCAGCCCAGAAGGCTCGCCACCGTCGTGCCGTAGTGACGGCTGATGGAGTAGAGGCTCTCGCCCTTCTTCACCACGTGAATGTGCCGGCTCGGCGTCCCGCCGTCGGCGACCTGGCTGCCCGATCCCGGGCTTCCCGGACTCGCGTAGAGATACTGGAGCACCTGGTTGGGATAGATCCGCGTGGAGCGACCCATGCCGTTCCATCGCTGGAGCCTCTTCACGCCGATGCCCAGTCGCCTGGCGATCACCGAGAGGTTGTCGCCCTTGCGCACCGTGTAGAAGCCCTTGGCCTTGCCGGACGGCACGTCCAGGGGCGGCAGCACCTTCGCGGCCGCGGCGGCCACGCCGTTGGGCGTCGGCTGCTGCCAGCCGCGGTCGGGGTGCGTGGGGATGACGAGCGTGGTGCCCGCCCTGAGCAGCCGCGGATTGCGAATGTTGTTGCGGCGGATGATCGAGCCGACGCTGGTGCCGTAGCCCTTGGCGATTTCGTAGAGGGTCTCGCCGCGACGGACGCGGTGCCGCGCGAAGCTAACGCGCTCGTCCTTGCTCAGGCTCGCAAGCGCGGTCTCGAGCCGATCCGTGGAGCCCCGCGGTACGTGGATCTCGTAGCCGGGCCGATCCGGCGGCGTGCACCAACGCAGCAGGTGGGGATTGAGAAACTCCAGCGAGGAGCGCTTGAAACGCCCCTTCTTGGCGATGAGCGAGAGGTCGACGGCCTGGGAGACCTCGAGGTTCTCGTAGGTGTAAGTGCGATGGGCTGTCTCGGTGAAGCCGTACTCCTCGAGGTGGGCGCCGACCCAGGCGGCGGCCATCATCTTGGGTACGTAGTCCTGGGTCTGACGCGGCAGGCGCAGCTTCCAGAAGTCGCGGCTGCCGGCGCGGCGCACCGCGGACTGCACGCGGAACTCTCCGGAGTTGTAGCCGGCCATGGCCAGGTTCCAGTCCTGGAAGATGCCGTAGAGATGGGACAGATACTGGCAGGCGGCCTCCGTGGAACGCACGGGATCCCGGCGTTCATCGACCCAGTAGTCCACGGTGAGCCCGTAACGACGGGCCGTGCCGCGAATGAACTGCCAGGGGCCCACGGCGCCCGCGCTGCTGCGCGCCGAGGTCTTGAAGCCGCTCTCGATCATCGCCAGGTAGTAGAGCTCGGGCGGCAGCTCGTGGCGCTCGAGCGCTTCCTCGATGAGGGGGCGATAGGCCATGCCGCGGTCGAGCCACTGCTGGTAGGTTTTCCGTCCCCGGCCGGTGAAGTGATCGATCCACTTCTGCACGCGGGCGTTCTGTTCGATGGCGAGGGGGCGGGCCGGGCTGTCGGGCAGTCCTCCGTACCAGAGGGCCACGAGGGAGTCGTCGGCCACCTCGAGGGGCGCCGCGAAGTGCATCAGCGACTCCTCGTCGAGGATCTCCTGCAGACGATCGAGTCGTTTCTGGAGACTGCCCAGATAGAGGTGGGCGAGTCCGCTGGCGTTGAGGACGCTGTCGACCTGCGCTTCGCCGAGGTTGGCGTAGCTGTGGTCGAGCATCTCCTGGGCGCCGAGGAGGTCGCCCTGGGTCAAAAGGTGCATGGCGTCGTCGTAGTGCTCCTGCAGGGCCTGGAGCTCGGGCTTGAAGGCGAGGGCGCGGTCGCGAAGGCTCCACTCGGAGGGTGTCTCCTCGGCGATCTCCTCTGCAGCGGCGTCAGCGGCCGACAGGGTATCGACCACCGCCGGTGTCGGAGCTTCCATATCGGCGACAACGTCCGTTTCCGGCAATTCCTGGCGGGTACCCTGCGAACAGGCGCTCAGAAGAACGGAAATGACGACAAGGCAGAGGATTATCGGGCGGAAGCGGATCAAGGCTACCTCCTGGCGACCGACTTGCAGTCGCGGGAACGGACGCATGTTCCCAGGGGTTGAGCAAAGGGAATGCCGATAGGGGCCCGCAGTCTAGTGGAAGACCCCAATGCTGGCAACGAAGATCTCACGGGCATTGACCTGCCATAGGTGCTTTAGTATATACTTCAATGGATAGCCTTAGGTGGCCATCCAATAAAGCCTTACGGCGATGCACAAACAGGGTCTCAGCTTCTCAGCCATGAATCGACGCCAGAAGACCAGTCGCTATTTCCTCCGGTATCTCCTGCCCAGGGAGCAGCTCGATGCTGCCCGGCGCGAGAGGCTCGACTCCGTCCTGCTCGAAGGTGGGATCGAGGACGAACGTCGTCTCGCCGGAGAGCTGGCGGAGTTCCTTGTCGAGCGCGGCGTTTTCGAGCGCCTCGGAGCCGGACTCTACCGCGACAAGCGCGGAGCACGAAGCTACCGGCTACCTCTCGCCGGAGTTCCCGCTTCTCCGGAGATGGGATCGGGCAAGGAACCGGCGGCGACTGCCGCCACCGCCGCCGAAACGGCGCCCGGGCTCGAGGCGCCGAGCGTCGAGCAGGATCCCGGCAGGCTGGAGGAGATCCTCACCGTCCTGCGCATCGATGGCGGAAAGCCCGGCCTCCTCTCCGGCCTCGACCGGCTCATGCGCCTGATCGAGGACTGGTACCCCGACAGCCGTCACCAGCTCTACCACTTCAAGGTGCTGGAAACCGGCGGCGACGACAGCCCCCTCACGGGTCTCCACTTCATCGAACCCGACACCCTGATCCCCGGACATCCCTACCTCGTGGCGCTGGAGGGCCGCGACGCGGTGCTCATGGATGAGGACGCCCCTCGCTACGGCTGGTATCCGCCGCGGGACGCGAGCGGGGGGCGGAGAACGCTTCTCATGCCGCTCCGCGATCCGGTGGAGAGGAGCCCCGACGACGCCTGGGGACTTCTCGAGCTTCAGCTTCCGCCCGACACGGACTTCGACAGGGCCCGCGGCGAGGCGGCCATGCTGGGCGAAGCGCTCTCCCACCTGATCCGCAACCACAGGTTCCTGTCGACAGTGGTCTACGTGGATACCCTCACCGGCGTTTTCAATCGCAGCTTCCTCGAGATCCAGCTTCCCCTGGAGATCGAGCGCGCAACGCGCAGCCACGATCATCTGGCCATGCTCGTGATCGACCTCGACGACTTCAAGCAGGTCAACGACACCTATGGTCACGACGCCGGCGACGCCGTCCTGCGCGAGTTCGGCGAGGTGTTGCGGAACACGCTGCGCAAGGTCGACATGGTGTTCCGCTTCGGCGGCGAGGAGTTCGTGGTGCTGCTGCCGCGGCTCGAGGGCGATTCCGCTTTCCGGGCCGGCGAACGATTGCGCGAAGCCGTCGAGGGCCATGCTTTCCCCCTTCCGGGCGGCGGCGAGCCCCTGCGGATGACCGTGAGCGTGGGCGGCGCGATCTATCCCCGAGACGCCCTCAGCGAGGACAGCCTGTTCCGCGTGGCGGACGAGGCCTGCTACAAGGCGAAGGCGGGCGGCAAGAACCAGGTCCACTTCGTCGAGGATCCCCCGACCGACTGACCCCTTTCCCCTCCCGGACAATCCCGCTGCACCCGGAGGGTGGAGTCTGCTCTATTCCCTTTTCATGGGCGTGCTCCTGGCGCTCCCGCTTCGTCTGCCCGGAGCCCTGGCCCTGCTGCCGGGTTTCCTGCCGCTCCTGTTCCCGGCGCTTCGCCGGCCTCGGCGCGGTCGCGCGAAACTGCCCGGCGTTCGGCCGCGCTCCCTGCTGTTCGTCGGGTTGGGATTTCTCCTGGCCCTCGCGAGGCTCCCCGCCATCCCGGCGGACGATCGCCCCGTGACGATCGACGGCCGGTGGGCGGAGACGCGTTCCCGTCAGGGCCTGCGCTTCACGGGCTCGCTCACCGGCAGGCCGGGTCTGCGCGTGAGGGGTGTGGGCGGGCTCTGTCCGGCGCCCGGGGCGGCATTCGAGGGCCAGGGACGCCGACTGGCCGACGGGGAGTTCCGGCTCGAGAGCTGGACCGCCGATCACATGGAGACCGATGCCGGCCTCGCCAGCCGTCGCGCGGGGCCGGGACGACGCGGGCGCCTGGCCCGTCGACTCACGAGCCACTTCCCCGCGGCGCAGCGCCCCCTGGCCAGAGCCCTGTTGCTGGGAGAGCGACGGGGCCTCGCCTGGAGCACCCGCCGTCACTTCCGGAACGCCGGGCTCGCGCATCTGCTCGCGCTCAGCGGCCTCCACGTGGGGCTGTTCCTGCTGCTCCTGCGCCGTCTGCTGGGGCTGGGCGCCCTGGGTCCCTTTCGTATCGAGTGGCTGATGCTCGCGCTGCTTCCCCTGCTGCCGCTTCTCTGGGGCGATTCACCCTCGGTGCTGAGAGCGCTCACGATGGCCGCGTACCTTCTGATCGCGCGAAGACGGGGAGCCAGGCCGCTGGCGCGGGAAGCCATCGCGGCCGCGGCTCTGGGGGAGTTCGCCTGGCGTCCGGCATCGCTGCTCGGACCGTCGTTCCAGCTCAGCTATCTCGCCACTCTCGGTCTCATCGCCAAGCGTCCGGGAGCGCCGCCTCAGGCCCGGCCGGCACGGTTTTGGTGGGGCGTGAAGCAGAGCGTGTCCGCGTCGCTGCTCTGTACCGCGGCGGGGATGCCGGTGATGCTGATGACCTTCGGCCGCCTCGCCCTGCCGGGTCCCCTGTGGAACCTGCCCGGGGGCCTGCTCTGCGCGGCGTCCCTCGCCGCCGGCTGGCTCGCGATTCCCTTCGCGCCGCTGCCCGGCGCCGAGTTCGCGGCCGCGCCGGCCGCGCTGCTGTTGCGCGGCCTCGCCGCGCTGGCGGAACTCGGCGGCGATCGGCTGACGCTGGTGCTCGAGGGACCCGCGCCGACCCTGTTCGCGTGGCTCCCCTGGAGCGCGGGATTCCGGCGCCACCTCGACGGGCGCGGGGGACTCGCCACGGCCCTGCTCCTGGCATCTCCGCTCCTGATCTGGCGGCTGCCGCCATTTTCTTGACACCCCGCACGGGCGGCACTAGGATGCGCGCGTCGCCGCGTTCTCCACTCCAGAAATCCATCCCTCGCAGAGGCAGGTCAGAGATGACCCGTATCGCCGTTCTCGCTTCCGGCCGCGGATCCAATTTCCGGGCTCTGGCGGAGGCCGGCCGCGCCGGTTCGTTTCCCGGCGAGATCGCCCTGTTGATCAGCGACAAGGCGGACGCGGGAGCGCTGGAGATCGCCGCGGAGTTCGGCATCGAGGGACTGGTCGTCCAGCCGATGCGCCCGCGCGGACGTCTCGACGCCGACACCGAACGGCGCCTCACGGACGCTTGCCGCGAGCGCGACATCGAGTGGATCTGCCTCGCCGGTTTCATGCGGATCCTCGGCGACACCTTTCTCGGCGCCTACGAGGATCGCGTGGTGAACATCCACCCCTCCCTGCTGCCCTCCTTCCCCGGTCTCGACGCTCAGACCCAGGCCTGGGACTACGGCGTGCGGGTGAGCGGATGCACGGTCCACCTGGTGGATCGGGGAGTGGACACCGGGCCGATCGTCCTGCAGAGTGCGGTGCCCGTGATGAACGAGGACGGCGCGGAGGATCTGGCCGCGCGGATCCTCGAACAGGAGCACCGTCTCTATCCCGAGGCCCTGGCCCTCCTGCTGGGCGGCGATTGGCGACGGGACGGGCGACGGATCGTCGTGAACCCCACTGCATTTCCCAGAGAAGACAGCACTTCCTAAAGTAAGGAGACGGAGCTTCGTCATGAACAAGAGCCGCGCACTGGTCAGCAGCCGCGACATCGGTCTCACTCCCGACTACGAGGGAAAGGTCAGGGACCTCTTCGATCTGGGCGACAAGCTGCTCATCGTCGCCACCGATCGCATCAGCGCCTACGACGTCATCATGAACGAGCCGGTGCCCGGCAAGGGCGTCCTGCTCACGCAGATCTCCGTGGAGTGGTTCAAGCGGATCGAGGCCGAGGGCCTCGTGAAGCACCACCTGATCAGCGCCGACTGGCGCGACTTCCCCGAACCCTTCAACCGCGAGGAACTCGGCGGCCGCAGCATGTACGTGCGGAAGACGGACCGCTTCGATCTCGAGTGCGTCGTGCGCGGCTACCTGGTGGGCAGCGGCTGGAAGGACTACGGGAACACCGGCGAGGTCTGCGGCATCAAGCTCCCCGAGGGCATGCGGGAAGCCGGCAAGATCGAACCGCCCATCTTCACGCCGGCCACCAAGGAGGACGAGGGCCACGACATGAACGTCGGCCCCGAGGACGCGAGCAAGATCGTCGGCGAGGAGTGGTTCGATACGCTCAAGGCGAAGAGCCTCGAGCTCTACGACTTCGCCGAGCGCTACGCGCGGGAGCGGGGGATCATCATCGCCGACACCAAGCTGGAGTTCGGCCAGATCGACGGCGAGCTGGTGCTCATCGACGAGGTCTTCACGCCCGACAGCTCGCGTTTCTGGGATGAGCGCGTCTACGCGCCGGGCAGCACGCCCGACTCCTTCGACAAGCAGATCCTGCGCAAGCATCTCGATGACGTGAAGTTCGCGCGCGAGGGCACGCCGCCGACACTGCCGGTGGAGCTGATCGATCGGATCCGCGGCCGCTACGCGGAGATCCTGGAGATCCTCTTTCCCGGCGCGGGAGGTGCGGAGTGAAGATCCGTCGCGCGCTCATGAGCGTCACGGACAAGAGCGGCCTCACCGAGCTCGCGACCTTCCTGCGTGAGCAGGATGTCGAGATCATCGCCAGCGGAGGCACCCGTCGACACCTCGCCGATGCGGGCGTCGACACCGTGGAGCTTGCCGAGTACACCGGCAGTCCCGAGTGCCTGGACGGGCGCGTGAAGACGCTGCACCCGAAGACCTTCGGCGGCATCCTGGCCGATCCCGACCTGCATGCCGCCGACCTCGAGCGCATGGACTTTCCGCTCGTCGATCTCGTGGTGGTGAACCTCTATCGCTTCCGCGAGACGGCCGGGGACCCGGAGAGGAAGGAGCCCCAGATCGTCGAGTCCATCGACATCGGCGGTCCCAGCCTGCTGCGCGCCGCGGCGAAGAACTTCAAGCGGACGACCGTGCTCTGCGACCCCGCGCAGTACGCGCCCTTCGAGTCGGCCTGCAGGGCCGGCGACGGCGACCCGGGCCCGGAGTTCCGCAGGGAAGCCGCCGCCGCGGCCTTCACCCACACGCGCGACTACGACATCGATATCGCCGCCTGGTTCACGGGCGAGGGCGGCGCGGCCGCGCCTGGACAGGGCGCGCCCATCGCCGAGCTGCGCTACGGCGAGAACCCGCACCAGCGGGGCGCGCTGCATCCCTGGCTCGCGGGCGAGCCGCCCTACACGCAGCTAGGAGGCGCCGAGCTCTCCTACAACAACCTGCTCGACCTGGGAGCGGCCCTCGATCTCGTTCAGGACCTGCCGGGACCCGCCGCCGCGGTGATCAAGCACGGGAATCCCTGTGGCGTGGGCTTCGGCGATTCCGGGACCGCGGCGCTGGAGATCGCCTGGAGTTCCGATCCGGTGAGCGCCTTCGGCTCGGTGATCGCGCTCACTGAGCCGGTCGACGCCGACACGGCCGCCTTCCTCGCGAAGAAGTTCATCGAGGTGCTGGTCGCCCCCGGCTACAGCCAGGACGCGCGAGAAGCGCTCATGAAGAAGAAGAAGCTTCGCGTGTTGGAACTGCCCGAGCTGTCGGCCTGGCGCGCGCCGCGTCGCCTGCGCTCGGTGGGACCGCTGCTCCTGGTGCAGGACGAGGACGCCGAGTTCACGCCGGTCATCGAGTGGAAGCACGGCGCTGGCCCCGCGCCCGACGAGGCCACGCTGTCCGAGCTCGACCGCGCCTGGCGCACGGCGAAGCACGTGAAGAGCAATGCCATCGTCGTGTGGAAGGGCGCAAAGCTGCTCGGCGCCGGAGCGGGCCAGACGAGCCGCGTCGACTCCTGTCGCATCGCCGTGAACAAGTCGCGGGAGCTGGGTCATGACCCCCAGGGCGCCGTTGCGGCCTCCGATGCCTTCTTCCCCTTTCCCGACGGACTGGAGATCCTGGCCGAGGCGGGCGTGCGGGCGGTGGTGCAGCCCGGCGGTTCGATCCGGGACGAGGAGGTCCTGGCACGGGCCGAGGAGCTGGGTGTCACGGTGATGCTCACCGGCAAGCGACATTTCCGGCACTAGCCGGCGAGACTATCGTTGCAGGCGGGTGCGGTGAAAAGGCCGCGCCCGCTTCAACACCCACTCCACCCGGGAGGGTCGGTGAACACGCCCCGCATCACGCTGGCCCTCCTGCTGCTGACGGCCCTCGCAGTCGTCGCGGAGGGCAGGGAGACCAGCTACGTCTACCCGCCCTTCAAGCACACGCTCGGCATGCATCGGGTGGGTGAGATGGAGCTCAAGCTCTTCCTCGGCCCCACGGCGCGCATCTCGAATCCCCAGGGACTCACCGCTCTCAAGCTCGCCAGCCGCGACGACACCAAGACCGACCGCGACGACGACGAGCTCACGGTCCTGCTCGTGAACTCCGGCAGGGGCGAGATCATCTACAACCCCTCGCTGACCTCCGTGAAGCGCTACGGCAAGCTCGGCTCGGGCGAGGGGGAGTTCCGGGGCGCGCGGGGCATCGACGTGAACCGCGACGGCCTCGTGGCCGTGGCCGACACGGGCAACCGGCGAATCGTCCTGCTGCGCGTCGGCGCGAAGGATCTGGAGTGGGCGGGCGTCATCGACGACGCCGACGGACCGTTCAGCCCCACGGACGTCGCCTTCTCCGAGGGATTCCTCTGGGCCGCCGATTACGCGGGCAACCGGATCCTGCGCTTCAAAGCGGACAGCGGCGCCTTCGTCGACGTGTGGGACACGGGCGGCGAACCGCTCGAGAGGCCGCTGACGATCGCCGTGCAGGGCGCCAGGGAAAAGTGGAACCACAGCCGCCGCTTCTCGCTGCTGGTGGTGGATCGCGACGGCACCCGCATCCGGCTGTTCGGCAGCACGGGGCAGCCGCGAAAATCTGCCCTCGCGGCCGACCTGCTGGACGGACCGGTTCGCCTCGGCTATCCGGTCATCGACCTCCACGGACAGTTCCTCCTTCCCGACTCCCTCGGCGGACGCATCCTCAAACTGGACCGCAAGCTCGGACCCCTGCGCGTGCTCGACCGCATCGACGACGACGATCGCCCGCTCGACCACCCCAACTCCCTCGCCCTGAATCGGCGCTTCGGCCAGCTCTTCGTCGTGGAGGCCCGCGGCGGTTCCTACGCCTGGACCGGAACGGCCATCAACGGGGCCGAGCTCGTTCCCGCCGCCGAGAAGGAGCGCCGCGGGATCCAGCTCGAGTTCGAACTGGCCGAGCCCAGCCTCGTGACGGTGCTGCTGACCACGGATGGCCGCGAGCACGAGCTGATCCAGGAACGAAGGCGGGGGGCGGGCCAGCGCAGGGAGTGGATCGATCTGCGCGACTTCGACGACGCCGATCTCGTGGGCGCCAGCGTGATCCTGCGCGCCAAGCCCACCTACTCCGCGCGCAAGCAGCTCACGGTGGAACGTCGGCTGACCTTCCCCGCCAGGTTCCGCGCGCGCCGCGCGGGCGACGAGGGGAGCGGACCGTGAGCATGTCGACGAAGGCGGAGTGGGCGCGCAAGGCCATCCATCTCACGACGGTGTTCATCCCGCTGGCCGTCTGGTTTCTCCCGGAGCGCCAGTGGCGCTGGCCGCTCATCCTCCTCACCGTGGCGGTGCTGGTCGTCGATTTCGCGCGACTCGGTGACCATCGCTTCGGCCGCTTCTTCCGCTCGCTGGTGGGGCCCGCCCTGCGTCACCACGAGGAGCGGGAACTGCTCGGCTCGAGTTACCTCGCCATCGCCTGCCTGCTCGCCGCCGTGCTCTTTCCGAAGCCGATCGCCGTGGCCTCCATGGGCTACCTGGTTCTCGGCGACGGCCTCGCCGGCCTGGTGGGCCGGAGCTGGGGGCGCGTGCCCCTGGCCTTCCGCAAGACCCTCGAGGGCACGGTGACCTGCCTCATGGCGAACCTGCTCGTGGGCATCCTCGTCCTGCGCGACCCGCAGGCCGTGCTGCTCGGCGCGGCCGTCGGCACCGCGGTCGAGTTCCTGCCACTGCCCGTGGACGACAACCTCGCGATTCCGCTCATCTCCGGAACCGTGCTCTGGTGGGCGATGCTCTGAGGAGGCCCGGTGGCCGGTCCCGTCCTGCACCTGCTCTCCCAGCGTCCCGGCCAGACCGGCAGCGGCGTGCTGCTGGACGCGACCGTGCGCCACGCGGCGGCCCGGGGCTGGAAGCAGTACGCGGTGGTGGGCCTGCCCGCGGGCACGCCGCCGCCGGAGATCGGCGGGCAGGGCGCCGCGCTCCTGCGACCGCTGTTCTTCGAAACCGAGAAGCTGCCCTTCCCGATTCCCGGCATGAGCGACGTCATGCCCTATCCCAGCACGCGCTTCTCCGCCCTCGATCCCTCCGCGATCGAGGCCTACCGGGACGCATGGCGCGAGCATCTCGCCGCGGTGGTGGCCGAGACGCGACCGCGCCTGATCCACAGCCACCATGTCTGGCTTCTCAGCGCCCTGGCGAAGGACGTCGCCCCGGAGATTCCGGTCGTCACCTCCTGCCACGCGACGGGGCTGAGGCAGGCCGAACTCTGTCCCCACCTCGCGCCGACGGTGCGCGAGGGCTGCGCGCGAAACGAGCGCTTCCTCGCGCTGCATCCGGAGCATGTCGCTACGCTCAGCGATGCGCTCGGCATCGACCCCGCGCGGATCGTCGTGACGGGCGCCGGCTACCGCGAGGATCTCTTCCACCCGCGGGGGAGGCCGTCCGCCGGCGGGGAGGAGTTGCTCTACGTCGGCAAGTTCAGCGAGGCGAAAGGGCTGCCCCAGCTCCTCGACGCGGTCGATCGCCTCGCGCAAACGCGGCCGGGACTGCGACTGCACGTGGCCGGCGGAGGCGGCGGCGAGGAGGGGAAGGCGCTCGCGCGCCGCATGGCGTCGATGGCGCCGCGGGTCGTCGTGCACGGCATGCTCGATCAGCCGTCGCTGGCCGAGCTGATGCGCCGCTGCGACGTCTGCGCGCTGCCCTCCTTCTACGAGGGCGTGCCGCTGGTGCTCGTCGAGGCGGCGGCCAGCGGCTGCCGCATCGTGGCGACGGCCCTTCCCGGCGTCACGGCCGGCCTCGCGCCCGCGCTCGGCGACGCCCTCGATCTCGTGGAGCTGCCGTCCATGATCTCCATCGACCGACCGGCGCCGGACGGCCTGCCAGGTTTCACCGCGACCCTGGCCTCGGCCATCGACAACTGCCTGTCGAAGGGCTCAGTAAAGGGAGACGTCATGAAAATGTGCCGTCCATTCGCATGGGCGGAGCTGTTCCTGCGCGTGGAACGGGAGTGGCTCGACCTGCTGAACGGCGGGGACGAGAAAAAGACTCTGAATTGACCTCAACGCTTGCTTTCGAAGAGAACCTTGCACACAATTGCCCCCGTGATCCGCTGCCGGGCGGGAGATCTCGAGGCTGCGCGAATGGTTCCGGACAGGCTGCAGTCCCAGTATCCAGTGAATCGAGTAGAAGATGAAAAGGCTCTATGTGGGTAACCTGCCCTTCACCGCCACCGAGGATGAGATTCGCGATCTGTTCGGCCAGCACGGCACCGTGAACGACGTGAAGCTCATCAGCGATCGCGACACCGGTCGTCCCCGCGGCTTCGGCTTCGTGGAGATGGACGACGCCGGCGCGACCGCTGCCATTGAGGCGCTGAACGGCAAGGAAGTGGGTGGCCGCACCCTGCGAGTCGACGAGGCCCAGGAGCGCCGTCGCTAGACGGAACGCAGCGGCGCTTCTCTCGAGGAAGCGCCACACCAACGCACCCGAGATTGCAGCGGCCGGACCCCAGTCCGGCCGCTTTCTCATCGCGAGCGAGTGTCCAGGAGGTGAAGATGTCCGCGCCCAAGGAACGTCCCTACCACGAATACCGCGAGCTGCCGCCGGCCGAGATGCTCGAGCGGGCCCGCGAGTTCAGGCGGGACATGCAGCGACGCCGCACGGTGCGCCAGTTCGCGGACCGTCCCGTGTCGACGGAACTGCTGGCCGAGTGCATCCTCGCCGCGGGTTCCGCGCCCAGCGGCGCGAACCGGCAGCCCTGGCACTTCGAGGTGGTGTCGGATCCCGATACCAAGCGTCGAATCCGGCAGGCCGCCGAAGAGGAGGAGCAGGCCTTCTACGAGGAGCGGGCTCCTCAGGAGTGGCTCGACGCCCTCGCGCCCCTCGGCACGGACGCGCACAAGCCCTTCCTGGAGACGGCGCCTCATCTCATCGCCATCTTCGCCCGCAAGTGGGGGCGGCTCGATGAGGGCGGCAAGGAGAAGAACTACTACGTCACCGAGTCGGTGGGCATCGCCACCGGTCTGCTCATCGCCGCGCTGCACCGGGCCGGCCTGGCCACGCTCACCCACACGCCGAGTCCCATGAGCTTCCTGCGCCGCATCCTGGACCGGCCCGAGAACGAGCGCGCCTTCCTGCTGCTCGTGACGGGCTATCCCGCCGAGGACGCCACGGTGCCGGACATCGGTCGGAAGAGCCTCGGGGAGATCGCGGCGCTGGACGGTCGACCCTTCCCGTCGATCGATCCGTCGTCGAACGACAACAAGGAGAATGCATGATGCGCAGATCGGGAATGCTGGGCCTCGCCCTGCTGGCGATCGCCCTGTTTCCGGCGGGGTTCGCCCTGGCCGACGACGATCCCGTAGCCACCGGCCTCGCCCAGGCCCGCAGCTACATGGAGGCGGGACAGCTGGACGCGGCGGTCGAGACCTACCGCGTCGTCACCCGCGCCGCGCCCTCGGAGGGCAGGGCCTGGCTCGGCCTGGCCATGGCCCTCATGGAGAAGGGGGGACGGCTCGAGCTGGTCGAGGCGCTGCAGGCGCTGTCGGCGGCCGAGAACCACGGCATGTCCTCGGCGTTTCTCCGCTTCAACCAGGCCTGCGCCCACGCGGGGCTCGGCGAGACGGACGCGGCTCTGGACAGGCTCGAGGCCGCCCTGGCGGCGGGCTTCGCGAACCTGGCGGCCCTGGAGGGCGACCCCGACCTCGATCCGCTGAGGGCGGAGCCGCGTTTCGTGGCGATCCAGGCCGAGGTGGCGCGCCGCGCGCACCCCTGCGAACACGATCCACGCTACATGGCGCTGGATTTCTGGCTCGGGGAGTGGGACGTGTTCGATCCCCAGGGACGCCGGGTCGGCGGAAACGTGGTCCGGCGCATGCTCGACGGCTGCCTGATCCTGGAGAACTGGCGCTCCAGCACGGGCGGCAGGGGCAAGAGCGTCAACTACTTCGACCCGGGCAGCGGCCTCTGGCGCCAGGACTGGGTGGACGGTTCGGGACGCGTGATCCACTACGAGGGTGGCTTCGAGGACGGCGCCATGCGGCTCGCGGGAACCCTCACGGGGCCTGACGGTATCGTCCAGGCTTCCCGCATGACCCTCACTCCCGCGGTAGGCGGCACCGTGCAGCAGGTCATCGAGACCTCGGCGGACGGCGGCGCCAGTTGGCAGCTCTGGTTCCAGGGTGAATACCGTCGGATCACCACCGGTAGCGAGGGCCCCTGATTCCGGTTTGACAGCTTCGGCGATCGCGTTTACATTACGCTCCGCCCAGATTGAACGCAGCTAACTAATTGCACTGAAAGACGATGAGGAGCCAAGCCCATGGCCTTCGGTTTCCTGAAGAATATCTTCGGCACGCAGATGGAGCGCGAGATCAAGCGTCACGCTCCGATCGTCGAGCAGATCAACACCCATTTCGAGAGCTTCCAGGGTCTCGACGATGAGGAGCTACCGGCGAAGACCGAGGAGTTCCGCCGACGCCTCGCGGACGGCGAGACCATCGACGATCTGCTGCCCGAGGCCTTCGCGCTGGTGAAGGAGGCCTGCCGGCGGAAGGTCGGCAGGTCCTGGGCGGTCATGGGACACGAGATCCTCTGGGAGATGGTGCCCTTCGACGTGCAGTTGCTCGGCGGCGTCGTTCTGCATCAGGGGCAGATCGCGGAGATGGCCACGGGCGAGGGCAAGACCCTCGTCGCGACGCTTCCCCTCTATCTGAATGCGCTCGCCGGCAAGGGCGCCCACCTCGTGACGGTGAACGACTACCTGGCCGAACGCGACTCCCAGTGGATGGGGCCGGTGTTCGAGAGCCTCGGACTCAGCGTGGGCGTGATCCTGTCGGGCATGAACCCGCCCGAGCGGCAGAAGGCCTACGGCTGCGACATCACCTACGGCACCAACAGCGAGTTCGGCTTCGACTACCTGCGCGACAACATGGTGGGCAGCGCCGACCAGCGCGTGCAGCGCGAGTACAACTTCGCGATCGTCGATGAGGTGGACAGCATCCTCATCGACGAGGCCCGCACGCCGCTCATCATCAGCGGCCCCGTGCGCGGCTCCAGTTCCGACGCCAAGTACTTCGACCTGAAGCCCATGGTGCAGGGCCTCTTCCGCAAGCAGCAGCGGCTCGTCAACGAGATGGGCGAGAAGGCCGACAAGATGCACAGGGACCTGGGCGACGACGAGGATCACCGCTGGGAGCTGGGCACGACACTGCTGCAGCTGCGCCATGGCGCGCCCAAGAACAAGCGCTTCCTGCGTCTCCTCCAGGAGGACGGAATCGCGAGTCTCGTGGGTCAGGTGGAGAACGCGAACCTGCGGGACAAGACGATGCCCGAGCTCGACGCCGCGCTGTTCTTCATCATCGACGAGAAGGGCCACAGCATCGAGCTCACCGAGAAGGGGCTGGACTCCCTGAGCGAGAAGGACAGGCAGCTCTTCGTGCTGCCGGACATCTCCGCGCGCATGGGGGAGATCGACGCCGACGAGGCCCTGGACGGCCAGGCGAAGATCCAGGCCCGCGAAACGGCCCATCGGGAGTACGCCGAGCGCAGCGAGCTCATCCACATCGTCCAGCAGCTGCTGAAGGCCTACAGCCTCTTCGAGAAGGACAACGAGTACGTGGTGCAGGAGGGCAAGGTCCAGATCGTGGACGAGTTCACCGGCCGCGTCCTCCACGGCCGCCGCTACTCCGACGGGCTCCACCAGGCGATCGAGGCCAAGGAAGGCGTCCGCATCGAGGGGCAGACCCAGACCTACGCCACCATCACCTACCAGAACTTCTTCCGCATGTACGAGAAGCTGGCCGGCATGACCGGAACGGCGATCACGGAGGAGACCGAGTTCTGGGAGATCTACAAGCTCAAGGCCGCGGTGGTCCCCACCAACCGACCGGTCGTGAGGGCCGACGTCGAGGACCACATCTACCGCACCCGCAAGGAGAAGATCGAGGCGATCCTGGACGAGGTCGCGCGTCTCCACGCCATCGGCCTGCCGGTACTGGTGGGCACGGTGTCGGTGGAGTTCAGCGAGATGATCAGCCGCGTGCTGAAGGGGCGCAACATCCCGCACAGCGTGCTCAACGCGAAGCAGCACCAGAGGGAGGCGGACATCGTCCTGGGCGCGGGGCAGCCCGGCGCGGTGACCATCGCCACCAACATGGCCGGCCGCGGCACCGACATCAAGCTGCACCCCGGCGTGATCGACGGGAGCGCTCTCAACTTCGCCAGCGAGGAGGAGCGCGCCGAGACGCCCATGGGCCTGCAGATCATCGGCACCGAGCGCCACGAGAGCCGCCGCATCGACCGGCAGCTGCGCGGTCGCGCGGGCCGTCAGGGCGACCCCGGACGCAGCCTCTTCTTCCTCTCCCTCGAGGACAACCTCATGCGCCTGTTCATGGGCGACCGCATGGGCGCCATCATGGACCGCATCGGCGTGCAGGAGGGGGAGGTCATCACCCATCGACTGGTCACCCAGGCGATCGAGCGGGCGCAGAAGAAGGTGGAGGCCTACAACTTCGACATCCGCAAGAATCTGATCAAGTACGACGACGTCATGAACGCCCAGCGCGAGGTGGTGTACGACCGGCGCGCGTTCTACCTGGAGGCCGAACAGCTCGACGAGGATCTGGGGGAGAAGCTGGGCGATCTCGTGGAGACGATCGTCGACAAGCATATCCCCGACAACGCGATTCCCGAGTACTGGGAGGCCGACGAGCTCTTCCACGACCTGGAGGGCGTCTTCCTCGGCGACTTCAAGGTGCCGGAGGCCGAGCTGGAGCGCATGGACAAGGCCCAGCTTCGCAATCATCTCCTGGAGCGCGCGAATGCGCGACTCGCGGAGCGACGGTCCTCGTTGCCGAATGAGATCTTCGACCAGGTGGCGCGCTTCGCCCTGCTGCGCAGTCTCGACGAGGCCTGGAAGGAGCATCTTCTCGAGCTGGACAACCTGAAGAGCGGCATCGGGCTGCGGGGCTACGGCCAGAAGGATCCCCTCATCGAGTTCAAGCGCGAGGCCTTCGGCATGTTCGAGGAGTTCATCGAGCGGGTGGACCGGGAGAGCCTCTACGCGCTGTTCCACATCGAGGTGGCCGTGACGCCCGCCGAATACGAGGGCGAGGACCTTTCCCAGGTCAAGACGCGCCACGAGGAGGCCGATTCCTACAAGCAGGCGGCCCAGCAGGTGGCCCAGCAGGCCGCCCAGGGCGATCCCGGCGGCGCGCTGCCTCCGGAGGCGGCGATCGCCTCGGGGGGGCAGCCCCAGGCGCCCCGGCAGCCGGCCAGCGCCGGCCCGAAGGTGGGGAGAAACGATCCTTGCCCTTGCGGAAGCGGCCAGAAGTACAAACGTTGCTGTGGTCGGGGAGGCGCTTGAGGGCGCCCCTCGGACTCGAAAGCGCAATGACGGGGCGGCCTTAGGCGGTCGTCCGACGAGAAATGCTCCGGTCTCGGATCCCCGCGGTGCCCGTCTGGAAAGGGCTGGACGCGCCGGGGGAGCAGGTGCTAGCGTGCCGCGCAGGCCGGAGAGAGTGAGGCATCATGCAGAAGCGGCTCAAAGAGATCGTCATCTACATCCTTGAGAACGGCAGCGAACTTGAGCCCGAGCAGCGCGCGCAGCTCGAGACCATGCGGGCGGAGCTCTCCTCGGCGGGACTGCCCGTGGAGGCCATCGAGGACGCGATCCGCCAGGTGCTCGAGATCGGCGTGAGCCGAAACACGCGCGGCGTGGTGGAGGGCATCGAGACGACGACGCTCCTCACGGAGGAGGCGTCCATCTATCTGCGCCGCCTCCAGGGCCTGGGCCTCATTGACGAGATGCAGCAGGAGGAGATCCTCGACCGCGCCCATCGCCTGCGTCCCGAGGGGGCGGGCCTGAAGGAGATCCAGTTCCTGGCCGCCTCGCTGATCTTCGACGAGAGTCTCGGTTTCCTGTGGGGATGGGACGGGGACAACCTGGATTCGGCACGCAGCCTCCACTGACCACTCCGGAGAATCAATCCATGCCTCAGAAGTTGCTCATCGTAGAGAGCCCGACCAAGGCGCGCACCTTCCAGAAATACCTGGGGAAGGACTTCATCATCAAGGCCAGCAAGGGCCATGTGGTGGACCTGCCCAAGAGCAAGCTCGGGATCGAGATCGAGAACGACTTCGAGCCCCAGTACGTCACCATCCGCGGCAAGGGCAAGGTGCTCAAGGAACTCGAAGCTGCCGCGAAGAAGGTGGACGAGGTCCTGCTCGCGACCGACCCCGATCGCGAGGGTGAAGCGATCGCGTGGCACCTGCAGAACCACCTGTCCAAGAAGCAGCCGAACATCCACCGCATCATGCTCAACGAGATCACCAACGAGGCGATCGCCGAGGCCGTGAAGCACCCGGGCGAGGTCGACGAGCAGAAGGTGGAGGCCCAGCAGGCGCGGCGCGTCCTCGACCGGCTGGTGGGCTATCAGATCAGTCCGCTGCTCTGGAAGATCTTCTACTACGGACTCAGCGCCGGCCGCGTGCAGAGCGTGGCCCTGCGCCTGATCGTCGAGCGCGAGCAGGAACGGCGCGCGTTCGTCAAGGACGAGTACTGGTCTCTCCGGGCCGAGTTCACCGGCGACGCGGGCGTGGCCTTCGAGGGCAAGCTCCTCAAGTGGCGCGGCGAGGATCTGAAGGTGGAGGACGAGGACACCGCCCGGAAGCTCCTGTCCGAGCTGGGCGTGTCGGACGCCGACCTGAAGTCCGCAAGCTCCGAGGCCCTCACCGGCGGCGAGACCCCGCTCGGCGTGGGCAAGACGCCGCCCTATTCCGTGACGGCCGTCGAGCGCAAGCAGCGCAAGCGCTCTCCCGAGCCGCCCTACATCACGAGCACCCTGCAGCGCGACGCCAGCACCCGGCTGGGCTTCTCCGCCCGCCGCACCATGATGCTGGCCCAGCAGCTCTACGAGGGGCTGGAGATGGGCGACGAGGGCGCGGTCGGTCTCATCACCTACATGCGTACGGACTCCACCCGCGTGGCGGACACCGCCCGCGAGGAGCACCGCGAGTTCGTGCTGGAGAACTTCGGCAAGGAGTACATGCCGGAGAAGGATCGCCACTTCAAGATGAAGAAGGGCGCCCAGGACGCGCACGAGGCGATCCGTCCCACCTCCGCCCTGCGCACGCCCGACTCCGTGAAGCGCTTCCTGGGCAAGGATCAGCTCACGCTGTACCGGCTCATCTGGCAGCGCTTCATGGCCTCCCTCATGGCCGAGGCGCGCTTCGAGGCGACCCGCGTGGACGTGACGGCCGGCGACGCGCTCTTCCGCGCCACCGGCAACCGGCTGGTGTTCGACGGCTACCGCAAGGTCATGGCTCCGGCCCGCCGCGGCGGCGCCAAGAGCGAGAACGGCGCCGCCGACGGCGAGCGTCTCCTGCCCGAGATCCACGAGGGGGAAAAGGTGACGCCCGCCCTCCTGCCTCGCCAGCACTTCACCGAGCCGCCGCCGCGCTACTCCGAGAGCAGCCTCATCAAGGAGCTCGAGGAGCTGGGGATCGGACGTCCGAGCACCTACGCGAGCATCGTCGGCACCATCCAGGGACGCGACTACCTGACCCTCGACGACAACCGCCGCTTCCAGCCCACCGAGCTGGGCGAGAGCGTGTGGCAGGTACTCGCCGAGGGCTTCCCGAAGCTCTTCGACGTGGACTTCACCGCCCGCATGGAAGAGGAGCTCGACAAGGTCGAAGACGGCAGCGAGCCCTGGCTGGACGTCGTGCGGCACTTCTACTCGCCCATGGAGAAATCCCTGGAGAGCGTCGCGAAGAACACGGACTCCCTGCGCGAGAGCATCCGCGAGGAGACCGACGAGAAGTGCGAGAAGTGCGAGAAGCCGATGATCAAGACCTGGGGACGCAACGGCCGCTTCCTGGCCTGCTCCGGGTACCCCGATTGCCGCAACTCCCGTCCCCTCGAGGCTCCCGAGCCCGCGGGCGAGCAGAAGTGCAAGGAGTGCGGCTCCCAGATGATGGTGCGCGTCGGCCGCTTCGGTCGCTTCGCCGCCTGCTCCCGCTACCCGGACTGCAAGGGCACCTCGCCCCTGGAGATCGGCGTGCCCTGTCCGAAAGAGGAGTGCGCCGCCGGACAGATCGTGGAGAAGCGCAGCAAGCGGGGACGCACCTTCTACGGCTGCAACGCCTATCCCGACTGTGAATTCGCGAGCTGGAGCAAGCCGGTCGCCACGCCCTGCCCCGACTGCGGCGGCATGGTGGTGGAGAAGGCCAGCAAGGCCAAGGGCAACTACCAGCAGTGCACGATCTGCAAACTGGAGATCCCGGAGTAGCTTGAACGATCCGATTCAGATCATCGGCGCCGGCCTCGCGGGATGCGAGGCCGCGCTGTATCTGGCCCGCGGGGGGCGCTCGGTGCGGCTACACGAGCAGAAGCCGGAGCGCCGATCGCCGGCGCACCGCCTCGACGGCCCCGCGGAGCTCGTCTGCAGCAACTCCCTCAAATCGATCCGTCTGGACAGCGCGGGCGGCCTCTTCAAGGAGGAACTCCGGCGCCTGGGCGGCGCCCTGCTGCCCCTGGCCGAGGAGTGCGCGCTGCCCGCGGGCGCGGCCCTGGCGGTGGATCCCGCGCGCTTCAGCGAGAAGGTCGCCGATGCGCTCGACGCGGAGCCCGGCATCGAGCGCGTGGCCGGGGAGGTCGCGGAGCTGCCCGCCTCCGGCACGCCGGCCATCGTCGCGACGGGCCCGCTGACCTCGGAAGCGCTCAGCGAGGCGATCGAGCGCCACTTCGGAGCGGGTCGGCTGAGCTTCTATGACGCCATCGCGCCCACCGTCACGCTGGAGAGCCTCGTCGAGGGCCGCTACTACCGCGCGAGCCGCTACGGCAAGGGCACTCCGGACTATCTCAACGCGTCGCTCGACAAGGAGACCTACGACGCCTTCGTCGCGGAGCTGGCCGCCGCCGAGCCCTATCCCGCGAAGGAGTTCGAGGCGGAGGTGCCCTACTTCGAATCCTGCCTGCCGGTCGAGGTCATCGCCGCCCGCGGACCCGACACCCTGCGCTTCGGCCCCTTCCGCCCCGTGGGCCTGGACGACCCGGCCACGGGACGCTGGCCCCACGCCGTGCTTCAACTTCGGCGCGAGAACGAGGAGGGCACGCTCTGGGGCCTGGTGGGCTGCCAGACCCGGCTGCGCTTGGGGGACCAGAAACGGATCTTCAGCATGATCCCCGCCCTGGCCGAGGCCGAGTTCGTCCGCTACGGGGCCATGCACCGCAACTTCTTCCTGGACGCCGCGCGCGCGCTCACACCCTTCCAGGAGAGCCGTCACGCGGAGGGGCTCCTGTTCGCGGGCCAGATGACCGGCGTGGAGGGCTACGTCGAGTCGATCGGCAGCGGCCTGCTGGCCGCGCGGCACCTGCTCGACCGCGCGCGGGGACGTGAGCCCGCCCTGCCGCCCGAGACCACTCTCACCGGCGCCCTCGCCCGGTTCATCGCGGGCCAGGCGGAGGGTCGGGCCCAGCCGATGAACGTGGCCTTCGGTCTTTTGCCGCCGCTTCCGGGCGGACGCCGCGGGAAGGCGGAACGCAAGCGCCTTCACGGCGAACGGAGCCTTGCCGATCTCGACGCCTGGCTCGAGGATCGCGAAGGCTTGCGGGTCTAGGGGCGCTCTGCTAGCTTTCCCGGCGTGAAAGATCTTCTCGGTGAATTCGCAAGGCATCTCGCGGTGGAGAGGGCTTACTCGGTACACACCGTGCAGGCCTATCGCCGCGATATCTCGCAATACCTGGACTACCTCGACTTCCGGGGCGACCCCGCGGAGCTGGCCGTGGACCGTCAGACGGTTCGCCGCTTCCTCGCGCTGCTGAGGCGAGACGCCTTCGCCGCCGGTCGCAAGCGGAAGCAGAGCCTGAGCGACCGCAGCGTGGCCCGCAAGCTCTCGGCCCTGCGCGGTTTCTACCGCTGGCTCGGACGGAGGGGCCTGGTGAGCGTGGATCCATCGCTGCTCGTCCAGTTGCCGAAGCAGGGACGCAGCCTGCCGGTCTTCGCCGAGGAGGGCTGGGTTCACCGGATGATGGGCCTGCCCGACACGAGCACGCGCAAGGGCTTGCGGGACCGGGCCGTCCTGGAGCTTCTTTACGGCACCGGACTGCGGCTCGGAGAGCTGCAGGGTCTCACGCGGGACGACGTCGATCTGCGCGGAGAGCTGCTGCGGGTTCTCGGCAAGGGCGGCAAGGAGCGCCTGGTGCCCTGCCAGGGCGAGGCGAGGCGCTGGCTGGGACGCTGGCTCGATATCGTCGGCGCCTCTGCGGGCGATCCGGTGTTCCCCGGCAGGGATCCCGAGCGGCCCTTGAGTCGCCGCACGGTGCAGAGAATCGTCGAGCGCTATCTGGGGCAGGTCGCCGGCCTGGCCAGGATCAGCCCCCACGTGCTCAGGCACAGTTTCGCCACCCACCTCCTGGAGCGGGGGGCGGACCTGCGTTCGATCCAGGAGATGCTGGGCCACGCCAGCCTGTCGAGCACGCAGGTCTACACGCACGTGAGCACGGAGAAACTCAAGGCGGTGCACCGGAAGGCGCACCCGCGAGGTTAGGGCCCCGGAGGGCCGAACACGATACCCCACGAACGAGGGCTCGCGGTGAGCCCGTCGGAGCAATAGGAGGAGCGCCCTTGTCGCATCCCAAGGACTTCATCGCCATCGCCGACTGGAGCAGCGAAGAGCTGATCAAGCTTCTGGAGCTGGCCATGGAGCAGAAGCGCACCCTGAAGAAGAAGGGCAAGCTGCCCGCCACCCACGCGGGCAAGGTCCTGGCCTGCATGTTCCACAAGCCGAGCCTGCGGACGCGCGTGAGCTTCGAGGTGGCGATCCGCCAGCTCGGCGGCTCCAGCCTCTACATCACGGACAAGGAGGTGGGCCTGGGCAGCCGAGAGGCGCCCCAGGACGTGGCGCGCGTGCTCGAGCGCTACGTGAACGGCATCATGATCCGCACCTTCGCGCACGAGAACGTCACCGTGTTGGGCCGCAACGCCACGCGGATCCCCGTGGTGAACGGCCTCACCGACCTGTTGCATCCCTGCCAGGTGATGGCCGACCTGCAGACCATCTGGGAGCACAAGGGCACCCTGGACGGCCAGCGGGTCGTCTATCTCGGCGACGGCAACAACATGGCCAACAGCTGGATCAACGCCGCGGCGCGCCTGCCGATCGATCTGGTGATCTCGAATCCCGGCGGCTTCGATCCCGACGCGACCGTGCTCGAGAACGCGCGCCGGATCAACCCGAACCTGAAGTACGAGTCCATCACCGATCCCGTGAAGGCGGTCGAGGGCGCGGACGTGCTCTACACCGACGTCTGGGCCAGCATGGGCCAGGAGGACGAGGCCGCCGAGCGCAAGGGGATCTTCGCGCCCTATCAGGTGAACGGCAAGCTGGTCGAGAGCACCGGCAAGAGCGACACGATCGTGATGCACTGCCTGCCCGCGCACAGGGGCGACGAGATCACCGACGAGGTGGTCGACGGCCCCGCCGCCGTGGTCTTCGACGAGGCGGAGAACCGCCTCCACGCGCAGCGCGCGATTCTCTCGGTGTTGATGTAGATGCGAATCGGGTGGGCGCAACTCTGTCTGCTGGCGGCTCTGGCGCTCGTGCTGAGCTGCGCCCGCATCAAACCGCCAACGGGCGGACCCGTCGACAAGGAGCCGGCGATCCTCGTCGCCAGCGTTCCGGCCGACGGCAGCACCGGCAACGGCGCTCTCGAAGAGGTCGCGCTCATCTTCGGCGAGACGGTGAACCGGGGCAGCGTCCTCGAGGCGGTGCGGATCTCGCCGAGCCGTCTGATCCGCAGCGTGCGCTGGTCGGGGGACACCCTGCTCGTGATGCGGCTCTGGCAGGCGCTGCCGGCGGATACCAGCGTGGACGTCTATCTCGAGCCGGGCTGGCGCGACCGCCACGGCGTCGAGCAACCCGAGTGGCAGGCCGTGAGCTTCGCCACGGGCGACAGCCTCCTCGCGGGCTGGCTGGGGGGGGCGGTCACGTTCAAGGGCACGGCGAGCCGCAGCATGCACCTGCGCCTGAGCGACGACGGAGCTGAGGTACTGCGCGAGGGGCGTCCGGACCGGTCGGGGAACTTCGTCTTCCGTCACCTGCCCGCCGACGGACGGAGCTGGACGCTGACCGCCTTCCAGGACGTGGACGGCGACAGCCTCTTCGATCCCGCCGTGGACTTCGCGGACAGCCTGGGAGACACGCTCGTCCTGGACGTCGACCTCCCGCGTCGACTCGACCTCTCTCTCGACGTCATCGATCCCTTCGAACCCGGGGAGATCACGGGCAGCTTCGGCGCGGACGGGCCGGACAGCCTCTGGGCTCCCTGTTTCATCCGCCTGCTGCCCGACTCGTTCCGCCTGGCGGACGGCACGCGTCCCCTCGGCGCGCCCGGCGCGCTGCCCGAGTCGCTGCTCACGGCGATCGCCCAGCGTCTCGCCTGGCGCGCGGAGGGGGACAGCCTCCTGCCCGCGGGCGAACGGATCAAGGTGCCGGGCAGCTTCACGTTCGACCGGGTGCCGCCCGGGGAGTGGTGGCTGTTCGCCCACATGGAGGTCGGCGAGGAGGATTCGCTCTGGAACCCCGCGCTCGAGCCGGCCCATCTCGACGCCGGTCCCCGATCGCTGGCTCCCGGAGCGCGGATCACGTGGCCGCGCTTCCACCTGATCCTACCCGTCGACAGTACCGCGGTCGACAGCACGGAGGTCGACAGCACGAGCGCGGAATCGTCGCGGGGAGCGTCTCCATGATGTGTGTCCGCCGGAGACCGAGGGCCGCGGGAACGTTCATCCTGGCCGCCTGGATTCTCCTGGCGGCGCTTCCCGCGAGCGGGCAGTACCTCTACGGCAAGAACAAGGTCGTCTACTCGCCCCGGGAGTGGATGGTCTCGCGCAGCGACCGGATCGAGCTGTTCTTCTATCCCGAGGAGGAGGCGCTCGCGGGCAAGGCCCTGGCCTTCGCCGACGCCTCGGCGCGCGAACTCGAGCAGGTCTTCGCCCTCGAACTGGAGCGGCCCGTGCCCCTCGTGCTCTACGGCACGCAGCACGGTTTTCGCGAGACCAACGTCATCCCGAACCTCATTCCCGAGTCGGTGGGCGGGTTCACGGATCTGATCCGTGGACGGGTGGTGGTGCCGTCCACCGGAAGTCTGCACCAGCTGCGCCACGTGATCCGGCACGAGCTCGTGCACGCCTTCATGCTCGAGAAGCTGAACCGGGTCATGACGGAGAGGCGTCAGTTCAACTATCGCCACCCGCCCCTCTGGTTCGTGGAGGGACTGGCCGAGTTCTACAGCGTGGGAGAGCCGGACACCGAGGGGGAGATGCTCCTGCGGGAGGGGATCCTCGAGGGCACCCTGCCGCATCTGAGGGAGCTCTGGCGCATCCATGGCAGCTATCTCATGTACAAGGTCGGGCAGTCCGTCCTGGCCTTCATCGACCGCAACTACTCCACCGACGCCGTGCGCGGACTCATGGAGAACTGGTGGCGTCACGGCGAGTTCGAGCAGCTCCTGCAGCTCGAGCTGGGCATGGATCTGGACGAGCTCGACCGCCGCTGGCGCGACAACCTCCGCCGCCGCTACTACCCGACGGTGACCCGGCGGGCGCCGGCCGAGGAGCGGGGCCGCGAGATCCTGCACGAGGGCGGCTTCCAGTTCGGTCCGGCGGCGCTGGGGGACTCCAGCTTCGTCTATCTCGAGGCCGGCAGCGGCCGGGTGGCCCTGGCGCGGGCGAACTACCCGAGCGATCCCCGGCGTCGGGCCCGTCACGAGGTGATGCTGGAGGGCGGCTGGAACGGGCGAACCGAGTCCATCCCCTTCATGCGCAGCCGGCCCTCGGTGAGCGATGGCGTGATCGCCCTCAGCGTGCAGAGCGGGGGACGCGACGAGTTGCGCTTCCTGGCGATGCCGGACGGCGACGCCATCGCCAGCTTCGCGGCGGACACCCTGATCCAGATCGAATCCCCGAGCCTTGACAGCGGCTCGCATGGCGTCCGCGTGCTCTTCTCGGGCATCCTCCCCGACGGCCGCCGCGATCTGTTCCTGCTGGACGGCGATCCGCGAGCACCGACGCCCGGCTGGCGCCTGACCCGCCTGACGGACGACGACCACGACGACCGCGACCCCTGCTGGCACCCGGAGGGCGGCCGCTTTCTCTTCGCCTCCGACCGGGGACACGCCCCGGCCTCGCCTCACCGCAATCTCTTCGAGATGACCTTGCCGGACCGCGCGGTGCGGTCGGTCACCCGCGGCCCCTGGGTCGATCGCCAGCCGGTCTGGGCGCCGGACGGCGAGCGCTATCTCTACATCTCAGACCGCCAGGGAGCCTGGGACGTGTTCCTGGCCGACATGGCGGCGGGGGCGGGCGAGGGCCACTGGCGGCAGACCGCCTGCTACGGCGCCGTGCTCGATCCGGCCTGGCTCGGTGAGGGCTTCCTGGGCGCCGTCTACGCGGGCGGCCGCTACCGGATCCACCACTTCCCCCTGGATGAGCGGCGCGACGTGGTGCTGCCCGCCCGGGTGGGCCTGCCCGCCGACGACGGGAACGGCGACGAGACGGCCATCACCGGCCTGCCGGCGCCGGTGCCCTACGAGCGTCGCTGGGGGCTGGACTTCGCCCAGTCGGGCCTGGCCTACGATCCGGAGTTCGGCAGCGCGGGCGGCGGCAGGGTGGGCGTGACCGACCTGCTGGGGAACCATCAGTTCCACGTGGCCGCCACCAACACGGCCACGAGCGCCGAGGAGTTCTTCAAGCGTCTCAACGTGGGCGTGAGCTACCTCAATCTCAGCCACCGTCTGAACTGGAGCGTGGCGCTGTTCCACCTGAGCAGCGACTTCGACACCAACGGCTGGGAGTACCGCTTCGAGCGCCGCTTCGGCGCCCTGATGGGCGTGAGCTATCCCTTCAGCATGTTCCGTCGTGTCGAGTTCAGCGCGAATCTGCGCGGGGTGATCCAGGAGGACGAGCTCTCCGTGGCCCTCCGCGACCCCCAGGCCGTGCTGGGTTCCTTCTACGCCTCCTTCGTCCACGACAACGTGCTCTGGGGCTATGGCGGCCCCGTGGAGGGCGAGCGCGTGAACCTGACCCTCGGCTACACCACGGACTTCGGCGATTCCGGCTACGGCTACAACGTGCTGCGCCTGGACGCGCGGAAGTACTGGCGACCGTCGCGATACGCGGTCTTCGCGTCGCGGCTGATGGGCCACTACTCGACGGGGGAGGATCCCCGCTACGTCCACCTGGGCGGGCCGCTCCAGCTGCGCGGATGGCCGCATCATCACTTCCACGCGAAGGGGCTCTGGCTCACCAACCAGGAACTGCGTATCCCGCTGGCTCACGGCATGAGGCTCTACACGCCGCTGGGCAATCTCGATCTGCCGGCGGTCCGGTCGAGTCTGTTCTTCGACGCGGCGCGGCTCTCGCAGCGATTCTTCGCGATTCCCCAGCCCCACTGGGCGGGAGCCTACGGCTTCGGGCTGGAGCTCGGGCTGGGCCCCGTGCTCCTGCTGCGCTGGAACTGGGTGCGGACCACCGATTTCGAGGAGATCCATCCCGACGTGGAGCACGAGTTCTTTCTCGGCTGGAACTTCTAGCCCGGTGCACCAAGATCGACAAGGAGACGGCATGGCGGCCCATGACCCCTGGCTCGAAGATATCCTCGACCTCAAGCGCACGCCGCGCACCGGCTGGTTCCGGGCCGGCGTGGAGCGCCCGGAATCGGTGGCCGACCACAGCTTCGCCGTGGGTCTGCTGGCCTGGCGCAGGGCCAGGGCCGAGGGCCTGGACGCGGGCAAGGCGCTGCTCATGGGCCTGCTGCACGACTTCCACGAGGCGCGGCTGGGGGACATCCCCAGCCCCGTGAAGCGGCGCATGGACGCCGAGGGGCTGGCCGAGGTGGAGGCGGAGATCATCGGGGAGCAGTGGGCCGACTGGGCGCCGGAGATCGTCGACCTGCTGAAGGAGCTGACGGCGGGAGAGAGCCCCGAGGCGCGTCTGGTCCTTGCGATCGACGGCGAGGAACTGCGCCATCAGGCGCGCCGCTACCTGGCGGACGGGAGAGCCGCCGCCGCCGACTTCCTCCCCGAGGACGAACGTTAGCCCGACCGGCGAAGTGGGGGCACGCAAAAACCCTCCCCCCGGCGGGAGAGGGCGGTAGTTCTGGATTCCCGCAAGGGGACGTCGACGGTTCGGGCTAGCCGAGACCGTTGACGCGCTGCTGCAGGCGGGACTTCAGCCGGCTGGCGCGATTCTGCTTGATGATGCCCTTCTTGGCCATCTTGTCGAGCATCGAACTGAGCTCGGGCAGGACGGCCGCGGCTTCCTCGGCGCTGTCCATGGCGCGGAAGCTCTTGAGGCTCTTGCGCATCTGGCTGGTATAGGCCCGGTTGTAGATCCGGGACTTCTCGTTGGTCTTCAGGCGCTTCTTGCAGGACTTGTGATGAGGCATTCCTCTACCTTTAGCTTGGGCTGTTCCTGGCCCGTGCGGTCTGCGGGATAACAAGGCCGGCAATTTAGCAAGCGCCACTTGCGCTGTCAAGGGGGAAACCCCTTGTCCCGACACCATTTCCGGGCTAGATTCGGCGCCGACACGGGGAATCCCGCCGGATCCCCACGGCCCGGGCGGAGCATGGAAAGCAACGAGATCAACGATACGAGGGAAGAGGGCGCCCCGGACATCCAGTCCAAGCTGGAGCGCCTGCCGACCTCACCGGGCGTCTACCTGTTCAAGGACGGCCGGGGCAAGGTGATCTACGTGGGGAAGGCCAAGAACCTCTCCTCGCGGGTCCGCTCCTATTTCCAGGAGGGGAGAGCCCACCACCCCAAGACCGATCTGCTGGTGAGCCGGGTCGAGGATCTCGACTACGTGGTGCTGGCCTCCGAGATGGAGGCCCTGGTGGCCGAGAACAACTTCATCAAGGAGTACCGGCCCCGCTACAACATCGCCCTCAAGGACGACAAGAGCTATCCCTACGTCCGGATCACCCAGGAGGAGGAGCTGCCGCGGGTCTTCCTGACCCGGAACATGGAGGAGGAGGGCAGCCTGTATCTCGGGCCCTACACCGACGTGGGCGCGATCCGCCAGACCCTGCGCGTGCTGAAGACCCTGTTCCCGATCCGGGACTGCCCCGGCGACCTGCCCTTCGACAGCCTCACGCGCGAGTGCCTCTACTACCACATCGGACGCTGCAAGGCGCCCTGTACCGCCCGCCAGTCCGTGGCGGAGTACCGGGAGGGCGTGGAGAAGGTGCGCCTCTATCTCACGGGCAAGAGCAGCAAGCTCCGCGCGCTCCTCGACGAGGAGATGGCCAGGGCGGCCGCCGAGATGCGCTACGAGCAGGCCGCGCGCTTCCGAGATCAGCTCCAGGCCCTCGAACGCCTCACCCACCGGCAGCGCACCCAGGTGTACGGCCGCGGCGACCGCGACGCCCTCGCCCTGGCCCGCGACCGCGAGGACAGCTGCGGCGTGATCCTGCGCCTTCGCGACGGCAAGCTGCTCGCCTCCGAGACCTTCCACTTTCGCACGCGGGAGGGCGAGACGGATCGCGAGGTGTTCCGCGCCTTCTTCCAGCAGTACTACCACCGCGTGCAGTCGCCGCCGCCGGAGATCATCCTGCCCTACGAACTCGACGAGGCGGAGCTGCTGGGGCGCTGGCTCACGGAGCGCAGGGGCAGCGCGGTCGTTTTGAAGAGGCCCCAGCGGGGCCTGAACCGCGAGATCCTGGCCCTGGCCCTGGAGAACGCCCGCACGAAGCTGGACGAGGTGCTCGCCACCGAGGGCAGCAAGGCGGGCAGCGTTCCTCCCGAGGTGTTCGAGCTGCGGGAGGTGCTCGATCTGCAGGGACTGCCGCGGGTCATCGAGGGGATCGACATCTCCAACACGGGGGACAAGGAGGTCGTCGCCTCGCTGGTGAGCTTCAAGGACGGCGCCCCGCGCAAGAGCGGCTATCGCAAGTATCGGATCAAGTCCGTCGAGGGACAGGACGATGTGGCCTCCATCGCCGAGGTGGTGGAGCGGCGTTTCCGCCGGCTCCTGGACGAGGGCGCGCCCCGTCCCGACCTGCTGCTCATCGACGGCGGCCAGGGACAGCTCGCCGCCGCCGCGGGCGCCCTGACGAAGCTCGGCGTCGAGGGTCAGCCCCTCATCTCGCTGGCCAAGCGCGAGGAGGCGGTGTACCGCGCCGAGAGCCCCGAGGAGCCGCTGCTCCTGCCGCAGAACTCCGGAGCCCTCCGGCTGCTGCAGAGGGTGCGCGACGAGTCCCATCGCTTCGCGCGCTCCTTCCACCGCAAGCGGCGGGGGAAGGCCAGCTTCGCCTCGGCCCTCGACGCCATTCCCGGACTCGGCGAGGCACGACGCAAGCTGCTGCTGGATCAATTCGGCAACGTCGCGGCCATCGCGGCCGCGCGCAGCTCCGACCTGACCGCCCTGCACGGGATCGGTGAGAACCTCGCCCGCAAGATCCTGGAGGGCCTGGCCTCGGAGCGGAAGTCCGACGCGGGCGGGGAGGAGTCCTCGTGAACGCCGCCTGGCAGAGCGCCCTGGACGACTGGCTCGATCAGCTCCTGGTCGAGCGCAGCCTGTCGAGCAACACCCTCGAGGCCTACCGCCGCGACCTGGAGCGCCTGACCGACAGGGCCGACTCGCCGCGGGCGGTGGGGGAATCCACGCTTCGCGACGCCCTGCGCGCGGCTGAGGAGAGCGGCCTGGCGCCCCGCAGCCGCGCGCGTCTGCTGAGCGCCTGGCGCAGCTTCTTCCGCTACCTCTGCGCGGAGGGACGCCTGCAGCGCTCGCCCGCCGAACTCATGGAGGGCCCCAAGCTGCCGCGCAGCCTGCCCGACCTGCTCTCCGTCGAGGAGATCGAGGCGCTCATCGTCGCGGCTTCCGCCTCGCGCAGCTTTCCCGCGCGCAATCGCGCGATGCTCGAGCTCTCCTACGGCTCGGGCCTCCGGGCCTCGGAGCTGGTGGCCCTGCCCCTGGCCGAGCTCTTTCTCGAGGACGGTCTCCTCCGAATCCTGGGCAAGGGGCGCAAGGAGCGCTGGGTGCCGCTGGGCAGCCGCAGCGCGGAGGCGCTCTCGAGCTATCTTGCGACCGAGAGGCCGGGGCTGGCGCGGGTCGAGTCGCCGCCGCGGGCTTTCCTGAACCGGAACGGCGGCGAGCTCAGCCGGGTGGGCTGGTGGAAGGTGCTCCAGAAGCTGGCGGCCGAGGCGGGTCTGCCGGGCAAGGTGAAGCCCCACAGCCTGCGGCACTCCTTCGCCACGCATCTCCTCGAGGGCGGGGCCGACCTGCGCGCGGTGCAGGAGATGCTGGGACACGCGTCCATCAACACCACGCAGATCTATACCCAGGTGGATCGCATCTACCTGAAGTCCGTCCACAAGTCCTGCCATCCCAGGGGGATAGCGAGATCTTGACACCCGTGTCGCAAAGAAGTCATTGACGGATCCTCGCCCCGTTTGATACCTCAGGAAACACTTGAACCCGCGGAGCTAAGCGGCTGCCGATGGCCGCAAGGGAGTGCTGTGAGCTATACCGTCCGTCTGGAACTCTTCGAAGGTCCCCTGGACCTTCTGCTCTATCTCATCCGCAAGGAGGAGATAGAGATCACGGAGATTCCCGTGGCGCGGATCACCGATCAGTACCTCGCGCACCTGGAGCAGCTCCAGGCCCTCGAGCTCGACGGGGCCGGCGAGTTCCTGCTGATGGCCGCCACGCTCCTGCGGATCAAGAGCAAGATGCTGCTGCCTCGTCCCGCCTTCGGCGAGGAGGAGGAGGATCCCGCCCGGGATCTCGTGACCCAGCTCCAGGAGTATCGCAAGTACAAGGAGCTCGCGGGCCGTTTCGACAACCTGGCCAAGGATCGCCAGCAGCTTCACGATTTCGTTCCGGAGGCCCCTCTCGATTCCCTGCGTTCCAGGGACGAGGTGTTCAGCTTCGATTTCCCCGAGCTCCTCGGCGCGCTGCGCGACGTCATGGGGCTGGTGGCCGAGCGCGAGGCGCGGCATCGCGTCGAGCTCGAGAACGTCACGATCGAGGAGAAGATCGAGCTCATCAAGGGCAGGCTCCGGACGGGTGGGCGTCTCATCTTCCGCGACTTCTTCGCCGAGGCGCCCAACCGCATGCATCTGATCGTCACCTTCATGGCGCTGCTCGAGATGGCCAAGTACGGCCTGGCGAGGGTGGTCCAGGAGGGGGACTTCGCGGAGATCTGGATCGAGGCGGCCGAGCTCCCCATGGACGATGGTGAGACCGAGGGTGAGGACGAGGAGACGGTCCACGCCGCCAGTGCTTGACTGAAAGGGTGAGAGAATGGAAGCCGACCTGAAGCGGACGGCGGAGGCTTTGCTCTTCGCCGCTCCGGAACCGCTGTCTTTGAACCGCATGCAGTCGATCATCCCGCGCTGCGATCGACGCGCCCTGCGCGCGGCCCTCGCCGAGCTCGCCCAGCAGTACGACGAGGGCGGCCACGCCTTCCAGCTGGTCGAGATCGGCGGTGGCTGGCGCATCGTGACGCGCCCCGAGCACGCGCGACGTATCGAGGAGCTGCTCAAGGGCCAGCGCAGGGTGCGGCTGAGCCGCGCGGCACTCGAGTGCGTGGCCGTCGTGGCCTATCGCCAGCCCTGCACCCGCGTCGACGTGGAAGCCGTGCGCGGCGTGAACTGCGGCGGTTCCCTGGCCACGCTGCTGGAGCGGGGACTCATCCGCATCACGGGCCGCGCCGAGACCCTGGGTCGCCCGCTGCTCTACAGCACCACCGACACCTTCCTCTCCCATCTCGGCATCAACAACCTCTCCGATCTGCCCCAGCTCACGGAGATCGAGGCCCTGCTCACCTCCCCGAGCGAGGAGGAGGACACCAGCCCCGTTCCCGGCGAGGAGCGCCGCGAGCGACTGGTGGCCAACATGGAGGACCTGTCGGACATGATCGCCGAGAGCGAGGTGCTCGAGGCCGAGGCCGCGGCCCCGGAGGGCGGCAACGGCAACGGCAACGGGGCCGGGACTCCCGAGCTGCCCGAGGAGGAGCTCGTCGAGGTGGAGCCGGAGGCCCTGGTGGAGAACGCCCACGCGGCGATCCTGCAGGCCGGCAGGGAAGAGGAGATGGAGGTCCTCGCCGAGACCGCCGATCCCGAGGTCGCCGAGGAGGCCGCCGCGGCCGCCGCCTCGAACGACGGCACGCTCGAGATGATCGCCCGCGCCCTGGAGGAGCCGATGGAGACCGACGCAGCTCCGGCCGCCGCGACGGTGGAGGCCGAGGAGCCTGTCGACGACCCCTCGCCTTGAAACCGATAAGGCTCAATCGCTATCTCGCCCACGCCGGCGTCGGCAGCCGCCGGGCCTGCGACGACATCATCAAGTCGGGCCGCGTGGCGGTGAACGGCAAGCGGGTCGACGCGCCGGGAACCTCGATCAACCCGGCGAAACACGAGGTCACGGTCGACGGCAAGCCCGTCGAACGGGTCGAGTCCCAGACCTGGCTCCTCAACAAACCGCGCGAGATCCTGTCGGCCGCCAAGGACGCGCGCGGCGGCCGCACCGTGGTGGACCTCGCGCGCGAGGCGGGCATCACGGAGCGGCTCTATCCCGTGGGGCGCCTCGACAAGAACAGCCGCGGCCTGATCCTGCTCAGCAACGAGGGCGACCTGGCCCACCGCCTGCTGCATCCCCGCTACGGCATCGAGAAGACCTACCGCGTCAAGATCAACCTGCCGGTCACCAAGACCCAGATGCGACGCTTCAAGTCGGGCATCGACCTCGAGGACGGACGCACGCGACCCTGCCGCATCCGGCCCCAGCACGGCCGCGCGATCTACGAGGTCGTGCTCGCCGAGGGGCGCAAACGACAGATCCGGCGCATGTTCGAGGCCCTGAACCGGCGGGTGGTCGATCTTCAGCGCGTGCGGATGGGACCCGTGTCCCTCGGCCGCCTGAAGGAGGGGGAGATGCGTCCCCTGGAGCCCGCCGAACTCCTCCGGTTGAAAAGAGCCGTCGGCTTGAGATAGAGTTGCCGCGCTCGTGCCACCCCGTGTTGAACGGGAGCCGCGCGCATGCGGCGACCAACCGTGAGGAGTGAGATGGACTTCGAGAAACTGGCGCGGGAGGAGATCCTCCAGGTGCGCCCCTACGTGCCGGGCAAGCCGGTAGAAGAGCTTCAGCGGGAGCGCGGCCTCCACGAGGTCATCAAGCTCGCCTCCAACGAGAATCCCCACCCGCCGAGCGACGCGGTGCTCGAGGTCCTCGCCGAGGGCTGCCGCGAGCTGAACCGCTATCCCGACGACAGCGCCTACCACCTGCATCGCGCGCTCGCGAAGCAGCTCGGCGTGAGCGAGCGTCGCATCTTCATCGGCAACGGTTCGGTGGAGGTGCTCTACCTGCTCGCGGAGCTGTTCGTGAACAAGGACGAGAACCTGATCTACGCGACGCCGTCCTTCGTGGTCTACGACATCGTCTCCCGGCTCTCCCTCGGCGAAGGCCGCCCCGTGCCCTGCGACGGCGAATTCAGACACGACCTCGACGCCATGCTCGAGCAGGTGGATGACAGGACGAAGCTGATCTTCGTCTGCAATCCCAACAACCCCACGGGCACGCACACCACCGCGGAGGAGCTGCGGAGCTTCCTGGACGCGGTGCCCGACGACGTCCTGGTGGTGGTGGACGAGGCCTACTACGAGTACGTGGAGGCCCCGGACTATCCCCAGACCCTCGAATGGCTGGAGCGCCACCCCAACCTGATCGTGCTCAGGACCTTCAGCAAGATCCACTCCCTGGCGGGACTGCGGATCGGCTACTCCGTGAGTCATCCGGAGCTGGTGAAACTGCTGGAACGCGGACGCCCGCCCTTCAACGTGAACTCCCTCTCCCAGGCCGCCGCGCTCGCGTCGCTGCGAGAGGCCGAGCGCCTGAGGGGGATCGCCGCGGAGAACAGCATCGGCCGGCGCTACATCACCAAGAAGCTCGGCCAGCTCGGCTGCAGGGTGCTCCCCAGCCAGACCAACTTCGTCATGGCCTTCCTGCCGATGGACGCGGCGCAGGCCTACGACGAGCTGCTGGGACGCGGCGTGATCGTGAGGCCGATGGGGAACTTCGGAACGGACATGAACGCGGTGCGGATCAGCGTCGGTCTGGAGGAGGAGAACCATCGCCTCGTCCACGCCATCGCCGACATGCTCCAGGAACGGCCCACGGGCTGAGGCGGTGACGAACACATTGAGCTACCGAATCGAGACCGCGAAGAAATTCCGCGGACGCTGGCGGGCTTCCGGCGACAAATCCATCACGCATCGCGCCTTCCTCTTCAACGCGCTGGCCGAGGGCGAGGCGCTGATTAAGGGCGCCAACGGCGGCGAGGACTGCACGCGCAGCCGCGAGCTGGTCCTGGAACTCGGCGCGGTGGTGGAGCCCGTGAAGGGCGAGAAGGGGAGCTGGCGGATCGAGGGGCGCGCCGGCCGATTCGTCGAACCCGAAGGCCCCGTCGACGCGGGCAACTCCGGGACGACGATGCGCCTGGCGAGCGGCCTCGTCGCGGCGCAGCCCTTCGCGGTGAAGCTCACCGGCGACGAGTCCCTCGAACGGCGCCCGATGGAGCGCATCGCGAAACCGCTCACGGCCCTGGGCGCGGAGGTCACGCTCGGCCACGACGGCACCGCGCCGATCACGATCAGGGGCGGAGCGCTCCAGGGCGCCGAGTACGAGAGCGGCGTGGCCAGCGCCCAGGTGAAGACCGCCTTTCTGCTCGCGGCCCTGCAGGCCACGGGCGAGTCGCGCTTCCGCGAGCCCCGCCTCAGCCGCGACCACAGCGAACGCCTGCTCGAGCGAATGGGGGCCACCCTCGCGCGCGACGAGGAGGGCGCCCTGACCCTGAGCGGCCCGCAGCCGCTGCGCGCCGTGAACGTGTCGGTGCCGGGCGACCTCTCCTCGGCCAGCTTCCTCATCGCCGCCGGGCTCACCGTGGAGGGCGGCAACGTCCTGGTGAAGAACCTCGGCGTGAATCCCACGCGGACCGGCTTCCTCGACGTCATCGAGCGCATGGGCGGGCGCTACGCGCTCTACCACCCGCGGGAGGAGGCGGGGGAGCCCGTGGCCGATCTCCTCGCCCAGTATTCGAAGCTCCAGGCCACCGAGGTGGGGCCCGAGGAGCTTCCCCGTCTCGTCGACGAGATCCCGATCCTGGCCGCGCTGGCCGCGAGAGCAGGCGGCGTCTCGCGCTTCCGCGGACTCGCCGAGCTGCGCGTGAAGGAGAGCGACCGGCTCACCCTGAGCGCCGAGCTGGTGAACGCCTTCGGCGGGAGGGCCTGGGTGGAGGATGATGACCTCCTGGTCGAGGGGGGACGCAGCCTCAAGGGATGCGCCTTCGAGAGCCGCGGCGATCACCGCATCGCGATGACGGCCGCCGTCCTGGCCCTGAGCTGCGGAGGGACGACCGTGGTCGGGGACACCGACTGCGTCGCGACCAGCTTTCCCGAGTTCCCGTCCCTCATGCGACGGTTCTCCGCGGGCGCCTTCAGCCAGGAGAGCGGCGAATGATCATCACGATCGACGGACCCGCGGCCAGCGGCAAGAGCACGACCGCCCGGGCGGTGGCGATGCGCCTCGGGCTTGAGTACCTTGACACCGGAGCGCTCTACCGGGCCATCACCCTGGCCGCGCAACGCGCGGGCCAGCCGGCCGAGGAGGGCGAGGCCCTCGACGCCTTCCTGGGCAGCTTCAAGCTGCGCTACCGCTACCGCAAGGGAACGGTGCGGCTGTTCCTCGACGAGGATGAGGTCACCGACGCGGTGCGCGGAATCGACGTCACCTCCCAGGTGAGCGCCTACAGCGCCCTGCCCACGGTGAGGGAGCACATGGTGGCCTTCCAGCGGAAGTTCGCCGAGGGGCGCAACATCATCACCGAGGGCCGGGACATGGGCAGCGTGGTGTTTCCCCACGCCGACCTGAAGGTTTTCCTGGAGTCGGATCCCGCCGAGAGGGCCCGGCGGCGGGCGAAGGATTTCGCGGCCCAGGGCCGCAAGGTCGAGGCCTCCACGGTGCAGGAGGAACTCGAGACGCGGGATGCGCTGGATTCGGGGCGGGAGCACTCGCCCCTGGTGAAGCCGGAGGGCGCGATCGTGCTGGACAACACGGAGCTCAGCATCGAGGAGCAGGTGGAGGAAGTGGTGAAGCAGGCGGAGGCTAACTGGCCCGACTACGTCGTGGACCACGAGGAGCTGCTCCTGCCGCTCGATTCGGTGGCCGGGCTTGCCAGGCCGCCGATGCGACGCATCTACAAGGCGACCTGGCTCCTCGTCCGGTTCCTGATGCGGGTGCTGTTCCGCGTTCGTCACCATCACGTGGAGCGAGCTGAGATCGGCGGGCCGATGCTGGTGGCCTCCAACCACATCTCCTGGCTCGATCCGCCCGCGGTGGGCAGCGCCGTGCCCCGGGAGCTCACCTTCGTCGCCAAGAAGGAGCTCTACAAGTTCAAGCCCTTCGGCGCCTTCATCGCCTATTTCAACGCCGTGCCGATCCGGCGGGGCACCTTCGACCGCAAGTGCTTCGACGTGCTGCGGGAGCGCCTGAAGACCGGCAATACCGTCCTGTTCTTCCCCGAGGGCACGCGCAAACCCGTGGGGCGCCTGGGGCGGGCCAAGTTCGGCCTGGGGCTCATGGCCCAGGAGAGCGGCGCGCCGGTGCTGCCCATCTACGTCAAGGGCACGACGCGCTGGAAGCGGGCTTTCCTGCGCAGGGACCACGTGGACGTCTACTTCGGCCGGCCCCTGCACATCGCTCCCCTGGAGGCGAAGGGCCTGGAGGGGCGCAAGCTCCTGGATGCCTTCGGAGAGGGCGTCATGGCCGAGATCGCCCGGCTTCAGGAGGAGTCTGGGGGGGCGTAGGCTCGGTCAGCGTCCACCTCGATTGACTTCGCCTCGGCAAGATCGTCAGTAACCTCGAGTTACACGGCTCGGCTCAGATGCCCTCGGCTGAACGCTTCCCTCGCTCGCGGGGCGCTCGACCGGAAGGGCTCCTCGCCAGCGGGTACGTCCTGACGATACCTAAAAAGCCGCCGAACCCCTTGCAATCTATGGCACTTTGACCTATCGTCTCCAGGCTGCCCGGCTTCCGCCGGGCATTTCTAACAATACACAGGAGGACGCGTTCATGGACTTCGAAAACGAGACCCCCCAGGGCCCTGGCGACGACCAGGCGAGCTCCGAAATCCCTGCGATGGGGGGTGAAAGCGAATCGACGACCTCGTCCGCCACGGCGGCGGCCCCGCGCAAGGATCAGCTTCTGAACCAGCGCCTGGGCCTCGAGGTCGAAGCCATCGATCTCGGTGAGGACGAGGTGGATCGCGCCGAGAGCTTCGAGGAGCAGATGCTGCAGTACGAGCAGACGCTCAAGGAGATCAAGGAAGGCGAGATCGTGAAGGGCAGCGTTCTGCACATCGGCGAGAACGAAGTGCAGATCAACGTTGGCTTCAAAAGCGAAGGCTACATCTCCCGCGGCGAATTCGGCAGCGAGGAGGTGACCGTCGGCGACGAGGTCGACGTCTTCCTGGAGAGCCTGGAAGACCAGGACGGCCTCGTGGTCCTCTCCAAGGAGAAGGCCGACTTCCTGAAGGTGTGGGACACCATCAAGGAAGCCTACGACGCCGGCAACATCATGGAAGGCACCGTCGACCGACGGATCAAGGGCGGCCTCGTGGTTCGCTTCCTCGGTGTGGACGCGTTCCTGCCAGGCAGCCAGGTCGCGCTGCGGCAGGTGCCCGATCTCGAGGCCCTGCTCGGCGAGACCTTCGAGTTCAAGATCATCAAGCTCAACAAGCGCCGCCGCAACATCGTCGTCAGCCGACGCACGGTGCTGGAGGAGGAGCGCAACCGCCTCAAGGCCCAGCTCATCCAGGAGCTGGAGAAGGGCCAGGTCCGCAAGGGCACGGTGAAGAACATCACCGACTTCGGCGCCTTCGTCGACCTGGGCGGCATCGATGGCCTGCTCCACCTCACCGACATGAGCTGGGGCCGCATCAACCACCCGAGCGAGATCGTGAACATCGCCGAGGAGATCGAGGTCAAGGTGCTGGACATCGACCTCGAGCGCGAGCGCATCAGCCTCGGCCTCAAGCAGCTGACGGCCTACCCCTGGGAGGGTGTCGAGACGAAGTACGCCGTCGAGAGCCGCGTCAACGGCAAGGTCGTGTCGATCACCGACTACGGCGCGTTCGTGGAGCTCGAGAAGGGCGTCGAGGGTCTGATCCACATCAGCGAGATGTCCTGGACCCGCCACGTCAAGCACCCGAGCAAGCTCGTGACCATCGGCCAGGAGGTCGAGGCCATGGTGCTGTCCGTGGACCGGGAGAACGAGAAGATCAGCCTCGGTCTCAAGCAGACCGAGCCGGATCCCTGGGACAGCCTGGACGAGAAGTACCCGATCGGTTCGATCGTCTCCGGCAAGGTGCGCAACCTCACCAACTTCGGCGCCTTCGTGGAGCTGGAGGAGGGCATCGACGGCCTGGTCCACATCAGCGACATGAGCTGGACCAAGCGCATTCGCCATCCGCGTGAGATGCTGAACAAGGGCGACGAGATCGAGATCGTGATCCTCGCCATCGACAAGAAGATCCGCCGCATCAGCCTCGGCATCAAGCAGCTGACGCCGGATCCCTGGCTCGAACTCAGCACCAAGTACGTGGAGGGCACCTTCGTCAACGCCAAGGTCGTGCGTCCCCTGGAGCGCGGTGTCGTGGTCGAGGTCGAGGACGGCGTGGAGGGGTTCATCCCCGTCAGCCATCTCGGCGACCGCAACATCAAGCAGCCCGAGGAGCACTACGAGGAGAACGACGAGCTGCCGGCCAAGGTGATCAAGATCGACCACGAGGGACGCCGCATCGTGCTGTCCGTCGGCGATCGCCTCCGCGAGGAGGGCACCGAGGCGCTGCAGGAGTATCTGACGAAGTACGGCGAGCCCCGCTTCAAGCCCCAGGAGAAGCCGGCGGAGGAGTCCGACGAGGACATCCCCGAGGTGCCCGAGGCCGCGGCGGCGCCGGAGGTTGCCGAGGAGGCCCCCGAGGCCACCGAAGCGCCCGAGGCCGCTCCCGAGCCCGCCGAGGAGGCTCCCGAGGCCGAGGAAGCGGCCGAGCCCGCTGCCGAGGTCGCCGAGGTGGCTCCGGAGGCCAGTGCCGAGACCGAGACGGAGGAGGCTCCCGCCCCGCAGGATGAGGGTGGCGAGACCGACGAAGACCCGGACAAGGCCTAGTCGCAGCAGTAGACGGGAAAGGGAGGTCGGGTTCGCCGGGCCTCCCTTTTCCATTTCCCCCCGTTCTTGGAGGAGAAGTGTCCGAGCGCAGTCTGCCATCCGTCGGCCGCGTGGCCCTGGTGACCCAGGGCTGCAAGGTCAACCAGTACGAGACCCAGGTGCTCCTCGAGGAGTTCCTCGCTCGCGGCTGGGAGCTCGTGCCCTTCGGGCAGGCGGCGGATCTGACGGTGATCAACTCCTGCACGGTCACGGAGGGCAGCGATCGCGACCTGCGCAAGCTGGTGGGGCGCGCGCGCCGCGCAGACGAGAACGGAACCGGCAGGGTGCTCGTGACCGGTTGCCGCGCGCAGGTCGATCCCGAGGGCAGCGCGGAGCTCGAGGGCGTGGACTTCGTCGTGGACAACGTGAACAAGGCGAGAATTCCCGAACGGGCCAGCGGCGGTTCCCTGGGCGCCCTCAGCGGCACCGCGCTGGCCATGTTTCCCGACCGGGTCGAGGACGCGCCGATCACCCGACTGGACGGACGCGGCCGGGCGATCCTCAAGATCCAGGACGGCTGCAACCTGCGCTGCAGCTTCTGCATCGTCCCTTCGGCGAGGGGCGCGAGCAGGAGCCGGCCGGCCGCCGAGGCGGTGGAGCGGGCGCGGCTGCTCGAGGAGCACGGCTATCGCGAACTCGTGCTCTCCGGGATCCAGCTTGGCTTCTACCGCGATCCCGAGGAGCGTTCGAACGACCTGGCCGAGCTCCTCGCGGCGCTTCTGGCCGGCACCCGGGCGATGCGTTTCCGGCTGGGTTCCCTGCTTCCCCGCCACGTCGGGGCCGCCCTGCGGGAGCTGTTCCGCGACGAGCGGGAGCGCCTCTGTCCGCACTTCCACATCTCCCTGCAGAGCGGCGACGACCCGGTGCTGCGCGCGATGAAGCGCCCGTACCGGGCCGGCGACTACCGCGATCTGCTCCTCGCCCTCGACGAGGAACTCGACGCCCCCTGCCTGGGAACAGACGTCATCGTGGGCTTTCCCGGCGAGGATGAATCCTCCTTCCAGCGCACCCTGGATTTCGTGGCGGAGCTGCCGCTGAGCTACGGACACGTGTTTCCCTTCTCGTCGCGCTCGGGCACCCGGGCGGCACTCATGGGGGATCCCGTGAGCCGGGAGGAGAAGGGTCGGCGCGGCAAGCTGCTGCGCGACCTGCTGGCGGACAGGGGCGAGGCCTACCGCCGAGGCCAGCTGGGGCGCGTGCTGCGGGCGGTGGCGGAGAACCGCCGGGACGGCAGCGACCAGTGGACGGGCACCAGCGAGAACTACCAGCGACTGCGCTTCGAGGCCCCCGGGGCGAGAGGCGGCGAGATCATCGAACTGCGCGTGGACGGGATCGCCGGAGAGCATCTCCTCGCCACGCCCCTGGAAGAGGGCTCGATGCGCGACGGCGCGAGGACCGGAGTGGAATGACACGCAAGTACTACGTCGAGACCTACGGCTGCCAGATGAACGCCTACGACACCCAGGTGATCGACGGCGTCCTCGAGGCGCACGGCCTGGAGAAGGTGGAGAAGCCGGAGCAGTCCGACCTCATCATCATCAACACCTGTTCGGTGCGCGAGCAGGCGGAGACGCGGGTGCTGGGCCGGATCAACCAGCTCGCGGGCCTGCGCCACGGCCGCGAGGACCGTCTGCTCATGGGCGTGGTGGGCTGCATGGCGCAGCGGCTCGGGCCGAAGCTGATCTCCGGCACCCGCAAGCGCGTGGACTTCGTGGTGGGCCCCCAGCAGTACAAGAAGCTGCCCGAGATTCTCGAGCAGGTGAACGCGGTCGAGGCGCCGGACACCGAGCACTACTTCACGGACTTCGACCATGTCGTCACCTACCAGGCCAAGCCCAAGGAGACGCCGCCCGGCGGCAGCCATTTCGTGGCGGTGATGCACGGCTGCGACAAGTTCTGCTCCTACTGCATCGTGCCCTTCACGCGCGGACGGGAGCGAAGCAAGGACTGGCGCCACATCGTGGAGGAGGTGGAGCTGCTCGCGGGACAGGGCGCCTTCGAGGTGACGCTGCTCGGTCAGACCATCAGCAGCTACGATTTCGAGGGTCTCGATTTCGCGGGGCTGCTGGAGCGGATTCACGCGGTGGAGGGGATCCAGAGCATCCGCTTCATGACGAGCTATCCCACGGACATGACGCCCGAGCTCTTCGCGCGGATCGGCGCGCTGCCCAAGGTCGGCACCGGCATCCATCTCCCTTTCCAGTCGGGCAGCGACCGGATTCTCGAAGCGATGAACCGACGCTACGGCATCGCGCAGTACGAGAAGATCCTGGCCGACGGGCACGCGGCCATCGACGACCTGCTCTTCTCGACCGACATCATCGTCGGCTTTCCCGGTGAGACCGAGGAGGATTTCCAGGCCACCCTCGACGTGGTCGAGCGACAGCGATTCATCTCCTCCTACATGTTCAAGTACTCCCCGCGGGAGGGCACCCTCGCGCACCGGCAGACCGAGGACGACGTGCCCACGCCCGTCAAGGAGGAGCGCCTCGCCCGCCTGATCGAGCTGCAGGAGCGCCTGACCCGTGAACGGCTCGAGGAGTACCTGGGGCGGGAGATGGAGATATTGCTTGATGAGCCCAGTAAAAAAGATGAGACTCAGTTGCGCGGACGTACGCGAAACAACCTGCGCGTCATCGTGGATCGAAGGCCGGAGCTGGCCATCGGCAACAAGGTGCGCGTCCGTCCGACGGCCATCAGAGGCAGCAGCCTGATGGCCGAAATCGTCGATCCGCCCCCGGGAGGCTGAGCATGTGGATCCTACAGCGTCTGTTCGTCGTGCTGGCCATCGCCGTCGTCCTGCTTTTCGGCATGCTCAACGCCGGCGAAATCGTGAACGTGAAGTACTGGTTCGGCGACAGCTTCCATTTCGAGCGGAGCCCGCTGCCCCTGGTCATGGTGACCTTCTTCCTGCTCGGCGTGCTCTTCTACTACCTCTTCTCCATCGCCCGCGAATGGCGGCTTCGCGCCGAGATCCGTCGCCTGCGCCGCCTGGGCGGCGACAAGGATCGCGAGCTGCGCGACCTTCGCAACATCTCCCTCGATGACGACGGCGATGACTTCGTCGATCTGCCGCCCGAGGAGGTGAAGGAGCCGTGAGCCTGCTGATCTGGATCGGCGCGGGCCTGGTTCTGCTGCTGCTCATCCTGCTGGCGGTCTTCCGGCAACAGGTCGGGCAGCGCGAGAAGGCCCCGGCGCGCAACCATCACCTCTCGGCGCTGGAGGCCCTGGCCGACGGCGACAGCGATCGCGCCCTCGCGGAGCTGCAGGAGGCGGTGAAGGTCGGTCAGGGCGGCGTGGACGCCTACCTGCGCCTGGCCGCGCTCTATCGCGCGCGGGGTCAGCTCAAGAAGGCGATCCATCTGCACCGCTCCCTCGCCGTGACCGAACGTCAGGCGCCGGCGGTGAAGCACCGCATCCTGCGCGGCCTGGCCGAGGACTACCTGGCCGCCGGCCGCTGGGACGACGCGCTGAAACAGCTCGAGGAGCTCCGCAAGCTCGACGGCAAGGATCCCGGCATCTACCGCCGGCTCAGCCAGATCCATCTGCGGCGCAAGGACGGCGAGCGCGCCCAGCAGGCCCTCAAGCGCGCCCATAAACTCGAGGGCGGCGCCAGGGCCGACGAACTCGCGATCCTCCACGCCGAACTGGCCAGACGCCACATGGGCGATCAGCAGTGGCGCGAGGCGCGCAAGGCGATCGCCGACGCGCTCAAGCAGGACGAGCACTGTCTGCCGGCCCTGCGCCTGTCCGTCGACCTCTATCTGAACGAGGGCAAGGAGCAGGAGGCCGCCGACGATTTGCAGCGGGTCGCGCTCACCGGACAGCCCGGCTCGGAAGAGGACTACGCGCGCATCGAGAAGCAATTCTTCGAGCTCGGCCGCTACCACGAGATCCAGTTCGTCTATCAGGAAGTTCTCAGCCAGCATCCGGAGTTCTGGCCGGCGCGTTTCGCCCTGGCCGTCATCATGGAGAAGCGGGGGCACAGGGAGGACGCCGTCAAGCTCCTCGACCCCGCGCTGGAGGCCGACGACTCCGTGGCCGGCTGCTGCGCCGCGCTGCTCCTCGAGTGGGGCGAGAAGGATCGGGCCGCGGACTGGCTGTCCCGGTGGTCCGGCATCATCGCCTCGGGGGTGGCCTCTTATCGTTGTCGCAGCTGTGGAATCGAGCACCCCAGACCACGCTGGTACTGTCCGGCGTGCAGCGCCTTCAAGAGCTATGAACCCGTCCAAGCCGAAAGCCGCGCTCACTCTGCTTCCTAGCGGGCTGGCGCCGATCCTGATCGTCCTCCTGACATCCGCGACCTCCATCGAGGCCGCGGACGTATGGCCGGACGCCCCGCCCGCCGTGGAGGAATCGGGTGGCGAAGCCCTGCGCGGCGACGCGGCGGCGGACTACCGCTATGCGGCCGCTCTCTACCGCGCCCTCAGCACCGGACTCGAATCGGGCAACCCCGCGATGCTGTCGAAGGCGGACGCCGAGCGCCTCGCGCGGGCGCTGCTCGTGCTGGGCCAGGGAGAGCGGGCGGAAACGCTGCTCGGCGACCGCGAGGACCTGTCCTCCGAACTGGCGCTCCAGCTCGCCCTGCAGAGGTCGCCCCAGGAGTGGAGCGACCTCGAGACGGAGCGCTGGCGCGGCGCGTTCACGTCGATGGACGGCGAGAGCCTCTACTGGCGCGGCCGCCTGGCGATCGCGCTCGGCGAGATCGCCGGCGCGCGTTCGAGCCTGGAGGATCTGCTCAGGCGCGAGCCGGGTTCCGTGTTCGCGCCGCCCGCGCTCGAGCTGCTGCAGGAGCTGAGCGCCTCGGCGCCGCCGCCGGCTGTGGAGGGCAAGTCGGAGGATCCCGTGGCCGAGACGCCCGCGACCGGGCTGCGCGTCCAGTGGGGCGTGTTCCGCGACGCGCGGGGCGCCAGCCGCCAGAGAGATGCCGTGAAGGCCTACGGCCAGGACGCGGAGCTCATCGCCTTCCGTCGCGACGGCGCGCCGCTGTTCCGCGTCTGCTCGCCCGTGCTGGAGGATGAAGCGGCGGCCAGAGCGCTCGGCGAGGGCCTGCTGCTTCGCTACGGGCTCGAGTACGTGCTGCTGCGCCCCGAAGTCGAGAGCGTGACGCCGTGAGCCGCCCCCGCGCGGGGATGACCCCCATGATGGAGCAGTACCACCGGATCAAGGCCCAGCATCAGGGCCGGATCCTGCTGTACCGCATGGGGGACTTTTACGAGACCTTCTACGACGACGCCGTCGTGGCCAGCGGCGTGCTGGGCATCGCGCTCACGACCCGCGGCAAGAGCCAGGGGGAGCCGGTGCCGCTCGCCGGCGTTCCCCATCACTCGGTGAACACCTACATCCACCGGCTGCTGAGGGCGGGGCACAGCGTCGCCGTGTGCGAGCAGGTGGAGGATCCGGCCCTGGCGAAAGGCGTCGTGAAGCGGGAGGTCACGGAGGTCATCACGCCGGGCACCGTGGCGATCGAGGAGTTCCTGCCCGACGACCGCGGCAGCTACTGCCTCGCGCTGATGCCGGGCGCCGGCGGCGTCGGCTACGCGCTGGGGGATATCTCCACCGGCGAGATGCTCGCGGGCCAGGATCCGCCCTCGGTGATTCTCGGCCTGCCCAGCCGGTTCCGGGTGCGCGAGATCCTCTACGCCGAGGGCGCGGAGGAACTGCCCTTGCTCGCGGAACTGCGGGAGCTGCATCCGGAGCTGCACTACACGCCCCGGCGCGCCTGGGACTTCCTGCCCGAGGAGGCGGAGTCCACCCTCCGCCGCCACTTCTCCGTTGGCCGCAGCGAGCAGCTTGGCTTCCGGGAGGACGAGGCCAATCTGCTGCGCGCCTCGGGCGGCCTGCTCGCCTACTTCCATGAGCTCAAGAGCACGGACCTGGCCTACGTCGACCGGATCCAGTTTCTGCGCGAAGAGGAAACGATGGTCCTCGACCGGGTCACGGTGGAGAACCTGGAGCTCATGCGGCCCCTGCGCGGGGACGACCAGCGCGCCACGCTCTTCCACCAGCTCAACCACTGCCTGACCCGCATGGGCGCGCGCATGCTCTCCCGCTGGCTGCTGGCGCCGCTGCTGGCCCCGGTGGCCATCACCGCCCGCCACGACGCGGTGGAGGAGCTGCTGACGAATGCCGCCGCGCGCGACGCGTTCGGCGACATGCTCCGCAAGGTCACCGACCTGGAGCGCCTCGTGGGGCGCCTCTCCGGCCGCCAGGCGCGTCCGCGGGACCTGAGGGCCCTGGTGGACACCCTGGCGCTGCTGCCGGCTTGCGACGAGCTCCTGGGGCGCTGCGCGGCACCGCTGCTCGCGGAGCTCGGAACGCGGATCCAGGAGCTGCCGGAGCTACGAGAGCTCCTCGAGCGCGCCATCGTGGAGGAGCCGCCGGCCAAGCTCACCGACGGCGGCATCATCGCCGACGGCTACGACGAGGAACTGGACCATCTCCGCTCCCTGACCCGCGACGGCCGCAGCTGGATCCTCGCCCTGCAGGAGAAGGAGCGGGAGCGCACGGGCATCGCCAAGCTGAAGATCGGCTACAACAAGGTCTTCGGCTACTACCTCGAGGTGAGCAAGGGTCAAACGGACAAGGTGCCGGAGGACTACATCGTCAAGCAGCAGCTCACTGGCAGCCTGCGCTATGTAACGCCGGAGCTGAAGAGTCGCGAGGAGGAGATCCTCGGCGCGGAGGAGCGGCTGCTCAAGCGCGAGCAGGCGCTGTTCGAGGAGCTCCGGGAGAGGGCCTACGCCGAGCACCTCGCGATCCAGGCCGACGCGCGCGTGCTCGCGACTCTCGACGCCCTGCGCAGCCTGGCCGATCTCGCCGAGCGCGGGCGCTTCGTGCGGCCGCGCATCGTCCAGGAGCCGATGCTGGCGATCGCCGACGGCCGTCATCCGGTGGTGGAGGCCCTGCTCGACGGCGAGTTCATACCGAACGACCTCGAACTCGACACCGAGCGAGAACAGATTCTCCTGCTCACGGGACCGAACATGGGCGGCAAGTCCACCTATCTGCGCCAGACGGCGCTGATCGTGCTGATGGCCCAGCTCGGTAGCTTCGTGCCGGCGAGCGCGGCCACGGTGGGCATCACCGACAAGATCTTCACGCGCGTGGGAGCCAGCGACAACCTGGCGCGCGGGCAGTCGACCTTTCTCATCGAGATGGAGGAGACGGCCACCATCCTGCGCAACCTCAGCGAGCGCAGCCTGGTGATCATGGACGAGATCGGCCGCGGCACCAGCACCTACGACGGGCTGTCGCTGGCCTGGTCGGTGATCGAATACCTGCACGAGGAGGGGCGGGCCCATCCCAAGACCCTCTTCGCCACGCACTACCACGAGCTCACCCGCCTCGACGCGGAGCTGCCGCGCATGGTCAATCGCCACGTGACGGTGAAGGAGTGGCAGGACGAGATCGTCTTCCTGCGCAAGATCGAGCCGGGTCCCGCCGAGCGCAGCTACGGGATCCACGTGGCCCGCCTGGCCGGATTGCCCCGCGAAGTCACGGAGCGCGCCTTTCAGCTCTTGCAATGGATCGAGGAAAACCAGAGAATTGACGGGAGCGTGCCGAGCGGCCCCACTCCCTCCCGGGCCCAGATGGAGCTCTTTCCGAAGGGCCGTCACCCGGTTCTGGAAACCCTGAGAGACCTGGATCCGAACCTGCTGACGCCCATCGAGGCGCTGGGTCTCCTGGGGCGGCTCAAGGAACAGGCCGACGAAGGAAAGTGAGTGCATCCGTGAATCCAGTCGAACGCGTGATCCTCGCCGGCGACGATGCCGTGCTCATCCCTCTCTTCGAGCGGCTCCGCGGCGAGCCGGGCGTGGAGGTGGTGGCGCTGGGCAACGAGGATCCGGACAGCCTCACGAGCCTCGTGGCCATGATCGGCAAGCTGCCCTACCTGGGCGAGACGGGCCGGGGCAAGGCGCCCGCGGCCGACCTCTGGATCTGCGAAGACCCCTGGCGCAAGCTGGCCGGGACCCAACCTCGGATCGGGTTCCCCGAGGCCGAGCTTCGCTGGCCGAAGGACGGAGCGCCGCGCCCTGTCCGGCGCGGCGACCCGAGGGCGCGCAAGGAGCGAGAGCAGGCCCCGCGGCCGCGTCCGCGAGCCAAGGCCAAGGAGGCACCGGCGGAAGATCTCCTGGGACGCTCCGGCACCGCCGATTTCCCGCGCGAACTGCAGAAGGAGATCCTCCGCAGCAAGCGCTACCATCTCGGATTCACGCTCACGGTGATCCGCGTGGTCGATCCGGCGGGGCGGGCGCTCGACGAAGCCGCGTTCCGCAAGGAGCCGCTGAGCGGCTTCCCCAAGCGCGAAGGCCGCGCCTGCGACAGCTGGGGCCTCAGCCGCGAGGGCTACCTGCTGCATCTCGCGCCGGAGACCCTGGAGCAGGCCACCACGATGAGAAGGCGCCTCGAGGCGGCGCTCCACGGCGAGTTGACGGCGATGGAGGAAGGCTCCTGGCAGGTCTACTCCGGCCAGGCGCGATTCCCCCGCGACGCGGAGCAGGCCGGGGATCTCCTCGAGCTGGCGCTCCAGCGCCTGGAGAGAAAGATCGTGGCGGGCGCCGAGGGCGTGGAGGACGACGACTCATGAGGCGACCCATCCGTCCTCTCTCCGCGGCCACCGTCAACCGCATCGCCGCCGGCGAGGTGGTGGAACGACCGGCCTCTGTGCTCAAGGAGCTTCTCGAGAACGCGCTGGACGCCGGCGCGAGGCGCATCGAACTCGAGATCGCCGGCGGCGGCATCACCCTGATCAAGCTGAGCGACGACGGCCACGGCATTCCCCGCGAGGAACTGCCCGTGGCCCTGGAGCGTCACGCCACGAGCAAGATCGAAACCCTCGCCGACGTCGAGCAGGCGGCCACCCTCGGCTTCCGCGGCGAGGCGCTGGCGGCCATCGCGTCGGTGTCGCTGCTGGAGATCATCAGCCGCGTCGAGGAGGACGACTCCGCCTGGTCGGTGAACGCGGCCGGCGGAGAGCTGCGCGAGGCGAAACCCTGCGCCCGGGAGCGCGGCACCACGGTGATCGTGCGCGAGCTGTTCGGCGACGTCCCCGCGCGGCGCAAGTTCCTGCGCAGCGAGACGGCGGAGAAGCGCCGTCTGCTCGAGCTCTGGCACACCTACCTGCTGGCCTACCCCGAGGTGCGTTTCGTCCTGCGCGAGGGCGGGCGCGAGCTGTCCCACTATCCCGCGGTGGACGACCTGCGGGAGCGGGCGGGGCAGATCCTCGGCGCGGCCACCGGACGCCACATGGTGGACGTGGAGATCGAGGAGAACGGCTACCGTCTCACGGGTCTGTGCACCCTGCCGCTGGTGAGCCGGGGCAATCGCAGCCATCAGTTTCTCTACCTCGGACGCAGGCCCATCGAAGACCGTCAGGTGAGCCACGCGATCACCCAGGCCTACAGCGACGTCCTCGCGCCGGGCCGCTTCCCGGCCTGCCTGCTCTTTCTGGAAGCCCCGCCCGGTACAGTGGACGTGAACGTGCACCCCGCCAAGCGGGAGGTGCGCTTTCGCGACGGTCGCGGCATCCATCACCTGGTGAGCCAGGGGATCAAATGGGCCATCGGCAGCCGGGGCGATCTCGGCGCGCTCATCGCAGAGCGCGAGGATCTGCTCATGGGTCCGCAGCGTCTCGGCGGCGCCGTGTCCGAGGGAGGCGCCACGGCCAGCCAGGCCGCGGCGGCGGGCGCGGAGCAGTCGGCCCTCGGCTTCGAGAGCGCGGGTGCGCGTCCGCGCGCCGGCGTGGCTCCGGTGGGCAAGCCCGCCGGTGGCGAATCAAGCGGTTTCTTCCGCCTGGCGGGCGTCATGGCCGATCCCGGCGAGCCCGCCCGAAACGAGGAAACGGAGCGCGAGGATCGCCTGTTCTGGCAGCTCCACGACACCTTCATCCTGACGCAGATCCGCGGCGGCCTGGTGATCATCGACCAGCACAACGCCCACGAGCGCGTGCTCTACGACCGCGCCCGCGCCGCCATGGCCGGCGAGAGCGCGGGCAGCCAGCGGCTGCTCTTTCCCCACACCGTCGAGCTGGGACCGGCGGAAATGTTGGCCTGGCGCGAGCAGGAGGGTTTCTTCCGGGAGCTCGGCTTCATCATCGAGGAGTTCGGCGACACCACGCTGTCGGTGAGCGGGATCCCGGACACCCTGACCCGCTGGGACGACGGCGGCGTGATCCGCGACATCATCGACGACATCGCCGCCGAGACCGGCGGCCTCTCCGAACGACGCAACCGCGCCCTGATCAGCTACAGCTGCAAGAGCGCCATCAAGGCGGGCGAGCCGCTGCGCGAGGAGGAGATGCGCCACCTGGTGGATCAGCTCTTCGGCACGGAGAATCCCTACACCTGTCCCCACGGCCGGCCGATCGTGATCCGCATCAGCATGGACGAGCTCGAGAAGCGCTTCCACCGCCGCGTGCCGGAGGCGTGATGCGCCGCGCGCTCCTGATCATGGGGGCCACCGCCACCGGCAAGAGCCGTCTCGCCATGGAGCTGGCCGAGGCAGGCGGTCGGGAGATCATTTCGGCGGACAGCCGTCAGGTTTACACCGGCATCCGGATCGGCAGCGCGCAGCCCACCGAGGCCGAGCGCGCCCGCGTGCCGCATCACCTTGTCGATTTCCTTCCCCTCGAAGCGCGCTGGTCGGCCCAGGAGTTTGCCGAGTCGACCTTGGCGTTGCTTCGCCGCGACGACCATCCGACCGCGCTCGTTGTGGGGGGCACGGGCTTCTACCTGGAGACGCTCACCGAGGGGCTGTTCCCGCTGGAGTTGTCCGAGGAACTGCGAACGCAGCTCCGGACGGAGTTCGATGCTCTGAGCACTGCTGAACTCGCCGAGCGCTTGAGGAGCGAGGACCCGGACAGCGCGGAGCGACTGCACCCCAACGATCGCCAGCGGATCCAGCGGGCGCTCGAGGTCACCCTGGGCACGGGGATCCCGCTATCGCAGCACCACGAGAGCCCTCGGCAGAAGCCCGGTGACATCAACTGGGTGCGCGTGCTCGTTCGCGTGGAGCGCGAACTCATGCATCGCCGCATCGAGGAGCGGCTCGACCTCATGCTGGACGGCGGCTGGATCGAGGAGGTGGAAGGTCTGCTGGCGGGCGGCGCCGATCCGGACACGCCGGGCATGCGCACGCTCGGCTATCCCGAGGTGGCCGCCTTCCTGGCCGGCGACCTCGACCGGGACTCGATGCGCGAGCGGATCCTCGTGCGCACGCGGCAGTTCGCCAAGCGGCAGGACTCCTGGTTCCGCCATCGCTGCCCGGCGGAGGCGGTGATCGATCCAGAGGATCCGGGGGCCATCGATGCGCTGCGATCGCTGGTGGAGGAGTGACGGGCGGCTCGCTTGACACCCTGCGGGGCTGTTGCTAGCTTGGTTTCAGATGCGGGAATAGCTCAGTGGTAGAGCATCAGCTTCCCAAGCTGGCGGTCGCGAGTTCAAGTCTCGTTTCCCGCTCCGAATCACGATCCCCCGAGCCGTTCGTCGGTTCGGGGGTTTCGTTTCTTTCGGGTGGAGGGGCCCAGGCGGCACTACACTCCTTGACAGGAAGGGGATGCTGCTGAATCTTGTTCAGTACACTCCGGGAGGCCCCTCGATGAAAACCCCAAGGCCCTTCACCCTCGGCGAGGAGATCGCCAACGCGATCACGCATGGCGTCGGTCTCGCGCTGAGCATCGCCGGACTGGTGATCCTCACCGTGTTCGCCAGCCTGCGCGGCGGCGCCTGGCACGTGGTGAGCGTGAGCATCTACGGCGCCACCCTGGTGATGCTCTACACGGCCTCCACCTTCTATCACGCGCTGCCGGAGCGAAAGGGCAAGTGGCTCTGGAAGCTCCTCGACCACTCTGCGATCTACCTGCTGATCGCAGGCACCTACACGCCCTTTACCCTGGTCAACCTGCGCGGAGGCTGGGGCTGGGCGCTCTTCGGCACGGTGTGGGGGCTGGCGGTTGCCGGTACCCTGCTCGAGGTGATCGGCCGGCGGCGGATACGCTGGATCTCGCTGGCCTTCTATCTCGGCATGGGGTGGATGGTGGCCATCGCCGGCGGGCCGCTGGTGAGGAACCTCGCGCCGGGCGGGCTGACGTTGCTGGGGCTCGGCGGGCTCGCCTACAGCCTGGGTGTGATCTTCTACGTGTGGCGCAAGCAGCCCTACGCGCACGCGATCTGGCACCTGTTCGTGCTGGCCGGCAGCGTGCTGCACTTCTTCTCGGTGCTGTTCTACGTGATTCCCCGAGCCGCCTGAAGCGGGGCTCAGTAGTTCGCCTTCACCTCGCTCCATCCGATCGTGGCCGTGCCCTCGGGGCCGCAGCCGCAGTTGCCGTCGCTGTTGCAGTTCAGGGTGAAGCGTCCGCCGAGCACTTCGATCTCCTCGAAATCGCCGTCGAGGATCACGGGGGCATCGAAGGGCGAGATGCTCCCCGCAACGACGCTCATCGCGTGATTGGCGCCGGGCCAGTCATCGTTGAGAGCGAAGAGCTCGAGGGTGCCCAGGAGCACCGTCGATCCGTATTGAGCGTCGGTGAAAGCGATGGAGAAGCTGTCGTCGACGTCGCCGATCGTGAGGGTGGATGTCCAGGTGGCCGTAACGATGCCGCCCGCCCCGCCTGGGTATCCCGAGATGCTGAACTCGGCGGCCTGCAACTCGCTGATGCTTCCGAGCGTGGCGACGACGAAGATCTGCACCGTGGTGAACACCGCGACGTCCGCGCTGCACTCGGTGGCGTACTCGTCGGCGTAGATGCCGATCATGGCGTCGTCGGCCAGGGCGCCGCTCGCGGCGACGAGCAGAACGAGCGTCAGGGCGATGGCCTGATGGAGACGATTCCTTCTCGTCACGGGCGACTCCTTTCGCGGGGAGGCGGAGGTCGGTGTCGAGTTGAATCATAAGGTCTACGCCTCTCCCTGCCAAGAGGATCGTCGCCGCGGCTTGCATGCCGCCAGGGATTGTCTAGAATGATCCGTCAAGGAAGGGCAGGTCATGGCGAAGATCATCCGAACGGACAAGCACCCCGGCCTCCGCATGCAGCGCGAGGATCGCGAGCCGGGCGTCAAGCTGGTGCGGGTGTCCGAGCAGCTCGCGGGCAGCGTGCGGCCGGGCGATCGGCTGGTGGCCGTGGACGGCAACTCCATCGAGGACGCACTCGATTTCCACTACTACAGCGTCTTCAGCCTCGAACCCGAACTTACCCTGCGGGACGAGTCCGGTGCCGAGCGGAAGGTGCGCGTGCCGGGCGTGGCGCTCGAGGGCGAAGCGCTCGAGTTCGAGCCGCTGCAGTTCAAGACCTGCGGCAACGATTGCGTGTTCTGCTTCATCCATCAGATGCCGGAGGGGCTGCGCGAGGATCTCTACTTCATGGACGAGGACTACCGCCTCGGCTTCCTCTACGGCAACTACGTCACCCTGGCGCTGGCGCGCGAACACGAGCTCGACCGCATCGTGGGGCAGCACCTGAGCCCGGTGTACCTGTCGGTGCACGCCACCGACATGGATCTGCGCAACCGCCTCCTCGGGCTCAAGCGCAGCCGGGACATTCACGACATCATCCGGCGGCTGCTGGACGGCGGCGTGAGCATCCACACGCAGATCGTCCTGCTGCCGGGCTGGAACGACGGCGAGGCGCTGGAGCGCACGCTCACGGACCTCGCCGCCTATCACCCCGGCATCGAGAGCCTGGGCATCGTGCCGGTGGGGCTCACCGACCATCGCGCGCGTCTCACCAGGCTCGAGAAGTTCGACGCGGAGGGCTGCGCGCAGGTGGTGGACCAGGTCGCCAGGTGGCAGCAGCGCTGCCTGCGCGAATTCGGATCCCGATTCGCGCACCTGGGCGACGAGTTCTACCTGCAGGCCGGTCGGCCCTTGCCGCCGACCGAGGCCTACGAGGAGTTCTTCCTCCTGGACAACGGCATCGGCATGGGGCGCGACTTCGTCGACACCGTGCGCGCAGAAGCCGAGGGCTGGACGGCGCCCGGGCGGACGCTGCGGGTCGGCGCCCTCACGGGCAAGCTGGGGGAGCAGCTCTTCGGCGAGGAACTGAACGAGCTGCTCGCCGATCTGCCGGGCCTTGACCTGCAGGTGCGCGGCATCGAGAACCAGCTCTTCGGCGGCGAGATCACCGTGAGCGGGCTCCTGCCCGGGCGCGAACTGCTCGCGGGTCGCGAGCTTCTGTCCGACGATCTCGACCTTCTGCTGCTGCCGCCCAACACACTCAACGCCGACTCGCGCTTCCTCGACGACCTCACCCTCGAGGAGTTCAGGGCGAAGAGCCACCTGCCCGTGGCCGTCCCGGAATCCGGTCTTCTCGGCGCCATCGCGGCCGCCCTTCCCGAGCATTTCGGGCAGACCCCTTGATGCGACCGGGGCGCCCATGCTAGGGTCCGTTTTATCATCAACGTTGACAGGTGTTTTCGCGGGATAACTCAAGTGTCGCTTGTATCCACCATCGCCATCGTGGGGCGGCCCAACGTGGGCAAGTCCACCCTCTTCAACCGCCTGGCCGGCCAGCGGCTCGCCGTGGTGCACGCCATGGCGGGCGTGACGCGCGACCGGCTGGTGACCCAGGTGGAGAAGAACGGGCGCAGGCTCTGGTTCGTCGACACCGGCGGCATCTCCATGGACGGCGACGAGCTCTCGGCCAAGACGACCGAGAGCGCCATGGCCGCGCTGGACGAGGCGGACCTGCTCTTCTTCCTCGTGGACGTCCGCACCGGCGTCACCGACGAGGACCTCGCCGTCGCCAAGATTCTCCGCCGCCACTCCGACAAGGTCTGGCTGCTGGCCAACAAGGTGGAGCGGAACGAGGACGAGATCGCCATCCACGAGTTCCACTCCCTCGGGCTCGGCGAACCCATGGCCGTCTCGGCGCTGCACGGCGGCGGCATCGCGGACCTCTGGGATCGTCTGCTCGACCTCGTGCCCGAACCTCCGGATCCCGCGGCCATGGATCGCCAGCTCCGCCTCGCGGTGGTGGGGCGGCCCAACGTGGGCAAGAGCAGCATCGTCAACGCGCTTCACGGCGACGAGCGCATGATCGTGAGCGACATTCCCGGCACGACGCGCGACGCCGTCGACACCGTGCTCAAGTGGCACGGCAACGACATCCTGCTGGTCGACACGGCGGGGCTGCGCCGGCGCAGCAAGGTGAAGACGCGGCTGGAGGTGTACAGCAACCTGCGCAGCCTGTCGGCCGTCGACAACGCGAACGTGGTGCTGATGGTGCTCGACGCCAGCCGCAAGTTCGCCGAGCAGGACCTCCGCATCGCGCGCCACGCCCACGAGGAGGGCAAGGGCGTCGTGATCTGCGTGAACAAGTGGGACCTGCTGAAGAAGGACGACAGCACCACCGGCGCCTACGTGGAGAAGGTGCGCGAGGCGCTGCCCTTCCTGGGCTACGCGCCGATCCTGTTCATCTCGGCCGAGACGAAGCAGCGCATCCACACCGTGCTGGAGACGGCCTTCCGCATCTACGAGAAGCGCGGCCGCAAGATTCCGACCAGCGAACTCAACGATTTCCTCCAGGCGATGGTGGGACGCAGGCCGCCCCGCTACTGCAAGGGCGGCACGGCCAAGTTCTACTACGCCACGCAAACCGGGTCGGCGCCGCCCACCTTCGCGGTTTTCGTGAACAAGCCCGACTGGATTCACGAGAGCTACCGCCGCTATCTCATCAACCGCTTCCGCGATCACTTCGACTACGAGGGAAGCCCCATCCGCATCCGGTTCAAGGAGCGGTCGCGCAAGGGGAATCCCGCTTGAGTCCAATCGCCGGCATCGCGCTGCTGATCGCGTCCTATCTCGCCGGAGGGATTCCCTTCAGCTATCTGGCCGGACGGATCGCGCGCGACATCGACCTGCGCCAGGTCGGCAGCGGAAACCTGGGCGCCACCAACGCCATCCGCGAACTCGGCTGGGGCTGGGGCGTCGCGGTACTGATCCTCGACGCCGCCAAGGGCTACCTGGCCGTGTACCTGGCCCTCGCGCTGGCCGCCGGCGGCGCCTGGCCCGTGCTCGCGGGACTCGCGGCGATCGTCGGACACAGCTACACGCCCTATCTCCGGTTCAAGGGCGGCAAGGGCGTGGCGACGAGCGCGGGCGTCATCCTGTGCCTGGCTCCCGCCGCCTTCGGGATCGCGCTCGCGATCTTCCTGCTGGTGACCCTGTTCACCCGCTACGTCTCGGTGGGATCCATCGCGGCGGCGACGTCGATGCCGCTGCTGGTCGTCTGGCGCAAGCCGGGGGATACGGCGCTGCTCGGTTTCGCCGTCCTCGTGGCCGCCCTGATCTGGTTCCGTCATCGCTCGAACCTGTCCCGACTCATGCGCGGCGAGGAGCCGCCGATCAACCTGGGACGAAAGGGAGGTGCGTGACATGGCCGTCGTCGCGGTCCTCGGTTGCGGCAGCTGGGGCACGGCCCTGGCGAAGGCTCTCCACGAGAGCGGCAACCGCGTGCGTATCTGGGGTCACCTGGAAGAGGAGATCGAGCCGATCCGCAAGGATGGAAGCAACGAGAAGTACCTGCCGGGCGTCGAGCTGCCGAAGGCGCTGAGCGAGGCGGCGACCACGGACCTGGCCGCGGCCTTGGACGGCGCCGACGCCCTGCTGCTCGTAATACCCAGCCAGGTGGTGCGACATGTCGCGGCGCAGGTGAAGGCCTGTCCGACGCTGCCCTCCGACTGCGCCTGGCTGCTCGCCGCGAAGGGCCTCGATCCGAAGACGGGCAACAGCCTCTGCTGGTCCATCGAGGACGAGCTGGGTTCCCTGGGCGGGCGACTGATGGTGCTGGTGGGGCCGAGCCACGCGGAAGAGGTGGCCAAGGGCATCCCGACGGCCCTCGTGCTGGCGGGCGCCGCCGGTCCCCAGCGCGAGAAGCTGCAGCAGGAGTTCTCGAGCGAGGCGTTGCGCATCTACGTCAACGATGACCGGACGGGAACCGAACTGGGCGTCGCCCTCAAGAACGTCGTGGCCGTGGCGGCCGGCATCATGGACGGCGTGGGCATGGGCGACAACACGAAGGGCGCGCTGGTGAGCCGCAGTCTCGCGGAGATCGGGCGCTACATCGAATCCCACGGAGGCGACTCCAAGACGCTGCTGGGACTCGCGGGAGTGGGGGATCTCGTCACGACCTGCTTCAGCCAGCACAGCCGCAATCGCCACGTGGGCGAGGAACTGGGAAAGGGCCGCTCCCTCGACGAGGTCCTGGGCGAGATGGTGCAGGTGGCCGAGGGTGTTCACACCGTTCGCACGCTGCACGCACTTGCCCTGGACGTCGGGGTCGAGATGCCGATCACCGAACAGGTGCACGCCGTGCTCTTCGAGGGCAAGGACCCCCAGCAGGCGATTCGGGAGCTCATGCGGCGAGAGCCGGCTCCCGAGATCAGGAAAGGAGGGCGACATGCCGGCCCCCAAGGCTAAGAAAGCGCCGGCTCCCCGCGCGAAAGCCAAGAAGCGCGTCGGACGTCTCTACTGGAGCATCAGCGAAGTGGCCGAACTCACGGGGGTGAAGCCCCACGTCCTCCGCTACTGGGAGACGGAGTTCCCCACCTTCAAGCCGGGCAAGAACAGCGCGGGGAACCGCATCTATCGCGAGCGGGACATCGAGCTGGCCATGGCGATCAAGCACCTGCTCCACAACGAGCGCTACACGATCAAGGGTGCCAGAAAGCGCCTGGCCGAGACGCGCAAGGTGAGGGAGCTGGTGGACCAGCTCGAGATTCCTTTCGCGCGCGCGGACCAGCGGCAGCTACTGAAGGAGATCAGGCAGGACCTGCTCGACCTGCGCCGCGAACTGGAAGGGAAATAGCAGCCCCTCCTCTTGTGCATCCGGGCCTCGCGTGCTAATTTCATTGCGTTCGGGGCGTAGCGCAGCCCGGTAGCGCACTTGCATGGGGGGCAAGTGGTCGCTGGTTCAAATCCAGTCGCCCCGACCTCGTAAGGTCCGTCGAGTACGCTCGACGGACCTTTTTTCTGTGCAGCCTTCGCCCCCTGAAGTATCCTGCCGACTCCTCCCCGCAAGCCGAATGGACGATTCGAAGATGCGCATCCTTCTCAGCAACGACGACGGCGTACACGCCGACGGTCTGGCCGCCCTGCGCGAAGCGCTCGAACCCTTCTGCGAGCTCTGGGTCTGCGCGCCGGACTCCCAGCAGAGCGCGAGCAGCCACAGCCTGACCCTGCACACGATCCTTCGCAAGCGTCAGCTCGAGGAGCGGGTGTTCTCCGTGGACGGCACCCCCGCCGACAGCGTGCTCATGGCTATAAACGGCATCATGGCGGACACCCCGCCCGACCTCGTGATCTCCGGCATCAACCACGGCCCGAACATGGGGGAGGACGTCCACTACTCCGGCACCGTCGCCGCGGCGATCGAGGCCGCGATTCTCGGCGTGCCCGCCGTGGCCGTGTCGGTGGCCGCCTTTCGCGAACTGAACTTCGACGGCGCCGCGCGATTCATGGCCGACATGGTCACGCGCCACCCCGGGCGCCTCACGGCCAAGGGCACGCTGCTCAACGTCAACGTGCCCAACCTGCCCTTCGAGGAACTGCGGGGGATGGCCGTCACGCGCCTCGGTTCCCGCTTCTACGGCGACGTGATCCTGCGCAAGGTGGACCCCCGCGAGCAGGATTACTACTGGATCGGCGGCGAGGAGCCGACCTGGATCGAGGAGGAGAACTCCGATTTCCACGCCGTGCACCACGGCAGGAAGGTCTCGATGACCCCGCTGAAGCTCGACCTCACGGACCACGCGAAGTACGCCGAGATCGCGGCGTGGAGCGAGGACAGCGGTGAGTGACGCCTACCGGGTCGCCCGGGAGCGCATGGTCGCCCGCCTGCGGGAGCAGGGGCTTGCCAGGGAGGCGATTCTCGGCGCCATGGGCTCGTTGCCACGCCATCTCTTCGTCGACTCCGCGCTCGCCCCGCGCGCCTACGGGCGGGACGCCCTGCCCATCGGCCACGAGCAGACCCTTTCGCACCCGGAGATCGTGGCGCGGATGACCGAGAGCCTCGACCTGATTCCCGGCGTGCGCGTTCTCGAGATCGGCACGGGCTCCGGATATCAGGCGGCGGTGCTCGCTCGTCTCGGCGCGGAGGTCTGGACACTTGAGAGGATCGCCGGCCTGCTCGAGGGAGCGCGTCGGATCTGGACGGAACTGGAGCTGGACGGCACGATCCGTGCGAAACACGCCGACGGCTACCTGGGCTGGCCGGAGGCGGCGCCCTTCGAGCGGATCCTGCTCACGGCCGCGCCGCCGGAGTTGCCGTCCCGGGTGCTCAGTCAGCTTGCCGACGGCGGTCTGCTGGTGATGCCGCAGGTGATGGACGGCGGACAGCGACTGCTCCGCTACCGGCTCGAAGGCGACCGGGCCTTTCGCGAAGACCTCGGCGCCTGCTCCTTCGTGCCCATGCTCGGACAGACCCTGGGAGGAAACTGATGCACGCCCTGCTGGACTGGATCCGGGAGCTGCCCCCCGGGCTCTCCACCTTCCTCATGGCGATGTTGCCCATCGTCGAGCTGCGCGGCGCGATCCCCTTCGGCGTGTCGGTTCACGGCATGAGCTACGGCCAGGCCTATCTGATCTCGGTGATCGGCAATCTCGTGCCCGTGATTCCGCTGCTGCTGGCCCTCGGGCCCGTCGAGCGCTGGATGGGCCGCTGGCGGCCCATGAGGCGCTTCTTCGACTGGGTCTTCGCCCGCAGCCGGCGCAGGGGCAAGCTGATCGAGCGCTTCAAGTTCTTGGGACTGCTGCTCTTCGTGGGGATTCCCCTGCCGGTAACGGGCGCCTGGACCGGCGCGGCCGCGGCCTATGTTTTCGGCCTGCCCCTGAAACGATCGTTCCCGGCGATCGTGATGGGGGTGATGCTGGCCGGCGTGGTCGTGAGCCTCGCCTGGGCCGGTGGCCTGACCCTTTTCACCAAGCTTCCCATCTAGGAATTCACAGGAAGCCTCTTTACACAGACGCTTGCATTGCTTATGTTTGCGCCGTGTCGGGGTGTAGCGCAGCCCGGTTAGCGCGCCTCGTTCGGGACGAGGAGGTCGGAGGTTCGAATCCTCTCACCCCGACCATTTTTTTACGCCCTCTGAACCCGGAGACCCTTCATGTCGACCGGTGATTACGAATCGGTATACATTCGAGAGATCTCTCGAATCTCCGTTCTGACCGCCGATGAGGAGAAGGAACTCGCTCGGGGGATTCGGGAGGGCGACGAAGAGTGCCGCCGGCGACTCATCGTCTGCAATCTCCGCCTCGTGCTGTCCATCGCCCGATCCTACACGGGACGCGGTGTGAATCTCATGGACATCGTCGAGGAGGGCAATCTCGGTCTCATCCGGGCTGTGGAAAAGTTCAACCCCGATCGGGGTTTTCGTTTTTCCACCTATGCGTCCTACTGGATCAAGCAGGCCATGGCCCGCGCCGTGGCAAACCAGGGTCGCACGATCCGGATCCCCTTCCACGTGTTCCAGCTCGTCAACCGGTATACACGGCTGGCGGCGAAGAAACCTGACACGGCGGCGCTCGACGACAAGGAGCTCGCCGAGCGTCTGCACTGCACCGAGCGCAAGGCGCACCTGGTGCGGAACCTGGTGATGGGAATCCTGTCGCTGGACCTGATGATGAGCCAGGGCGCCCTGAAGGAGCTCTACGCGAATGAAGCGAATCGCGTGGGGAACACTCCCGAGGACGTCGTCTCCATGCAGATGGAGCACGAACAGCTCCATTCGCTCATGGAGAAGCTCTCCGACCGGGAGCGGGCCGTACTTCGGATTCGATACGGATTCGAGTCGGAAGGGGAGTTCCAGACACTCGAGGAGACCGGCAAGGCTTTCGGCGTCACGCGTGAACGCGCGAGACAGATCGAGATGAAGGCGCTCCGGAAACTCAGACTCCTTCTGAAATCGGAGGAGTGGTCCGAGGACGACTCGGAAGACCCAATTAGCCCTCGTAGCTCAGCTGGATAGAGCGGCCGCCTCCTAAGCGGCAGGTCACAGGTTCGAATCCTGTCGGGGGTACCTATGTGTGCTGGATGCTGAGGAGTGAATCGGGCGAGATGAGCCTGTGGCGGGCATAAAAAGAGGGGCCCACCATTCAGTACGTATGACAACCCACCCTTCAGAGGCTCGTGCGGCAATCGCTTCGCTGAGATGCATGAGGAAACGGGGTCACGTACTAACAGAAAAGCCCACTCGGTGAAAGACCTTAGCAGTCGCCCAAATGCGTGTCAACGACGCCAGGCGAGAAACTGGTAATATCTTGACCATGTGTAATGAAATTGTAATGTAGCGATTATGCGTATCCGGTCACAAACTACTCGAAACGAAAGAGGCGCCCTCCTGCGAAGGGCGCCTCACGAACTGTCGATCATTTGGGTCCTCTCTAACGATCCTTGATGCGATCTACCTGCTTCGTCTCAATCTTTCAACCACCAGAAGAGATCCAGCAGTTCGCAGAAGAACACCAACATAGGTTCCCCTCCTTTCTGAAGGATCTCGGCCGAGATCACACAGGTGGTTGCAATATATGTGCCGGAATACATGATATCTTTCTGCTATCCCGCTAAGCGCATGAAGAGGAAGGAGATGTCGTCATCGAGCTCCCCTGCGGAGTACTGGCGAAGGGTCTCCATGAGCTGATCAGAAAGCCTTTCAAGATTGAAATCTTTCCGCTCATGCAACCATTCCAGTAGCCTCGCTTCCCCAAACTGCCCGTCGATGGCGTTCTCCTGATCCTCGACCCCGTCGGATCGGAAGAACAGCAGGTCACCGGGATGCAATTTCAGTACGCCCTGCAGATAGTCATGATCTTCCGAGAAGCCCAGCAGGTGACCACCGCGATGGAGTCGCTCCATGGAGCCGTCAGCGCGCAGGAGCCAGGGCGCCGGCATGCCGCCGTTGCAGTAGCGGAGCAGGGACTGATCGCGCTCGAAAAGTGCATAGACGAAACCCGCGAAGGCGCCGCGTTGCAGGGAGCGGTTGGAGACGAGTCGGAACAGGGATCGATTCATCGCGTCGAGAACGGCGGCAGGTCGCTGCCGGGTGGCGGCCTGGGTGTGGAAGGCGGAGGCGACCGTGGAGATGAGCAGGGCCGCCGGAACGCCGTGGCCGGTGGCGTCTCCGAGGGCGAGGCCCAGGTGGCGCGAGTCGAAGTCGAGGAAGTCGTAGTAGTCGCCGCCGACCTCGCTGCTGGTCTGGATGCGGCAGGCGAGTTCGAGGTCGTTCAGGACGGGCGTCTCGCGCGGAAGCAGGCTGAGCTGGATACTTCGCGCAAGTTCCATTTCCGAGCGCAACTGCTCCTCGCGCGCCGCCGTCGA
>CAYNQX010000007.1:103272-108877 GCA_964399495.1 uncultured bacterium
GCGCTGCGGTTGAGCGCGGGCAGATCCGGCCCGAGAATGCCCTTGGCGAAGCTCATGGGCAGCAGGGTGAGGAACAGGGGCGTCCAGGCCGCCAGCCCCAGGTGCCGTCCGGGCAGCAACTGGTGCAGAACCTCGAAGGCGGCCATCGGCAACAGCCCCAGAACCGACGCGAGAAGGACGAGTCGGATGCGCCGCTGCTCGCGTCGGCGTTTCCTGCGAAACGCCTTCACCGAGAGGACGACCAGGCTCGTGAGCAGCAGGATCGCGCTGACGGCTCCGGCCACCTGCTGGAGCAGCAGCGGGAGCGCGGTCTCCGCGTCCATGGGCAGGTCGCGAAGGATCGCCGCGCTCACCAGCAGGGCGAGGAGCAGCGGGGGCAGGTAGATGAGCAGCCTCAGCCAGAAGGGTCGCGCGCGCCGCTCGGGGAACAGGATGAGAAAGTGCAGCCAGACCGGCGGGAGGAAGAGCGCGAGGAGGTCGCCCTTGAGCTCGAGCAGACGCGCGCCGGCACCGGGTGGGATGCGCGGATCGAGGGCGATGAGGGAGCCCATGAGCAGGGTCAGGATGAAGAACAGCCGCGACAGAGGGTCGCGTCTCCGGGAGTAGACCCTGAAGCCTATGAAGAACACGAGAATCGTGGCCAGGGTTCTCAGCGTCCAGTTGAAGCGGCGGTCGAGGGCGGCCCGCTCGAATCGAAGCACCCGCTCGATGCGCTCCCCGTCGCGCATCAGCTCCACGGCCACCGGACCGCGCCGGGCCGAGGAGGCGAGGCGGCCGAGGGCGGTGTGATCCCTTCGGAGCACCTCGCCGTCGATGTTCAGCAGGCGATCGCCGGGCTGCAGAGGGGCCATGGCGCTCGCCGGTCGGTCTTGATGGGGGAGTATCTGAAGGTGTCTGAGGCGGAAGGCGAGGTCTGGACCGGTCCAACGCTCGTAGAGCCCTGCCAGGGCCAGGACGATCACCGCCGCGATGGCGGCTACGGAGAGGATCCGTCTCGGTAGTGGATGCAAGCCGCGCATGCTTCACTTTCGCCCCGCTCGGCGCATCTTGTCAACGAGACTCCCGGCATTCGGTGGAGAGGACCCTTGCGAACGTCGCCGAAGCGTGCTAAATTCTTGCCCCTGTTAACGTTTCCCGTCCACGCGCCTTCACCTCCAGGGAAGGCGCATTTCAAGGAGGGTGGCTTGAGCGCCGCCAAACGACTCACCAAGCGACAGCTCCGCGACGACAAGTTCGTGGACGTGATGATGCACTACGCCGAGAAGATCCGCGAGAACCAGCGTCTGCTCGTGGGGGGCGTCGTCGTCCTTCTCATCCTGATACTGGGCCTGAACTGGGGCCGCAACGCCATGCGCGCCGCCGACGTCGAGGCCCAGCAGGCCTTTTCCACGGCCCTGAAAACCCTCGAGATCGCGATGCAGGATGAGGCCCAGGAAGCCTACGGTGAGCCGCTCCAGGCCTTCGAGGCGATCCGCGCGGAGTACTCCGGCAAGGAAGTCTCCAAGTGGTCGCTCTATTACGTGGGCTACTGCCTCGAACAGGAAAAGGACTACCTGGAGGCCGAGAAGATCTACAACGAATACCTCGCCGCGGATGCCGGCGGTGAGTTCGAACTCGCCGCGCGTCTGGGCATCGCCACCTGCAACGCGGGTGTCGGACGCTACAAGCGTCAGGCCGATTTCCTGATCGAACTCGCCGGCGCCGAAGACGTCAGCGAGAAGCAGGCGGACGCCTGGCGCTTCCAGGCCGGTCAGGTCTACATGGACAACGGCTACTTCGATCTGGCTCGACAGGTGATGACGGACATCATGGATCGCGTGGACGAACCCACGCGCCAGCAGATCGATCAGATCCTGGAGGCGCTCGACGGCATCGGTTCCTGACCATGTCGAAGCTTCGACTCTCCATTCTCTGGCACATGCATCAGCCCTTCTACCTCGATCCGGTGGAAGGGCGTTTTGTACTCCCCTGGACGCGTCTCCACTCCCTGAAGGACTACCTCGACATGCCGCGCAGCGTCGCGGATGTGGCGGGAGTGAGGGCAAATTTCAATCTGGTTCCCTCGCTGATCCAGCAGTGGCGGGCCTGGCGGGACGGCGCGCGCGACCACGTGGAGGAGCTCTGCTCGATCGCGACTCCCGCCCTGAGCGCGGACGAACGCTCGGAGCTGGCGCAGTGGCTGTTCCGGGCGCACCCCGAGACGATGATCGCGGGTTTCCCCGAGTATCGCCGGCTCTATCGTCGCCATCTCGATCGGGGCCCGGATTCGCTGAGCGACGATGAGCTCACCCGGCTCAAGTTCTGGTTCCATCTGGCCTGGCTGGATCCGAGTTTCCGTGGCGAGGATATCCCCGCCAAGCTCATCGCGGATCCCTCTTCGATGACGGAAGAGGCGTGGCCGGAGTTCAAGGCCTATCTCGACGGCTTCGCCGAGCGCCTGCTCATCGAGTATCCGCGTCTTCACGAGCAGGGCGCGATCGAGCTTTCCCTGACGCCGTTTTATCACCCGATCCTTCCGCTTCTGGTGGACAGCGATTCCGCGCGCGAGGCGATGCCCGACGCGCTTCTGCCCGACCGCTTCCGATCTCCCGAGGACGCCCGCTGGCAACTCAGGGAAGCCCGACGTTACGTGAAGCGTGAGATGGATCTGGAAATCGAGGGGCTCTGGCCCTCGGAGGGATCGGTGAGCGACCCGGCAATGGCCATCGCGGCGGAGGAGGGCTTTCGCTGGGCGGCCACCGACGAGAAGGTCCTGGCGCACTCCCTGGGGCTGCCCGACCTGGCCCTGCCCGCGGCGCACAGGAACCGCCTGCTCTACCGGCCCTATCGTCGGCGCTACGACGGCGGCGAGATGAACCTGCTGTTCCGCGACCATTTCCTCAGCGATCGCATCGGCTTCACCTACGCGAGTTGGGAGCCCGAAGCGGCGGTGGAGGACTTCGTCGGTCATCTCCGGCGAATCCTCGCGACCTCGAGCGAACAGGAACCTCTGGTCTCGGTGATCCTCGACGGAGAGAACTGCTGGGAACACTACGCCGACGACGGCGGGCCCTTCCTGGAGTTGCTGTACTCGACCCTGGCCGAGGAGAGCTGGGTCGAGCTCGACACCATCGGCCGCCACCTGGAGGCCGTGGAGGCCAAGGATCTCGAGCGCCTTCACGCGGGAAGCTGGATCGGCGGCAACTTCGCGATCTGGATCGGTCATCCCGAGGACAACCAGTCCTGGGACTCGCTCGGACGTGTGCGCGAAGACCTCGTGGCGCACTGCGGCGGCAAGACGCCGCCGGAAGCGGTGGGGGATCCGGGCTCTCAGGAGGAGGCCGCCTGGCGCTGTCTCTTCGCGGCGGAGGGCAGCGACTGGAACTGGTGGTACGGCGACGAACACGCAACCGAGGACGACGACGTCTTCGACCGTCTCTACCGATCGCATCTGCAGGGCGTGTATCTCGCCCTGGGGCGCGAGATCCCCGAGTACCTGCTGGAACCGATCTCGCGCGGAGGCCGCCGCGGCGGCGCGCTGACGCCCATGGGGGTCTCCCGGATCAGGATGGACGGCAAGGAGAGCCACTACTTCGAGTGGAGCAACGCCGCGCGCTGGGAGCCGGGCGGAGAGGGCGGCGCCATGACCCGGGTGGACCGCCTGCTCTCCGCGCTCTGGCTTGCCTTCGGCGAGGAGGACCTGCATCTGCGAATCGATCTCGAGGAGGACAATCCGGCCAGGGACGAACTGGAGCGCGTGAGCCTGGAGATCCTCCAGCCCGAACCACTCCGCTATCGGTTCAAGCTGGGGACGGATCAGCGGCCGGCGGACGCGGAGGAGCGGGACATGGATACCGGTCTCTGGGGCCGGCGGGAGACCCGGGCAACGAGCGTGTCGGGCGGAATCCTGGAGCTGTGCATTCCCTGGTCGGAACTGCCAGGACGTCCGGGTCAGGAACTACGCTTTACATTGACTTTGTTGGGTAAAGCTGGAATTCTCGAAATCGTCCCCGCTGGCCAGTCCCTTCATTTTATGCTGCCCGACGAGGACTACGACCGCATCATGTGGCGTGTGTAACTCCGCGCGGCATATCGCTGGATACCGGGTGCGGAACCGAAAGAGGCATTGCCCTAGAGTTCCGCGAGGAGAAGGGGCGGTATTGGCAGAGAAGGCGCCTTTGGACAGGGTGGATTCACAGGATTCGGGGGAACGATGGAGCGCGGCGATCGCCTATGCCTCGATACTCTGTTTCATTCCCTATCTCTTCCACGGGGATCGGCCCTACCCTCTGTACCACGCAAAGCAGGGGATCCTGCTCTTCCTGGTGGAGATTCTCGCCGCACTCTTCCTGTGGATCCTGGAGGCCACGCTGGGCCGGATCCCGTTTCTCGGTCTCGTGATCCTCATCCTCGTCCGGCTCGCGCTCTTTCTGCCTTTGCTCGGACTCGTCGTCCTGGGCTTCACACGAGCGCTTTCCGGGGAGAAACTGCCATTGCCATGGATCGGCCATTTCGAGGAGTCCGTTCCGGACCCGCCGACCCTTTTCCGGACCTAGGGGAGGGATCGAGCTGATGGCGCATAATGTATATTATGTTAACCTATGTCCTGGGAGGCCCGAGGGGGCCGCCAGGATCCGGAGGTGCGTATGAACGCCCGCACGCTGAATGACCTCTTCTTTCATGCGACTCGAAACATCTCCAATCCCAAGGCCTTCCAGCGAAAGGTTGACGGAGAGTATCAATCCATCTCCGCCGAATCCTTCGAGCGCCTCTGCTTCAAAGCTGCCCTGGGTCTCGAGGTCCTCGGTGTCGGTGCGGGCGACCGCATCGGACTGATATCCGGGAATCGCCTAGAATGGGCCGTGTCCGATTTCGGCATCCTCCTCGGTGGCGGGATCAATGTTCCTGTGTATCCGACGCTTCTGCCAGAGCAGATCGCCTTCATCCTGGACAACGCCGAGTGCCGGACCGTCTTCTGCGAGGACGAGATCCAGGCCGGCAAGGTTCTGGAGATCAAGGCACGCGTGAAGACGCTCAAGGACATCATCCAGTTCAGCGGCGAGCCGGCCGGCGAAGGCGTGATCATGATGAGCGAGTTCCTGGAGCGCGGCGCCGAGCGCGTCGACGTCGCTTCGGAGGCGCTCGAGAAGCGCGCGAGTTCCGTGGAGCCGGGACAGCCCTGCAGCATCATCTATACATCCGGTACCACCGGCAATCCCAAGGGTGTGGTACTGAGCCACTGGAACATCGTCAGCAACGTGCTGTCCGCGCTGCGCACCTTCAGCATCGATAAACGGGACACGGCGCTCTCCTTTCTGCCTCTGAGCCACATCTTCGAGCGCATGGCCGGTTACTACTCGATGTTCTACGCCGGCGCCTCGATCGCCTACGCGGAATCCATCGACACGGTGCCGCAGAACCTCCAGGAGGTTCGGCCCACGGTGATGGTGTCCGTGCCACGTCTCTACGAGAAGATGTATGCCCGCATCCTCGACGCCGCGCTGTCGGGCAGCGTCGTGAAGAAGAACATCTTCTTCTGGGCCAAGAATGCCGGTGAGAAGTGGGCCGAGCTGCGCATCGACAAGAAGCCGATTCCCAAGCACCTGGAGATCTCCTACAACGTCGC
>CAYNQX010000008.1:0-48304 GCA_964399495.1 uncultured bacterium
AGCGGCACCTCGAGCACCGTCGGGTAGTTGGTGAGGTTCTCCAGGTAGCCGTCGCGCACCACGGCCACGTCCTCGATGCGGATGCCCAGCTTCTTCTCGGGATAGTAGACGCCGGGCTCGATGGTGATGACCATGCCGGGCATCAGCTCGCCGCTGCGCAGCGTCGGCCCCTCGTGCACCTCGAGGCCCAGCCCGTGGCCGAGGCCGTGGCAGAAACCCACCTGGGTGCCGGGGTGCGTGGTCAGCGTTTCGTAGCCCTTGTCGGCCAGGAATCGCGCGACGCGATCGTGCAGCTCCTTGAAGTGGAGCTTCGGCTCGTAGCCCTCGTAGCCGAGCACGGTGGCCTGGCGCACGTCCTCGTAGGCCTTCAGCTGCGCGCGGGTGGCCTTGCCGGGCACGAAGGTGCGGGTCATGTCGAAGAAGTAGCCGCTGGCCGTGTCCTTGGGAAAGATGTCGCAGACGATCGGCAGCCCGACCTTCACCGTGCGCGTGTTCGTGCCCGCGTTGTGGGGCACGCCGCCCTCCTCGCCCTGGGCCACGATGCTGCCGTGCACGTTGGCCAGGCCGTGCCCCGCCATGGCCACGTCGGCCACGCTCTTCAGCGCGCCGATCGTGAGCGCCTCGCCCTTTCTCGTGTAGAGCATGCGGCCGCGCGCGTGGCAGGCGCCGATCGTGCGGCGGATGGCGTCGAACGCGGCCTTGGTGCCGATGCCGGCGAAGCGGATGCGCTCGATCTCGTCTTCCGTCTTGATGTCCCGCGCCGCGTTCAGCACCGGCATTTTCTCGACGACGAGTTCACACCCGATTTGCTTGAACGCGCGCTTGGCGCGAGGCAGCCAGCTCATCTGGCTCTCGATGCCGCCGCTGCCGTACAGGCCCACGCGGCCCTTGGCGCGCACCTTCTTGAGAACCCAGCAAAGCCAGTCGAGCTGGTAGTCGCCCGGCTTCTTGGCCTTCATGCCGATCTTCATGGCCGGGGTGGAGCTGCGCGCGATCCAGGGCAGGCCGGTCATGGCGGCGCAGTCGCGCTCCATGTCGCCGGCGATGAGCAGCTGCTTGCCGCCCCGCTTGTAGACGAGCGTCGCCGCCTCGAGCTTCTGCCCCTTCACGAGGTACCAGAAGTTCGGATTCTCCGGCGTGTTGCCGGTGAGCAGGAGAACGTCGAGCTTGTGCTCGGCCATGATGGCGTCGACGTGGGCGTGCAGGGGATCTTTCGCGGCCATGGGATTTCCTTTCGCGGCGGGCTGATGGCTCTCGGATTCCCATTGGATAGGGCAGAACGGCGGGGAATGCAAGGGTTGCCGACCGACCTTTCCCTTTGACGGAATTCTTCACGCGCATGGATAATACCCCGTGCCCACACCCAGGCGGTGAGACGTGCGCAGCCTCGTCCCTCATCTCGCCCTCATCCTGACGGTCCTGCTCCTTTCTTGCGGAGACAAGCGGGGTTCGGTGACGCACGACTCCGGCCCGGACGACGACACCCAGTCGCCCAAGGCCTGGATCACCTCGCCGGCCGACAGCGCCGTCGTGGCCCTGCCGGAAACCCTGCGCGTCACCGCCACCGACGACCATGCCGTCGTGCTCGTGCTGGCCTTCGAGGGCGCCGACACCCTCGGCGCCGCCATGGCCCTGCCCTACGCCTTCGCCTTCGACACGACGCTCGTCGGCCCCGACACGCTCACCTTCAGCGCCGAGGCCTGGGACGCTGCCGGCAACTTCGGCCATTCCGACACCGTCACCGTGTTCCTGGCACCGGCGGGCAGCGACGTCGAGGCGCCCCTGGTGTCCATCACCGCGCCGGCCGACGGCGATTCCGTGTCGATGCCCGACACGCTGCACATCGTCGCCGTCGACGACGTGGGCGTGGTTCGCGTGACGGCCTACGAGGACGGCGACTCCATCGGCGGCTCCGCGACGCCGCCCTACGCCATCCCCTTCCAGCTCTCCGGCATGACGCCCGACACGCTCCGGTTCAGCGCCGCGGCCCGGGACGAGGCCGGCAACGTCGGCCTGTCCGACACCGTCACCGTGATCGTGCCCTTCGTGGACCTGCAGCCGCCCACCGTGGCGATTCTCGTCCCGCTCGAGGGCGCGGAGATCGACGGCAGCGCAACCGTCGAGATCTTCGCCATCGACAACGACTCGGTGCAGTCCGTGTGGCTCTTCGTGGACGACGTCGATTCGATCGCCGTGGATGGCCCGCCCTATCACCACCCATGGAGCCCCGACGCCGACGGCGACTGGCACACCCTCCTCGCCCGCGCCTGGGACCTCGCCGGCAACCACACCGACTCCGACACCGTGAACGTGAGGGTGCTGCCGGGCGACTACGATCCGCCGCTGCCCTGGGCGCCCGCACAGGGCGCGCTGCTGCACAACCCCGTTCTCGTGGAGTTCCGCTGGGCGGGCGTGTTCGAGGCCATCGACTACCAGTTCGAGCTGGCGTCCGACGCCGCGTTCTCGTCCCTCATCTATAGCGAAGTGCTCGCCGACTCCACCCTCACCTACCTCGCGCCGCCCGAGGGCCTGCTCCACTGGCGTGTGCGTGCCGGCCGCGCCCGCAGCGTGTGGGGCGAGTGGTGCGAAACACGCCGCTTCTTCGCGGGCGAGGTGTTCGACGGCGAGCTGCTGTCCGGCTACGACTCCTCGCGCGGCCGCGACCTCGCCCCGACCCCCGACGGCAACCTGCTCGTGGCCGGCTCCCACGCGGGCAACCTGCTCCTGATGAAGCTCGCCGTCACGGGCGAGTTGATCTGGGTGCGGCAGTACTTCGAGGAGTACGCGAGCGCCACCGCCCACCGGCTCGCGCCGCGGGAGGGCGGCGGCTGGATGGTGCTGTGCCAGGTGGGCATGTCCAACTGGACGACGAGCGTGGTCGTGCTCGACGTTTCGGCGGACGGCGAGGAGCTGGGCCGGCGCGAACTCGGCGCTCCCTTCGGCGCGCCCGTGGCGATGTTGCCGCGCCCCGGCAACGGTGTCGTCGCGCTCTTCGAGGGCACCTTCTACCAGACCTACCGCATCGTGGAGCATATCGACGCGGGCGGCGGCCGCCTGTGGCGCGAGGAGGTGGGCACGGGCAACTCCGGCTCCACCGAGACGGGCAGCAACAACACCGGACAGGCGCTGCTCGACGATGTCGCCGCGGGACAGCTGGTCGTGCTGCGCGAGGACGAGTGGTGGGGCGACTACGGCGATTCCTGGTCCACCGATGTCGGCTGCACGGGGCGCGACGCGAGCACGGGCGAGGTGGTGTGGGATCTCGAACTGCTGCACGGCCAGGAGATCGAGGGGAATCCGACCGTCGTGCCGCGGCCGACCCTCGGCGCCGCCCATCTCTCTGGCGACGGCGCCATCACCTGCGCGGGCTCCCAGGGCGACGAGGCGCTCCTGGTGCGCATCGATCCCGATCGCGTCGACTTCACGGTGACGACCCTCGCCGGCCTCGAGCCGACGACCTTCCACGACATGGACCGCCTGAGCACGGGCGCGATCGTGCTCGCGGGCACGCGCGGCGGCCACCTGCGCAACGCGATCGTGCTGCTCTGCGACGAACTGGGCAACGTGATCTGGGAGCGGATCCTCGGCGAGCCCTGGGACGCCGACGAGTTCTTCGGGCTCGCCGTCCTGCCCGGCGACGACATCGCCGTGGTCGGCACCTCCGCCACTTACGGGCAGCACAGCGGGGGGTCGCTCTGGTATCGGCGCCTGGATATGTACGGGGCCGACATTACGCCCTGAACGCGAGCAAGCGCCGCCGCTACCGCGGCCGCGCCTGTTTACTCGTTATCGGCACCTGACGAGCCGATCTTGAGCAAAAAGCGAGGGCGGCGTCCGAAGACGCCGCCCTCTTTTCCTCATCACCCGTCCCGGCTCCGGTTTGGCGGAACGCCACCTGGGGCCTGGGTCGACCGGCGTGGCCGGCCTTAAGAAGTCGTCAGAGATTCTTCTCCATGTGCGCGAGCGCACGGTCGTGGATCTCTTGGGCCTGAGCATACAACACCTTGGCCTTGGAATTCCACTCCTCCACGAAATCCGTGTCCGTGATGTCCTTCAGGTTGATGCGCACGTTGAAGCACGCGCCCCGCACGCAGGCCAGGCCCAGCAGGGCGGCCACGCCCGAATCCGACGCGCTGTTGGTGTTGCCCACCTCGGCGGTGCGCTCGGCGAATTTCAGCGTTTCGATGCCCAGCTCCATCACCTGGAAGGGCACCATGGTCGCACCCTTGGTGGCCTCCTGGATCGCGGCCGTGCGCGCGGCGAGCTGCTCGTCGTTCGCCTTGGGCAGCTTGAAGGCGGCCATGACCCGGTTGAAGGCCTCGGTGTCGGCGTCGACCATCTTCTCCAGCTTCTCGCGGAGCGTGTCGGCCTCCTTGCACTTCACCGCCATCTCGCCCTCCACCGCGGCGTAGGTCTTGCCGCGGGTCAGGCGGGCCACCATGGCCGACAGGCCGGCCGAGAGCGCGCCGGCAAGCGCGGCCACCGACCCGCCCCCGGGGGCGGGCGAGCTGGAGGCGAGCACCTCACAGAACTCGTTCGCGCCCAGGCCCATGAGCGGGCCGGGAGGCGCGGGCGGCAGCGCCTTGCTGGACACCGTGCCCTTTTCCAGCATCACCTCGATGACGTTCTCCTCGAGCTTGAACGGATAGAGGTCGTTCAGGCCCAGGTAGTCGACGGCCAGGAGCATCTGGTCCCACTCCGTGGCGGGCAGCTCCTTGCCTTCGTTCTTGCAGTGATTCGCGGCGGCATCGAGCAGCGCCTGCTTGGGCACCACGCCCACGATCTCGCTGCCGGTGACCTCGAGCCCCTCCTGCTTCTTCGCCTGGCGCACCACTTCATCATAGGCGTGGTGCAGGCTCACCTTCGTGAAGTCGAGCAGGTTCATGCTCACCTGGGCGGTGTTGGTGTCGTACATCATGCCGCCGGCCTGGGTGGTGGGCAGGGTGCCGGGCTGCTTGATCGCCTTGCCGTTCTCGTCGCGCACGATCTCGCCGTTCTCGTCGCGCTTGGCGCGGCCGCTCTCGCGGATATCCAGTGCGATGGTGTGCGCCTTCCGCTTCACGCCGCTGTTCATGTTGATGTTGTAGGCGATCAGGAACTGGCGCGCGCCGGTAACCGTGACGCCGCTCTTGGGCAGGAACTCCTGGGGGCCGTAATCCGGCTTGAACTCCGGATCCTTCATCTTGCGCTCGAGGGCCTCGTACTCGCCCTTGCGGATGTCCGGCATCCGCACGCGGTCGGGCCGCTGCGCGCTCTTGGCGTAGAGATAGATCGGCACGCCCAGCTCCTCGCCCACGCGCTTGCCGAAGCGGTGGGAGAGCTCGATGCACTGCTCCCAGGTGGCGTCGTCGCTCACCGGGATGAAGGGCACCACGTCGCAGGCGCCCTGGCGGGGATGCTCGCCGGTCTGGGTGCTCATGTCGATGAGCTCCACGCCCACCTTCATGGCGTTGAACGCGGCCTCGAGCACGGCGTCGGGCTCGCCCACGATGGTGTAGACGGTGCGGTTGAAGTCCGCGCCGGGATCGACGTCCAGAAGCGTGGCGCCCTCGGTGTCGCGCACCGCCTGGGCGATGGCCTGGATGACGCGCTGGTTGCGTCCCTCGCTGAAATTGGGCACGCATTCGATGATCGGCATTTTCCCTCCTTGCGCCTCCTGTCGTGGGGCGCTCCGTGAAGGTGGCAGGATAGCGAAAGGCCGGCGCCGATGCCAGCCCCTCCAAGTACCTCAAGATTCCAGGCGATTCTACCGATAATCCGGAGGGCATCACTCGCGGGAGGATCTGCGTGAGCAAGCGAAGCTATGATCTCATCTGCATCGGCAGCGGGCCGGCCGGACAGCGGGCCGCCATCCAGGCGGCGAAGCTCGGTGGGCGCGCGGCCGTCGTGGAGAAGCGGCGCGTCATCGGCGGCGTCTGTCTGGATACGGGCACGATTCCCAGCAAGACGCTGCGCGAGGCGGTCATCGCCCATCTACGCAGGGTCGGCGGGGAGACCCGCGGCCGGCGACAGCGGCCCGGCATCGACGAGCTCCTGGCCCGCGTGCACGATGTGATCGAGATCGAGTCGGAGATCGTCGAGGACAAGCTCGCCCGCAACGACGTCGACCTGATCCGCGGCAAGGGCGCCTTCACCGGCCCTCACTCGATCCAGGTTATCGGCGAGTCGGGCTATCAGCACCTGGAGGCCGACCGCTTCCTCGTGGCCGTGGGCACCCGCCCGGTAAAGCCTCCCCGCGCCGAACTCGGACCGGAGCTGCTCATCGACAGCGACGCGGTGATCGGCATGGACCGGCTGCCGCGCCACATGACCGTGGTGGGCGCCGGCGTGATCGGCCTGGAGTACGCCTCGATGTTCGCCGAAGTGGGCGTCGAGGTGACCGTGCTCGACCGCCACGAGCGCCCCCTGCCCTTTCTCGACCGGGAGATCGTCGACGAGCTCATCCATCAGATGCGCGGCAAGGGCGTGACCTTCCGTCTCGGCGAGACCGTGTCCGACCTGGAGCGCGTGGAGGGGCCGCGACCGCGGATCGCGATCGAGATGGGCAGCGGCAAGCGGCACGTGTCCGACCTGGTGCTCTACTCGGCGGGCCGCGTGGCCGCCACGGACAAGCTCTGCCTGGACCTCGCCGGGCTCGACACCGACGAGAACGGACGCATCGCCGTGAACGAGTTCTATCAGTCGGCGGTGCCGCACATCTACGCGGCGGGCGACGTGATCGGCTACCCCTCGCTGGCCGCCACGGCCATGGACCAGGGCCGTCTGGCCGCGCTGCACGCCTTCGGCGCCGGCTGCGAGCCGATGGCCGAGCACTTCCCGGTGGGGATCTACTCGATTCCGGAAATCTCCATGGTCGGCCGCACGGAACAGGACCTCACCGAGCTCAAGATCCCCTACGAGACGGGCATCGCCCGCTATCGCGAGATCGCGCGCGGGCAGATTCTCCAGGACGACAGCGGCTTCTTCAAGATGCTCTTCCACAGGGAAACCCGGCAGCTCCTCGGCGTGCACGCCATCGGCACGGGCGCCACGGAGCTGATCCATATCGGGCAGGCCGTGCTGGGCCTGGGCGGCGGGCTGGACTACTTCCTGAAAACCGTCTTCAACTACCCGACCCTGGCCGAGTGCTACAAGGTGGCCGCGCTCGACGCCGCCAACAAGCTGAGCCTGGCGGGGTCGGGGGAGGCGGCGAAGAAACCGACGCCGGCGATCTAGTTCGTCTCGAGGTCCGCCAGGATCCGCTCCATCACCCAGTCCACGGTGATCCCGCTGTCCAGCAGGCTCTCGCCCCAGTTCCAGGTGGGGTGGGTGAGCGGCATCGTGGTGGCCTCCACCGACACGGAATCACCGCACAGCTCCACGAAGCTGAGCACGCTGCGCGTGGCGATGAGGCCGTCGTTGGGCACGCCCTCGTAGAAGGCGCCGCCGGTGGGCTCGCGGAAGCGGTCGCCGGCGATCAGGTACCACTTCACGTCGGGGCTGGGCGGATAGGCGGCGTTGAATTCGCCGATACCCGAGGGCGTGCACCAGCCCGCGGGGTTGATGCCGTGGAGCATCCTCACCCCGCCGCTCGGCGTGCCCAGCATGAACACCTGCCGCGCGGCGCCGGGATGCTCGGCGACGAATCGCCGCGCCAGCAGGCCGCCCATGCTGTGGGCCACGATATGCAGGTTCTCCAGGGGAATCGCCTGATCCTCGAGCCAGGCCTCGAGCTTCGCCAGCGCCGCCTCGGGCCCCTCTTCCTCGTGGGCGCCCATGAGGGTGGGCAGGCCGGTCACCGTGTAGATCTCGCAGTTGGCGGGCAATCGGCGCGCCGCGGCCACCCAGAAGCGATCCCACTCGAGCGCGTGACCGTGGAAGCCATGGATGAACAGCACGCGGTGGATCTCGGCGCCGGGGGCCGGCTCGCCCGCGCCCGGCGGCGGCAGGTAGGCGGTGCGGCGACCGCAGGCGAGCGTGAGCATTGCCAACAGGATCAGAAGGGGGAAAGCCCTTGCCACCCGGCGCGGGATCCCTCGATATTGCCTGCTGAATGATTGGAGTGGATTCATGTCCCGTGCCGCATCGATATGCCTGTTCGTGTTCGCCGTGGGCCTGTTCGGCTGCGGGGATAATAGTATCGTCGATCCCCCGTCACCAGGGTTTCCCGACCCCGTCCACTACGTGATCCAGAGCGGCGTCGGCGACGGCTCCTACCTGATCGGCTGGTGCCGGGTTCCGACGCCCATGGATTCCCTGGGCGCCGAATGGCGGGCCGAGCGCTTCCTGCCGGGACACCCCTATCACCAGTGGATGGAGATCACGCGAACGCACGGCCGCGACGGCCAGAGCCTGGGCTGGATCCTGGGCCCCGACTCGGCCGGCCCCTTCCGCGGCGGACGCATCGCGAAGGAAACGACCTGGGACGCCCTGCTCCACGGCTGGGGCGACCTCCGCCTCGATCGCGGCCTGCTGCCGGGCGACCACGATCCGGTGCTCCTCGCCCTCCACTCCCCCCTGGGTCCCGCCGATCTGGGCCTGCGCTGGCACGCGGCGGAGCGCCCCGACAGCCTCGAGCTGTCCGTGATCCTGCTCGCCGAACCCGATGAGACGCCGGCCGCCCACGAGGCCGTGCTCCACTACGAGGGCACGGTGAACGAGGGAGGCGCCGACCTGGAGTCCTTCCGCCTCGTGCACGGCGAGTCGACCGTGTACATCAAGCTGTTCACGCAGCACTTCCCCGCGCCCTTCGCCGTGTGGTGGGAGCAGCGGGGCATCTACCTGCGCTCCTGGGGCGAGGTCGCCCCCGACATGGACGATCAGGCCTTCGCCCCCGACTTGCCGGTGCCCGTGGGATATTCAATCGAGGAGAGTCCGCAGATCTACGGCGATCTCGCGATCGGCCGCGACCTGTTCCGACCCAACGGGGAAGGTCCCTTCCCCGCCGCGCTCCTGATGGTGGACGACGCCCTCGCCGACCGCAACGACGCGGCCGCCTTCGGCCACCTCGCCCATCGTCTGGCGACCGTGGGCTGGCTCGTGGCGCGGCTCGACAAGCCCGGCACCGGTGCCTCGACGGGAAACATCGACGCCCTCGACCTCGGCCTGCGGCGTCAGGTCATGTCCGCGGCCTGGACCGCGATGCGGGCGCACCCGGACGTCGACCCGAGCCGCTGTGTGATGATCGGCCACGGCGAGGGCGCGGCCCTGGCCCTCGAGTACGCCGCCCACGCGCAGGAGATGGCCGGCGTCCTGGCGTTGAGCCCCCTCTACTACGATCCCATGCAGGTGCCCTCGATTCCCGAGGCGGAGGGCGTGGAGTGGGTCACGCTGCTCGGCGAGAACTGCTACGCCGGCAAGCACGATGATCTGAGAATGTTCGATACGACGCTCTACCTCTCCCAGCCGGGCTGGGCGGGCAAGCCGGTGGCCATGTTCCGCGCCGAAAACGACGCGCGCCTCTCGCTCGACGACCTGAACCTTCAGCTGGAAACGCTGGACATGGTGGGAGCCTCGGTGAGCGCCCGGAGCTTCATGGGCCTGGGCGAGTTCCTGACCACGGGCAGGGCGGATCAGGCACCGCCGGCCGAACTCCTGACCGCCGTGACGGATTGGCTGCAGACTAACTTTCCCGAATGAGCTCGGAGGGGGCCTCCGCCTGCTGCCTCGCCAGCCAGCGCCGCGAGCTGCGCAGCAGCAGCACGGCGCCCACGACCATATAGACGCCGAGCAGACCGGCCACGAGGTAGCTGTCCCAGCCCAGGGACTCGATGTTCCCGTAGGCGATCTGCGTGAGCCGGAACTCGATGTTGAGCAGCCAGGCCAGGAGCGCCGTGCGCATGAAGAACAGGTAGCGACGGATCATGCGCCCCACCACCTTCGCCGCGTCGCCGCGCAGGGTCTTGCCGTCCACGATCGGCTGGTTCGCCCCGGCGAAGGCCACCAAGCCCAGCGTCAGGTAGATCAGCGTGGCCGTGGCCGGCAGTACGAAGTAGGCGGGATTCTTGGGCGCCCAGGCCACGGGCACGCCCCAGGGTTCGAAGCGGGAGGGCAGCTCGTCCGGCAGATGGGGATAGTGGCTGATTGCCACCAGCCAGAGAATCACCAGCAGCGCCAGGGGCAGGAAACCCGCGGGGGGCGGCCGGAACAGGTTCCGGAGCGTGTTGGGTTGCCGGTCGGACATGGTCCTCCACGATGCCGAATCGTTGCTCGGAAGGCCCCGTCGTGGCTCAGAAGGGCAGATCGCCCTTCTCGTCGTCGGTGGCCTCCGTCTCTCCCTTTTCGGCATCGTCGGGGAGCTCCTTCAGGACCTTCTCCACCTCGAGCTCGGCGGCGGTGATCTTCTCGCGGCAGTGCTTCACCAGTTCGCTGGCGCGGCTCACGGACAGGGCGAGGCGGTCGAGGTCGGTCTCCTCGGCTTCCAGCTCGGCGAGGATCGCCTCGAGGTCGGCCATCGCCTCCTCGTAGCCCAGCTTGTTCACGGGGGTCTCCTTCTTGCCGCTCATTGTGGACGTTCTCCTTCGGATTCGGGTTTGACGGCGCGCAGCTCGCTCTCGAGCTCGCCGGAGGCGAGCTGGGTGACGATGCGCGCGCCCGGGGCGAGGCCCCGGGTGTCGGTGATGAGCCGCCCGCCCTCGTCGCGGGTCAGGCTGAAGCCCCTGGCCAGGACACGGCGGGGGTCGAGCAGGCGCAGGCCGTCGGCGCGGTGGTCGAGGTGGCGGCGCCGTCTCTCGATGAAGTCACGCGCCGTCACGGCCAGCCGGGACATGTGGCGGCTCAGGAGCACGCGTTCGCGGCCCATCAGCGCGCCGAGGCGCGGCGGGCTGAGCTGGCGGGTCCTGTGCAGCAGTTCCATCTTCCGCAGGCGCAGGAGCTGGCGGGCCAGCACCGGCAGGCGCGCGGCGGGGTCGCCGAGCCTCGTGCGCGCGCGGCCCAGGTGACGCTGGGTGCCGCCCCGCAGGGCGTGGGCGGCCGTGTCGAGGCGACGGCGCTCCAGAGTCAGGCGCCGCTCGCCGGCCAGGCGCACCGCGGCGGCCTTCTCGTCCATGGCGGTGAGCCAGTCCTCCACGCGCTGGGCGAGAAACTGCGCCACGGCGGTGGGGGTCTTGAAGGCGCCGTGGGCCATCTCGTCGGCGATGCTGCGGTCGATCTCGTGGCCGATGCCGGTGAGCACGGGCAGGGGACAGGCGGCGATGTCCCGGGCCAGGCGTTCCGCGTCGAAGCCGGCCAGGTCGCTGCGGCTGCCGCCGCCGCGGATCAAGACGACGGCGTCGAACTCCTTCGCGCGCCGGTTCACCGTGGCGAAGGCCGCGGCGAGCTCGGCCTCCTGCTCGCTGCCCTGCACGCGGGCGTCGATGCAGCCCAGGCGGAAGGCGACGCCCGCGAGGCCCAGCTCCTTGATGAAGTCGTGGTAGGCGGCGCTCTCCACGCTGGTGATGAGCGCGAGGCGCAGCGGCACCGCGGGCAGCGGGCGGGCGGCGTTGGCGTCCACGAGGCCCTCGGCCGCGAGCATGCGCAGGATGCGGTCGCGGTCCAGCTTGCGGGCGCCGAGGCTGGCGTCCACGTCCACGCCCTCGACGATCAGCGAGATCCGCCCCCGCGGTACGTAGTAGTTCACGGATACCTCGAAATAGACCTGTTGGTCGTCGAGGTCGCGGGCCGGGTCGCCGAGCGCTTCGAGGTCGCGGCGCAGGCGGTTGCGCACGCCGCGCCAGATCACCATGGAGATCTGCGACAGGGTTCGGCTGTCGTCGCCCGGATCGCGCTCCACCAGATCGAAATAGACGTGGGAGCCCCGCGACCAGCTGCGGCCGAAGCCGCTCACGAAGCCCTGGATCAGGAACTTGCCGGGGAAGACGCCCTTGAGAAAGCCCGCGACCCGCTCGTTGAAGGCCGTGACCGTGAGCGCGTCGGGCGGGCGCAGCTCGGGCTCTTCGGACGGCCGGATCTCCTCCGGCTCATCCGTTTTCTCGGGCTTCTCGGGCCCGGGCGCGCCCCCGAAGAGCTGCCACTGTTCGTCGCCGTGTGCCATGGATGCAGGCTAGGCCATCGGCGCCGGTCGCGCAAGACGGCCCGAGCTTGCGGGATTACGGGATCGCTGGATATATTGCGCCTCAACGAAAGGAATCCCCATGCCCCAGCTCGCCCGCCCCGCCACGCTCCTGATTCTCGACGGCTGGAATCTGGGCGACCCCTCGCCCACCAATGCCAGCCATGTCGCCCGCACCCCCAATCTGGACGCGCTGCTGGCCCGCTACCCTCACGGCATGATCGCCAGCTCCGGCCTGGCGGTGGGCCTGCCCGACGGACAGATGGGCAACTCCGAGGTGGGACACATGAACCTGGGCGCCGGTCGCGTCGTCGACCAGGACATCACCCGCATCGACAAGGTCGTGGCCGGCGGCGAGTTCGGACGACAGCTGGCCCTGGGCGACCTGGTCGCCTGCGCCGGCGGCGGCACCCTGCACCTGCTCGGTCTCGTCTCCGACGGTGGAGTGCACAGCTCCCTCACGCACCTCGAGGCCCTGCTGCGCGAGGCCGCGGCGGCCGGGGTCCGCACCCGCCTGCACGCCTTCCTCGACGGCCGCGACACCTCGCCGCGCTCGGGCGCCGGCTACCTGGCCACGGTGGAGGGCTGGCTGGCCGAACTGCGCGCGGCCGGCGCGGACATCGCCCTGGCCAGCGTGGGCGGCCGCTACTGGGGCATGGATCGCGACCAGCGCTGGGAGCGCGTCGAACGCCACTGGTCCTGCATCGTCGAGGGCGATGGCGAGCGGGCCGAGAGCGCGGTGGCGGCCGTGGAGGCCAGCTACGCGAAGGACGTCACCGACGAGTTCGTCGATCCGGTGGTGCTCACCTCGGAGGGAGGCGAGCCCCTGGGCCGGGTGGTCGACGGCGACGCCGTCTTCTTCTTCAACTTCCGCGCCGATCGCGCGCGGCAGATGACCCGGGCGCTCACCGAGGAGGCCTTCACGGGTTTCGCGCGCTCCCGCTTCCCGGCGATCCGCTTCGCCTCCCTGACGGAGTACGACGCCAGCTTCGATCTGCCGGTCTCCTTCCCGCCCCTGAGCCTCGACGGGATCTTCGCCGACGTCATGGCGGAGGCCGGCCTGCGCAACCTCCGCCTGGCCGAGACGGAGAAGTACGCCCACGTGACCTTCTTCTTCAACGGAGGCCGCGAGGAGCCCTACCCCGGCGAGGAGCGGATCCTGGTGCCCAGCCCCAAGGTGGCCACCTACGACCTTCAGCCCGAGATGAGCCTGCCGATCGTCACCGATCGCTATCTCGATCAGATCCAGAACGGGGGTTTCGACGCCCACGTGGTGAACTTCGCCAACTGCGACATGGTCGGGCACACCGGCATCCTGAAGGCGGCCGTGGCGGCGGTCGAGGCGGTGGACGCCGCCGTGGGCCGCGCGGTGGAGGCGACGCTGGATCGCGGGGGCTTCCTCATGATCACCGCCGACCACGGGAACGTGGAGCAGCTCTGGGATCCCGCGACCGACGGGCCTCACACCGCCCACACGCTGGCGCCCGTTCCCCTGATACTGGTGGACCCGGATTACTCGGGTGGCCTGGCGGACGGCCGCCTGGCGGACATCGCCCCAACACTGCTTGCTCACGCCGGCCTGGCGCCGTCACATCTTATGACCGGGGTCGACCTGCGAAACCCGTGACCAATTGATGACAGGTTTCTTGGATTTCTTTCGGTGTAATTTGCCTTCTCCCGTCGCGGCTTTTATCTTCCCGCCGTCCGGATTCGGGTTCGCCGCCAAAACCACCCCTGCGGCACCGCGGACGCCCCACCGTTCCTGAATTCGCGCTTGAGTGAGATTTGTGCTGCTCGAACAGAGGCGACCGACGACCCTCTCAGGCCCACTCCTCTTGACGCGCGCTGATGGATTTGTCGAAGCCCTGACTCAGGCAGCACTTTTTCTTACCTATCCGGACCCCCGAATCCTAATCCTCTATTTCCAAGCATCTTCGATGGTTTCCTTCGAAGTGAAATATCGAAAAAATAGTGTTGCAAATCTGGTGATATTGATTTAGATAGAATAACGACGCCGCGCTTGCAAAGACCGTTTTCAAAGGATGGAATCATGAACTCAAAAGAGCTGGGCAAGTCCCTGGAGCAGCTCATCGAGGAGATCGTGGCCAAGACGGCCAAAGCGGTCGCCAAAGAGCTTCCCTCCGAAGAGCAGCTGAAGAACCTCGAAGAGCGCACCAAGAGCATCGAGGTCACGCTCAATCACATCTTGAAGAAGTCGGGCGGCAACCCGTTGCGGAAATCCAATCGCGGCCGCAAACCCGGCGCGCAGCGGATCTGTTCCGAGCAGAGCTGCAACCGCCCCGTGGTAGCCCGCGGTCTGTGCAGCATGCACTATCAGCGCTGGCGCGCCGACCAGGTGCGCGACGGCCAGTCCGCAAAGGGCGGAAAAAAGGGCAAGGCCGATAAGGCCGCGTGAATGCCCCGACTTCTCGACGATCGAAAATAGGGCCTCCAGGACTTGTATGCTCCTGGGGGCCTTTGTATGTTGACGCACGGAATTCGTCGGCGAATTCCACGTGTTGCGCAATACACGGTTCGTTTCCAGAAACACTCAGGAGTCATAGCCATGGCCATCACGAAAGTCTGGATCGAAGAGGGCTGCACCGTCTGCAACCTCTGTGAGGATACCTGCCCCGAGGTCTTCGAGGTGGGCGACGATGACTGCACGGTCAAGGAGGGCGTCGACTATTCCGCCCACGAGACCGACATCGAGCAGGCCGCCGAGGAGTGCCCGGTGGAGATCATCAAGTTCAGCTAAGGTTCGCCTTATCCGTTCTACGCCAACGCCCGGGGTCCCTGGACTCCGGGCGTCGCGTTTTGGCGCCCCACAAGTGATCAGTGCTGGAAGCCGGGACCGGCTGCGCCTATAATCCCGCCGGGACGAAACGGCGGTGTCCCGGCCTCGAGCCGCCTCGACACCCGCCCGGCTGCCAGTACGAAGCGAGGATCGGCCTCCCGCCGGCCCGCCGAAAGGAGCGCTCATGCGAAGGATCCTGACACTCTCCGCCATCCTCACGCTACTTGCCGCCACGCCCGCCCTGGCTGTAGTCAGTTTCGGCGTCCATGGCGGGTTCGACCTCAACGGTGAAGACCCTCACACGCTGGCCGAGGCCGAGCTCGAAGACCTCACCACCGTGAGCATCGAGCGGGACGAGATCACCGCCCCTCTCATGGGCGGTCTCCACTTCCGCATCGACGCCTTCCCGGTAGTCGACCTCGAGATCGGTGTCGAGGCGAGCTTCCGCAAGTACCACGTGTCCTATGCGCACTTCGAAGGGCTTGATGAGCTCGAGAGCTTCGACGACGACGCCTACTTCGGCCGGATCAGCGGCTACCTCAGCGCAAAGGTGAACCTGCTCAAACTGCCCATGGTGAAGGGCTACGCCGGCGGCGGCGCGGGCTACCACGTCATCGCTCCGCTGATCAGCCGCGAGCTGCTGGAACACCTGATCATCGAAGAAGAAGCCGCCGAGGGCGACCTGGATCCCGCGGAGATCCTGGGCAAGGAGGGCGCCATGGGCGGCCACCTGCTCGCGGGCGTCAGCTTCAAGCCCTCCTTCGTGCCGCTGACCCTCAGCTTCGAGGGCCGCTACTACATGCTCCAGGAAAACGACTACGGCGACGAGACCAACCGCTTCCTCGCCATCTCCTTCGGTCTCGACCTGGGCTTCTAGATGGCCGCCGATCGCGAGGACAAGCTGCGACGGCTGTTCGCGGAACCGATCCCCTTCCCCGATGGGGGGAGGGGATTTCTCATGAACACCGGCCTGACCTTTCTGGCTCGCGAGGTCCTCGCGGCGCTGGGGCCCGAGCGCGCCCGCGCCGTGGAGCGGGATCTCGTGTCGGCGCGAACCCTTTCGGCCGCCTGCCCGGGGCTCGAGGTTATCCATGCGCCGCGCGCCGAGCCCGCGGCCGGAGATTTCGTGCTGCTGCCCGTGGACAAGAGCAGGCGCCGCCTCTTCGACGACCTGGGCGCTCTGGCCGATCGCGTGGGGCCCGAGGGCGGAGTGGCGGTTTACGGCCGGCGCAAGGAGGGGATCGGTCCCGCCGCGGATTTCCTGGCCGGCTTCTGCGACATGGATCCGCCGCGCAGCCGCGGCGGCCTGCGCCTCGCGGTCGCGCATCCCCGCGGCCCGGCGCCGGCGGCCGAGCCGGCCGGCCACTACCTCGCCGAGGCGCGAGGCCAAACCGTGAAGGTGGCGCGCAGGCCGGGCGTGTTCAGCTGGGACGCGCTCGATCCGGCCACGGCCCTTCTGCTCGAAAGATGCATGCCGCGCGAGGGCGACCATCTGCTCGACCTCGGCTGCGGCGCGGGCGTGGTGGCCGCCGTCCTGCTGAGTTCCGGCGAAGTGGCCGCCGCCACCCTCACCGACAGCGACGCCCTGGCACTGGACACCGCCGCCGAGACCCTGGCGCTGGGCAAGCTCGAAGGGGAGTTCCTCGCCAGCGACGCCGGCGAGGAGCTGCCGGAGAAGAGCTACGACCTGATCCTCTGCAATCCGCCCTTCCACAAGGGATTCCAGACCGACCTGAACAGCCTCGACCGCATGCTCGCCAGGGCCGCGCGCCTGCTGGGTCCCCGCGGGCGCTTCTACGTGGTGGGCCCGCCGACGCTGAACCTGCACGCGCGCCTGGAGCAGCACTTCCGCCGCGTGGACGGCCTGGCCGCCGAGCCGGCCGTCGAGCTGTGGCGCGCCGGACGTCCGCGTCGACCCGATCCGGACGCCAGGGCCTGAGCGAGGAGACGCCATGCTCGATCGCGATCTGCTGAACCGGGAGTTCCCTCTCACCCGCGAGTGGGTGTATCTCTCCTCGGCGAGCAACGGCATCCTGCCCGAGCGCAGCCGTCTCTACCTCGAACGCTTCTTCGGCGGGCACCACTATCTCGAACTCGAACGTCACTACCGCATGTTCGAGGATCTCGAGGCGATCCGCGCCTCGGCCGCGCGACTGTTCGGCGGCGAGTCGCGCAACTGGGCGCTGCTGCCCAACACCAGCTTCGGGCTGAACGTGGCCGCGGGCGCCTTCGACTGGCGCGATGGCGACGAGGTCGTGCTCGCCGACTGCGAGTTTCCCGCGAACGTTTCGCCCTGGCAGAACCTGGCGCCGCTCGGCGTCGCGATTCGCTGGGTGGCCGCGGGCGAAGATCGGAAGGCGCGGGCCGAGGCGCTCATGGACGCCTGCGGCGCGCGCACCCGGGTTCTCGCCGTCAGCGGGGTGCAGTTTCTCAACGGCTACGCCCCCGACCTCTACGCCCTCTCGGCCTTCTGCGCCGAGCGCGGAATCTGGCTGTGCGTGGACGGCATCCAGGGCCTGGGCAACCGCGCGTGGAACCTGCCCGAACTCGGCGTCGACTTCCTCGCCGCCGGAGGACAGAAGTGGCTCTGTTCACCGCGGGGCTCCGGACTGCTCTACCTCTCCGACCGCGCGCTGTCCGCGCTGGAGTCCGGCGAGCTGAGACAGTCGATCCGCGGATGGCTGGACACCGAAACCTGGAAGTTCTCGGACCTGCTCGACTTCGATCGCCCCCTCGCCAAAGACGCGCGCCGCCTCGAGGTGGGCACCTATGCCTTTCACGACCTCATCTGCCTGGGACACTCGCTGGATCTGATCGAGGAACTCGGCGTTCCCGCGGTCGCCGCGCACTGCGACGCGCTGCGGGAGGGCCTGCTGGCCGGCCTGGCCGATCGCGGCCTGCTCGCGCCGGACGGCCCTTTCGCGCCCTCCTGCGCGGAGGATCCGGCGGACCGACGCAGCCAGACCCTGTCGCTGGGCCACGGCGACGCCAAGCGAGTTTGGCGCCACCTCGCCGCGAAACGGATCGCCGTGAGTCCGCGCGAGGGCGGCATCAGGATCTCGTTCCACCACTACAGTTCAGAAGAGGATCTGGAGCGTCTGCTGGACGGGCTGTCGGAGCTATAACCTCAGCCCTGGCTCCCGCGCAGTCGCTCGGTGAGGACGGTGTGCAGCCGCACGCGGAATTCCGGCGGAATCTCCTCGTAGCGAATCTCGCCCACGATCTCCCGGGTCGCGCGGAAGGTGCCGAGATAGTTGAAGCAGTCGGGGCAGGCCATCACGTGCAGGTCGATGCTGCGGCGTTCGGCGTCGGAAAGCTCGCCTTCGACATAGTCGGAGAGGAGGCGGGCCACGTCGAGACAGCTCTTCATGCGAATGCCGAAGGGGCGACCCATGATCATGCCGATCATGGCAATCATCATCTTGAGTTTCATCACGACCCGCCCCCCTCTTCGAAGTCGCCCGACAGGTGCGCGCGCAGCATGAGTCGCGCCCTGTGCAGTCGGCTCTTCACGGCCGGTACGGAGAGGTCCATCATGTCGGCGATTTCCTGACGGCTGCGACCTTCCATGTCGGCGAGAACCAGGACGCTGCCGTAATCCTCGGGCAGCTCCTCGATGGCTTCACGCACCACCCGTTTCGTCTCTTCTCTCTCGATGTCCAGCACCGATCCGCGCCAGCGGCCGATCGGCGCGCTGTGGTGCCCCGTCTCGTCGAAGGCCAGCAGCGGGTCTTCCCACGCCTGCTCCTGGCGGCGGCCCACCTTGCGTCGGCGCATGAGCGCCATGTTGAGACCGAGCTTGTAGAGCCAGGTGCCGAGACTCGACCTGCCCTCGAACTTCTCGATGCTATCGACGAGTTTGAGGAAGGTGTCCTGGGTCACCTCTTCGGCGTCCTCGGGATTCCCGGTGATCTTGAGAGCCAGCTGATAGATGCGCCCCTCGTGCCGGGCCAGCACCGCGCTCAGGGCGGACTCGTCGCGCGCCGCCAGGCCGCGCACGAGTTCGACCTCGTCCTTGTCGAGGCGGGCTTCGATACTGGGCTTGGCCTTGGCGGAGTCGCCTTCGCCCTCGATGGTCCAGGTAACGATCAGTAGCATGCACCCATTCAACCCGGAATCGAATCCCGTCTCAAGGAAAAAGGGCCGGGCTGAACCCGGCCCTCCTCTGCACTCAAATACCCCACAGAGTGCTGACCCATGGAGTCGGACCGTTCGACGAGGCGGCTGCGGGTCGCCCCGACTCGAGACCGAGTTCCACTTGCTTGGGTACTGGGATGCGGCGAGGCGTGGAAAGGGTTCGGGAAATCAGCGGAGCTGCTTGCCGATCTCCTCGGCCAGCAGCGCCACGGCGCGATCGATCTCGCGCTCGTCGCACATCCGGCCCACGCTGAGGCGCAGCGTGCCGGCGGCCCACGCGGGCTCGACGCCCATCGCGGCCAGGGTCGCCGAGGGCTTCACGTCGGTCGGTTCGCCGGCGGCGGTGTTGCAGGCGGCGCCGGCGCTGGCGGCGAGGCGGTCGCCCAGAGCCTCGAGCAGCTCACCGACGAGGATCCCGCGGAACGAAACGCTGAGGGTGCCCGGCAGGCAGAGCTCCGGCCGGGAGGCAGGGCAGCCGTTGACGCGCATCGCCTCCATGTCGAAGTGGCTGCGCAGGCCGGCGAGAAGCGTGTCGCGCAGCCGGCGGGCGTGGACGATCTCCTCGTCGAGCCGTTCGTCCACCAGGCGGGCCGCCTCGCCCAGGCCGACGATCTCCGGCACGTTCTCGGTGCCCGCCCGCCGTCCGGACTCCTGGCTCGCCCCGAGCAGGAACGGAGGCAGCTCGCGCCCCCCGCGCGCGTAGAGCGCGCCCACGCCCTTGGGGCCGTAGAACTTGTGGCCGGCGATGCTGAGCCAGTCGACGTCGAGCTCGCCGACGTCCACGGGCACCTTGCCCACCGCCTGGGCGGCGTCGCTGTGCAGGGGCACGCCCTCCGCCCGGCAGAGCTCGGCGAGCTCGGCGACGGGCTGCAGCGTGCCCACCTCGTTGTTGGCCAGCATCACGGACACCAGGGCCGGACGCTCGCCGGCGGCCAGCAGCGCGCCGAGGTCTTCGGGGTTCACGCGCCCCATCGCGTCGACGGGCAGGCGGGTCACGCGCCAGCCCCTCGCCTCCAGCTTCCGCGCGGGCTCGACGGTGGCCGGGTGCTCCACCGCGCTCACCACCAGATGGCGGCGATCGGCCGGCGCCCGCTCCGCGACGCCCAGGATCACGCTGTTGTTCGCCTCGGTGCCGCCGCTCGTGAACACGATCTCCTCCGGCGAGGCGCCGATCATCTTCGCGACATGGGCGCGGGCGCCGTCCACGGCCTCGCGCGCGCGGCGGCCGAGCGCGTGGCCGCTGCTCGGGTTGCCGTAGTTGTCCCGGAGCGCCTCGATCATCGCCGCGGCGACACGCGGGTCGACGGGCGTCGTGGCGTTGTAGTCGAGGTAGAGAAAATCACTCACCCGGAATCTCCTGAATCAGGAAGCGGTGCTTGCCGATACGGGTCTTCTCGATGCGGTCGACCACCTCGATCTCTATCCTCACGCCGTCGCCGCAGTGCCCCTCGATCGACCGTACGATCCCGCGGCCCTCCTCCTCGTCGTAACCGGGCCCCGGGATCACCTTGAGCACGGCCTCGCCCGCCTTCCTCTGGTGGAACTGGAACTGGTCGACGGCGGCGAAGAGATCGTCGTGGCGGTTGATGCTGGTCATCGAGATGCCGCGGCCGCCGGCGGCGATGAGCAGCTCCTGCAGACGGCCGTCGGGCTTCGCGATGAGCGGGAAGGGCAGGCCACAGGAGCAGCGGCGCTCCGTGTACACCGCGCGGTCGCCGGTGCGGTAGCGGATGAGCGGAAAGTAGTCGTGGATGAGCGTGGTGCCCACCACCTCGCCGACGGCGCCCTCCTCGGTGACGGGCGCGCCGTTCTCGTCGATCAGCTCGAGCAGGCCGTAGTCGCTGAACACGTGGTAGCCCTGCTGAGCCGGACACTGCGCGGCGCAGACCACGCGCTCGCTGTGACCGTAGAGGTCGAGCACCACGGTGCCGAAGGCCTCCTCGATGCTCGCGCGCTGGCCGTCGTAGAGCGTCTCGCTGCTCGTGAGCACGTACTTCACCGGCAGCTTCTCGCCCGCCTCGTGCAGCAGTTTCGCGAAGGCCGCGACGGCGGAGGGGTAGCCGCGGAACACCTCCGGCCGGTACTCGCGGACGAGCGGGAGCATCCACTCGAAGTTATCGCGGGTGAGGTCGTCGCTGGATATCGCGAGGTTGTTGCGGCGGGGATCGAGGCCCCAGAGTTCGCGGCTCTCGCCGCCGACGCTGCCCGCGCAGACGATCTCGCGACTCGTGTCGGTGAGCCCCGCCCAGCTGCGGAAACGCGTCACATAGGCGTACTCGATCGCCCGCGTGCGCTCCTTGTGGCGATAGAAGCCCACGGGAATGCCGCTCGATCCGCCGGTGGCCGCGTACTCGAGCTGGGAGCGATCGGCGCCGACGGCCAGCATCGCCTCCGAGTGATCGCGCAGTTCCTCGCGGCCCACGAAGGGGAGCTTTGTCAGGTCGTCCCGGCCGCGAAAATCGTCCGGCTCCATGCCGAGCGCGGCGAAGCGGTCGCGCCAGTAGGGTGTGTTGCGCGCCGCGTGGCGCACCATCTTGACGAGTTCCGCCTCCTGCCACTCGGCCATGCGGTCGGCGCTCCAGCGCTGGCTCTTCATGATGAAGCGCCAGGTCTCGGCGAAGGCGCCGCGATAGCGCCAGGGCGGCGGCAGCTTCCAGTAGAGACGGTGGAGGAGCTTGTCGGCCGGGAGGCGGGGCGTGTTCATCTACGAACCCCCCCTGCGAAGCAGCTTCTTCAGCAGGCGGAAAGGTAAGCGCCCGAGGGCCGCCAGTCCGGAGCGCAGGCCCATCACCCAGCCGGGCGCCTCGCGGGCGAAGAGATGCCCCCAGTGCAGCCGGAAGGTCTCGTCGCGGAACCACCAGCGCAGCGCGTTGCCGAGGTAGCCCGGCCGGCGCTTCAGGTGCATCCAGATGCTCGGGTACTGGATGCTCAGGTAGGGCCAGCCGGTGAGCCAGAACTTGCGGCAGATCGGTTCGTGGCCCAGCGGGTGTCCGCACCACTCGGCGAAGTCGAAGGTCGCGCGCGCCTCCTCGGGTGTTTCGAGGCGCACCGACCAGTCATCGGTCTGGCGCACCGGCGTGAGGCGGATGCCGGCCACACCACCGTCGTCGAGCTCGATCCGCGCCACGTAGTTGTTGCGCTGGCTCCGGCGAAAGAGCTCGAGCTCCCCCTTGGTGAGATAGGGCTCGTAATCCACGAGCAGGCTGCCGAGGCTGTAGAAGATCGCCGCCTGGCGCCCGTCGCTGCGCCTGCGCCACTCGATCCCCTGCTGGAAGTGGGGGTGGTGGCCCAGGATGACGTCGGCGCCGGCCTCCACGATGGCGCGGCAGTCGGCCTGGTGCTCGGGTGAGGGAAAGTCGACGAACTCGCGACCCTTGTGCACCGACACCAGGACGAAGTCGCACTTCTGTCGGGCGCGCAGCACGTCTTCGATGACGAGTTGCCGGCGAAAGGGCGCGTTGCCCGGTCGGCTCTCCTCGGCGTTGGTGACGATGTCGTCGGTGGCATAGGAGAGCAGGGCGATTCGCTTGCCTTTGCGCTCCACGATCGCCGGCTCCCGCGCCGCCGCCAGGTCGGCGCCGCTGCCGCTCGTGGCGATGCCCAGCTCGGCCAGCCGGGCGCGCGTGAACTCGATGGGGCCCAGGCCATGGTCCATGGTGTGGTTGCTGGCCAGGCAGGCCAGGTTGAAGCCTCCCGCCGCGAAGTGGGGCAGCAGGCCCGGGTCGGTGAGGTAGCTGATCCGCTTGGTCGGCTCCCACATTTCGGCATTCTCGCGGGGGCCGAACACCGTCTCGAGCTGGGCGAAGACGAGGTCGCCGCCCTCCCAGAGCTTCTTCATCGCGCCGAAGGGGTGCTCGGGGGGCCGTTCCAGGAGCGAGGCCATGAGGTCGCGCTCCCAGATGATGTCGCCGGAGGCGTAGAGGGAGATCGCCTCGCCGGCTGCGGCGGGCTCGCGGTCGGGGGCGGCGAGGGTGCCCGTCTCGCGGTCCAGGCGGAAGCGGGGCGAGCGATCGACGTCGCGGAACCAACGGGGAGTTTTGCGGCTCAAGGGACGGGCCTCCGGCCTGGCGGGTGATCGTGGCGGTGGGACGCTCCGCCATCTATCACGAAGCTTGCCAAATGTAGCCCAGGGGCGCGTCGCGGTCATCAATTCGATGACGATCGGCCCAAAACGACAATGAGCGGGGATGATCTCCCTCGGGATCACCCTCGCTCATTATCTCGGGGCTCGCGGCCCGATGTGGTTTTCAGTCTACCACCAGGTCTTGGTCCACCAGGTCTTGGTCAGCCAAGCAACGTAGGTTCCGGTGAGAGCGGTCATCATCGCGATCAACATGTCGGTTCTCCTTGTCGGTGGGTCAGGGTTTCGTTTCGCGTCGCCACCCTTCCTACAGCAACCGAGGTGCCCGAATGACTCCTTGATGTTCCCCCCCACCCATTTCGCGCCTATCTTGTTTTATATGAACGAGATAGAAATCACACTTCGAGGGTGTCGCCCCCTGGGGCAAACCCGGAAAAGACAACCAAAGGTGACAATAACCAGTGAGTCGGGGATATCTTGTTTTATTTCAGCGGGTTAGCGTGTGTATACATTTTGACGAGCGATGTCTCTTATTGTTTACTGGTCTCTGCCTGAGCAAAGGAAAGGGAATTGGGGTGTATTGTCAGTTTATAGCAACCCGACAGTAAGTCTATTGGGTGGAGAGGCCAGATAAGGCACTCTCCAGGGCCCGAGGCAGTGGTTATTGTCAGGATAACGCCTAGCGCTTCCGTCGCAGCACCTTGTCGAGACCCTGGCGCAGGATCTTTCGCGCCTCGGCATCGAGGGCGACCGCCACGGCCACGTAGGCCAGCGCGCCGACCGGAATGCGCAGACCCAGGGTGAGCGCATCGTTCGAAAGGGCGGGAAGGGCGCGAACGACGAGATACATCGCCCCGCCCGCGATCGCATAGGCCGCGAAGCTCTGCAGCGGGAAACGCAGCTTCAGGTAGCGCTGGCTGAAGGCGCCGCCGCCGAACACGTAGAAGGCGTAGGCGATCAACGTGGTGATGGCCGCGCCCTTCATGCCCATGGCGGGAATCATGAACCAGTTCAGGCCCAGATTCAGGGCCGCGGCGCCGGCGAGGAACAGGGCCAGCCAGCCGGTGCGCTTTGCGAGGAAGAGGCCGGCGAGGAAGGGATAGTAGGCGCCCTGCACCACCTTGGCGCCGAGCACCCAGGGAATCACCGTCGCGCTCTCGACGAACTTCTCGCTGGCCAGGAGCCGGATCAGCTCCGGCGCCACCGCGCCCACGCCGAACAGCACGGGCAGGGCAACCAGGCTGTAGTAGCGCAGGAATCCCTCGATGCTGCGCCGCGCGGGGTCGGGGCCGTCCTCGTGGTAGACGTTCATCGTCACCGGAATGAGCGCGCTGTTCAGCGCGGGCACGAAGAACATCGTGGCGTAGTTGGCCATGTTGTAGCCGGCGGTGTAGAGGCCCAGTTCGGCGGCGTCGCGGAAGTAGTTGAGCAGGTAGCGGTCGCCCCAGTCCGTGACGAAACCCGACACGTTCAAACCCATGAGCGGGAGGCCGTAGAGTATCGACTCCTTCACCACCGGCGAGTCGAGGAAGCGGGGACGCCAGGCGAGCTGCTTCAGCGCGAGGCGCGCGCAGTAGACGAACACGATCGCCTCGGCCAGCAGGACACCGGCGAAGAAGCCGGTGAGCCCCCAGCGGAACACCGCGACGAACAGCAGCGGCAGACCCATGAGCAGGTAGCGCTGGGTCAGCAGGATCCCGCTGCGCAGGGCCGCCCGCTCCTGGCTCTGAAGGAGCGTGAGCACCATCTGCGTGACGGTGCGGAACAGGATCACCGCGCCGGTCATCGCGATGAGGCGCTGCGCCTCCACCGGCAACCAGCGCTCGGGCAGCGCAAGCGCCCCCAGCAGGAGCAGGCTCACGATCAGGCCGATCAGGAAGCTCGCGCTGAGCATCGTAGAGGCCAGCGCGCTGGTGCCGCCCGACCGCTGACCCGTCTTGAACTCACCCCAGAGCCGAACCGTCGCGGGTCGCAACCCGAACCCCGCGATGGTGCCGGCGAACTTGAAGGTGCTGTCGATCAGGCCGAGGATACCGTACTGCGACTGGGTGAAGATGCGCGTGAAGATGGGAAAGGAGATGAAGCCGGTCAGCGAACTGAGCGCTTCCGCGAGGGCATAGATGGAGGCCTGACGGCCGACGCGCTTGAGTACCGACACCGATCTCTCCATGATGGGGGCCTGGGATCGCGCCGCGAACCTAAGGTCTGGCGCGCGGAACCGTCAACTGCTGCTTCGAAGGGTCGCCGCGTCCCTGTGATATAATTGAGGGAAGCCCACTGGAGGAGCCCATGATGCGCATCGTCATCGTCCTGTTGCTCTTGGTCGCGACCCATGGATCCGCCGACGCCCTCGCGACGGGGGGATCCCTCGAGTACCTGAGTCGATTGCGCGGGGAGCTGCTCCTCGACGGGACGCGAGCCGCCCGCCTGGCGGCCGAGCCGGTGGACAGGCAGGCCGACCTCGCGCCCCGGCTGGCCCTGTCCGAGAACTTCACCGGGTCGATCCGTTTCGTGGCCCGCCCTTCGGCCGCCGACTTCGAGCGCCTGGTCGCCATGGGCGTCCGCTTCATCGACCACGGCGACGGCCCCCTCGGCAGCCGCACGGTGTTCGCGGCGAGCATTCCCTGGATCGCCCTCGAGGCCCTGCAGGCGGATCCCGCGATCGCACGGATCGAGGCCGCCTGGCGCCCCGGCGCCCCGCCGCCCCTGGTGGACAGCCGCCCCCAGATCGAGACGGAGCTGGCCTGGGCCCAGGAAGACGGCATGGGGGATCCGCTCACCGGCAAGGGTGTCGTGGTGTGCGACATCGACACCGGCGTCTGGTACTACCAGCACAACTTCTTCAAGCTTGGCGAGGAGCGTTTCGACTGGCTCGACCTCGACCTGAGCGGAGGCCTCAGCGCCGGCGACGCCGTCGACCTCGACGATGACGGCCTGGCGGGCGCGGACGAGGATCTCCGGTTCATCGAGGCCGACGGCGTGGCCACCTACGGCAACGGCCCCGGCTTCGACGCCGAGTTCGACTGGCTCTACAACGACGCGAACGCCAACGCCCAGCGCGACGTCGGCCCGCCCGACTTCGGCGAGAACGACCCCTGTTACGGCGAGCGGCTCTTCATCGTCGACGACCTCGACGGCGACGGCGTCCTCGACCCCGGCGAGGAGCTGATGGCCCTGGCCGGCTCCAAGATCCGGGCGATCTACAACAAGGACGGCAGCGTCCACACCCGCGGCGTCGATCTGCTGCAGTCGGAGAGCGACGACTGGGGTCACGGCACCCAGGTCAGCGGCATCTTCGGCGGCGGCTGGGCCGACCGCCACGCCATGACCGGCATCGCGCCGGGCGTAGAGTCCCTCCACGTGAACTTCGACTTCTTCTCCGAGCCGCCCTTCCTCATGCCGATCGAGGCCGGACTGGCCTGGTCGGTGGCCGAGGAAGCCGACATCGTGCTGATCGAGGACGGCGAGTGGATCTGGGAGTACATGGACGGCTCCTCGAATCTCGAGACGATGATGAACGAGATGGCCGCCGACCAGGATGTCATCTTCATCGTGCCCGCGGGCAACCTCGCCACCGGGCACATGCACGCGCAGTTCAGCGGCGACGTCACGCTGACCGCCGTCGGATCGCACGTGATTTGGATGGACTTTCTCTGGAGCGAGCCCCAGAAACCCCAGCTCACGCTCACGCCGCCCGGCGGCGCGGGCATCGTGATACCGAACGACGGGAGCACCGTCAGCGACCAGGGCTACGACATCTACGGCCTCATCACGATCTCGGACCGCGGCACGCGACGCTGGGACCTGCGCATCGAACAGGGCGGAGGCGGCGGCCTCGACGGCGACTGGCAGTTCCACTTCAGCCTGCCGATGCCGATGCACGCCTACTTCGTCGACGACGTCTCCGGCTGGTACTCCGCCTCGTCCTGGAGCGCGGAAACGATGCAGCACACCGTCACCTGGCCCGCCACCGCCGATTCGGCGATCAGCGTGGCGGCCTACAACCCGGCCGCCGACGGAGACATCAACAGCTTCAGCGGCTGGGGGCCGCGCATCGACGGCAGGCCGAGCGTGGACATCGCCGCGCCCGGCTCCACGGTGTACACCTGCCGCTCCTGGGGTCTCGGTCAGTACACCGCCTTCGGCGGCACCAGCAGCGCGGGTCCCCATGTGGCCGGCGCGGCCGCTCTGCTCCGTCAGCTCTTCCCGAGTATGGACAACGGCCTCTGCCGCGCGCTGCTCCGCGCCGGCGCGGGCACCGACGAACACACCGGCGACCCCGATCGCTGGGGCGCGGGCAAGCTGCGCATCGCCGGCGCCATCGCGGCGACGATCGATCACGTGAGCGAACTGCCCGAACCCTCTCCCCTCGCGCTGACGGCGCACCCCAACCCCTTCAATCCCGTCACGACCCTTCACTTCACGCTGCCTTCGGCCGGCACCGCGGATGTCAGGATCTTCACGGTGGACGGGCGCCAGGTCTGGAGCAGGCGGTTGACGGCCGGCGAGCCCGGAACCGTCGACCTGCGCTGGAACGGTACCGATGCCCGGGGGCGGGCCCTTCCCTCCGGGCTCTACTTCGCGCACGTCCGGCAGGGCGATCACGTGGACGCGGTGAGTATGACCCTCCTGAAGTAGCCGCCGGATGTGATATAATGATGGATCCCCGGCTCCGCGCCTTCGCCCACCACAACACGGGAACTCCATGATGATCAGACCTCTCCGCTTCCTGTCGCTCCCGATTCTGGCCTGTCTCGTCCTGTCGCTTCCCGCATCCGGCCAGGTCGTCATCAACGAGATCATGTACAACAGCCTGACCGGCGTCGGCGGGCAGGACGTGGAGTACGTCGAGCTGATCAACGCCGGATTCTCGTCGGTCAATATCGACGGGTGGTACCTGCTGGACGACAACCTCGCCCACCCGCGCTGCTACCTGGCGGGCACCCTCGACGCGGGCGAGATCCTCGTCGTGGCGGCGGACCTCATCTACTTTTCGCTGCAGTACCCCACCGTGACGAACGTGAACATCAACGGCTTCGACCCCGGCGGCCTGGGCTTCGGCCTGGGCAACGCCTTCGACACGGTGCAGCTCTTCGATTCGATCTCGACCCCGGTCGACGCGGTCTCCTACGACGACGGCCTCACCTGGCCCGGCTCGCCCGACGGAAACGGCCCCTCCCTCGAGCTGTTGAACCCGCTGCTCGACAACGCCCTGCCCTCGAGCTGGGATCCCAGCCTCGCCGACTGGGGAACCCCCGGCGAGACGAACAGCGTGTTCACGCCGAACGCCGCGCCCATCTGCCGGGACGGGTCGCGCAGCGTGCCGCTGCCCGGAGCCGACGAAACCGTCGGCGTGATCGTGGAGGCCTTCGACCCCGAGGACACCGTCACGGTGGCCCTGTACTACGACCTCGGCCTCGGCTCCTTCCAGAGCACGCCGATGTACGACGACGGCCTTCACCTCGACGGCGAGGCCGGCGACTCCATCTTCGGCGCCACCATTCCCGGCGCGGCCGACGGCACGCCCGTTCGCTACTACTGCGTCGCCACCGACCCGGGGCTCCAGGAGGACAGCTGGCCCAACAATGCGCCCCTGTCCTTCGAGAGCTACACCATCGGTCATGCGCCGCCGCTCCTGCGGGTCTCCGAGGTCCTGGCCAGCAACATCACCGGGCCCGTGGACGAGGGCGGCGTTCACGAGGACTGGGTGGAGATCGAGAACGTCGGCGACACCACGGTGAACCTGAACGGCATGTACCTGAGCGACGATCTCTCGCGCAGCCGGCAGTGGTCGTTGCCCGCCCTGAACCTCGCGCCGGGCGACCTGCTCCTCGTCTGGGCGGACGACGAGGAGATTCAGGGACCGCTCCACGCAAGCTTCAGGCTCTCCTCCGCCGGCGAGGAGATCGGCCTCTTCGACACGGACCTGGGCGGCAACACCCTCATCGACGGCTACAGGTTCGGGCCGCTCGGCGACGACCGCAGCTTCGGCTACCGCGAGACGGCGGACAACACACCGGAGTACCTCGCCACGCCGAGCCCCGGCGCGCCCAATGCAGGCGCCCTGCCCTACTCGGACGTCTGCATCAACGAGTTCCACGCCACCAGCATCTTCGGCGGCGTGGACGACTGGCTCGAGCTGTACAACCGCGGGGCGCTGCCCGTCGACCTGAGCGGCTGGATGATCAGCGACACGATGGCGGTTCCGACGCGCTACATCTTCCCGCCCGGCACGCAGCTTCCGGCCGGCGAGTACCTGTACATCGACGAGCTGGAGCTCGGCTTCGGCTTCGACTCCGACGGCGGCGAGGTGATACTGGTGACCGCCGCCGACAGCGTGACGGCCATGGCCTTCTACCCGGTGGGTGTCCAGGTTCCGGACCGCAGTTTCGGGCGTATCCCCGACGGCGGGGGCTTCTGGGACATTCTCGCTTCGACGACTCCCGGCGGACCGAACGCCGAGGCGGTGTCGGCGCCCGCGACCCCGGCCGCGTCCTCGCTCCACTACCGAGGGGCTTGGCCCAACCCCTTCAACCCGGCCACGCGGATCCACTTCACGCTGGAGCGGGAAGCCTCCGTGTCCGCGACACTCCATGATGTGAGCGGCCGCACCGTTCGCGTCCTCCACGATGGGCGGCTGGGCGCGGGCGAACATGAGTTGCGATGGGATGGCAGGAACGGCCTGGGGCGGCCGTCGGCCTCCGGGCTCTACCTGTTGCGCCTGGAGTCGAGCGGCGTGGAGCGCCGGGATAAGCTCATACTTCTGAAGTAGCCTCGTCCGGTTCGTGGCTGCCGGAGCGCTTGCCGTACCACTCGGACAGCTTCCCCGCGAGAACCTCTCGCTGGATCGGCTTGGTGAGATAGTCGTCCATGCCTGTGTCCATTGCGCGCTCCCTGTCTCCGGCGAGAGCGTGGGCCGTGAGTGCGATGATCGGTGTCGAGGCGGCGGGTTCATCCAGCTCACGAATGGCGGTGGTACAGGCGTAGCCGTCCATCTCCGGCATCTGGCAATCCATCAGCACGGCTCCGAACGCCTTCCGCTCGACCCTGTTCAGGGCGTCCCGTCCGTTGATCGCGCTCTCGTGGGCATAACCCATCTTGTCGAGCAGGCGCTCGACGAGACGACGGTTCACCTTGTTGTCCTCGACCACGAGGACGGGCAGGAGGCCCTTGGCGACGACGTGCGTGTCCCGGTCGCCGACCGAATCGTTCGTACTCTCCACCCCGGCAATCTCGTGAACTCGTGCGCGCAGCGTTTCCCGGCGGGCGGGCAGCAGGAGCGATGTCGCCGTCTCGCAGTCGCACGGGATCGACTCCCTGTGTCCGGGGCGGCGCAGTCGGATGCATCCCGCCCGGGACCCGGCGTTCGAGACGGCGGCGTCGTGGCTGGAGCCGAGGATGAGCAGCGCGTCGTCATCCTCGTCGTCATCGGTCAGCACCTGCAGGCCCCAGTTCTCCAGCAGGGGCACGAGGGTGAAGGCCTCCAGGCGGGAGAGGTCGGCGAGCCGGACCTTCGTGCCCGACAACGCGGGGTCGGGTGAAACCGGCCGCGAGTCCCTGGTGGTCCGGAAGGGTACGGTCATCATGAAGCTCGAACCCTTGCCGGCGATGCTGGTCATGCCGATCTCGCCGCCCATGAGCTCGCAGAGCTGCTTGCTGATGGCCAGGCCGAGTCCGGTGCCGCCGTAGCGGCGCGACGTCGATCCGTCCGCCTGATTGAAGGCCGTGAAAAGGTGCTCCTGCTTGTCCGGCCCGATTCCCGGGCCCGTGTCGTGCACCAGGAACCGGACCAACGCCTCACCCTCTTCCGATTCCAGTGACTGGGCGTACAGCAGAACTTCGCCGCTCTCGGTGAACTTCACGGCGTTGCCGACCAGGTTGCCGAGAATCTGTCTCAGGCGACCGGAGTCTCCGATCAGGGGATCCGGGACGTCCGGGTCGACAAGACATCCGATCTCCAGCCCCTTGCCCACGGCCTGGCCGGCCATCACGGCCACGACCTCTTCGCAGACATCGTTCACGGAGAAGGTGAGGTCCTCCAGGTTCATGTGGCCGGACTCGATCTTCGAGAAGTCGAGGATGTCGTTGAGAACCCGCAGCAGGGCCTCGCCGCTGCCGTGGATCGTGTTCAGGAGCTCCCGCTGCTCGCCGTCCAACCTGGTGTCGCCCAGGAGTTCGGACATGCCGAGAACGCCGTTCATGGGCGTGCGAATCTCGTGGCTCATGTTGGCGAGGAACTCGCTCTTCGCCTGAGCCGCGGCCTTGGTTCTCTGGAGCGCTCCGGCCAGGGCCCTTCGGCTGCGGTGGGTGGACCGGAGTTCGCTGCGTATCAACACGGCCCCATAGCTTCCCACCAGCGGACCCGTCATGAGCATGAAGATCAACGACGGGATGAGGGGCTCGAGCAACGCGCCGGGGTGGAGCATGAACTGAATCAGGAATCCCGTCGTGTAGATCAGCGCCACACCCAGGGAGAGAAGAAGGGCCTGCCTCAGCTTGGCCGGGAAGAAGCTCGTGCTCACGATGGTGAGAAAGCCCGTGGCCATGTAGACCTGAAGGTTGAGGGAGGCGTCAATGGCCCCCGAAATGAGTCCGTGGGTGAAGGCGAACGCGGAAAACAGCACCCGGGTGGCGGAGTAGGGATCGGCCTCGGGTTTGCGGGCTTTCCACCCGATGGTGACGATCGCCACCAGCAGCATCGCCCTCAACAGGGTCACCCGACCCACCGGGAGTTCGAGTCCCGCGGCGACCATCCCCGAATCGAAGATCTGGGCCACCAGCATGCTGATGATCGCCATGGCCCACAGCAGACGGAAGGAGCGGCGCCAGCGGTTCCGTTCCATGGCCGAGTACTCCGCCAGGCCTGCGGCGTCCAGGGGTATGGGCCCGACAATGCGGTCCAGTGCTCTAGAGAAGTAGCTCATCCCCATGTGTTTCGACGCATTGTCCCCTTTACTTTACGCGTTTCCAATTATGAAACAAAAAGCTCGGATGCGGGGGCATCCGAGCTCCGGGCTCACGGGGTGGACTTGTCGACGCGGCGTCAGGCGCCGGCCTCCTCCTCCTCGATCAGGCGCTCCGCCTCGAGGGCGGCCGCACAGCCGCTCCCGGCCGCGGTGATCGCCTGCTTGTAGACCGTGTCCTGCACGTCGCCGCAGGCGTAGACGCCCGGCACGTTGGTCTTCGTGCTGTCGGCCACGATGTAGCCGGATTCGTCGAGCTCGAGCTGGCCCTCGAAGATCTTCGTGTTCGGCACGTGGCCGATGGCGACGAAGACGCCGTCGCACTCGATCTCGCTGAGCTCGCCGGTCTGGGTGTCCTTGAGACGCAGGCCGGTCACGGTGCCGCTGCCGCCGTCGAGGATATCGTCCACGACCTTGTTCCAGAGCATCTCGATCTTGTCGTGGTTCAGCGTGCGCTCCTGCATGATCTTGCTGCCGCGCAGGGCGTCGCGACGGTGCACCACGCGAACGCGCGTGCCGAAGCGGGTGAGGAAGATCGCCTCCTCGAGGGCGGAGTCGCCGCCGCCCACCACCACGATCTCCTTGTCCTTGTAGAAGAATCCGTCGCAGGTCGCGCAGGCGCTGACGCCGCGGCCCATCAGGCGCGATTCGTTCTCGAGGCCGAGCAGGCGCGCGGAGGCGCCGGTGGCTACGATCAGCGTCTTGGCGCGGAACTCCTTGTCTCCCACCCAGACGCCGAAGGGGCGGCTGGAAAGATCGACGCGGTCGACATCGCCGGAGATGAACTCCGTACCGAAGCGCTCGGCCTGCTTGCGGAAGTTGTCCATGAGCTCGGGGCCCATGATTCCCTCGGGAAAGCCGGGGAAATTCTCGACATCGGTGGTGATGGTCAACTGGCCGCCGGCCTGCAGGCCCTCGATGACCAGGGGGTCGAGATCGGCCCTGGCCGCGTAGATGGCGGCGGTGAGGCCCGCGGGGCCCGTCCCGATGATGATTACGTTGCGAACGTCGCTCATTCCTCCAACTCCTCCACGTTGATTCCAGGGCCATGCGCTCCCTTGCGCAGCCCGCACTCTACTCCCATGAGATCGCCAATGCAAGGGAGCCGCTATCCGGCGGGACACCCTCGCCTCTTGTGGGGAGTCTCCACAATGTCCACAAGATCTTGTGGACAAGTCCTAAACCGTTTTACTACAAGGGGGTGTGGACAACGTGGATTATTCCCCATTAGGGGCGCACCCTTGGGGGTTGCAAACAAACAAGTTAACACTGTTTCCACAATCCCGCTCAGTTATCCACAAGACATGTGTGTCGAAGCCTCGTTGGCGCCCTTGGATGCCGACCCGCGCGGCTTCGGTTCGGGGTTCCGGCCATCCCCACGAAAAAGCGCGGGGAGTCGGCTCCCCGCGCGCAATTCGGTCGTGTTCAGGGCCGGAAGGGGGCTAGCGGGAGGTGACCTCCTGCCCCTCCTTGCGGGTGGCCGGGGCGACCGGCTTGGCGGGCGTGTCGCCGGCCTTCTTCTCGCCCATCTTGCAGTTGCCCTCGAAGAAGACGCCTTCGTCGATCACCAGGCGCTTGGTGACGATGTCGCCCTCGAGGTAGCTGCCGCCCTGGAGCTCGATCCGGGAGGTGGCCGTGATGTTGCCGAACACCTTCCCGGCGATGACGGCGTCCTTCACCTTGAGATTGGCGCGCACGATGCCGGTGCGCCCGACTTCCAGCGTCTCCTGGCATTCCACCTCGCCGTCGAACTCGCCCTCCACCCTCAAGGTGCCCTTGACCTTGATATTGCCGGTGAAGTGGCTGCCGGCTCCTAGTATGGATGCGTTGCCGCCGGAGGCGGGCCGGCTATCCACGTTGTCCTCGTCGCGTCCGAACATGGGTCCTCCTTGGGTGTTCCTCCGGAGAGGTAGGCTCGCGGCCTCAATAAGCTAAGACTTCTGTCCCGTCAGTCCAACAGGAAACTTCTCGGATCCACGGGGATCCCGTTGCGTCGCACCTCGAAGTGCAGGTGGGGTCCGGTGCTGTGGCCGGAATCCCCGGTGAAGGCGATCACGTCTCCCGTCCTCACCCGATCCTCCTTGCGCACGGACAGCGAGCTGTTGTGCGCGTAGAGCGTCGTGATGCCGAAACCGTGATCGATCAGAACGAAGTTCCCGTACTCCTCGTTCCAGCCCGCCACCAGCACCGCGCCGTCTCCGGCCGTGCGGACGGGCTCTCCTTCGCGCCCGGCGATGTCGATGCCGGGGTGGTAGTCGTCGCCCCGCTTGCCCGAGAACTCCCTCGTCACCCAGCCGCGCAGGGGCCAGGTGTTGGGCGAGGCGTGCAGCATCTTCTGTCCCGTGCGCGCCAGGCGGCCTTCGAGCAGGGCCATCGTTTCGCCGGCCCTCGCCTCCCTGGCCACGAGACCCTCGAGCAGGGAGTCCGGCATCGCCTCGCGCACGCCCAGCATCTCCTGGATCTTCAGCAGCACCAGGGTCGTCTCCTCGAGCTGGTTCTCCAGGCTGTGCACGCGGGCCACCTGGGTGGTCATGGCGTCGAGCCTGCGTTCGAGGATCCTGCGGTGCTGCTTCTCGAGGATCAGGGAGCCCGATGAGAAGATCAGGAACAGGAGGGCCAGAAAACCCGCCACGACGACGGCCACCAGAATCCGGAAGTAGGCGAAGGGAACGTTCCAGTCCAGGGACTCCTGCCCCGAGTCGGGGACAAGATGCACCCGCACCCGCCTCGGCGCGTGTTTCGGGGGTCCCAGTAGCCACTTCCATGCGGACAAGGCCGCCTCCCTGCGTCCTCTGTTCGGCTAGTGCGTCCCATCCAGGGAGACGCCGAAAACTTGCATGATCCGTTCCAGTTCCCCATCGCTCCCGAAGCTTACGAGTAGTTTCCCGCGCCCCTGCTTGTAGCTGAGCTGGACCGGCAGCCCGATGCGCGCCTCGAGCCCCGCCTGGATCGAGCGGAGCAGCGGGTCGTTCTGGGTGTCGGCGCTGGGCCGACCACCGACGGGCCGCTTCTTGCCCTTGGCCAGGCGCTCCGTCTGACGAACCGACAGCCCCTTGCGCTCCACCGTTCTGGCGAGATCGATGCAGGCCTCCCGCTCCAGCTTGATCAGCGCGCGCACATGGCCGGCGCTCAGGGCTCCGGTGGCCACCCGACCCTGGACCTCTTCCGGTAACTGCAATAACCGCAGCGTGTTGGACACCGTGCTGCGGTCCTTGCCCAGGTACTCCCCCAGCTCCTCCTGGGTCCAGGCGAACTCGTTCACCAGCACCCGGTAGGCCTCGGCCTCCTCGATGGGGTTGAGGTCGTCCCGCTGCAGGTTCTCCACCAGGGCCAGCTTGAGGCTCTCGCGCTCGTCGACGTCCGTCAAGATGGCAGGGACGGTCCGCTGTCCGGCCAGCATGCTCGCCCGGTAGCGCCGCTCGCCGGCCACGATCTCGTAGCGGTCCCCCTTCTTGGTCACCAGGATCGGCTGGATCACCCCCTCCTGGGAGATCGACACCGCCAGCTCGCCCAGCTTCACCTCGTCGAAGTGGCGGCGGGGCTGGCGCGGGTTGGCGACGATCCTGTCGATGGGCAGTTCCCGCACCGAGCGTCCGGGCGCCGCCAAAGGGAAGGCGCTCTCCGCCGTCTCGGCCGGGGCGGAAGGCGAGGCGGGCTCGGAGGCCGGATTATCGGCCAGGATCGCGTTAAGCCCCTTGCCCAACACCTTTTTCTGCATGAATGACCTCCTGGGCCAATCGAATGTAGCTCTGAGCCCCGGAGGACTCGAGATCATAGAGGAGAACCGGTTTGCCGAAGGACGGCGACTCGGACAGCTTGACGTTGCGGGGAATGACCGTCTTGTAGACGCGATCGCCGAAGTACTCGATCGCCTCGGCGGCCACCTGACGCGACAGGTTCAGGCGGCGGTCGTACATGGTCATGAGAATCCCCTCGATGAAGAGCTGGGGATTCAGGCCTTGCTGGATCCGGGTAACGGTGTTCAGGAGCTGGCCGAGGCCCTCGAGAGCGTAGTACTCGCACTGGATCGGAATCAGCACCGATCGCGCCGCCGTCAGGACGTTCACGGTGATGAGGCCGAGGCTCGGCGGGCAATCGATGAGAATGTAGTCGTAGAATTCGGCGATCGCGTCCAGCCCGCGACGCAGGAAGTGGGAGCGCTCGGCCTGGTCCACGAGCTCCACTTCGAGCCCGCTCAGCCTGGGCGTGGCCGGAAGCAGGCCCAGGCCCGGAACCTGGGTGCTCAGGATGGTCTCCTCTGGACTGCTCTTGCCGATGAGCAGCTCATAGATGGAGTGCTCGAGCTCCTCGGTTTGGACGCCAACTCCGCTGCTGGCATTGGCTTGCGGGTCCATGTCCACCAGGAGAACCCGGTGTCCGGCAGCGGCGATACTGGCGCTCAGGTTGACCGCGGTCGTGGTCTTCCCGACGCCCCCCTTCTGGTTGGCGATGGCAATGATACGCGACATGGGGGCCCCTTTCGCTGGGCATGGGAGGGAACGCCCTTTTCTATCGCAGAAGGGGAATTCTGTCAATGAAACGTTTCACGTGAAACGTTTTTCTGGCGGATTATCCTACTCGAAGGGCCGATAGCCCTCCAGAACGCAGAGTTCGCGTCCTCCGGCGAAGAAGCAGTGGATTTCGGGGAAGACCCAGCCCGTTTTTGCCCAGCTGGAGCCCTCTTCGTCCCACTCCCTGCGGATACCCGGAGCACCCTTGATGAACAGCGCCCTCGACAGCCACTCCTCGCGGACCAGTCCACGGCTCCATCGCAGGGTCTGGGTCACGGAGGAAAGCCCTCGCGTGGTGAGAAGGCCGGGAGCGGGCCAACCCGTCTCCTCCAGCCAGCCGACCAGGCGGCCATCCTCCAGGCGCTCCCCCCAGATGGCGGTGCGCTCGAGATCGAGGACATCGATGCTTCTTTCGAGAAACTCGGCCTTCCTGACGCGGGATTCCACGAGGAGGAGCGGAGGGGACTTCATTCCCAGGCCCGGAAGGGCGAACTGGAGAGGAATGCCGGGAACGCCTGAGCCCGTCCCCGCATCCAGGATGAAGTTCGGGGCTTCGCGTTCGTCCGTTTCACGTGAAACATGCTCCCAGAGCAGGGCTAACGGCAACGAATCGAGGATATTGGTGCGGATCTGGGTGACGGGATCCTTCCGGGACACCAGGTTCGTCAACTGGTTGGCCTTCAGCACGCGATTCGCGTAGCGAGAAAGAGCCTCGAAACTCTCCCCGGAAAACTCCTGATCCACCACATCCTTGGGCAGGGGGAGGAGTTCGGGCATGGATTTCGTTTCACGTGAAACGAATGGGGCCAATTCCTCGGAGTGGGGGGCACCCTCGTCGAGCCAGCGACGATGATCCTCCCCGGCTTCCCGCCAAGCATCGGCCAGGGACTCCGCGGCGAGGCGGGGGTCTTGATCAGACATCGTCACTCTTCCCTTCTTCCGCATCGCGCACAACGCGACGCCTTCGGGTATCCAGATAGACCATGAGCAGCGACAGGTCGCCCTGGCGCACACCGGGAACGCGGCCCGCCTGACCCAAGCTCTGCGGGCGCAAGGCACTCCAGCGCTCCCTGGCCTCGATACTCAGGCCGGAGAGATCACGATAGTCGAGATCATCGGGAATCGCCAGCGACTCCAGGCGTCGAAATTTCTCGACCACCCTTCTCTCGCGGTCGATGTAGCCCTCGTACTTGATCATGGTCTCGAGGCGACCCCGCTCCCGCTCCGTCATGGGCTCCAGGCCGGCCAGGCCCTCGATCTCTTCATCCAGCACGACGCCCGGGCGCTTCAGCAACCCCGCCAGAGACGCACCCGCCGCCACCTCACCAGAACCACTCAATGCTGACAAACGAGATAAATCACCCTGACTTAAATACAACCTTTTGATTTTACTACAGTTAAGATCAACCCTTGACATGGACTCCAAGTGTTCATTGTAAAGTAAATCATCAATCAAGCTAAACTCGCACCCCTTTTGTATGAGGCGCACATCGGCATTGTCAGATCTAAGGAGCAGGCGGAATTCGGCGCGCGAAGTGAACATGCGATAGGGCTCGTCGGCTCCAAGGGTGACGAGGTCGTCCACCATCACGCCGATGTAGGCCTCGGACCGATCGGGCACCCACGGTTCGGCGCCCTCCAGTTTCAAGGAAGCGTTGATTCCGGCCAGGAGGCCCTGGGCCGCGGCCTCCTCGTAGCCGCTGGTGCCGTTGATCTGCCCGGCCAGGTAGACCCCATCGATTTCCTGCAGTTCGAGGCTGTGCTTCAGCTGGCGGGAATCGATCGCATCGTACTCCACCGCATAGCCGGGCCGGAGCATGACGGCTTCTTCGAGGCCGGGGATGAGGCGGAGCATCCGCTCCTGGACATCGGCGGGCAGACTCGTGGAGAGGCCGTTCACGTAGCAGGATCGGGAGTCCACACCCTCGGGCTCGAGGAACAGGGTGTGGGAATCCCGCTGCGCGAAGCGCACCACCTTGTCCTCGATGGAGGGGCAGTAGCGCGGGCCCCGCCCCTTGATCGCGCCGCTGAACAGAGGACTGCGCTCGATATGACGACGGATGAGCGCATGCAGCTCGGGCACGGTGGCGGTGAGGTGGCAGGCCACCTGCTCGCGATCGATGCTCGAGGTGTGCAGGGAGAAAGGCACGGGCGGATCGTCCCCGTGCTGAGGACGGCAGCGCGCGAGGTCGATGCTCTCGATGTCCACCCGCGGAGAGGTGCCGGTTTTCAGCCGGTGAAGGCGGAGCCCGAGGGCCTTCAGCGAGGCGCCGAGTACCGAGGCCGCGCCCTCGCCATGGCGGCCGCCCGGCCTCTTCTCGTCTCCGGTGTGCAGCAGGCCGTCCAGGAAGGTGCCGGTGGTCAACACCAGGGCGTCGCCGAGCAGTTCGCGGTCGTCGGTCAGGCTCAAACCGCGAAATCTACCGCCCTCCACGACAATCGACGCGACCTCGCCCTCGATCGTCGTCAGACCGGGGCAGGCCTCGAGCTTCGCCACCATGCCGAGGCGGTAGCCCTCCTTGTCCGCCTGGGCGCGCGGCGCCCGGACGGCCGGGCCCTTCCGTGTGCCCAGCATGCGGAACTGGATACCGTGTTCGTCGATGTGGCGCCCCATCTCGCCGCCCAGGGCGTCGATCTCGCGCACGAGGTGGCCCTTGCCCAGGCCGCCGACGGCCGGGTTGCAGCTCATGCGCCCGGCGTTGTCGCGCTTCAGGGTTACCAGGCCCACGCCAAAACCCCTGCGGGCGCAGGCCAGCGCGGCCTCGACCCCGGCATGACCGGCGCCGACGACGAGGATGTCGAAGCGGGATGAATCCATGGCCTCGTGGCTCACTTGCCGATGCAGAAGTTCCTGAAGATCTCGTCGAGCACGCGCTCGCTCACCTGGCGGCCGCTGAGCTCGTCGAGGGCGGCCAGGGCTTCTCGCAATTGCCGGGCGACGAGCTCGGGCTCGAGCGCGGCGAGACCCTCGGCGGACAGCTCCTCGAGAGCCGCGGCCGCGGCCGCCAGCCGCGACTCCTGGCGCCGATTCACCGCGAACTCGAGTTCGATCGCCTCGCCCGCGCGCCTTCCGGTGGCGAGTTCGAAGAGCCGCGACTTCAGCGCGTCGAGCCCACTGCCCGCATGGGCCGAGAGCTCGAGCAGTTCCGTCGCGGACGACAGGATCTCACGATAGGGCGTCGCGTCATAGCGGGAAAGATCGGACTTGTTCACGAGGACGAGATCGCGGCTCGGATCGAGCCTCGCCAGGCGCTCGCGCTCCTCGGCTTCGGGGGCGCGGGAGCCGTCGCAGACCCAGAGCGTGATCTGGGCGCGGGCCACGGCGTCCTCGCTGCGCGCGACGCCGATCCGTTCGGCCTCGGCTCGCGCCTCGCGCAGGCCGGCGGTGTCCTCGAGTCGGAAGAGGAGACCGCCTTCGACCCAGGATTCCCGAAGCAGATCGCGCGTGGTGCCGGGCTCCTCGGTGACGATGGCCCGCTCCGCGCCCAGCAAGGCGTTGAAGAGAGAGCTCTTGCCCGTGTTGGGCAGGCCCGCCAGCACCACCGAGACGCCCTCGCGCAGAAGGATGCCGTCCGACGCGCTCGCCCGCAGGCGGGAGAGGTCTTCGCGAACCCGGCACAGGGCGGCGTCGAGATCATCGGTGGAGACGAACTCGATGTCCTCTTCCACGAAGTCGATCCCCGCCTCCAGATCTCGAAGCAGGTCGAGCAGGCGGAGTCGAAGGGGATCCACGCGCCGGCTGAGGCTGCCCTCGAGCTGATGAAGGGCCAGCCGGCGCTCCTGCTCGCCGCGACTGTGGATCAGTTCGGCCACGGCCTCGGCCTGCATCAGGTCGAGACGGCCGTTCAGGAAGGCGCGATAGGTGAACTCGCCGGGCCGGGCCGCGACGACACCCTGGCGATAGAGAGCCGCGAGCACGGCGCGCACGGTGTCGGGGCCGCCGTGGGTGGAGATCTCGACGAGATCCTCGCCGGTGTAGCTGCGTGGGCCGGGCATCCAGGCTGCCATGACCTCGTCGAGGGGGTGGCCGTCGGCATCGACGAGCCGGATGTGGTGGAGGTGTCGGGGGATCCACTCCCCTGGCGCGGAGTCGGAGGCGACGAGCGACTCGAATGCCGCGAGCGCCTCCGGGCCGCTGACCCGCAGGACGGCGAGAGCGCTCTCGCCGGGAGCCGTCGCCGGTGCGGCGATGGTGTCGTCGGGGTGGTGCATCGTCTCCCCTTGCCCTGGTGGGGGCCAAGAAAAACGGTCCCGGGCTGACCCGGGACCGTGGCAATTGCTACGCCGTTCCCGGTCGTCTAGCGACGGCGGCGGCGTTTCCCGCTGGAGGCGCCGCCACTCTTCTCGAGCTGGAGAACCCTCTTCGCGAGGTCGCTGGGGAAGGCCTTCTCGCCCGAGTCGTCGTTGACGACGGGCGCCTTGCTCAGGTCGCCCTTGCTGGTGGCGGCTGGGGCGCCGGGGTCCTGGCCGAAGTGGTCGTCGCCCATGCGGTCGTCGCGGCCACGGCTCTCGCGGCGACGGTCGTCCTGACCGCGTCCACCGCGCTCCCTGTCGCCACGGCCTCCGCGACGCTCACCGCGTCCACCGCGCTCGCGACGTCCGCCGCGCTCTCCACGGTCACCGCGCTCGCCGCGCTCACTGCGGGTCTCCTGCTCCTTGCGATTGCCGTCTTCGCCCTGGGCCTCGCGAGGTGCCTCGTCGCGGCGCGGTCGGCGTCCACGTCGACGGCCCTCGCCCCGGCGCTCGCCGTCGTTCCGATCGCGGCGCTCCCGGCGGGGGCGCGACTCGCGCGGCTCTTCCCCTTCGGCGACGTTGCCGTCGGCGGCGGGCATGCGCTGGGAGCGGAAGCCCGGATCGGGCACCTGGTCGTAGGCGGTCTCGTCGTCGTCCTCGGGAAGCGCGATCACCACGCAGCGCCGGGAGCCCCGGCCCACGGTGTAGGTGCTCACGTCCTCGCGCTCGGCCAGCGCCAGGTGGATGACGCGGCGGTCCTGCGCGCTCATCGGGTCCATGGTGATGGACTGGCCGCCTTCGAGCACCTCGGCGGCGACCTGCTCGGCCTTCTCGACGAGTCCGGCCTCGCGGCGCGCGCGGTAGTCGCCCACGTCGATGTTCACCGGCACGTTCGCGCCCTTGCGGGCGGCGAGGATGCGCTGGGAGATGTGGCGGAGCGCGTCGAGGGTCTGGCCCCTGCGGCCGATGAGGAGGCCGTCGTCCTTGGGGGCGTCGATGCGGATGTCCGTCTCGTCGCCGTGCTTGCTCACCTGCAGTTCGAACTCCACGTCCATGAGCTCCAGCAGGCCGCGCACGACGTCGGCGGGGTCGACCTCGCCCTCCTCGAGGGCGCGCAGGCGCACCTTGACCTTTTTCGTGCCCAGGCCCAGGAAGCCGCGGCCGCCCTCGTCGATGACCTCGACGGCCACCTGGGTGCGGCTCAGGCCGAGGCTCGCCAGCCCTTCGCTGATCGCCTCGTCCTTGCTCCTGGCTTCGATCTCGATGTTCTTCATGTTGTGATTCTCCTTCAGGATTTGGCGGTCACGACCTGGGGTTTCTCCAGTCCCTTGTGGATGTACCACTGCTGGGCCACCTGGAGGATGTTGTTGACCAGCCAGTAGAGCACCAGGCCGGAGGGCATGCGGTAGAAGATGAAGGTCATGAAGAAAGGCATGATCTTGTTCATGGCCGCCATCTGGCCCGCCTGCGCGCTCTCGGCTCCCATTCCCATGCCCGAGCCGCCCAGCTTCTGCTGAGCCCACATCGAGAGACCCATGAGTATCGGGAGCACGCTGATCGAGTTGTCGATGAAACCGCCGAGTAGGGGTATTGCAAAGGGCAGCTCGTAGAGGACGTCCATGTTGGAAAGGTCGTCGATCCACAGCATGAAGCCCGCTCCCCGCAGCTCGACGGCGCCGCGAAGCACGCGGAAGAGCGCGAAGAACACCGGCATCTGCAGGAGCAGCGGCAGACAGCCGCCCAGGGGATTCACCCCATGCTCCTTGTAGAGCGCCATCATCTCCTTGTTCAGGCGCTCCTTGTTGTCCTTGTACTTCTCCTGCAGGGCCTTCAGCTCGGGCTGAATCGCCTGCATGTCCTTCATGGACTTGAGGCTCTTGTGGGTGAGCCGGTAGAAGAGGACCTTCGTGAAGACGGAGAGCAGAACGATGATCACGCCGTAGTTCGGAATGTAGCGGCCCAGGAAGTCCATGAGCCACTTGATCGCCAGGCTGATGGGCCGGATCAGCTTGCCCATGTCCACCAGGTTCTCCATGCCGCGGTCGTAGGTCTTCAGCTCGTCGTAGAGCATGGGACCGGTGTAGACCTTGAAGCTCTCCTCGAAGTGGTTGCGGCCGCCCCGGAGCGGGTAGTTCACCCGCCAGCCGAGCACGGCGTCGTCGTTGTCGCCCACCAGCACGGCACGGCCGCTCTGGAGGTTCGTGGGGATCAGGGCGGCGAGGAAGTACTTGGTCTTGGTCGCCAGCCACTGGACGGAGCCCTCGTCGGAGCTCATGCCCCGCTCGGGAAGGCGCCCCCCGCCCTTGAAGTGGCGCAGGGACTTCTTCTCCTGGGTGTCGCCCACCAGGTAGAAGCTGTTGAAGGAGCCCAGGTCGTCCTTGCGGTTCTTCTCGGTGGAGAGGAGACCGTCGCTCCAGTCGATGGACAGGGAGCGGGCGCCGTCGAAGGCGCCGGTGAAGGTGCCCGCGACGCCGAGATCGAAGTCGTAGCGGTCGCCGTGGAAGACGTAGGTCTTCACCAGCTCCCCGCCGTCGGGTCCGGCCAGGCGGAACCTGAGCGTCGCCTCGTCGTCGCCGGAAAGGTGGATCTCGCCGCCGGGCGTGACGTCGTCCAGGGTGAAGTTGAGCCCGCCGGTGCGGAAGGATCCGGCCGGGAGCTCGACGTCGACGCCGAGCACCGAGGCGGTGTCGGCGCCCGCGATGCCGATGAGCTCGACGAATCCGCCCGCGTCACCCGCCCCGTCGAACTCGAGCAGCTCGATCCGGCGCAGCGTGGCGCCGTGGGAGTCCACCAGAAAGCGGGCCAGGTCGGTTTCCACCACCACCTGGGTCCGCTCGCCGCCGCCGAACATCGCCGGCGACTCGGTGGGACCGGGCGCGGGCGTATCGGTGACGGGAGGATCCAGCGGCGGGGGCGTCTCGATCGGCGCTTCCGTGCTCAGGCTATCGGCGCCTTCGGCGAGCTGGGACTCCGGGGTCTGCATGCGGGACATCCAGACGGACCAGAGTATGAGTAGCAGGAATATCAGCGCGAAGCCGATACGAGTATTGCGGTCCATTCGACCTCTCCCTGGTGGGTCGTACCGCGAGAAGTGCTTCCGTTCCTAGTCGGGAACGGGGTCGTGACCGCCGGGATGCAGGGGATGACAGCGCAGCACTCGCTTCGTGGCGAGAGCGCTGCCCCTGAGGGCTCCATGACGCGTCAACGCCTCCTCCGCGTAATGCGAACAGGAGGGGTAGAAACGGCAGGTATCGGGAAGGATGGGAGAGAGGAACCTGCGATAGGCCCTCACCAGGGAGAGTAGTGGACTACGGAGCATATCCGTCCCTGCTCATCGATTCTCCGACAGGAGTTCCAGACGGGTCAGCAGTTTCTCGAGTTCGCCGGCGACTTCGTGGCTCTTGCCACCCTGGATGCCGGCTCGGGCTATCAGTACGTAGGCTCCTCGACTGTGGAGCCTGCCCAGATGGATTCGAAACGCTTCCCTCATGAGCCGTTTGGCTCGGTTTCTCTTCACTGCGTTGCCGATCTTGCGACTGGCCACCGCCGCGAACGTGACAATGGAACCCGTATCCCTGTGGAAGAGAATGATTCGATTGCCCACCGCCTTGCGGCCCGTCTTGTAGATGTCGCGGAACTCCCCGGAGGGAATCCGCTGGGGCCGGGATTCATTGGGCGGCGACGCGGCCATACCAGTATGCCAGCAGATCGACGTAACTAAACGGAAAGGCGCTTACGGCCTTTGGCGCGCCGAGCGTTGATGATGGCTCGACCGGCCTTCGTGCTCATCCTCTTGCGGAAGCCGTGCTTGCGCTTCCGCTTCAGATTGCTGGGCTGGAAGGTCCTTTTCATGGCTAACCTCCTTCTACAAAGTGGCTTAACTTAAGCGTGGGGGAGCGGCAAGTCAAGGGGAAAAGGGGCGCGGATCTCCCCTGTGGACGATTCGGCGTGTAATCGACATTAAAGACAGATCGCAAGGAATACCAACTCGTTACCATTGCGTGGTTTGGAAGTTTTTCCACAGGCTTGGCCTTTTTTCGTTGTATTCCCATAATCGGGTTTGCTAGGGTGGGCTTTGCCCCCGAATTCAGGGCAACTGGCCTCACTCCCGTCTCTTTTCCACTTTTCAACAAAGTGATGTGGGTAAACAACCCTTAATGGGTGTGTGGATAAGTATGTGTGCACCTGTGTAAAAGATAGGATAAACACTTAACCGTTAAGGAGTTAGGTTGTTTTCCACAAAGTGGATAGGTGGAGGTTGCTCTTGAAAGCCTCGATGCAGATGGATCCTGGGCCGCTCTGGGAGCGGGTTCTCGAGGTCATCCGGGGTCAGGTCAACAGCCAGAGCTTCAAGACCTGGTTCCGCCCCACACGTCTGCTGCGCTGTGAGGACGGGATGCTCCACGTCGAGGGTCCCAATCAGTTCTTCCTGGACTGGCTCTCCGAGCATCACATGCCCACCATCATCGCGGCCGCGCGAGAGGTGATGGGCACCACCCCCGAGATCACCCTCGTGATCCGGGACGGCGAGGAGCTGCCGGCCCAGCCCGACCAGCAGCAGCGCAAGGGCCGCGGATCCTTTCTGCGGCGCTACACCCAGACGCAGAAGGGCCCCGGCAAGAGCGCCGGCCTCATGCTGAACGCGAACTACAGCTTCGAGGAGTTCGTGGTCGGCAACAACAACCGCATGGCCCACGCGGCCAGCCTCGCGGTGGCCGAGAAGCCGGGCAAGGTGTACAACCCGCTGTTCATCTACGGCGGCGTGGGCCTGGGCAAGACCCACCTCGCCCAGGCGATCGCGCACTTCGTTCTCGAGGAGCAGAAGAAGGCCAAGGTCTTCTACGCCTCCAGCGAGAGCTTCATGAACGAGCTGATCTTCGCGATCCGGGCGGGCAAGACCCTGGAGTTCAAGAACAAGTACAGGAACGTCGACCTGCTCATCATCGACGACATCCAGTTCCTGGCGGGCAAGGAGAGCACGCAGGAGGAGTTCTTCCACACCTTCAACGCGCTCTACGACGCCGACAAGCAGATCGTGGTCACCAGCGACCGGCCGCCCAAGGAGATCCGCGCTCTCGAGGATCGCCTGGTGAGCCGCTTCGAGTGGGGTCTCATCACCGACATCCAGATGCCGGACCTGGAAACGCGCATGGCGATCCTGCGCAAGAAGACGGAGAAGGACGGGCTTTCCATTCCCGACGATGTGCTCTTTCTCATCGCCGAGAGCGTGCGGAGCAATATCAGGGAGCTGGAGGGCAGCCTGATCCGGCTGCTGGCGTTCGCGGGGCTCACGGGCAGCCCCATCACCATCGACCTGGCGAGCGAGGTGCTCAAGGACTTCATCAAGGTGAAGCCTCGCACGCCGAACATCGGCGACATCCAGAAGCTGGTAGCGGAGCGTTTCGAGAGTAGCGTGGAGCTGATGAAATCGGAGAAGCGGAGCAGCCATATCGTGCTGCCTCGCCAGGTGGCCATCTGGCTCAGCCGGGAGCTCACGGACAAGAGCCTCGTCGAGATCGGCCGCCAGTTCGGCGGGCGCGACCACACCACGGTGTTGCACGCCTGCCGCAAGATCGAGAAGCTGGTGAAGCAGGAGGGCGAACTGCGGGTGACCGTGACGGAGTTGCGGCAGCAGTTCTCCCTGCCGTCCTGAACTTTCCCCAGAGACCTGTGGAGAAGCAGTGGATCACGTTTTGGATAACCGGAAGCTGTGGAGATCGTCGGTACATTCCACAGGGTCGACCGCAGAAATCCAACGGCTCGGTGGAAAAAACGAAGACACGAAAGGCCCTGTGAAAATAGGGCATTGCCAATTTCGGCGGCTGGTTTTAAACATTGTGCACAGCCCCTAATGCTACCGCTGATCTTCTCTCCCTAAAAGAGAAGAAGAGAGAGCCCGGGAAGATGTGCATCGCGGGTCACGAGGACCCGTAGAACGCGATCAGGAGGTCATGGAGTGAAGATCACCCTTTCCCAGCCCGAACTGAGTCGGCTCGCCGGCCTGGCGGGGAACGTGGTACCCAGCAAGTCCACGCTGCCTATCCTCTCCACCCTGCTCATCACGGCGGACAAGGAGGGTGTCGGCGTTTCCGCCACGGATCTCGACCTCTCCATCAACCTCCGTGTCGAAGCCGAAGTGCAGAGCACCGGCGCGGTGGCCGTGCCCGCCCGTCGCTTCTCGGAGATCGTGCGCAAGCTCGAGGCGGTGGACGTCGAACTGGAAGTCGCGGGCGACGAAAACGCCCTCGCGATTCGTTGCGGCCGTGCCAGCTTCAAGATTCCCACCATGCCCGCCGAGGACTATCCGAAGCTGCCCGACACGAAGGAGATCGAGAGCTTCAGCGCGCCGGCCGGCACGCTCAAGAACATGATCCGCCGCACCCGCTTCGCCGTGTCCACCGACCTGGCGCGGCCTTCCATGAACGGGATCTTTCTGGAACTGGACGCCGAGAAGATCGCCATGGTGGCCACCGACGGTCATCGGCTCGCGTTCTGTCGGCGCCTAGAGGGCCTGCCCGTGACCGGCGAGAAGGGCGTGATCGTACCCGCCAAGGCCCTCGATCAGCTCCTGCGTCTTCTGCCGGACGACGGCGAACTCGAGATGGGTATTGGCGAGAGTCAGGCCTTCTTCCGCACCGATGGCGTGAGCCTGTTCACGCGCCTCATCGAGGGGCCCTTCCCCAACTACCAGCAGGTCGTGCCGAAGGGGAACGACAAGAAGCTGAGCGTGGCCACCGACAGTCTGCTCGTGGCGACCGACCGCGTGTCCACCCTGGCGGCCAGCCTCACCACCAAGCAGATCAAGCTGGTGGTGGAAGCCGACCAGCTCGTGCTCGAGGTGGCCAGCGCCGAGATCGGCCAGGCGCGTGAGGAGATCGCGGCCAGCTATGACGGCGACGACATGAGTATAGGCTACAACGCGACCTATCTCCTCGACGCTCTCAAGCACATGAACTGCGAAGAGGTGTGTTTCAAGCTCGACCGTCCCGACAACGCGGGCATCATCGAGCCGGTACAGCAGGACGAGAGCGAAGAGTACTTCAGCTTGCTGATGCCTCTGAAGCTCAGCGACTGAGCGTGAGCCCCGATGCGCTACCTCGAACTGCGCGCGGAGGGGTTCCGCAACCTGGATCCCTGTCGTCTCGAGCTGCATCCCGAGGTGAACTGGATTCACGGCGCGAACGGGCAGGGAAAGACGAATCTCATCGAGGCGCTGCTCTACCTGGTGTCCGGCCGCAGCCATCGCCGGGCCAGGGACGAGGAGATGATCCGCTTCGAGGGAGAGCACTTCTTCCTGAGCGGATCGCTGGCCGACGACGGTGACGAGCCGCTGCGCTTCACGGCCTCCTACGCTCGCGGCGGCCCCAAGAAGCTGACCCTGGACGGCGACGAGGTCTCCCGCCTCTCCGACCTGATCGGCCTCACGGGAACGGTGGTGTTCGGACCGGGCGACGTCGAGCTCGTCACGGGCGAGCCGGAGCTCCGCAGGCGCTTCCTCGACTACAGCTTCGCGAAGACGGATCCCGGCTACCTGCGCCAGCTCATGGAGTACAA
>CAYNQX010000008.1:48404-55444 GCA_964399495.1 uncultured bacterium
ACGTTAGCAGGCCCCCACAGAGACGACATGATGATTGACATCGGAGGCCGTAATGCCCGAAAATTCGCATCACAGGGCCAGAAGCGCTCGGCCGCGGTAGCCCTGAAACTGGCCCAGGCCGAGTACCTGGCCAGGGTTCGACGAGACCGACCGATCGTCTTCCTGGACGACGTTTTCAGTGAGCTCGACGGCAGTCGCCGGGAGAAGCTCTGCCATCTCGTCGGACGGAATTATCAGACTTTTCTCGCCGCGCCCCAGCCCGAGGATCTGCGTCGTGAACTGTTCGGCGACCTTCGCCGCTTCAAGGTGGAGGCCGGTCGGGTTCTGCCCGAGTAGGCTCGAGTAGGCCCGAGTAGAGTTGAGGAGGATGAGAGCGTGAGCAGTCGGCGTCGCCGCAGACCGGACGTGCTGAGACCGACGGGAGAGATCCTGCACTCGGTGCTGGGCTCCCTGGGTCTGTCGGGACGACTGCGCGAACGCGAGGCGCTCGAGCTCTGGACCGAAATGGTGGGCCCGGATATCGCCGGCCGCAGCGAAGCCTTGCGTATCCGCGAGGGAGTGCTGTATGTCCGCGTGGAAAGCGCGGCCTGGCGGCAGGAACTCGCCTTCCTGAAGACGACGATCATCGGACGATTCGACGAGGCCCTCGGTTCGGGCCTGGTCAAGGAGATCCGTTTCACACAGCATTGATCCATGCGGTGAGCCGCCGCGTCGGAGCAAGGAAGACCGAAAGCCAATGAGCGAGACTTACGGGTCCAACAACATCCAGGTTCTCAAGGGCCTCGAGGGCGTGCGCAAGCGCCCGGCCATGTACATCGGCGGCACGAGCTCCGACGGCCTTCACCACTGCGTCTACGAGGTGGTGGACAACGCCGTCGACGAGGCGATGGCCGGTCGCTGCGACGATATCCTGGTGGAAATTCTCGATGACGGCAGCGTCAAGGTGACCGACAACGGCCACGGCATTCCGGTGGACATTCACGAGGGTGAAGGCAAGAGCGCGCTCGAGGTCGTGATGACCGTGCTGCACGCCGGCGGCAAGTTCGACGGCGAGAGCTACAAGGTATCCGGCGGCCTGCACGGCGTGGGCGTGAGTGTGGTGAACGCGCTGTCCGAGTGGCTGAAGGCCACCGTGTACCGCGACGGCAAGGCCTACTTTCAGGAGTACCGTCGGGGCCACGCCGTCGAGCCCGTGCGCGTGATCTCGGGCGCCGAAAAGGTGGAGCAGAGCGGCACCGTCATCCAGTTCATGCCCGACAGCGAGATCTTCGACACCCTCGAGTTCAACTTCGACGTGCTCAGCAGCCGCCTGCGCGAGCTGGCCTATCTGAACCGCGGCCTGTCGATTCGCATTCACGACGAGCGGGACACCAGCAAGAACGAGTTCAAGTACGACGGCGGCATCCTGGAGTTCGTCGAGTGGATGAACGAGGGCAAGAGCCCCCTGCACCCGGCCCCCTTCCACTTCGATGTCGAGCGCGATGGCGTGCGGGTGGAGGTGGCGCTCCAGTTCAACGAAGGCTTCACCAACAACGTGTTCAGCTTCGCGAACAACATCCACACGCACGAGGGCGGCACGCACCTGTCCGGATTTCGCGGCGCGCTGACCCGCAGCCTCAACAACTACCTGCAGCGCGAGAGCAAGGGCAACAACGGCAAGACCACCCTGAGCGGCGACGACGTGCGCGAGGGCCTCACCGCCGTCGTCAGCGTGAAGCTCAGCGAGCCGCAGTTCGAGGGGCAGACCAAGGGCAAGCTGGGCAACAGCGAGGTGCGCAGCGTCGTCGAGACGGTGGTGGGCAAGCAGCTCTCCGACTGGCTCGACCAGAACCCGCAGGCCTCGAAGGCGATCATCGCCAAGTGCGTGTCCACCGCGAAGACCCGCGAGGCCATGCGCAAGGCGCGGGACATGGCCCGCCGCAAGAGCGCGCTCGAGAGCGGCACCCTGCCCGGCAAGCTCGCCGACTGCAGCGACCGCGATCCCGAGAACACCGAGCTGTATCTGGTCGAAGGTGACAGCGCCGGCGGCAGCGCCAAGCAGGCGCGGCAGCGCTCCTTCCAGGCGATCCTGCCGCTCAAGGGCAAGATTCTCAACGTCGAGAAGGCGACGCCGACCAAGGTGCTCTCCAACGACGAGGTGCGCACCATCATCACCGCTATCGGCGCGGGCTACGGGGTGGACTTCAACCCCGAGAAGGTGCGCTACGGCAAGATCATCATCATGACGGACGCCGACGTGGACGGCGCGCATATCCGCACGCTGCTGCTGACCTTCTTCTACCGCAAGATGACCGACCTGCTGCAGCAGGGCCGCATCTACATCGCCCAGCCGCCGCTCTACCTGCTACGCAAGGGCAAGGTGAGCGTGTACGCCTTCGACGACGACGAGCGCGACGAGAAGATCAAGGGCATCAGCGACGACCCGAACAAGGTCTACATCCAGCGCTACAAGGGCCTCGGCGAAATGAATCCCGAGCAGCTCTGGGAGACCACCATGGATCCCGAGAGCCGCACCATGCTGAAGGTGAGCCTGGAGGACGCCGTCGAGGCCGACCGCATCTTCACGATACTCATGGGCGACGAGGTGGAGCTGCGGCGCCAGTTCATCGAGACCTACGCGGATACCGTCACGGACCTGGACATTTAGCTAGAGCGACAGCGCTGGACAGCTGGAAAGAGGAAGCACGATGCCCACGGGCGAGCGCATCATTACGATCGACATCGAAAGGGAGATGAAACGCTCCTATCTGGCCTACTCGATGTCGGTCAACATCTCCCGAGCCATCCCCGACGCGCGGGACGGCCTGAAACCGGTGCAGCGGCGAATCCTCACGGCCATGAACGACCTGAACCTCAGGCCGGGCCGACCCTATCGCAAGAGCGCCAAGATCACAGGTGACACCACGGGTAACTACCACCCCCACGGCACGCAGGCCGTGTACGACACCATGGTGCGCATGGCCCAGGAGTTCAGCCTGCGCTATCCGCTGGTGGACGGTCAGGGCAACTTCGGCTCCGTGGACGGCGACTCGGCCGCGGCCGAGCGCTACACCGAGGCGCGCATGATGCCGGTGGCCGCCGAGATGCTGAAGGACCTGGACAAGGAGACGGTGGACCTCGTCCCGAACTATGACGAGAGCCGCCTCATGCCTTCGGTGCTGCCGAGCGTGGCGCCCAACATGCTGATGAACGGCACCGCCGGCATCGGCGTGGGCATGGCCACGAACATTCCGCCCCATAACCTGAGCGAACTGGTCGACGGCTTCCTCGCCATGATGGAGGACGAAGACATCGGCACCGACGAGCTCATGGAGCACGTCAAGGGCCCCGACTTTCCCACCGGCTCGATCATCCACGGCCGCGAGGGGATCCGCAGCGCCTACCACAAGGGTCGTGGCCGCGTGCTGGTGAGAGGCCGCGCCGAGATCGAGACGGAGTACAAGCGCAATCGCGACGCGATCATCGTCACCGAGATTCCCTACCAGGTGAACAAGGCGAGTCTCATCGAGAAGATCGCCGACCTGGTGCGCGGCGAACGCGTGGTGGGGATTTCGGATATCCGCGACGAGAGCGACCGCGACGGCATGCGCGTGGTGATCGAGCTCAAGAAGGACGCCCCCAGCCAGGTGATCCTGAACCAGCTCTACAAGATGACGCCGCTCCAGCAGGCCTTCAACGTGAACATGCTGGCGCTCGTGGGGCAGCAGCCGAAGCAGTGCGGCCTCAAGGAACTCATGACGGTGTTCCTCGATCACCGCGAAGAGGTGATCGTCCGCCGCACGCAGTTCGACCTGCGGAAGGCCGAGGAGCGGGCGCACATCGTGCAGGGCCTGCTCGTGGCCGTCGAGAACATCGACGAGGTCGTGCAGATCATCAAGACCAGCGACGACAGCGATCACGCCAAGGACCGCCTCATGGAGCGCTTCGCCCTGAGCGAGCTCCAGGCCACGGCGATCCTCGACATGCGCCTGGCCCGGCTCACGGGTCTGGAGCGCAGCAAGCTGGAGGCCGAGTACGAGGAGCTGCAGCGGGCGATCGAGCGCTTCCGCGCGATCCTCGCCGACCGCGGCCTGGTGCTCGACCTGATCCGCGACGAGCTCACGGAGATCAAGGAGAAGTACGGCGACGCGCGCCGCACCGAGATCACCCAGAGCCTCGACGAGTTCCTGGACGAGGATCTCATCACCGACGAGGACGTGGTCATCACCATCACCCACGCGGGATACGTGAAGCGCACGCCTCTGGACACCTATCGCAAGCAGGGCCGCGGCGGCCGCGGCGTGAAGGGAATGGAGTCCCGCGAGGAGGACTTCATCGAGCACGTCATGGTGGCTTCCACCCTCGACACGCTGCTCGTGTTCACGAATCTCGGCCGCGTCTACCAGCACAAGGTCTACGAGCTGCCCGTGGGCACGCGCACCAGCAAGGGCAAGGCGCTGGTGAACGTGCTGGGCCTGCGTTCGGGCGAGAAGGCACGCGACTTCGTTCGCGTCCACAACTTCGACGACCCCGAGCACTGGGTGCTGCTCGCCACGCGCGAGGGCCAGGTGAAGCGCACGCCGCTCTCCGACTTCGCCACCCGCCGCCGCGACGGCCTCATCGCCCAGGGCATGCGCGACGGCGACGCCCTCGTGCGCGCCGGCCTCATCGGCCCCGGTCAGGAGCTGCTCATCGCCAAGACCGGCGGCCGCAGCCTGCGTTTCTCGAGCGACCTGCTGCGTCCGATGGGCCGCAGCGCCCGCGGCGTGCGCGGCATCAAGCTCAGCGGCAAGAACGACGCCGTGGCCGACACCGTGATCCTCGGCGAGCAGGAGTACCTGCTCACCATCACGGAGAACGGTTACGGCAAGCGCACGCCCTTCGGCGACTATCCCTCGAAGGGTCGCGGCGGGCTCGGCATCATCGACATCAAGACCACCGAGCGCAACGGCCCCGTGGTGGCGGCGCTGCCCGTGAGCAAGGGCGACGAGATCATCCTCATCACCCGCGGCGGCGTGATGATTCGCCAGGGCGTGGACGGGATATCTAGCATCGGCCGGAACACGCAGGGCGTGAGAATCGTATCCCTGGACTCCGGAGACAAGGTGGTCTCCGTGGCACTCATTCCCAAAGACAAGGATGCGGAAGGCAACGGCGACAGGCCGAACGGAACCGAAGCGACCCCGGTCGCCGAGGATCCCGAAACCGCCGGCGACGACGGCGAGCGGAACGAGGAGTAAGGTGCGCGGCGAAAGCACGGGCAACATGCACAAGGGTCTCGGCATCAGCGAAGCCACGGTGCGACGTCTTTCCAACTACTACCGCATCCTCGAGGATCTGGAGCGGGAGGGCGTGGAGACGGTGTCCAGCGACGGCCTCGCCGAGCGCTACGGCACCACCAGCGCGCAGGTGCGCAAGGACTTCTCCAGCTTCGGCAGCTTCGGCCGGCGCGGGCTCGGCTACCACGTGGTCGGCCTGAAGGGCAGCATCGCGGAGATCCTCGGCATCGATCATCCCTGGCACCTGGTGCTCATCGGCGCGGGCAATCTGGGCCACGCGCTGATTCACTACGACGAGTTCCGCAAACAGAACTTCGAGATCGTGGCCGTGTTCGACAGCAACCCCAACAAGGTGGGCACCGACTGGAACGGCGTTCCGATACTGGGCATGAGCGAACTGCCCCGCGTCGTGAAGGAGCGCAAGGTGCAGATCGGCGTGATCGCGGTACCGCCGGCCGCCGGACAGGACGTGGCCGACCAGCTCGTCGACGCGGGCGTCGAGGGCATACTGAATTTCTCGCCGGTTAAACTCCTGGAGCCCGACGAGGTCTATATTCGTAACGTGAACCTCTCCATCGCGTTGGAGAGCCTCAGTTTTTCACTCAGCAAGCACAGGAAGCTGAAACCTTTCTGATCCCTCAAGGAGAAGATGACGATGCAGCGCAAAATCGTGACTCTGGCCCTGACGGCGGCCCTGGCCGCCTTCCTTGTCGGCTCCGCGGTGGCCGAGGAGCGCGCCTACGTTGGCCTGAAAAAGTGCAAGATGTGCCACAAGAAGGACGACAAGGGGAACCAGTACGGCCAGTGGCTCGAGACGGCCCACGCCAAGGCCTTCGAAACTCTCGGGACCGACAAGGCCATCGAGAAGGCCAAGGAGGTCGGCGTCGACAATCCCCAGGAAAACGCGGCCTGCCTGAAGTGCCACGTGACCGGCTACGGCGAGGACGAGGCCCTCACCCTGAAGCTGGTGAAGGAGAACGGCGTCACCTGCGAGTCCTGCCACGGCGCGGGCGGCGACTACTACAAGAAGAAGACCATGAACGCGATCGCCGAGGGCAAGACCGACCGCGAGTCCGTGGGCCTCATCAAGCCGGACAAGGCCGTGTGCGAGCGCTGCCACAACGAGGACAACCCCTTCCACGAGGGCTTCGACTTCGACGCGGCCTTCGAGAAGATCGCCCACCCGCGCCCCGACCAGGGCTAGGGCCTGACACACCGATTCAACGAGCCGCTTCGCTTCCGAGGCGGCTCGTTTCATGAGGAGCAACGATGAACGAGGAGCGCCGCCACGAGGCCACGGACCGCTTCGACATTACCTATCGCAACGCGAACGGCGACGCCGGGCAGGTTCCCTGGGCCGAGCAGAGGCCCAAGCCGCTGCTCATGGACTGGCTCGAGGCGAACGCGGTGCGCGGTGACGGCAAGCGGGCGCTGGTGGTGGCCTGCGGCCTGGGCGACGACGCCGAGGAACTGGCGCGGCGCGGCTTCGAGGTGACCGCCTTCGATATTTCGCCCACGGCGATCGCCTGGGCGAAGGAGCGCTTTCCGTCCACCCGGGTGGACTATCGTGTCGCCGACCTCTACGAGCTCCCCGCCGACTGGCACGGCCGCTTCGACTTCATCTGCGAGATCTACACCTTCCAGAGCCTGCCGCCGGACCTCCGCGTCGAGGCGATGCGCATCACGGCGGAGTGCGTCGCCCCCGGGGGCGAACTGGTGGCCATTTGCCGAGGCCGCGAACCCGAGCAACCGAGCGAGGGGCCGCCCTATCCGCTGAGCCGC
>CAYNQX010000008.1:55544-101245 GCA_964399495.1 uncultured bacterium
CCGAGGCCGCGAACCCGAGCAACCGAGCGAGGGGCCGCCCTATCCGCTGAGCCGCGCCGAGTTCGACACGCTCGCGAAGCACGGGCTCACGGAGACCGACTTCGACGATCTCATGGACGACGAGAATCCGCCCGTGCGGCGGTTTCGATTCCTGTTCCGGCGGACTGCCGATTCGCATGAGGATGGAAGCTGATAGCAAAGCACACCCACTTCATGGCGCGCCTGCTCGGCACCCGCGAGGGCTGGCCCGAAAACATGAGCGATCGCGAGCAGCGGATCATGGGCGATCACTTCGTCTACCTGCGCGACCTCACCGAGGCGGGCAAGGTGCTGCTGGCCGGCCCGGTCTTCGACCCCGAGGCCACCTTCGGCCTGATCGTGCTGGAAGTGGAGAGCGAGACGGAGGCGCGCGCGATCCTGGAGGCCGATCCCTCCGTGAGCGAGGGGCTGCACCGCTTCACGATTGCGCCGATGAAGGCGTCGCTGCTGGCTGGGCGCGAGGATTGAATCGAAGCGCCTGTCTACCCGGGTAGACCCGGGGGAGTCCAAACGTTTGGACTCGATAAGGGGCTACATCAACTTGAGTTAGCCTGGCGGTAGAGCACAACCTTGCCAGGGTTGGGGTCGCGAGTTCAAGTCCCGTTTCCCGTTCATCCGCCCAAGATCCCCAACCTCCTTATCGGTAGTCAGGCGCTCTATCAAACGAGAGGGTTCGAACCTTCGACCTGCCGCCCAGGAGTCTACACGTGTAGACTTCCCCCGAGTCCCCCCGGGTGGACTCAGCCTAGGGCAGATGCAGCTCGACCTCGATGTCCGTCTCTCCGCTCCCGAAGTCCAAGCTGTGTCGATCCCAGGTCGTCGCGTCGATTGCGGCGTGTACCTGCACGTTCGAGCTCACGGGGAATATCCCCATCAGCACGCCCTCCTCGTTGGTCGCCGGAATCATCTCACCGATCGGCAGCGATGCGAGGGGAATACTGAAGCGGCCCTCGGCGTCGGTCTCGACCAGGGCCGACCCCGCCAGGATCGCCGGATCCGAGGTCAAGAAGAAGACGCCACCGATCTCGTCGCTGGGGCCATCCATATTCGCGTGATAGGTGATTCGCACCCGGTAGACACCGTTGGGCTGGAGCTCGCCCGCGTCGTCGCGACCATCCCACCGTACGGAGTGAACGCCGGTGTTCCAGACACCATGAAAGAGGGTGCGCAACGTGTCGCCCTCGGCCCCCAGCACCACGACGTGGAGGATCTGGCTGTACTCCAAAGAGAAGCGAATCTCCGTCGTGGGAGAAAAGGGGTTCGGATGGTTCAGATAGAGTGAGTCCACAGTAGTCGGTTCGGGATCGTCTGCCGCTACCGGCAAGGTGAGCGGATACCCCTCCAGCTCGTAGATCAGGTTGATCCGGGCGCCCTCCACGGGCAACTCCATGGCGTCGAACACCCGTCCATGAAGTGTGCGCAGCTCCGCCGGCGGATCGGTGATGTTGCCCTCACCTTCGCCGCAACCCACGGCAAGGAGAACGACCAGGAAGAGCGCCGCCCACCTAGTCGCCAAAGCACACTCCGGTCTCGCGCCCGAGCCGCAGCAGCGGGCTGTCCATGGGCACCAGTCGCTGCCGGTTGGCGATCTTGGCGATCTCCACGGCGGTGATCTCCCCGCCCTGCAGCCGCACCATCATTCCGGATTCGCCCCGCGCCAGCAGGTGCACCGCCTCGGAGCCGAGCCTGGAGGCCAGCACGCGGTCGAAGGCCGTCGGCGTGCCGCCGCGCAGCAGGTGCCCCAGCACCGTCACGCGGGTTTCCAGGCTCAGGCGCTCCTCGATCTGCGCCGCGACCACGTTGCCGATGCCGCCGAGGCGGATCGGGTCGGGGCTGTCCTCGACGACCTTCGCCACCACTTTATCGCCGCCCTCGGGGCTCGCGCCCTCGGCCACGACCACGATACTGAAGCGCCGCCCCGAGCGATTCCGCTCGACGATCTTCTCGCAGATCGAATCCAGGCTGTAGGGGATCTCCGGCAGCAGAATGATGTCCCCGCCGCTCGCCATGCCCGCGTTCAGCGCGAGCCAGCCGGCGTTGCGCCCCATCACCTCCACCACCATCACGCGATGATGGCTCTGGGCCGTGGTGTGAATGCGATCGATCGCCTCGGTGGCGATGGACACCGCCGTGTCGAAGCCGAAGGTCTGCTCGGTCTCCTCGATGTCGTTGTCGATGGTCTTGGGAATTCCCACCACGGGCACGCCGAGCTGGCGCAGGCCGTCGGCGATCGAGAGCGTGCCGTCGCCGCCGATGCAGGCCAGGGCGTCCAGGCCCAGGTTGCGGACGATATCCACCGCCTCCTGGCCGCGGTCCACCGTCGTGCGGTTCACGCCTTCGCCGACATGCCAGGCGAAGGGGTTGGCGGTGTTGCTGGTGCCCAGAATAGTGCCGCCCTGGATCAGCAGGCCGGACACGTCGTCCGAGTCGAGCTGCTGGTATTGCTGCGTGACGAGGCCGGCGTAGCCGTCCCTGAAACCGATCACGTCCCAGCCGTAGTGGCGGGTGGCCGTGCGTACCACGGCGCGGATCACGGCGTTGAGTCCCGGGGCGTCGCCGCCGCCCGTGAGTAGTCCGATCGCCTTGATCTCGCTGGACATCGTGCCCGCCTTTCCGCTGGGGTCGCTTCCTGACTTATCAGAAATCGGGAGATCCGGCAACGGACTTGAGCGGCATCGTCTGGCGAAGCGCCCCGCACTGACTAACTTGTCATCATGTCCCGACCCCTCGTACTGGCCGTCGACCTCGACGGCACCCTGATCAGCGACGTCCACGACTTCGCCCGCCCCGTGAGCGCGGCGAACCTGGACGCCCTGCGCGATCTGCGCGCCGCGGGCACCCGCGTCGTGATATCGACGGGCCGGAACGAGAACTCCGCCCGCAGCATCCTGGCCCGCTGCGGCGACCCCGAGCTGGCCGCCTGCGACCTCCTGCTGCAGAACGGCGCCCTCGTGCTCGACGGAGCCTCGGGCGCGGTGCTCCGCGAGCGTCACTTGCCGACGGAGGAGGCGCGCCGTTACCTGCGGGTCTACCGGAGCCATGGGCTGACGCCCCTGCTCTTCACGGGCCACGCCGCGGGAGGCCACTGCGTCTACGACGAGGACCCTGCCAACGAGCGCCTCGGCCGCTATCTCGAGATCCGCCTGAAGGAGGCCGAAGTGGGTGGGCTCGACTGCCTGCGTCGCGTCGACCGCATCGACGACATCCTCGACACGCCGCCGCTGGCCATGGCCACCATCGACCATCCGCAGCGCCTCGCCCCGGCGCGCGAGGAGATGGAGGCCCTCGCGCTGCCCGCCAGCCGCGTGGCCCTGCAGGGCCTGGTGGGACGGGGCGGCACGAGCCCGGCCCAGTTCCTCGAGGTGTTCGAGCGGACGGTGTCCAAGGAGCTCGCCTTCGCGGACTACTGCGCGCTGCGCGGCATCCCGCTCGAGCGGGCGGCGGCGATCGGCGACGGCCGCAACGACCTGGAGCTGGTGCGCGAGGTCGGCGTGGGCATCGCCATGGGCAACGCCGGCCCGGCGCTGAAGGAGGCGGCCGATCACGTGGCGCCCCGCCACGACGAGGACGGCCTCGCCGTCGCCGTCAGACGCTTCCTGCTGGCCTGAGACCCGATTTGCCTTCACCTCCCGCATGGGCTAGCTTTATCTCCATGACCCCGAAACGAATCCTCCTCGCCCTGTTGCCGCTGATCCTCCTCGCCCTGCTGTCGGGTTGCGGGGACTGCCGTCGCTGCGACCGGGAGATGGACCGCACCCGCAACGAGAGCGGCGATCCCGACGCCAAGGAGCTGCGGCGCGACGGCCATATTCTCACGGAGACCTGGCTGTACTGGGAGGAGGAGCGTTCGGTGGTTTTTCTCTGGGACGAGCGCGACTGCTCCTGCGACGTGAGCACCTACGTCTTCGAAGACGATGCATCGACCGAGCTGCGCTTCGAGACGAGTGGAAGTTCCTTCCTGGGACCCTAGGGAACGGACAGAACGATCTTGCCGAACTGTGCGCGCTCGGCGACCCGCCGGTGCGCGTCGCCCGCCCGATCCAGCGGATAGACCCGATCCACCACGGCCTTGAACGTGCCTTCGCCCGCCAGCCGGAGAATCTCCGGCAGCGTGCCTCGCGAGCCCATGGTGCTGCCGACGATCGCCAGGTTCTTGAAGAAGAGCGGGCGCAGGTCGGCGCTGAAGGCCGGGCCGCTGCTCGCTCCGCAACAGAGAATGCGCCCGCCGGCGGCCAGAGAGCGCAGGCTGCCCGCGAAGGTGGCCTCGCCGACATGGTCCACGATGAGGTCGCAGCCACGCTTAGCGGTGAGCGCGCGGATCGTCTTCGGCCATTCCGGGTCGGAGTAGTTCACGGTTTCGTGAGCCCCCAGCTCGGCGGCCTTCGCCAGCTTCTCGTCGCTACTCGCCGTGGCGATCACCCGCGCGCCGAAGTAGCGCGCGATCTGGATCGCCGCCGTGCTCACGCCGCTGCCGGCGGCGTGCACCAGCACCGTGTCGCCGCCGCGGATGCCGCCCTTGGCCACCAGCATCTCCCAGGCCGTCAGGAACACCAGCGGAATCGCCGCGGCCTCCTCGAAGCTCAGGGAGTCGGGGATCGGCAGCGCGTTGGCCACCGGCAGGCGGAACAGCTCGCAGTCGGTGCCGTCGCCGCTCTCGCCGTAGATGCCGTAGCGGCGGCAGTAGTGGTCGCGCCCGGAGAGGCAGGCCTCGCAGCGCCCGCAGGAGTAGCCGGGAGCCACGGCCAGGCGCTCGCCCACCGCGAAGCCGCTCACGCCTGCGCCTAAAGCCTCCACGACGCCCGCGCCGTCGGAGCCCGGCGTGATGGGCAGGGGAAACTGATGTCCCGGCACGCCGCGCCGAACCCAGGTGTCCAGGTGGTTGATGCCGGCGGCCTTCACGCGCAGCAGGATCTCGCCCGGACCCGGCTCGGGATCGGGCAGGGTCTCGACCTTCAGGACGTCGAAGTCGCCATGTTCGTGGATGCGCAGGGCTTTCATCGCTCACCTCCGGGCACGTGACGCCCGCAGGTTAGCAGAGCCGCTACTCGCAGTGAAAGGACCAGCTGCCCAGGATGCGGCCGTCCGCGTCGCTGAGCTCGAGGAGCCAGGCGCCGGTCATGCCGGGAAAGAGGGTCTTGTAGGACCAGCTGCGCCAGACGTCGGCCTTCATGGTGAGGTCGATCTCCTGGACCACGCGCCCCCGGTAGATCCAGGAGTGCTTGAGCACCTGACCGGGCTCGGCGCCCGCCACGCGCATCCAGAAGTAGACCCGCTCGCCCTCGCCGAACACCTCGCTCTTGCCCAGCAGCTCGCGGCTCACCACGCCCTTGCCGAAGGCGGCGTCGACGATGCGCAGGTCGCCGTCGTCGGCCGTGGTCGCGACCGGAGCTTGCATCCGCTCCTCGCGGGCTTCCGGTTCGGGTTCCGGTGTCGTCGGGAGAGGCTCGGGCTCCTCCTCGACCGGCGGAGTCTCCGCCTCGGGTTCGGGCGGTGTCGCCCGCCCGGCCGGCGGCGGTTCCCGGGGCGAGAAGGTCAGGGACACGAGTATCGTGGAGCGGATGCCCCGCCCGTTGCGCAGGGCCGGCCGGAAGCGACCGAGCCGGGCCGTCTTCAGGGCCTCCACGATGAACAGCTCCGGCAGCGAGGAGTCCACGAGCTCGCTGTCGTAGACGCGCCCGGTCTCGTCCACGTACACCTTCACCAGCACGGCGCCGCCGAGGCTGCGATTCTCGAGGGCCGTCGGGTACTGCAGGGGAGGGAGCCACAGGCACACGGCCGAGCCGTCGCCGAGTCCGTCGAAGGGCTCGGCGCCCTTCTCGGTCTGCGCCCAAGAGGATGTCGCGAACAGGGCGATCAACAGCGTCGCGAGGACGCGGGAGAGGGAGCTCATGGGTCGTGTCCTACTCCGTGGCCGTGAAGCGGTAGGTTCCCAGCAGCTCGCCGTGAGCATTCTGCGCCTCGACGCGCCACTCTCCGGCCAGGCCCGGGAAGAGGGTCTTGTAGGACCAGGTGCGCCAGTGGGAGCCGTTCACGGGCAGCTCCACCGACTGGATCTCGCGCTCGCCGAAGAACCAGACGTGGTAGACGAAGTCGCCCTCGCCGCCGCCGAGGATCCGGGTCCAGCAATAGACCTTGTCGCCGATGCGATAGCTTTCCGCGCCTCCGTCGGGCATGCGATCCACGATCGCCGTGCCGAAGGCCGCTTCGCCCACGCGCAGGGCCGGCTTTTCGGTGGCGGCATCGTCCGCCGCGGCCGGCCAGACGGCCAGGGAGAGCATCGCCAGAACAAGGATGAACCGATTCATCGTGAACCTCCCGCGGTCGCGGCAACCACGTCGGGGTCGCCGTTCATCTCGAGCGAATCATAGATCCGTTCCACCGCCTCCGCCATTCGCGTCACGCTGAACTGGTTCAGGGCGCAGTCCCAGGCCGCTCGCGCCATCGCGCGCGCGGGCTCCGGTTTGCGGCAGATCTCCACCAACGCCTTCGCGAGGGCCTCCGAGTCGCCCTGGGGAACCTGGGTCCCCGTCTTGCCGGGTTGCAAGAGCTCGGCCAGGCCCCCGGCGTCGCTGGCCAGAACCGGCACGCCGCCGGCGAAGGCCTCGAGGACGGCGCCGCCGAGACCCTCCTCGCGGCTGGGCATGCAGAACAGGTCGAGGGCGTGATAGAGGCGAGGCAGGTCCTTGCGCCTTCCGAGGAACCGGAAGTGGTCGCCCAGGCCGTAGCTGGTCAACTCCATATCGAGGGCCTTCCGCTCGGGTCCCTCGCCGGCCACGAGAAAATAGAGGGCGGGCTCCTCGAGACAGGCCTCGCTCGCGGCCTTCAGCAGCAGATCGAAACCCTTGCCCCGCTCCAGGGCGCCGGCCGCGCCGACGAGGAAGCCGCCTTCGGGAATACCGAACTCGTCGCGGACACGCTGGCGCAGCTCGGAATCGAAGGCGACGGGCAGCGGCGTGTCGCCGAGATGCGCGTGGGCGGAACTGCGGAATCGCCCCCCGTCGACGGCGCTGGGCACCAGGTGGATTCTGCCCATGTCGACCCCGCCCGTCTGGAGTCTTCCGGCCACCGACTCGCTGATGGCGATGTAGCGTTCGATGCGTGGATCGCGGTACATCAGGCGCTGATAGGGACCGCTGCTGACGGCCAGGTCCGTGCGCCGCGTCACCACCATGCGTCGGCGCTTCCGCTGCTTCGCCGAGATGGGCCAGCTCAGGCCCAGCCTCGCCACGGCGTGCGCGCGGGTGGAGTGGGCGTGCCAGAGCTTGATGTCCTCCCTCTCGGCCGCGAGTCCGAGGCGGAGGGCGGCCGGCAGGTCGAGGTCGCTGCGGGGGTTGAAGGGGATGCACGGGAAGCCGTCCCTGCGGGCGTGCCGGCTCAGCGTTCCGCCGGGCGGCGCGGCCAGCACGCTCTCCCAGCCCCGCTCGCGCAGGGCCGCCATGAGCATCAGCACCTGGCGCTGGCCGCCCCTGAGCAGGAAGCCGGTATCCACATGCAGGACCCGTCGCGTCATGCTTCCCTCCTTCGCCGGGCGATGATTCTCACGAACACCAGCATCAGGCCGAGGAAGGGCAGGATGGCGAGGATGTCCTCGAAGCCCAGGTTCCGGGTATCGCGCAGGAGGATGCGGTCGAGCAGGAACAGGCGTTCGCCGCTGCCCGCGTCGCTGCCGAGGGGAATGATGGCGCAGATCGCCAGCAACACGCCCATGAGGGCGTCGCCGGCGATGAGGCCGCTGCCGAACAGGGTGCCCCGCTCGCGGGCGGCCTCGCCCATCTTGCGGCCGCGCACCCAGAGGGCGATGAGGCCGCCGAAGATCACCGGCGCCGAGGTGCTCACGGGCAGGTAGAGCCCGATCGCGAAGGGCAGGGACGCCACGCCCAGCAGCTCCACGCAGAGCCCGAGGCCGGCGCCGACCATGATGAGGGTCCAGGGAAGCTGACCGCCCATGACGCCCCGCACCAGGTCGGCCATGAGCCGGGCCTGGGGGGTGGGCAGCTTCGGGCTGCCCAGCACGTAGACCTTGTTCAGCAGCAGGATGACGCTGCCGGCGATGAGCGCGAAGCTCAGCGTGCCCAGGATCTCGCCGAGCTGCTGCTTGGACGGCGTGGCGCCCATGAGGGCGCCGGTCTTGAGGTCCTGGGCGATGTCGCCGCTCATGCAGATGGCGATGCACACCACCGCCGCCACCATTATAGAGGCTTCCATTCCCTCGGGGCCGCTCAGGCCCCAGGAGTGAAACAGGGCAGCGGTGGCCAGGAGTGCGGTGATGGTCATGCCGCTCACCGGCTGGCTGGTGGAGCCGATCAGCCCCACCATTCGCGCGCTCACCGCCACGAAGAAAAAGGAGAAAGCGGCGCTGATCACCGTGCCTCCGACGCCGAAGCCGAAGACCGGAAGAAGGAGCATCGCCAGCAGCACGAGGGCCAGCACGCCGAGGCTGATGCGGCCGTCGAGGTCGCGCTCGGTGCGGAGCGGGGAGAGATCGCCGGTAAGACCCGTCCGGAAGTTGGCCAGGACCCGCAGGAGGGAGCGCGCGATGGTGGGCATCACCTTCACCAGGCTGAGCAGCCCGCCCATGGCCACGCCGCCGGCCCCGATATAGCGGATGTAGTTGTCCCAGAGGGTGTCGGCGTCCATCTCGGCCAGCGGGACGGTGCCGGGGTAGAGAATCAGATCGCCCTGACTGCCGAGATAGTGGAGAAGGGGGATCAGCACCGCCCAGCCCAGCAGGCCGCCGGAGAACATGACGGCCGCGATGCGGGGCCCGATGAGGTAGCCCACGCCCAGGAGAATCGGAGAGAGCTCGAAGCCGATCGTGGCCTGGTGCATCCGGCTGCTGCTCCACTGCACCACCTGTTTCCACAGGCCGAGGCCCTCGGCGAGCAGCCGGTAGGCGCTGCCCAGGGCGATTCCCAGGAACACGTTCTTCGCGCGACCGCCGCCCTCCTCGCCGGCCAGGAGCACCTCGGCGCAGGCGCTGCCCTCGGGGAAGGGCAGGGCCTCGTGCTCCTCCACCATGAGCGGGCGACGCAGGGGGATCATGGAGAGGATACCCAGGAGCCCCCCGGCCATCGCCATCGCGAAGACCTTCCACCAGCTCAGGTCGAGCCCCAGGAATATCAGGGCGGGCATGGTGAAAACCACGCCCGCGGCCAGGGCCTCGCCCGAGGAGGCGATGGTCTGGACCATGTTGTTCTCGAGCACGGTGCCGCGGCGCAGGACCCCGCGCAGGATCGCCATCCCCATGACGGCGGCCGGGATGGAGGCGGTCACCGTGAGGCCGATCTTGAGACCCAGATAGGCGTTCGCGGCCCCGAAGACCATGGCCAGCAGCACGCCCAGGATCGCGGCCTGGAGGCTGAACTGGGGGATCTCCCGTTCGGGGGACACATAGGGTTTCAAGGGGCTGGGCTTCGAATCCGAGCGCAATGTTCCGCCTTTCTGAATCCCATCCAGGCTATCACGCGGCCCCTTCACCAACAAGAACCATCCCGGAAACGCTCCCCACCGTAACACTGATATGACACTATATCGAAAACCAGTAATTCTGGGTGTGATCCCCGCTCTTCACCGATATATCGCTCAAGAGGTCGCGTAAAACGCCGAAATCCATGGTGATGGCCCGCCGAAGTCGTCCGGGCCATGGGTGATACCCCTGCCACACATCCCCAAGGGATGTAATTCACGGCGGTTAGGGGCATGGATAGAGAAGATCTCGAAATTGTCCAGGATCTCATCGAAGAGTCCAAGGAGCACCTGGCGGCGATCGAACCCGATCTGCTCGAAATGGAGCAGCGCGCCGGGGAGGTGTCCTCCGAGCTTGTGAATCGCATTTTCCGGGCGATCCACAGCATCAAGGGAGGATTCGGCTTCTTCGGCATCGAGAGCATTCAGGGCCTGACTCATGTCATGGAGAGCGTTCTCATGAAGGTGAGGGACGGGGAGATGAACTCCACCTCCTCCATGGTGGACTCCCTGCTCGAGGGCGTGGACAAGGTTCGCGAGATGCTGGAGGACGTCGAGGGTTCCGATAGCGTGGACGCCTCCGTCGTGCTGGGCAACCTGAAGGCGATCCTCGAATCCCATGAGTCGGAGTCCGAGGCGGAAGAGCCCGTGAAGGAGTCCGCGGAGCCGAACGTCGATGAGGCGCCGCCGGCGGAAGCGCCGGAGCCGGCGCCCGAGGCTGTCCCGGAGCCCGCCGCCCAGCCCGAAGCGGAGCGGAAGCCCGAGCCCGGCAAGGCCAAGAAGGAAGAAGGGGACAAGCACCGGATCCAGGGCACCGAAGCCCTCAGGGTCAAGGTGGACCTTCTGAACAACCTCATGAACCTGGCCGGCGAGATGGTGCTGGCCAGGAACCAGATCGTCCAGATGCTGGGCCGGAAGCTGGGCGAGACCAACGTGGGCGAAGGGCTCGGCAAGAGCATCCGGGGGGCGGTGAGCGACGCCCGCCGCACCGTCACCTCCACCTTGAGAGACGCGACCGCCGGCGATGCCTCTCTCCCGAGCATCGACAGGGAGCTGGACCGTCTCGAGGAACAGCTCATCAAGACCATCGACGTGCGCCTGAGCGACATCCCCGGGCTGAACTCCGCCATGGTCAACGTGGATTCGGTGACCACCGATCTGCAGGAGAACATCATGCGCACGCGCATGCAGCCCATCGGCACCGTCTTCGGCAAGTTCCCCCGCGTGGTGCGGGAGCTGAGCCGGAAGACGGGCAAGGAGATCCGCCTCGAGATCAGCGGCGACGAGGTGGAGCTGGACAAGTCGATCATCGAGTCCCTCTCCGATCCCCTCACCCACCTGCTGCGCAACGCGGCCGACCACGGCGTCGAGGCGCCGGACCTACGCGAGTCCAAGGGCAAGCCCCGCACCGGGGAGATCCGGATCCGGGCCTTCCACGAGGGCGGCCAGGTGAACATCGAAATCGCCGATGACGGCGCCGGCATCGACGTGGACAGGATCAAGGCCAAGGCGGTCGAGAAGGGCGTCATCAGCACGACCCAGGCCGCCGAGATGGACGAGAAGGAAGCCCTGCACCTGATCTTCGCCCCCGGCTTCTCCACGGCCGAACAGGTGAGCGACGTGTCGGGGCGCGGCGTCGGCATGGACGTCGTGCGCACAAACATCGAGAGCCTGGGCGGCGCCATCGAGGTGGACACCCGCCTCGGCTTCGGCAGCTCAGTCATCCTGCGACTGCCGCTGACCCTGGCGATCATTCCCTCGCTCATCGTGTCGGTGGGCGAGCGCCGCTTCGCCGTGCCGCAGATCAGCCTCGACGAGCTCGTGCGTATCCGCAAGGACGACGACAAGCACACCCTCGAGCGCGTACAGGGCGCGGAGGTGTTGAGGCTGAGAGGCAAGTTGCTGCCGGTGCTGCGCCTCACCGAGGTGCTCGGCATCGAGGGCAGTTCCATGCGGGATGCCGACGAGGGCCAGGCCGTCCAGATGATGGTGCTAAAGATCGGCAACCAGCGCTACGGACTCGTCGTGGACCACGTGCTCGACAGCGAGGAGATCGTGGTGAAGCCGCTCCCGAGCTTCATCAAGGACGCCAAGAGCTACGCCGGTGCCACGATCATGGGCGACGGCAAGGTGGCCATGATTCTCGACGTGTCGGGCATCGCGGATCACGCCGGGCTCGACTTCTCGTCCCTGGAGGGAGAGGTGGAGCAGGAGCAGAAGGCGTCCGATCGACTGTCCAACACGGAAAGCCAGACCCTGCTGCTGTTCCGGAACCACCCGGATCAGCTCTTCTCCGTGAATCTCGACCTGGTGGCCCGCATCGAGCGGGTGGACCGGGACAACATGGAGGTGGTGGGCGGCAAGGAGTATCTGCGCTACCCGGACCGCACGTTGCGCCTGCTCAGGCTCCACGACTTCCTGCCCGTGAACGCGCCGGACACGGAGCCGGAGGAGCTGTTCGTCATCATTCCGAAGCTGGTCACCAGCCCGATGGGAATCCTGGTGAGCGCCTGCGAGGACGTGATCCAGGCCCGGGTGAACGTGGACGCGGAGAACATCAAGGGGCCCGGCGTTCTGGGCTCGGCGGTGATCGAGGATCAGCTCGTGATCTTCGTCGACATCTACAGCCTCTTCGAGGTGGCCGACCCCGAGCTCTTCGCGAGGGGGAAGGAGGAGGCGGCGAACACGCTGCAGTGCGACCACGTGCTGCTCGCGGAGGACACGCCCTTCTTCCAGGCGGTGGAGATGAAGTACCTCGAGAGCCTGGGCTGCAAGGTGGACCTGGCGCGCGACGGTGAGGAGGCCTGGCGCATGCTCAACATGGAGGACACGAACTACGACCTGGTCGTGACCGACATCGAGATGCCCAACCTCGACGGCTTCGAGCTCACGCGCCGCATCCGCAACTCCACGCGCCACAAGGAGACACCGGTGGTGGCGTTGACCGCCATCGATTCGGACGAGTATCGGAACATGGGCCGCCGCGTCGGCGTGACGGCCTACGAGACCAAGCTGGACAAGTACAACCTGTTCCAGACGCTCAAGGACGTTTTGACGGGGGTGCAGACACATGCGTGATCAGCAGTACATCTCCTTCAGCCTGGATGACCATCTCTTCGGCATCGACATCCTGCTGGTGAGGGAGATCATCCGGAACTTCGAGTTCACGCCGGTGGAGCATGCTCCCGAAGGCGTGCAGGGCCTGCTCAACCTGCGCGGGCAGATCATCACGGTGCTCGACCTGCGCGGGGTACTGGGTCTGCCGCCGGGACGCCCCGAAGATGAACAGCACTGCATCATCCTCAAGACCAGCGACGAAACCGCACGCTTCCTCGATGGCGAGATCGTCACGGACGTGGCGGGTGATGAGACCGTGGGTGTGTTGGTGGACGACATCGCCGACGTGATCCTGGTGGGCCAGGGCGACATCGAAGCCCCTCCGGCCAATGCCAACGGGGTCGATGGCGACAAGCTCAGTGGAGTCGCGAAACTCGAAAACCAACTGCTCCTGGTTCTCTCCATGCGCAAGGTCATGGAGAACTGGGCAAGCAGGAATCGCGGAAAGTACGCGGGAATCAGCCGTTAACCGGAGACAACCTCCCGGCAAGGAGTGGATATGAACCTGTTACCCAACAATAGCATCGCCGTCAAAACGGGCGGGATGATGCTGCTGATGCTGTTCTGCTTCGTCGGGATCATCGGCGTGACGATACATGCCCTTCAGGGGCAGAAGGCGGACGCCACGTCGATCAACCTGGCCGGGCGCCAGCGCATGCTCACCCAGATGTACGCCAAGCTCGTACTGGACGAGGCGGGCAGCGCCCAGTCGGAAGCTCAGGCCTCGGACAAGGTGGCCAAGCTCTTCGAGGTGACCCTCGATGCGCTGAGCAAAGGCGGCGAGAGCTACACCGACCTCGGCATGACGGAGCCGGTCATGCTCCCGGCGGTCACGACGCCGGAGATTGCCACGAAGCTGGGCGAAGTGAACCGGGAATGGACCACCTTGAGAGAAGCGGTCGCGAAAATGAGAGCCGCCGCGCCGGGTAGCGTGGACCATCAGGTCTTCGTGACGGAGTTCCGCGCGAGCAACGTGACCTGCCTGAAAACCATGAACTCGGCGGTGGGCATGATGGCCGCCGAGTCCAAGGCCAAGGTGGCGAATCTCATCACCTACCAGCTCGTGTTCCTGGCCATCGCCCTCGTGGTGATCGGTGTCGGTTGGCTGACGAGCCGGAAGGGAATCGTGAAGCCGATCGTCAACGCCTCCGAGGTTCTGCAGGCCGTGGCTCACGGCGACCTCACCGGGCGCATCGACGTGAAGGGCGGCGACGAGATCGCCGATCTCGGGATGGCCATCAACCTGATGAGCGAAAGCCTGGCGAGGATCGTGACCGAGCTCAAGGAGAGCGGGCGCACCCTCCGCGGCGCGTCGTCCGAGATGGATGACCGCAGCGAATCCCTGGGCAACGAATCCACGCGCCTCCGCGACGTGGCGGTGGGCGTGAGCGGCGCCAGCGAGAACCTGTACCGGAACATCGAGGGTATCTCGAGTTCGGCCGAGGACATGTCGGACATGCTGAGCACCGTGGCGGCCTCCATCGAAGAGATGAACGCGGCGATCTCGGAAGTGGCGCAGAACAGCATCACGGGATCGGAGATCGCGGGCCAGGCCAACGCCCAGGCGCAGCAGACCGTGGAGACCATCGGTCACCTGAAGACCGCCTCCGAGCAGATCGGCAAGGTGCTCGAGGTCATCACGGACATCGCCGACCAGACCAACCTGCTCGCCCTCAACGCCACGATCGAGGCGGCCAGCGCCGGCGAGGCGGGCAAGGGCTTCGCGGTGGTGGCGAACGAGGTGAAGGAGCTGGCCCGGCAGACCGCCCAGGCCACCGACGAGATCCGCCAGCGGATCGAGGAGATCCAGGACAGCACCGGCGGCGCCGTCCAGGCGGTGGAATCCATCAGCGCGGTGATCGACCAGGTGAACGACATCTCCATGTCCATCGCCAGCGCCGTCGAGGAGCAGTCGGCCACGGTGAACGAGATCTCGAAGAGCGGCAGCGTGGCCAACGACGCCGCCAAGGAGATCGCGCGGAGCGTCCAGGAGGGCGCCAACGGCACCCAGGAGATCAGGGAGAGTATTTCCACCGTGAACACGGCCGCGCAGCGCACGGACTCCGGCATTCAGGAGTCCCGCCAGCAGGCGAAGCAGCTGGGCAGCCTCGCGGAGACGCTGGAATCCCTGATCGAAGGTTTCCGGACCTGATCGGGGCGGCATTGCGGGGGTGAAGAGAATCGGCATGAACGCGCCCACCACAGCAAGGCATGGTACGCATTGAAGTTCGTTAGCAGGATGTCCGTGAGAACCAAGATCACGATCGCGAGCCTGGGAATACCCACGGTTCTCTTCGTGTCGATGTTCGTCTTCTGGATATCCAACGAAAGAGCTCAGACCCGCGAGGCCATGAAGAACATGGCCCGCTCCGTGGTGCTGGCGGCGGAAGGCGTCAGGGAGAACATGGAGTCGAAGTGGGATCAGGGCGTGTTCGACATCATGGAACTCAGCGAATGGGCGGCCGACGGGCAGATCGATCGGGTCCTCGAGACCGTACCGATCGTGACGGCCTGGAAATCCCTCGAGGCGAAGGCCGAGGAGGCGGGCTACACCCTCAGAACTCCCAAGGTGAGTCCGCGGAATCCGGACAACGCGCCGGACGACGTGGAGCTGGCGGCGCTGACGGCTCTCAAGGAGCAGGGCCTGCCCGAGTACGAGGTCTACGACGAGGAGCTGAACGCGATCCGGTATTTCCGGCCCGTGATGCTCACCGAGAACTGCCTCTACTGCCACGGCGACCCCGCCAACTCCTTCGACTACTGGTCCAACATGGACGGACTCGACGGCACCGGCGCCCGCATGGAGAACTGGAAGGTCGGCGAGATCCACGGAGCCTTCGAGATCATCTCGCCCCTCGACGCGGCCGATGCGGCGCTGACTGCCCAGATGGGCAAGGTCGCCGTTGTCTTCGCGCTGGGCCTGGTGCTCATGGGCGGCATCCTCTACGTCACCATGCAGCGCCTGTTCGTGAAACCGCTGCAGGAGGCCTCGGCGTTCGCCCAGAACCTGGCCGAAGGACATCTGTCCATGGAATACGAGCACTCCGACCGCGAGGACGAGATCGGTCAGCTCGGCGATTCCCTGAACGGCATGGGCGAGCACCTGCGCAACCTCATCAGCGAGGTGCGGACGGCCTCGTCGACCATGCGGGATTCCGCGACCAACCTGAATCGGCAATCGGATCAGCTCAGCACCGATTCGGAGAACATGACCGAGGTGGCGGGCACCGTCCAGGCTTCCGCCGAGCAGCTCTCGGGCGGCATGAACAGCATCGCCGGCAGCGCCGAGGACATGAGCGGCATGCTCTCCACGGTGGCCGCCTCCATGGAGGAGATGAGCGCGTCGATCCACGAGATCGCGGAGAACAGCATGCGCGGCTCGGAGATCGCCAGCCGGGCCGACGAGGAAGCGCGCCAGACGGTGGATATCATGGACCAGCTCCGCAACTCCTCGGCCCAGATCGAGAAGGTGCTCCAGGTGATCAACGACATCGCCGACCAGACCAACCTGCTCGCGCTCAACGCCACGATCGAGGCGGCCAGCGCCGGCGAAGCGGGCAAGGGCTTCGCGGTGGTGGCGAACGAGGTGAAGGAGCTGGCTCGCCAGACCGCCCAGGCCACCGAGGAGATCGGCAAGCAGGTGGACGACATGCGGAGCAGCACCGGATCGGCGGTGCAGGCGATCGAGTCGATATCCACGATCATCGCGGAGGTCAACGAGCTCTCCACTTCCATGGCCAGCGCCGTGGAGGAGCAGTCGGCCACGGTCAACGAGGTGAGCAAGTCCGGGGGCGTCGCCAACGAGGCCGCTCAGGACATCACCCGGCGGGTGCAGGAGGGCGCCTCCGGCACCAAGGAGATCGCCCAGAACATCGTTGCGGTGAGCGATGCGGCCCGGGAGACGGATGTCGGCGTGAAGGGCGCCAGGAAGAGCGCGATGGAACTGTCCGAGCTCTCGGAGCGGATGGAGGCCCTGATCTCCACCTTCGACCTCTAGGCTTCTGAAAGCGGGGAAACATGAAACGGATCCTAGCCCTTCTCGCCCTGGTCTCGCTGCTGCCGGTGGCGCAGCCGGGGCGGGCGGAGGCGACCGGCTCTCCCCAGGAGGAGCTGGCCTCCATCGCCCGAATGGCGGGTAGCCTGGAAGCGGGCATAGACCTCGAGTCGGGCGTGCTGTCCGCGGCCGTGGAGCGCCTCCGGGAGCTCGATCCGGTCGTGAAGTCGGTGGTCGACCCGCTGACGATCCGCGTCTACCTTCGCTGCGTCGATCGTCTCGCCGAATGCTCCGGACGTATCGAGAAGCGCCTCGAGGAGTGCGACCTCGATGCCGCCGCCGGGATCTGCGGCGCGGAACTGCTGCCCCTGTGCTTCGACACCGCGGTCTGTCTGGCCGCCCTGTCCGAGCCATCGCGGGATCGGGGGTGAGCAAGTGTCGATCAACATCGTCCTCGCCGACGACAGTCTGATTTTCCGCAAGGTGATGAAGCAGGTGGTGGAGGAGGTCTTCGAGAATCCGGAGATACGCCTCGCCAACTCCGGGGAGGAGGCCCTCGCCTTCATCGAGGAGAGCTGCCCGGACATTCTCTTCACCGACATCGAGATGCCCGGCATGGGCGGCCTGGAGCTCATCGAGACGGTGAAGCGCAATGGATGCTCCTGCCAGGTCATCGCCGTGAGCGGAGTCATCAACCGCTCGGGAATCGACCTCACCGTGAAGGCCCTCTCCGCCGGAGCGCTGGGCTTCGTCCACAAGCCCGAGGGCGGGGGATTCCAGGGCTCGGTGGATGAGCTGAAAGAATCCGTGAGCGAGGTTCTGGACGCGGTGCGGGAGAGTCGACCGGTCGCGGCGACGCCGCCGGCAACCACCTCTCGCCCCGCGCGGGCGGTGAAGAAGCCCAGCAACAAGGACTGGAAGTTCCGCCTGGTGGTGGTGGCCGTGTCCACGGGCGGCCCCGAAGCGCTCGCCCGCATGATTCCGAGGATTCCGAAGAACTTCCCTCTGCCGATCCTGGTGGTGCAGCACATGCCCGCCAGCTTCACGCCCTCCTTCGCCCGGAACCTGGACAAGCGCTCCGAGATGAACGTCGTGGAGGCGAGCGCCGGCATGACGCCGCAGGCGGGCACGGTGTATCTGGCGCCCGGCGGCATCCACATGGTGCTCGACGCCCGCCACGCCCTGGAGAAACTCGAGATGGACGACGGACCGCCCGAGTGCAGCGTGAAGCCGTCCGCGGACGTGCTGTTCCGCTCCGTGGCGACGGCCTATCGCAACCGCGACGTCCTGGCGCTCGTGCTCACCGGCATGGGTGAAGACGGCACCCGCGGCCTGCGCGAACTCAAGGAGAACCACTGCTACGCCATCACCCAGAGCGAGGAGAGCTGTGTGGTCTACGGCATGCCGCGCATGGTGGACGAGGCCGGGCTCTCCGACGAATCCCTGCCGATCGACGATATCGCCGATCGGCTGATCGCCCTGACCAGCAACCTGGGGGTTAAAGCATGAAGATCCTCTGCGTGGACGACGATCGGACGACGCTCACACTCACCACGCGGTCGCTCGAAAGAGCCTGTCCCGAGGATGAGATCCTATCGGCCACCTCCGGCGAGGAGGCGGTGGAGATCCTGTGCAGCCTGCCCATCGATCTGCTCATCACCGATCTCGTGATGCCCGGGATCTCGGGCATCGAGGTGCTGGAGGCCGCCAAGCGTGAGCGCCCCGGGACCGAGGTGATCATGGTCACCGCCTACTCCTCGGTGGAGTCGGCCGTCGAGGCCATGGTGAAGGGCGCCAGGGACTACCTGCCCAAGCCGATCAACATCGACCTGCTCGTGGAGAAGGTGGAGAACCTCAAGGAGTTCCTCCTTTCGCGCCAGGAGATCGAGGACTATCGCTACGCCATGGCGATCCTCGAGGAGGACGTCTCCCGCACCGCCGCCGGCGTGGAGCGGAGACTGGTCGATCTCGAGGCGGGGCTGGAGCGGGTCGTGGTTGTGCTGCGAAGCGAGAGCTCGCCGGCCGAGAAGCTGGCCGGCGTCCTGGAGATCGTCGATCCGCTTGAGCGCGTGGGAGTCAAGTAATGGGCGAGATCAGCAAGGAGGCCTTCCGGTTCCTCAGGGAATACATCCAGCGCGAGTGCGGCATCGCCCTCAACGAGGAGAAGCAGTACCTCGTCGAGACGCGCCTGAGGGACCTGCTCCAGGAGGAGGGCATCTCGGACTACATGACCCTCTACCTGAAGGCTCGCGACGAGCGCGGCCACCGTCTGCGGAACAAGATCATCGACGCCATGACCACCAACGAGACGCTCTGGTTCAGGGACAACGCTCCCTTCAAGGTCTTCGAAGAGGTTCTGCTGCCCAAGTTCGAGGCGGAGATCCGGGAGGGGAAACGCAGACGCATTCGGGTCTGGTCGTCGGCGTGTTCGACCGGGCAGGAGCCCTACTCGCTGGTGATGCAGTACATCGAAAGCGCCCGGCGCTCGACGGTGCTGGGAGACGAGCATCTGGAGGTGCTGGCCACGGACATCTCCGAGTCCGCGGTGAAGCAGGCCCGCGAGGGCCTCTACAACTCCTTCGCCCTCGACCGGGGCCTGCCCGACGATCTCCGTCGCCGCTACTTCGAGAGAGAGGGGCGCAAGTGGCGCCTGTCGAGCGAACTGCGTGATCGCATCGAGTTCCGTCAGTTCAACCTGCAGGACTCCTTCGCGCTGCTGGGCAACTTCGACATCGTGCTGACGCGATACGTGGCGATCTACTTCTCCGACGATTTCAAGGCGGAGCTGTTCAAGAAGATCCAGAGACTGCTCCAGCCCGAGGGACACCTGTTCCTGGGCTCATCGGAGACCCTGGGCAACAACGCCGCCGGCTATGAACAGGTCAGCCACGGCCGCTTCCTTTACTACCGGTCCCAGCCGCTGTCGCCGGGCGGCATGCTCGGAGAGCGCAATCTCGTGGGTTCGGGAACTCTTGGGAACGAGAGATAGGACACCAATGGCCAAGATCCTCATTGCGGAAGACGACTCGACCAGCGCCCTGCTCCTGGAACGCATCCTCGTGAAGGCGGGTCATCAGGTGCTGCGCGCCGCCGACGGCATCCAGGCCTTCGAGTACGCGAAGAGCCACCGCTTCGACGCCGTGCTCACGGACTGGATGATGCCCGGCAAGGACGGCATCCAGCTCATCCAGGATCTCCAGCGCGAGGTGAGGCCGCTGCCGCTCACCATGGTCATCACCTCACTGTCCTCCGCCGAGGCGCGAGCCCACGCCCTGAACTCCGGTGCCGACGAGTACCTGGCCAAGCCCTACGATCCCAAAGAGGTGATCGATCATCTCGACAACCTCATCGCCCGCAGCACGCAGACCCAGTCCCACAGCAGCTCCGTGCGGGTGGCGAGCAAGCCGCAGCCGGCGAAGCGCCCGAACCTGCTGGCCGTCGCGGTGGCGGCGAGCACCGGCGGCCCCGGAGCCATGCGCGAGTTCTTCGCCAACCTGCCCTCCCGCACGGACACGGCCTACCTGGGCGTGGTTCACGGCCCGGGCTGGATGATCCAGAGCTTCTCCCGCACCCTGCAGCGCGACACGGTCATGACGGTGTGCATCGGCGAGGACGGGATGGAGCTGGAGGGCGGAGTGATCTACCTTGCTCCCGGCGACCGGCACATGTACGTCGATCCGAAGACCTATCTGATCAAGCTCAGCGACGCGGCGCCGATCAACTTCGTCAAGCCGGCCGCCGATCCGCTCTTCCAGAGCGTGGCGGTGTGCTTCGGCGAGCAGGCCCTCGGCGTGGTGATGACCGGCCTGGGGCGGGACGGCGCGCGGGGCGCGCAGGACATCGGCAAGCATGGCGGCAAGGTGCTCGTGCAGGACCCGAGGAGCGCCGTCGCGCCCTCGATGCCGAAGGCGGCCATCGCCACGGGCGCCGCGGACGGCGTGGAACCCCTCGATCGTCTCGGGGCCGCCGTGTCGAGCCTGCTGGCGGGAATCAGCTACCGGATCCAGATCGGCGAGACGCACTGACCCGATCGGATACGCAAAGAGAAAGGGCCCGGCGATTGCCGGGCCCTTCGTGTTTTCGCGAAGCGCGCGATCAGATCATCCTGATGAAGTGGTTCTTCGACTTGCGCTTCACCTTGCCGAACCAGATCGCCAGCGGGAACATCACCGCCAGCAGGCAGAGCCAGCCGACGAAGCTCGCCACCACCGCTCCCTCGCGATAGAAGAGGCCCAGCCGCTTGGTGATGATGGCCAGCAGCGGAATGTGCACCGCGTAGAAGAACAGCGGCACCTTGCCGATGATGCCCAGCGGCTTCAGCACGTTCGTGTGCATGGAGATGCGGCAGAACAGGCCCACCATGAAGATGACCGCGCCGGCGAACCACACCAGGTGCACGGTGTTGGGCGGGTACTTCTGCTCCAGGAAGAAGGACCAGCTGAAGAACTCCGACCAGGGCAGGATGTTGCCGTAGCCGCCGCCCAGACGCAGCAGCACGGCCACGGCCACCAGGACCACGCCGATGATCATGCTCTTGGTGGAGCGCTCGGCGTGGCTCTTCCAGGCCTCGAACCAGAAGTGCGCCATCACGGAACCCACCAGCGCCATTCCGAACCAGGGCAGCGCGGGATACAGGTTGAAGTGTCCGGAGGTGAAGAACATCTCCATGGGGTAGTGGATCCACTTCTCGTAGGCCTCGGGGAAACTGCCGTGCAGCGCCGCGGGCACCTTCAGCAGGAAGTGCTGGCCGAAGATGAGGCCGGCGCCGAGGGCCAGGCGGAACTGCCAGCGCCACTTCACCACGAGGGTGAGCAGTATCATCGCCGTGCCGATGCAGGCGATGATGCTCCAGTGCCAGAAGCGGATGCGCGTGAAGCCGCCCCAGGAGGAGTTCACCCAGAGCATCTGCACCAGAATCAGGAAGAGGCCGCGCTCGATGAAGTCCCAGCGCGCGCGCCAGTCGCTGGTGCCGCCCTTGATCCTGCGCATGTAGGCCCAGTACACCATGGCGCCGTTCATGATGAGGAAGCCCGGCGCGCAGAGGTAGCCCATGTAGCGCAGGCCGAACTGGGCGCCGGAGGCGAAGAAGGGGTCCTGAAACTTGAAGGCGTACCAGATGTGGTTGAAGTACTCGTTGCTGTGGCCCAGGGCCATCATGACGCCGACGAGCCCACGGAACTGGTCGATGAAGTGGAAGCGTTCCTTGACGGCCATGAAGCAGTCCTTCCGCCGGTTTGCGGAAGGCCCGGCTCGAGGGCTCGAGCCGGGCCGACCTTATATTCGAATCAATTGCTGTTGCGCACGACGCGCAACCCGACGGTGTTCAGCCGCGTGTCCGGCGCCGGCACCACGTGGGCGCGCGCGGCCGAACGGCAGTTCTTGGCCTGGTCGTACCAGCTACCGCCGCGAATGATGCGGGCGAAGCCCAGCGCCGGGCCCTCGGGATCGAGGGTCGGCTCGTCGGGGTAGGCCGCGTACCAGTCCCAGCACCACTCCGCCACGTTGCCGTGGGTGTCGTGGAGGCCGCCGGCGTTGGCCAGCAGGCCGCCCCCGTCGTGGGTGGTGTCGAGCGAGTTGCCCATGTACCAGCCGGAGGCGTCGAGCACCGGGTCGTTGCCGGTCTCGTCGGTGATCTCGCCGTTGTGGAAGGCGGTGCTGCTGCCGGCGCGGCAGAGCCACTCCCACTCGGCCTCGGTGGGCAGGCGCCAGCCGTCGGCCTCGTGGTCCCAGGCGACGTCCGTGCCGTCCACCGTGTAGGCGGGCGTGAGGCCCTCGTCCAGGGAGCGCGCGTTGCAGTAGTCGATCGCCTCGTGCCAGGTCACGCTGTCCACCGGGCGGTTGCCGCCGACGAAGTGGGAGGGGTTGGCGGGCATCAGGGCGTCCCACTCGTCCTGGGTGACCTCGTGGTCCTCGGCGACGGGCGTGCGGGTGAGCAGCGCGGCGAACTGCGTCTCGTCGGCGTCGCTGCCGGGCTCGCCCTCGGGGCTGCCGATGGTCGCGGAGATCTCGCCGACCAGCGGGCCGTCCTGCATGCCGGTGCTCGGCGCGTGGCCGTCGCCGTCGTCGAACAGCGCGCGGTAGCTGTGCGCGCCGGCCTCGAGCATGATCTCCAGGCGATAGAGCGCGGAGGTCTCGTGGTCGCCGGACACGTAGGTCATGGCGTGGCTCGCCCCGTCGATCTCCAGGTCGTGAGTCACCGGCACGTCGCCCTCGGTGTCGGCGTAGGTCACCTCGAAGGTGTAGGTCTGCGCGACGTCGCCGAACTCGGGAGTCACCGAGAGACTCGAGAGGAAGGTGCCCACCGGGAAGGTGGTCACCGAAGCGCCCGGCGTGATCTCCGAGATCAGGCCGGCCTCGTCGGTGGCGCGCGCCACGAAGAAGTACTCGGTGTCACCCTCGAGGCCGCCCACCAGCATGGTGTGCTCGGTGCCCACGACGCCGGGGGCGTCGAGGCCGGTCACGACCGCGGCCGCGTCCCACTGCTCCTCGGTGGCGATCGCCTCCGTGGAGTAGCGCAGCTGGAAGCCGGCGGCCTGGCCGACGAGGCCGTCGTCGCCGGTGGCGTACCAGGTCATCGACACGGAGCTGGTGCTGATCGGCACGCCGCTCAGGTGGTAGAGGCCGGCGGGCGGGGTCGCGTCGGGGAAGGCGGGGCCCATCATGACGCGGAGGCCGTCGTCCTCGTCGGTGAGGAGCACGAGGCCGTCGCCCCGCACGGCCACGCCGGTCGCGTTGGCGCTGCGCACGTTGCCGGCGTAGACCGGGTGGGTCGGATCGCTCACGTCCACCACGTGCATGCCGGCGTCGTCGCCCGCGATGAACGCCGTGCCGCCGCGCACCTCGACGTCCAGGGTCCAGCTGTCCAGGGGCATCTGGAACACGTGCACCGGATCGATGGGATTGCGGATGTCGAACACCGCCATGCCCTGGCGCTTGTCGGCGATGAACGCGTAGTCGCCCTCGACCGCGATCGCCACCGCGTTGCCCGGCGTGTCGCGCCAGGCGTCATCCACCTCGACCACGGCGCCCAGCGCGATGACGCGGGCGTCCATGACGGTGAGGCCCATCTGGTCGTCGGCCACGTAGGCGTAGCCGTCCTTGAGCACGACGTCGAGCGCGTCGCCGTTGGTCTCGGCGAACACGCCGTCATAGGCCAGCACGCCGGGGAAGAGCGGATCGGACTCGAAGAAGCGGATGCCCTTCCAGTCCTCGGCCATGACCATCGTGAAGGGCTGGTCCGGATCGGCGGACTCCTGCACGAAGAAGCCGTGGGCGTTGATCGCCGTGGTGGCCTGGTGGAAGTCCACCGGATTGGTCGGATCGGTCACGTCGAAGGTGGCCACGCCCTCGGTGCCGATGGAGAGCATCAGCAGGTCGAGGATCTCGTGGTCCACGAAGGTGCGCACCACGCGGGTCGCCTCGGTGTCGCGCGTGGTGTCGTAGGTCGTCACCAGCGTCGGCTCCGCGGGATTGCTGATGTCCACCACGTGGAAACCGGCCTGTCCCGCGGCCACGAAGGCGTAGTCGCCCAGTATCGCCACGCTCTTGTTGATGCTCGGCAGCGGCAGGTGGCCCACCTGTACGTAGGGGGAATCCGGCAGCTCGTAGAGGTCCTGCTTCCCGCAACTGCTCGCGAGTCCAAATGTTGCCACGGCGAGGGCGATTCCCGCCCAGCGGAGTGACTGCTTCATCCCGGCTCCTTGTCTGTGCTCGTTTAGAACAGCCTCGTGCTGAAGCCGACCCAGTAGGTGCGGCTGATCCAGTTCTTGTCTTCCTTGATGTCGCCCCACCAGGGCGAATCCACGTCACGCTCGGCGTAGCCGAATCCGTAGTTCATGCTGATGCTGCGATCCCAGCCCATCAGCTCCTGCAGCTTCTTCGGCAGCTTGCGGCCGCCTTTGATCTGGTATGTGTAGACGTTGTCCACGCGCCCCGTGTGGTAGGTGTCCACGGCGATGGCGCCCTCGCCGTCGGTGTTCCCGGTGTCGGCGGGGCCGCCGCCATCGATCCAGGCGTCGCTGAAATCCTGGTTGTAGGCGTCGAGATCGCCGTAGGCGCTGAAGTAGGCCACGGAGTACTGGGCGCGGAGGGTGATCTTGGAGGAGATCTTCTTGAAGGGCCACTTCCAGCTGAGCTCGCTATTGAACTTGTTGCCCTTGTAGCTGCCGTCGCTGGCGGGGCTCGTCTCGAGGGATTGGCCGACCATGTCGATGCCCAGCGCCTTCGCGTTCTCGTACGCGTACTGCGCTTTCAGGCTCAGCGTCTTGGTGAGCTTGATGTTGAAGGCGGTGTCGATGGTGAACGAGTTGATGTCGTTCTCGATGTGCGGCCGGTTGTAGTAGTAGAGCTTCTGCGTTCCGGTGACCGTGGCGCTCACGCGCTTGTGCAGCTTCTGCCGCCAAACGCTCACGATCTTGTTGCGCTCGAGCCTGAACTGCTCGCTAACCATCGGTTCGTTGTCCGAAATGTCCGGTCGTCGGTCGTTGAGCTGACGCAGGTATTTGCTGGGGCTGTAGTTGTAGTAGAGCTCCAGGCTGCCCGGGCCGATGTTCTGCCGCCAGTACACGCGCATCTCGTGGTTGAACAGCGCGCCGTTGTGCAGGTAGGTGCCCGCCGACCAGCGGAATCCGAGGCGGCTGGCGCCGAAGGGCAGCAGCTTCTTGGCGCGCCCCTCCAGCGAGATGTTGGGCGACATCACCAGGTCGTCGACCCGCTCCACCCTCTGGAACTTCTTCTCGTTCCAGTAGAGGCGCTCGCGGTACTCGTACTTGTAGTCCTCCGACAGCTTGTAGGCGTTGTCGTCGTAGGTGAACTTGAGGCTGGCGCTCGAGCGCCACCTGAAGCCGAACTTGTCGTTCCAGGGTTTCTTGGGCTTGGGCATCTCGGGCACGACCACCTCGGTGCCCCACTGCGGCGGCCCCTCGAAGTACAGCAGCACGAAGAGACTCGAGCCGTCCGCGACGCCGCCCGAGAGCTTCAGCTCGTGACGGCCGGCGGGAATGTCCAGCGCGATCCGCGCGCCGCGGCCCGGCGCTCCGGCCCGGCCGTCGGCATAGACGCCGCGGCTGGTGGGCTTGAGATCGAAGGTCAGCTCCGAGGGCAGCCCCGGCACGCCCGACAGGGCGATGGCGGCGCCCTTGGCGGCGGTCTCGCCGGCGGCGAAGTGCGCCTTGGCGAAGCCGCTGAGCTTGCCGGGCCCCTCGAGGCGGAACACCGGCCCCTCGGCCGTGACGATGTAGTAGCTCTTGGCCATCTCGATCTTGCCGATGGCCACGGACGCCGCGGGGCCGGTCGGATAGATCGGCTCGGTGGCGGCATGGGCCAGTGAGGCGCAGAGCAGTATCAGGGCAGCGATGGAAGACAATCGTCGCATTCGGTTCTACCTCGATGTCACGTCGGCTTCGGGGATACGTATCTGGACGGCGATGCCGCAGGCTTCGGGCCGTACGCAGCGGATCTGGTAGCGATGCACCCCGCGGGGCACCGGCACGCGCAGCAGCTTGCGGTCGCCGGGCAGGATGTCGGGGCGCTCCACGTAGGCCGCGGCGCTCAACTTGCTGGCGTGGTAGTGATACACGCCCACGCTCTCGCCGTCTCTCAGCAGTTCCAGGGAGTAGTTCTGGCTGCCGTTCATGGTGTGATCGAAATCCAGGCGGCTGTAGACCTTGAGGGTCGTCGGACCCTTCACCGAGAAACCCAGGGGCGCTCCCTCGGAGAAGTGATAGTAGCTGGACTGCTTGCCGCTGGCGAACTGGAGATGATAGAGGCCGTCGAAGCGCTCGGGGGCGAAGGCGACGTCCTTGGCCTTGCGGGCCTTGCTCTCCCGGTAGAAGCGCCCGGCGACGCGCCCGGCGCCGTCCGTCTCGGCGAAGATCTGCAGCTCGTGCCGGCCGGTGGGTACGTTGAGGATCGTCTTGCGCAGTGCCGCCACCTCGCCGCCCCGGCAGCGTTTCACGGTTTCCAGCGTGCCGCTGCTGTAGGCGCGGCGCAGGATCTCCCGGCCGTCCAGCAGAACGCGCAGCGTGTAGCTCTGGGGGCTGGGGTCGCTCTCGCCGAACAGGTAGCGGGTCACGATCTTGATCCGCCGCGGGCCGCGCATCTCGACGACCGTGGGCTGCTCGTCGTTGAGCAGCGAGTACTCGAACTCCTGTCCCTGCACGTCGATGCACACGCTTCCCTGGTCCGCCTCGGCCTTCAGGGTGCGCCAGGTCGCCGCCGCGCTCGGCGCCGCCGCGGTCAGCAGCAGGGCCATGGCGGCCATCGTCATCTTCGTTCCCAGCCCGGTTCTCATACCGAATCACCGTTCACTTTGCCGCTCCAGCGGTCGAAGAGCCCGCGGCGCACTTCGGGCGCCAGCACGAGCACGAGAGTCGCGCAGTACAGCACGAGGAATGGAATGGCCAGCTCCATGCGATAGCTCTGCCTCACGAAGGGCAGGCCTTCGCCGGGCTCGGGCAGGAAGTCGGGCGCCACGGGCAGGCCGACGTCGCGCGCCAGGCCCTGCATGCCCAGCAGGTGGATCACCGGCACGCCCTTCTCGCTCATCAACACCATCGATCCCTTGCGGGGGAAGTTCCTGAAGCCCAGGTCGCGGCTGAGGCCCTCCTCGAGCAGGATCTTGTTGCGGCTGCTGCCCAGGCTGGCCACGCCGCCGCCCACGTTGATGTAGGCCTTGTAGCGCCGTCCGCGCCCCGCCTCCTCGAAGAAGGCCATGCGCTGCACGATGGCGTCCTCGATGTTGGCCGAGGAGAGGGCGGGGACCGCGTTGCGCTCGATGGCCTTGCCGATCAGAGCGCGGCCTTCGGGGCTGAGCCCCTGGCCCATGTCGTTGCCGCCGCCGAAGCTGGCCGCGTCGGAGCGGATATGGAAAGTCTTCTCCTCGGCGAAGAGCCGCTCCATGTCGAGCCAGGTGAACTCGGGATCGTTGGCGCCCCACATGGACGCGCCCACGCTCGTCACCACCACGGGCGCCGCCTCCATGGTTTCGAGGGCGGCGTACACGCAGATGTTCATGCCCGGGAAGGAGCCGCTGAGCGCCACCGCCACCGGGTCGCCGGGCTTCACGCCGGCCTGGCGGAGATAGTCGACGATCACGCCGGCCCAGTTGGGATTCAGCGTGGTGAGCTTGGACTCCAGCACGCCCTGCGCGTTGGTGATGCGGCTGAACTCGGGCCCCACGAGGCCGGTGCCGGCGGGGTCGTTCACCATGTCGAGCTCGGCGCCCTCCATGTGGCGGTGGCGGCGCACGACGGCGAAGGCCTCGTGGGCCATTTCCGCCGCGGCGAGCTTGAGCTCGTAGTCGCGCTGTTTCACCGGCTTGCGCGTCACCTCCAGGACCGTCTGCAGCAGCAGGGCCAGGAGCGCGAGTCCGAGCAGGATCCAGCGCCGGCGCCTATCCGATCGTGAACTCAATGAGCCTCCCCCCCTGGGCGATCACCAGCGCCAGGCGCACGATGAACGAGGCCATCAGCATGGTGCAGAGGGTCTCCACGACCCCCTGGCGCAGCATCCAGTAGGCGATGAGCCCCGGGATGATGTAGCCGATGGACTGGATGATCGAGACGTCGAGCCCCACGCCGAGCCAGTCGTTGAGCAGCAGCACGTAGCGCGTGGCGAATCCGAACAGGAAGCCGGCCAGCACGCAGAACACCAGGGTGCGGCGGCCGTAGAGCAGGATGTAGCGGCCGAGCGCCTGCACCGTGCCGTAGGTGATGAGGGCGGCGATGATGGTGCCGAAGATGCGCAGCGGCTGGTCGAGGTAGAGGGCGATGTAGCCGGGCACGATGAGCCCGCCGGCCGCGAGGCCGAGGATCTCGGAGAACACCAGGCTCACCACGAGCCCCAGGCCGATGAACTGATAGATCAACTCGCCTTCTCCTCGTCTCTCGCGTGCGCGGCCGCGAGGCGCGCCTCGACGAGATCGAGCAGCGCCACGCCGACGCCGCCGATGTTGCCCAGGCCCACGATGCGGGTGCGTTCCCCGCTGATCTCCAGCAGCCGCGTCCAGATGCGCTCGGCGTCGGTGCCGAGGCCGCCCAGGTCGACGATGCGCTCCCGCTCCACGCCCTCGCGGCGAAGGATCTCGCTGAAGACGTCGGTCTGTTCGCCGATCACCACGTAGTGGGCGGCGCGGATCCGCTTGCCGAAGAGCGGCGCCAGATCCTTGCTGCGCCGCATGCGGTCGGCGCGGATGTTCACGACCGCGATCGCCTCGTCCTCGTGGTCGGGCAGGTTCAGGTGGTCCCACACGAAGGCCGTGCTCTCCGGGTCGTTGGCCGCGAAGAGGTTCACGAAATCCACGCGGCGCCCATTTTCAATTGAGCCGTCGGGTCCCACCTCGCGCCAGCTCATGGGCACGAGCGCGCCGACGTCCGGCTTCACCTCGTACATGCCCTCGAGGGCGGTGGCGCGGTCGACGCCGGCCGCCTCGCACACGTCGAGCGCCAGCGCCAGGTTCTCGGCGAACTCCACGTACTGGAAGGGCTCGAGTTCGCTCGGCGCGACGGTGTCCGGGTCCGACAGCTTGAACTCGGAGCCCAGGCCCGCGGCCCGCTCCGACAGGTAGTCCGCGAAGCGGTCCTCGGCGGTGATGAGCAGCCCGTCCTCGGGCACGGTGTTGCCGAGGCTCTTGGCCACGTCCTCGAGCCGGGGGCCCATGGCCTCCAGGTGGTCGGGCCTCACGTTGGTGATCACGCCGATGGTCGCTCCCACGATGCGATGTTCGCAGATCCACTGGAGGTCGGGCCGCACGGCCATGCACTCCAGCACGATCGCCTCGGCCTTCTCGGCCGCGGCCCTACGGAAGATGCGAAGCTGCTCGCGGATGTTGGGCGCCCCGTGCCGGCGCACGGGCGTCTCCCGCCCGTCGGGCAGGATCACGCGCGCCGCCGAGCCGGTGGTCTTGGTGAGGGTGCGCACACCGCCCGCCATGAGTCCGGCCGCGATCAGGCGCGTCACCGAGCTCTTGCCCCGGCTGCCGTTCACGTGGATGCGCACGGGCACCCGTCGCCGGGTAAGGCGATGCCGCCCCATCTCCCAGAGACCCAGGACGGTCAACAGCAAGAAGAGAAGCAGGATCAGCTTCATCCGCCCGCAGCTCCTCGTCGCCCCCTCCCGCTATAGTATGGAGGGGGCGGGTTTCAGTCATTCCGTGGCCGGCCTCCGCGGACCGGGTGGCATGCGGCCTAGCGGAGAACCATCAACTTGCGCGTGAGGGTCCGTCCCTCCGCGTTCAGACGATAGAAGTACACGCCCGCGGGCATCCGGTAGCCCGCCTCGCCCTTGCCGTCCCAGACGAAGCTGCCCGGGCCGGCCTCGACGGGTCCGTCGGCGAGGGTGCGCACCAGGCGCCCCGCGGTGTCGTAGATCTTCAGGCTGAGCTTGCCGGCGCGCGGCAGCACGTAATCGATGCGCGCGGTCTCCCGCATGGGATTCGGGAGGCTCTGCCCCAGGCTCAGCTTCAAGGTGCTCTCACCCGGGCTCATGCTGTGGAAGGGGCCGAGCTCCGAGCTCAGGTCGTAGGGGTGCAGCGCCGTGAGGCGGTAGACCTGATCCACGCTCGGATCGGCCGCCGTGTCCTCGTAGCTGCGTCGGCCGGCGGGCAGTTCGGCCAGGAAGATCTCCCGGTCGCCGTCGACGCGATGCAGGTGCCAGCCGATGATCGGCCGCTCGTCGCTGATCTCCCAGCTCAGGCTCAGGCCCGCTTCACCGGGAGCGGCCGTGAAGGCGTCCAGGCGCAGGGGATCGTAGGTGGGCGGCTCGGTGGTGATGCGCACCGCCGTGCCGGGGCCGATCGGCGCCATGCCGTCGGCGAGCACGCTCGCGTAGCTGAGCTGGAGGCCGTCGGTCTCGGTGTGGTCCTCGATACCGACGGTGGCGTAGCCGCGGCTCCAGTCCGCGTCGTTCACCTGCCGGTAGAGGAAGTCCATGACGCCCTCGTCGTGCGAGGGGTGGCCCGCGTCGTAGAGCACGAGCTGGAAGGTCTGGAGGTCGTTGATCTCCGGACGGTAGTGCCGCATGCGGCTCCACTCCACGCGGTAGGTGCCCGCGCCCGCGTCATGCTCGACGTAGACGCCGTCCACGAACTCGCTGCCCGCGAGGCTGTCGGCCACCACGGTCGTGAGGTTGTCGTAGAAGGGCGCCACGATGGAGTGGTTGCCGTGCCGGTTGGGCAGGCCCCAGTTGTAGAAGTCCAGCGGCTGCTGGTAGGCCGGCGGCGTGGTGTCGAAGCTCACCCAGCCGTTGTCCGCCACGATCATCTGGTTCACGGTCTGACCGTAGTAGACGAAGTCGAAGGGCAGGGCGATGGGCGCGAGGTACTGGTTGTCGTAGCTGTAGGTCAGCACGTCGCCCGTGCCGCCGAAAATCGGGCTCAGCTCCACCCAGTCGTACACGGGCCGCTGCTCGTAGAGCAGGTCCGCGCTGTCGTAGGCGTAGTAGCCGTAGCCGTCGGGGCCCATCGGCGCGGCCGGGTTGTTCAGGCCGGCGACCGCGGGCAGGGGCAGGTTCACCATGTAGCTGTCGGCGTCGTTGAACTCCAGCGTCAGGGGCAGAGTCGTGCCGTGGGGCACGTCCGCGGCCACCTGCAGCGAGAAGGAGTTGCCCGTGTTGGCGGCGCTGCCGCCCACGGGGATCGCGCCCCATGAGCCGTCGGCGTCGATCACGGTGCCGAGACTGCCGTCCGCCAGCACCAGGTTGGCGCCGAGATCCGTCGCGTCGACGCTGCCGGTGTTGCTCACCGTCAGCACGATCTCCACGATCTCGCCCGGGGCCAGATGGCCCGGCGCGTCGTAGGCGATGCTCTCGACGCTCAGCGCCGGCGCGGAGATGGGCAGGTGGAAGCCGCCCTCCATGTAGCCGCCCTCGAAGCTGCACTCCACGTCGAAGTAGACGAGCTGACCGTCCTCGAGGCCGCCGTCGAGGGTCAGGATGAAGGGATCGGCGGTCTCCTCGCTCTCGCCGGACTCGAGGTCGGCGAGGTCGGCGGTGTCCGAGTCGAACACGACCGCGGGGCCGGACTCCAGGGTGATGGAGTTGCTCACGGCCTCCTCGGTGCCCGCGTTGCTCATGGTGAGGTACAGGTGCACCGACTCGCCGGGGCTGGCGAGGCCGTCGGCATCGTCGACCCGGTAGTCCGTGGCGGCGAGGAAGGCGCCGTCGTCTTCGGTGCCGAGTGTGGCCTGGTAGGGCCGGCGGTCGGGGTGGGTCACGGTGATGATGACGTCGCCCTCGTCCTCGACCGGCCGGTCGAAGACCACGATCGCACCGCCGCCCCCGCTCGTGTAGGCGCAGCCGAGCAGCTCGCCGTTCTGCACCACGCCCACGCGGGCGCCGTCCAGGGCGGGTCCCCCGCTCTCGTTCACGGAGACGTGGCTCTCGCTGGCGCCGACGCTGAACGCGCTCTCGTGGCTCACGTCGAGCTCGGTCGGCGTGGCCTTCCAGAAGTTCAGCTCGGGGTCGCCCAGTAGGTTGTAGATGTGCATGTAGAACTCCACCGAGGCCTCGTCGCCGGTCTCGTGGAGCTGGTGCGGGAAGTAGCCCATGAAGCGCATCTTGCCGGCCACGGAGAGGCCGCCCAGCGTGGTGACGGCCGGGTCGGTGATGCGCTCGTAGTAGGAGATCGCCATGGCGTCGTTGTAGCGCGTGTGGCTCCAGTGCTCGCCGTTGCCGATGAACGCCACGGCGCCCTTGGGCTCGCTGGGTGTGCCGGCGCGGGTCCACTTTTCGCCGAAGCAGATCACGTCGCCGCCGGAGTTCACCGAGTAGTCGCCGTTCAGGCAGACGAAGCTCATGACGATGGGCGTCATGGGGCCGTTGGTGAGGCCGTCGATGTGGTTGGTGATGAAGTGGGGCGGCTCCCAGCCCTTCACGCCGTAGGCCCAGCCGCGGTAGACCACCAGGCCCACGCCGCTGTCGATGGCGTTCGTGATGCGGGGCACCGACTGCGCCTCGCCGAAGAAGGGCGGCGAGTAGACGCCGTCGTAGGGACCCTCCATGAAGGAGTTCTCGAAGCCGATGCTCTGGAGCTGTTCGCCGCAGAACTTCACCGTGTTCACCGGCGTGATGGAACCCGCGTTGCCGGCCACGCCCAGGTAGCGGCGGTACCAGTCGGCGTTGCCGCCGTCATCGGGGTTCTTCTCGTAGTTCACCGTCTTGTTGATGGACGTCTGCGCCTGGTAGTCGTTCTCCACCGAGAGGCGGCCCAGGAGCAGGTCGGGCAGCCAGTCGCCCTCGTTCATGAGGGTGTAGGGGTGGTCGGTCGGGTTGCCGCTGAAGTCCCAGGTGGGGATGTCCGCGACGTCGCCGACGATCATCAGGTACTCGGGCGGGGTCTCCCAGGTGGCGTAGGCGTTGCGCAGCCAGGCCTGGATCTCCGTGCGGCCGTGGCCGGTCTCGGCCGGCGTGACCACGCGCACCTCGAAGCCCTTCTGGCGCTTCCACTCCACCAGGGGCTGGACGGCGTCCATGTAGGCGTCGACCGTGAGGATCAGGTAGCCGCCGTCCTCGGAATCGCCGGCGCGGGGCATCGTGCCCGCCACGACGCCGTCCATGCCGCGGGCGTGACGCCGCTGGGCGCTCCGGCGGTCGCTGGACCAGTCTCCGTCGTGCCGCAGCTCGACCTGGAGGTCGCGTCCGTCGGGACGGTCCACCTCGAGCAGCGCCATCGGCAGTCCGCGCATGGTGCCGATGATGCGGGCCGAGGCGTCACCGAAGCCGAGCACGGAGGCCTCGGCGAAGGTCGCGTCGGGCGGCAGGGCCACCAGGCGGTGGAGCTTGTCGGGGGTGTCGGATTGACCGCGATCGATGGTGTCGGAATCGAAGGTGAGAAGGCTGCGATCGGGAAGGATTTCCGCGTTGCTGAACAGCGCTTGCTGATCGGCGGCCGCGGCGGCGACCGAGAAGGTCGCCGCCGCAAGCAGGCCGGTTCCTAGAGCAAGCACACAGAGAGTGCGCTTCATCATTTGACCAGTATCATCCGCCTCGAGTGAGTTTCGCCCAGAGCTTCCAGAGTGTAGAAGTAGACACCGCTCGCCATGGCCTGGCCACCGTCGTTCAGGCCGCTCCATTCGGCCTGATGCTGGCCGGCACCGAGCTCGCCCAGGGGCAGAGTCGCGACGCCACGGCCGGCGATGTCATAGACGCGGATGCTAGCAATTCCCGGCTCGTCGAGCACGAAGAATATGGTGGTTTTGGGATTGAAAGGGTTCGGCGCGTTGCCGACGAGGCGGGCGAGGCCCGGGGTGATGTCGCCCGCGTCCGTGCCGCAGCCCTGGCCGTCGGCGCCGATGAGCAGGTCGCCGCAGGTGCCGGCGCCGCCGGGGTGGTTGCCGGGCATGCAGGGGCTGGTGCTCGCGATGGCCAGGGGGGCCACGTCGCGGAAGCCCACCGGCACGCAGAACTGGGGATCCAGGGAGAAGTTGCCGCCGCCGTCGGTGCCGCAGAGGGCGTCGTCGCCGTTGCCCCAGACGTCGGAGCAGGAGACCGTCGGAGTGGCGGTGTTGCAGTAGAGGCCGGCCATGTCGTTGTTCGCGATGATGCAGCGCTCGATGACAAGGGGCTCGGCATAGGTCCACTGCATGGAGATGCCGCCGCCCAAGCCGTTGTCGCCGACCTGGTTCCCGACGATCGAGCAGTTCCGGATGATCGGCGTGGGACCGTAGTTCACGTTGATGCCGCCGCCCTCGGCCCAGAAGCCCGAGGCGTCGTTATTGTAGATCTGCAGGTACTCGAGGGTGGGGTTCGAGCCGTCGGTGTGGATGCCCGCGCCCAGTCCGTAGGTGTAGCTGGCGGTGTTGTTCGCCACGACGCTGTTGCTGAAGGTGCCGGCCGCGCCGCTCATGTAGGCCACGCCGCCGCCGTAGCCCTGCGTGTCGTTGTTCTGGATGTCGCAGTTCGAGATGGTGGGCGAGGCGCTGATGATCGCGATCGCGCCGCCGTTGCCGAAGGCCGCGTCCGTGTAGTTGTTCACGAAGGTGCAGCCGTCGATGATGGCGTTGCTGTTGGCGCGGATGATCAGGGCGCCGCCGCTCGGCGAGTAGTTGCCGTCGAAGTGGCTGTCGTAGCACTGGGCGTTGCTGGTCTCCTCGATGGCCAGCCCGCCGCCCTGCTTCGCTCCGTTCAGGATGAAGTCGATCCGGTGCATGACGGCGTGTGCAGAATTGATGCAGATGATGCCGCCGTCCGTGTTGGTGCGGATCTGCAGGTCGCTCATCACGACCGTGTCATCGACCTGACGGAGCAGGATGCCCGCGCCGTAGACCTCGGCGAAGGCGTTGCGCACCTGCAGGTTCTCGATGCGGACGTTGCTCACCAGCTCCACGAAGATGCCGCGGCCGGCGCTCTGGGCGTCGATGATCGTGAGGTCCGGGCCGGCGCCGATCAGCGTGACGTCGGACTTCATGATGACGCAGGCCGGCGTGCTCCCGGGGCCTTCGGTCTCGTGGGTGCAGTCGGTGTAGGTGCCGGCGGCCACCAGCACGGTGTCGCCGACGCCCGCCGCCTGGACGGCGTCATGGATCTGAGCGTAGTCGGCGGGGACATTGATGATGGCTGCCGAGGCCGAAGCGGCGCAGAGGAGCAGCGCAACGAGGGTTAGCCCGAGCTTGGAGCGCATTGTGAGTATCCTCCCGAGGATGGATCTGGGAACGATGACGGAATCTGGGGTTGATGGCTCCTCCATTGTAACACAGGGCTGACTTCGGGGGCTAGCCTTCACGCTGCCAAGGGTTTCCGGCGCTCAGCGTGTGTTCGACATGAAGCTCGGGAATGGTGTATAATTGCGCTCACGTTTCCGGCCTGCTCCGTCTAGACACCCAGCACCACCTGCTGGCCGGATTCCAGCCATCTTAGAGACTGTCATTACTATGGAGGCCCCCATGCGCAGGTTTATCGGGCTTCTGGCCCTGAGCCTCGTGCTGTTCGCCGGCGTGGCGGACGCACGGGTCGAAGCCAGCAAGCTGATCCTCGATCCCAACTCCCAAGCCACCGCTCCGAGCGTCCAGGTCCTGGAAATGGACCGCCAGGACCTCATGCGGATGGAGTTCCGGCTCCCCGCCCTGGATCTCGAGCAGATCCCCGTGGAGGGCGAGACCTTCCAGGCACTCAGCATCCCGGGCGGCGGCCTGATCGGCGAGGAGGGCCGGGCGGCCCTGCCGACCTTCAGCCGCCTGGTGGCCGTGCCCGAGGGCGTGGCCGTGAACCTGCGCGTGACGAGCCGCGAGGAGCAGGTGCTCGAGGGCTACCGCCCCCTGCCCCTGCAGCCGGCCGACGCCGAGGAGTTCGTCATGGATCGCCAGTGGTATGCCGCTGGCAGGGCTGAAGTTACGGCCGACGCGATCGTCGGCGCCCCGGCGATCTTTCGCGATCTCCGCGTGGTGCCCGTGACCTTCCAGCCGGTGCGCTTCGATCCCGCCACCGGCGAACTGCGCGTCACCACCCGGGTCGAGCTGGAGCTCGTCTTCGACGGCGTCGACAACCGCAACGCCACCGTGACGCAGCGCAGCCTGATTCCCGAGTCCTTCGACCGCCTCTACAAGGACACCGTCGCGGGCTACCGGGCCGGCGACGCCCAGGTGGGCCCCGGATCCATCCTCTATATCAGCACCGGTTCCGTGAACTCCCAGCTCGCCGACCTGCTCGAGTGGCGGCGCAAGCAGGGCTACAACGTGGTCCACGACACGGGCGGCGGCGGCAGCACGGGCACCGTGAAGAACATCATCCAGACCGCCTACAACACCTACGATCCTCCGCTCGAGTTCGTGGTGCTGGTGGGCGACGCCACCGGCAGCTACGGCGTGGATACCTACACCGAGGGCTACTCCGGCTACGGCGGTGAAGGCGACCACGAGTACTCGCTGCTCGAGGGCGGCGACTGGATCTCCGACGTTCACCTGGGCCGCCTCTCCTTCGACTCCACGTCGCAGCTCGCGGGCATCGTGAACAAGATCGTCAACTACGAGACGAATCCGCCCATGTCCGACACCGGCTGGTACACCCGCGGCCGCCTGTTCGGCGATCCCAGCTCCTCGGGTCAGACCACGATCTGGGTGAACGACTGGCTCAAGGACCAGCTCGACGCCCAGGGCTACACCGACGTCTCCGTCACCTCCGGCGGCAACTGGGTCACCAACATGACCAATGCCGTCAACGGCGGCTGCTCGGTGTTCGGCTACCGCGGCTACTGGCAGATGAGCGGCTGGAGCGCCAGCGGCATCCAGAACACGAACAGCGGCGGCAAGCTGCCCTTCGCGCTCATCCCGACCTGCGACACGGGCTCCTTCGAGACCGACGGCATGTGCCGCTCCGAGGCGTTCCTGCGCTCGGCCAACGGCGGCGGCATCGGTTCGGTGGGCACCGCGACCATCGGCACCCACACCCGCTACAACAACTGCTACTACATGGGCACCTGGGAAGGCGCCGTGAACGGCAGCGACAAGCGGCAGGGCGTGGCCCACAGCCGCGGCAAGCTGGAGCTCTACAACAACTACATCAACTACGAGGACTCCAAGATCTACGTCTGGTGCACCTGGAACACCCTCATGGGCGATCCGGCCACCGACCTGCGCACGGCCGTTCCGGGAACCCTGTCGGCAAGCCATCCGGGCACCATCGACACCGCCATGGAGTCCGTGCCGGTGCACGTGACCCTGGGCGGCGGCCCGGCCGAGGGCGCGCTCGTCGCGCTGTACAAGAGCGGCCAGCTTCGCGTGACCGCCTACACGGACGCGAGCGGCAACGCGGTGCTGCCCGTGAGCGGACTGACCAGCGGCACGGTGTCCGTCACCGTGACCCAGCACAACACGATTCCCTACATGGGCTCGATGACCGCCGGCTCCAGCGCGAACTTCGTCGGCGTCAGCGACTTCTCAGTGGACGGCGACGGCAACGCGAACCCGAACGAGGCGATCGGCATCTCCGTCGCGCTGACCAACTACGACACCTCCACGGCCAGCAGCGTCAACGGCTCGATCAGCTCGAGCGATCCGCTGGTGACGATCACCGACTCCAGCGAGAGCTTCGGCAGCATCGCCGCCGGCGCCACCGCGTGGAGCGCGGGCGACTACAACATCACCATCGCCCCGAACGCGCCCGACGGCCACAACATCGACCTGAACCTCGCGGCCACGAGCGGCGGCGACACCTGGAACTCCCTGCTGCGCGTGCCGGTGACGGCGCCCGCCTTCGACTATTCCAGCATGGCCTGGGGCGGCTCCGGCGCCACGCTGGATCCGGGCGAGTCGGGCACCCTGACCGTGACGATCCAGAACACCGGCAGCCAGACGGCCTCCGGCCTCACCGGCTTCCTGTCCTGCGCGAGCAGCTTCGTGAGCGTCAGCGACGCGAACGGCGCCTGGAGCAACCTCGGCGTCGGCTCCAGCGGCTCGAACAGCGGCAACACCTTCAGCCTGAACGTGTCGAGCGACTGCTTCGAGGGCCACCTGGCCACCTTCTCGCTGACCCTCACCTCGAACGGCGGCGCCGTCGACGTGGTGGAGTTCAGCCTGCCGGTGGGCACGGCCAGCAGCAATGACCCGCTGGGCCCGGACACCTACGGCTACTACGCCTTCGACAACACGGACACCAGCTACCCCTGGGCTCCCACCTACAGCTGGGTGGAGATCAACCCGAGCCTCGGCGGCTCCGGCACCAACACCGGCATGACGGATACGTCGTTCTACGGCGACGAGACGGTCGTCATGAGCCTGCCCTTCACCTTCCAGTACTACGGGGAGAGCTTCTCGCAGATCTCCATCTGCACCAACGGCTGGATCGCCATGGGCAGCACCGATCTGCATCCCTACCGCAACTGGACGATTCCCGCGGCCGGCAACCCCGACGGCATGATCGCCGGCTTCTTCGACAACCTGTACACCAGCGGCTCGGACGCCGTGTACACGTGGCACGATACGGAGAACGATCGCTTCATCATCGAGTGGAGTCGGATGGACAACGACTACTCGAACGCGATGCAGGAATTCCAGATCATGCTGCTGAACCCGGCCGTCTACAGCACGCCGACCGGCGACGGCCAGATCCTGATGCAGTTCAAGACCGTGAACAACACCGACGCCCGCGACGGCTACGGCACCACGGGAATCAGCAACATGGACAACACCGACGGCCTGCTCTACACCTACGCCGCCGACTACCCGGCGGCCGCGGCGACCCTGCAGTCCGGACGCGCGATCCTGTTCACCCCCGTGGGTTCCCTGGCCCTGGGCACGCTCGAAGGCGATATCAGCAACGCCAGCGACGGCGGCGCGCCGGTGTCCGGCGTGGGCGTGTCGATCGTGGAGAACAGCCAGACCCTCTTCTCGGGCGGCGACGGCCACTACGCCGGCAGCGTCGCGGAGGGCACCTACACGCTGCAGGTGAACCACGAGAGCTTCGAGACGGAGACCTTCTACGGCGTCTCCATCCTGGAGGGCCAGACCACGGTGCAGAACTTCTCTCTCACCGACATCCTCGGTCCCTACATCACGAGCGTGACCGTTCTGCCCGACACCGACGACACCGTCGGTCCCTACGTGGTGGACGTGAACATCACGGATTTCTCGTCGATCGCCGACATGAGCTTCCTCTACCATGTCAACGACGGCGGCCTGCTCGAGGTGCCTCTCACGCTCATCGACGGACCCTCGGGCCTCTACCGCGCCGAGATTCCGGGCTACCCCCTGAACACGAAGCTGAGCTACTGGCTCGAGGCGGAGGACTCGGCGGGCAACACCAGCCGCAATCCGGAGACGGCCGACACCTACTTCGACTTCTACGTGGTGCCCTACGTCAGCGTGATCGATGACGACATGCAGAGCGACACGGGCTGGTCGGTGAGCGGCAACGCCTCCACCGGCATCTGGACCCGCGTCGACCCCATCGGCGTCTGGAACGGCGGCACCCCGGTGCAGCCCGAGGACGACGCGAGCGCCGACGGCACCCACTGCTACATCACCGGCAACAACGAGACGGGCAGCCAGGGCGCCGACGACGTGGACGGCGGCAGCACCATCCTCACCAGCCCGGTCTACGACCTGAGCGAGATGATCAGCGCCTCGGTGGACTACTACCGCTGGTACACCAACAACACGGGCAGCTCGCCGGACTCCGACTACTGGACCGTCGAGGTCACCGACGGCAGCGGCTGGGTCGAGCTGGAGAACACCAACGTCAGCAACCAGTCCTGGGTGCACATGAACTTCGACCTCATGGAACACATCAGCCTCACGAGCACGGTGCAGTTCCGCTTCACCGCCTCGGACGACGGCAACGGCTCCGTGGTGGAGGCGGGCGTGGACGAGTTCATGGTGAGCGGCTTCGAGCTGCCGGACGCCACGGCGACCCCGGACGATGTCGTGCCCATGGGCCTGACGCTGCTGCAGAACATGCCCAACCCGTTCAACCCGAAGACCACGATCCGCTTCGGCCTGCCGCACGCGGCCGGCGTGGACCTGAAGGTCTTCGACGCGCGCGGCCGCCTCGTGCGGACCCTGCTCGACGGCGACACCATGACGCCCGGCTTCCACAGCGTGGACTGGAACGGCATGGACGACCGCGGCGAGAAGACCAGCTCCGGCATCTACTTCTACGTGGTGGAGACCGGCGGTCAGCGCGAGAGCGGGAAGATGGTGCTCCTCAAATAGCTCCGCAAACTCTCTCGGACGCTTCGCACGGACGTGAGGCGCTTTCCGAGAGAGTTTGCTCCGCCAGCCCGAAGATTGAGACCCCGCCGATGTCGGCGGGGTTTTTTCATGGCGAGTCCCCCCGGGGGGGCTCCGCGAATGCTCCCGAACGCTTCGCACGGACGTGAGGCGCTTTTCGGGAGCATTCGCTCCGCAAGCTCGAAGACTGAGACCCGCCGATGTCGGCGGTTATAATCCCACTGGGGAGGCTTAGACGGGTGAAATGATATTCAAAAACGTTCTACACCCCGCGTTGATGGTGTATAATCGAATGTTCGGCCCCGACTTCCCCTTTTCGGCCGATTGAGCATTCCCGCTCACCCCACATGTTGCGGGTTACCCCTGCTCACGGCGGTCTCATACCGGGGAGATTGCCATGCGTCAGCGTTTTCCGCTCGTCGCCTTCGTCCTGCTATCCACCCTCCTCATCGCCATCGCGCATGCTCGCGAGCCTGAACTCGAACCGCCGCGCCAGGTCGAACTGCGCGAGAGGTCCGTTTCGACCCCGCCGAACGGCGGCGAACGCGCCGACACGCTGTTCCTGTTCGCCGCCGAAGGGCCCGGCAGCTATGGCTCGCCGGGGACGGACTCCCGTGGGTTCACCTTCGATGACTTAAGTGCTCCAGCCCCCGCAGGTTGGTTCGGTGTGGATCTGACGGCACAATCGGACACACACTGGCATGTCAGCGGCACCGGCATCTGCGCGGGAAGCGCCACGGATATCTCCATCGCGAATCCCTTCGACCCAGGGGACACGACCAATGACCATGCCCTCTGGTGCGGAATCGAGGGAGAGTGTGGTTGGCCCGGGGAATCCGGGTACGGGAACACATGGCGTCAAAGTGCGACTCTGGACCTCGATGGAACCACGGTTCTCGACAGCCTTCGCGTGAGTTTCGTCTTCAGCGCCGATTTCGATGGCGACACTTCGAACCACTACTACACCCGCGAGAGCTTCAGGGTCTACCTGACGCGTACGAATGGCGAAGAGTCCCAGATCTTCAACGAGTACGCCCCGGGTCCGCATGAAGCCCGGCAGGTGTCGATCCTCGTCCCGGGACCGATGGCGTCTCTGGCCTCGGTTCGATTCCACTTCGTGTCCAGCACCAAGGCCTCGGACGAGGACGGTTACTACGAATCCGAATTCGGAGCGGTCTGGCTGGACAACATCGAGGTCGTTGCGGACGGGACAACCCTCTTCCGAGGGGATTTCGAGACGGGCGAACTCCCTCATCAGATTTCGACATCAGCGAGTCTGGGCACCGGTGACTACTCCGCTCTGAATCAGCGCGTCTTTCAGGAAGACCCCTGCACCTATAACCCATCCCACGTATGGACCTTCTACGATCTCCATACCACCGGTTCTGAATGGCCGACCTATGTCGTCCAGTATGGCCCTCCCTATCTGTACAACGCGATCCAGAGCTCCCCACTCTCTGTGGACCACAACGGTGCCCCGATCACATTGACCGAAAACAGCAAGGTGATTCTGGGCTCCCTGATCTACTGGGACATGCCCCTGAATCCCCTGATCTTCTGGTTCTGGCAGGTAAGCGTGAAGGTCGAAGGGGAGGAATGCCCGAGGCCGTTCAGGAACGACAACACCGTCTACTACGGAGACGACAAGGTATGGTGGGATCCCAAGCGGGACATCACCGAGGCCGTGAGGGAAGCAGCCGGAGACGATCTCGATCGCGTCGAGGCCGTGATCGTTCGTCTGGGTTGCATCGATGGCTGCATTCTCGGGTGGTGCCAGACGACGAGCTGGCCAGAACATCCCCCGGGACCCTTCATCGACAACGTTCGGGTGATGGTGGTCGGGGATTCGCCCGTGACCTGGGATGTGAGTCCATACATGCGCCTCCAGGACAGCTTCCCCGGCGTTGATGGTAATGTGCGAATCGACTGTGCACTGTCGGTTCAGCCCATCCAGTCACAAACGCTCGTGATCGGTGACTCGACCACTCTCTCCCTGAGCATGACCAGTGGGATTATGGGAGATGGAGTCAACGTTCCCGGTCAGCACCGCCCTTCCCTTTACATGAACTTCCGGGTTATCGCGGGTCCCAATGCCGGATCCCTCGATCCCGCCATGGGCGACCCCGACGATGCGGATGGCATCTGGTCTCCTCACATCGGCACAGAGACGGTACACGGCGAGGCGTGGAATGTCGCCATCGCGGACAGCGCACGCAGTGAGGGGGAGATCAGCCTCGACACCTGGGCCTTCGATCTCGCCGAGGACTACTTCGAGGCCGGAGACATCGTCGAGCTCTACTACCGGGTTGTCGCCGGCAACGGCGAGGAGTTCGTTCACCCCGAGTGGGCGGAAGCCTCGGATGCGGACCTGCGCAGTTACCACAGAGTGCGCTGTCTGCCCAGTGCCGGCGCCGACCTCCTCTTCGTGGAGGACAAACTTGGAGTGCTCTCCTGGTGGGAGGAGGCATTTGCCTACAATGGCCTCGGCGGTTACGACGTGTTCAGCACGCAAGCCTCTTCCTCGGGGCTGCAGAACGGCCTCGGCTGTCGCGCGGAACCCGGCCAGCTGGCGGGCTATGATCTGGTGATCTGGGACAGCGGCAACTTGCCATCCTACACCCTGACCGACGCATTGCCTGACGACATCTGCTTCGACACCGACCTGCTGGGCGACTGGCTCGACAACAGCAACCATGCGACCGGCCTCTGGTTGATGGGAAACGAGATCGCCACCGATCTGCGGATTACCTCGGACTGGTTGACCGAAGTGCTCGGCGCGGAACGCGTGATGAGTTCGAACTACTACGACGAACTCGGAGGGGTTTACTCACCCCGCGTGTTCGCTACTCACGCGGAGCTCGAGTGGTTGGGCGGCAACCCCCACTTCCGTCTCCATGGAAGCTGTCCCAACGAGAACTATGACCTCGTGGTACCTGTGGGAGCCTTATCGGAGGTTACTCACGAGTGGGAGGACGATCACGGCCTGGATATCGTGGCCGGAATTCTCAATCGCGACCCCGATGGCGACGGCACGACACTGAACTCCACGGGGCACGAGAGCAAGACGCTGTTCAATCCCTTTACCTACTCCCAGGTGCGGGACGAGGGATACGGCGTGCCGGTGGGCGTGAGCTACGCCCGCCGCATGGTGGGCCACGTCCTGAACGCCTTCTTCGGCCAGCCGCTGAACGACGTCGTGGACGCCGAGGCACCGCCGCCGGCAACCAAGCTCATCGGCGCCCACCCCAACCCCTTCAACCCGTCCACCCGGGTGGACTTCTCGCTGGCCGAACCTGGCCACGCGATCCTGCGCATCTACGATCTCGCCGGCCGCCGCGCCCGCACGCTGCACGACGGCAGGCTGGACGCCGGCACCCACGAACTCGAATGGCACGGCCGCGACGACACAGGCAATACGCTGGCCAGCGGCATCTACTTCCTGCAATTCACCGCGAACGGCAAGACCGACGTCGACAAGCTCGTCCTGGTGAAGTGAGGAGAAGCTCATGATAAGAGCGCTTCGTGTTCTGTCCGTGTTCGCACTCGTTGTGTTAGTCGCGGCATCCGTGCTGGCACGGCCGGTCGAGCCACAGCCGATGCGGGGGGAACCGCCGCGCCACGAGCAGCCGCAGCGAAACGCCGGCGAACGTGCCGATACTCTCTTCCTCTTTGCCGCCAGTGGTCCCGGCAGTTACGGGTCACCGGGCACCGACGCGCGTGGCTTCACCTTCGACCACGAGGGTGGACCTGCCGCAGCCGGTTGGTACGGCGAGGATCTCACGGCGCAAGACGATACCTATTGGCATCTCGCCAGCACCTCGATCTGCGCAGGTACCGGCACGGATATGAGCGGCGCGCAGCCCTTCGATAGCGGGGACCTCCTGAACGACTACGCCCTCTGGTGCGGCGCACAGGGAATCTGCTCCTGGGTGCACGAGATCGGCTACGGCACGGACTGGAACCAGCAGGCCGTGCTGGACCTGAGCGCGTATCCGGTGTCCGACAGCCTCGTCGTGAACTTCGCCTACATGGCGGACTTCGAGGGAGACAACTACGATTTCTTCGAGTTGCGCGTGGAATCGGATGGCGAGTGGGTAACGGTCTACGAGAACCACGTCGAAGGTGAGCAAACCTTGCTCGACCTGTCGATCCTAATACCCGCGGCAACCCTGGGCGGACCCGGAGCGAGCACGCGCATCGCATTCCACTTCGAATCCGACGGCGGCTGGTCGGACGAGGACGGGGATTACATCAGCAACATCGGCGCGGTGTGGATCGACAACATCAAGGCCACCGTGGACGGCGCGCAGGTGTTCGCGTCGGACTTCGAGGACGGTGTCGAACCCGTGGAGATCTCCTTCGAGACGCCCCCGGGGGCGGGGCTGCATGCCGAACTGCGTCGTACCTCTTTCAACGAGAACCCCTGCAAGGTCAACAGCAGCTACTTCTGGACCTTCTTCGATCTGGGCACGACGATTCCCGAGTACCCGATTCCGGTCATTCCCTTCGGCCCTCCCTATGTCCATATGGCCGTGCGAAGTCCCTGGCTCGAGGTCGATCAGCACGGCGATCCCATAGAGATCGGCCCGGACACACGGGTCTGGATCGACTGGTGGTACTACGAATACAACTATCTCAATCCCCTCGTCTTTTCCGGACATCCGGGGATCGCCGCAAGAAGCGCGGACGGCTGTGAAGGCCCCTTCATCGGCGAGGAGAACTGGTGGTACATGGAGCCTGCATTGTGGGAAAACGTCGCCACGGACGAGTACTTCGACCTCCAGGAATCCATCGACGCCATCGGCGGAGGTCCGATCGATGCCATCGCGGTCCGCTTCTGGGTTCGCGACTTATGCGACGCCTGGTGCAACACCTACGGTGACGGCTATCCACACACCCCGACTCCCTTCTACGACAACATCCGCGTGAAGCTCTACAACCACTCCGAGGTCGACTGGAACGTGGATCAGTTCCGCCGCTTCCAGGACAACTTCGCCGAGGCCGACGGCAAGGTGCGCATCGACAGTGCGATCGATGTGCAGCCCTCGCAGAGCACGACGCTCGTGATCGGCGATTCCACCCGGGTGGAATTGAACATGGATCCCCTCGGAGGCATCGAGGAGGACTTGCTCGGCGTTCCCGGTGAGGTTCGGCCCGCCCTCTACATGCACTTCAGGATTTCGGACGGCCCCCATGCGGGCTCCACGGATCCCGCCATGGGCGATCCCGACGCAAGCGACGGGATCTGGTCGCCCCACATCGGCACCACGATGGTGAACGGCGAGACGTGGAACGTTGCCATCGCCGACTCGTCGCGCGATCAGGGCACCGTGAGTGATGACGCCTGGGCCTTCGACTTCGCCGACGACTACTTCGAACCCGGCGACAGGATCGAGATCTACTATCGTGGCGAGGCTCGTAACGGCACCATC